>NZ_FOBJ01000015.1:0-253136 GCF_900109805.1 Variovorax sp. YR750
CTGAGCCTGGCGGTGGTGCCCATCCTGCGCCGGCGCCTGGACGAGAAGTTCGCGCGCGGCGCGGAGAACCAGGCGATGCTGGTGGAGACCGTCAGCGCAGTGCAGACCGTCAAGGCCACCGCGCTCGAACCCGCCTTCGCCCGGCGCTGGGACAACCAGCTCGCGGCCTACGTCTCCGCCAGCTTCCGCACCCAGAACCTCGCGAGCTGGGCGCACGAAGGCGTCAACCTCATCGGCAAGCTCGTCAACGCCGCCACCCTCTGGTACGGCGCGCACCTCGTGATGAACAACGACCTGACCGTCGGTCAGTTCGTCGCCTTCAACATGTTCGCCCAGCGCGTGTCGCAACCCATCATGCGCATGGCCCAGCTGTGGACCGACTTCCAGCAGACCGGCATCTCCATGGCCCGGCTCGGGGACATCCTCAATACCCGCACCGAGGTGCCGCCGAGCACCGCCGCCCAGCTCCCGGCCCTCAAGGGCCGCGTCACGCTGGACAACCTCACTTTCCGCTACCGCCCCGAGGCAGCGCCTGTGCTCAATGGCGTCAGCCTCGATGTGCGCCCCGGCGAAGTCATCGGCATCGTCGGGCGCTCGGGCTCGGGCAAGAGCACGCTGACCAAGCTCGTCCAGCGCCTGTACACCCCCGAGCAAGGACGCTTGCTGGTCGACGGCATCGACATCAGCCTGATCGATGCGGCGCAGCTCAGAAGACAGGTGGGCGTGGTGCTGCAGGAGAACACCCTCTTCAACCGCAGCGTGCGCGAGAACATCGCCATCGTCGATCCGGCAGCGCCGCTGGATGCGGTGATCCAGGCGGCGCAGCTGGCAGGCGCCCATGAGTTCATCAGCGAGTTGCCCGAGGGCTACGACACCATGGTCGGCGAGCAGGGTGCAAGCCTCTCGGGCGGGCAGCGCCAGCGCATCGCCATCGCCCGGGCCCTGTTCACCCACCCGCGCATCCTGATCTTCGACGAGGCGACCAGTGCGCTGGACTACGAGAGCGAGGCCATCGTGCAGCGCAACATGGCGCACATCTGCAAGGGGCGAACCGTCTTCATCATCGCCCACCGCCTGAGTGCGGTGCGACATGCGAACCGCATCATCGTGATGGACAAGGGCCGGATTGTCGAAGGTGGCACGCACGAGAGCCTGCTGAGCAGGCCCAAGGGCATCTATGCGCACCTGTGGGGCATGCAGGGCGGTGAGCAGCCGACGGAAGCGGAAGGCTCGAAGGGCATGGGAGCTCCAGCATGACGCCCGAAGTGTCTACAACGGCTCCTGCGGCCAATGCGCCCAGCGTTCGGCATCCGGTGTTTGAGCTGCTGGGGCGCTACCGTGCGGTCTTCAAGGCGGCTTGGAAGCACCGCCACGAGCTGGCTGGCCCGAAGCGGCTGACTGATGAAGCAGCCTTCCTGCCGGCGGCCCTGAGCCTGCAAGACACCCCCGTGCATCCCGCGCCCAGGCGGCTGGCCTATGCGCTGATCGTGCTGTTCCTCATTGCATTGATCTGGGCCATCTTCGGGCAGGTCGACATCGTGGCGGTGGCGCCGGGCAAGATCATCGTGAGCGAGCGCACCAAGATCATCCAGCCGCTGGAGGTGAGCGTGGTCAAGCGGGTGCTGGTGCGGGATGGGGACCACGTGGAGGCAGGCCAGTCTCTGGTCGAGCTCGACCCCACCATGGCCACGGCCGACAGGACGAACGTCAACGAGCAGTTGAAGGCAGCGCAGTCCGAGGTCATGCGTACTCGGGCACTGCTGAAGGCGTTGAACGGCGCAGAAGCACATGCGCCGGATCTGGGCAAGGCCACTCCGGCGGGCTGGTCCGATGAAGACCTGACTTCAGCCCGCGCGGAGCTCAATGACGAATGGAGCGACATCACGGCCAAGCTGGCCAAGGCGGCCGCGGAGATCAACCGGCGTCAGGCGGAGATCGTGACTGCGCGCGAGGTCGTCACCAAGCTGGAGACGACGCTCCCCATCGCAAGACAAAGAGAAGCCGACTTCCGCCAACTGGCCGACCAGGGCTTCATGTCCAGCCATGCGAACCAGGATCGCACACGGGAGCGCATCGAGATGGAGCGGGACCTGGCGACGCAGCGAGCGAAGCTGGCGGAAGCCAACGCCACGCTGAGGGAAAGCGAGAACACGAGAACTGCCTATATCGCGGAGACGAAGCACAGCCTGAGGACAAGAGAGACAGCTGCTGAGCTCAAGCGCCAGCAAGGCACGCAGGACCTGGCGAAGGCAGGCCAGCGAGAGCGGCTCACCACGTTGAAGGCCCCAGTGGCGGGCACCGTACAGCAGCTCGCCGCACACACCGAAGGCGGCGTGGTCACGGAGGCTCAGCCCCTGATGGTGATCGTGCCCGATGGGGCGCAGGTGACGGCCGAGGTGACGCTGGAGAACAAGGACATCGGTTTCGTGAGTCCGGCGCAGGAAGCGGCGATCAAGCTGGAGACGTTTCCGTACACCCGCTATGGGACGGTGAACGCGACCGTGAAGACGGTGACGGCCGATGCGGTCAATGACGAGAAGCGCGGGGCGATCTTCCCTGTGACGCTCAGCCTGAGTTCCACCACCATCGATGTGGATGGCATGCCGATCAAGCTCAGCCCGGGGATGAACCTCACGGCGGAGATCAAGACGGGGAAGCGGCGAATCATCGAGTTCCTGCTCAGCCCCGTTCAGAAGGCCACCAGCGAGAGCCTGAGAGAGAGATGACGCCGCGTTCGTCGCGGGCGACTTGCAGAGGACCATGTGCTTGGTGCTGAGATATTGAGAGCGAAAGCAACCGATTGCAAATACTTAAGAGGAGATTGATTCAATGAATTCGAGGATTCCCAAGTCTGGAGGTCGCTGTCTTCGAACCTCCTTAATTTTATTGGCAAGCCTGTTTGCGGCGTCGTTTTTTTTTATTTCAGCTCACGCTTCTTCTACTGCTGCAACCATTGCAACGCCCTGTGAAATGGAGTGGGAGGCGCAGAAGTATGCGCAGCCACAATTGCCGCAAAAAAATGCAAGGCAAAGAGCCTTGGCTGAGCGAGGTGATGCTGACGCACAGTATTTCATGGGTCTGACATCACTCAATGAAGAAGAGCGGATGGCTTGGCTCAAGAAGGCAATTGCCGGCGGATCCAAAGGCGCAGCCGCATACTATGCCTATGAATTAGATGATCGCTGGAAAACACAGCCGATTGATCCTTCGAAACCAAACGGCCCGTATCAACCGGTAAATCGAATATTGCTCGAGAACTTGCTAAAGCCCGTAATTGACGCGGCACAGGCAGGTGACCCGCAAGCAGCAACTCATTTGATGCAGATGACCCGCCAACGATGGGACTATGCGGCACACGGAAATCACCCTTTTCTAAAACTCACGGATATTCCTAAATGGGCCTCTATTGCCGCGCGGGGGGGCAATCCAGCGGCGGCAGAGCTGTTGTGCGTCGCGCACGACCGAGACCATCTCAGTCTCGATGGTCTGGAAAAAAGCGACGAGCAGGCCTTCTATTGGTGCTCGATGGCTGCTCCGAGAACTTGCTCCGTCGCCGCGAAAAGTATCTTGTCAAAGCTATATGCAAGAGGAGTTGGCACACAAAAAAATGAAGGACTAGCGAAGTATTGGTCCGATAGGTTCAAAAAATCTTCTGATGGAATTTTGACGGAGCGCTTGGAAACGACGCCTCTGCCCATGTCGACACGCTAATAACCGAAGGATTGTCATGACTGAAGAAGTGGTTCCAACTTTCGATGAAATTCGAGCTGAAATCATTCGGCTAAGCCCTACTCGACAAGGTATTTCCCCCAATGCAAATATAAAAATCTGCATCTTGACCGATAGCCTGATCGAAGGGCTCTATGAAATTGGGACATTCGAAGAATGGAAGGCCAAGTACTATCCGTTGGGGAATATCTCGGACAAAGAGATTCGAGAAAACTACGAAGATGCAAAAAGCATCAATGCCAGCGTCAGTCGGTCTGCGCTAGATGCCAATGGACAGCCAGTGAAGGTTGCATTTACGGAGGCCGAGAAGGAGATCATCAAGGCGCAAGTCGTGAAGCTTTGGGGCGATGTCACCAACCTAACTTTCACATTTGTTGACGACCCCAGCGAGGCAGATATTCGAATTGGAATCTACGGGGAACGAGCCCCTGGGACTTCGGTCACACCTGTCTCCATGAACTTCGTACCGGGAGGAGGCCGAGCAGATTCCGGATACTCAGGTCCCCAGCGGCCGAATGACGTGTTTCTGCAAGGCTTCAACGCGCTCAACGGCATGGATGCGCGCAATATCAATGATCTTGCGCATGAATTTGGGCACGCCCTGGGGTTGTCTCATCCTGCTCGCGGCCGCCAATCGGATGGAACCATCGATGGGGCACTGGCAAAGAAGTACGACTCGCTTCAATGGGCGCTGATGAGTTACAGCAACAACAGCGGCGGTCGCTTGCAAAGTACCACGCCAATGCTGTTTGACGCTGTCGGGTTGGAGGCGCTGGGGTTGCTTCGCAGTGACATCAACTTGGGTGACACGGAGCACATCATCGATGCTGTCAACGGCGCCAAGATCATCATGGATTCTGGCGGGACCGATACCTTGGCGGCCAAGTACAAGGCTGCCGATGGAAGCATCCAGGTCAGCGACCTTTCTGCGGTCATCGATCTGCGAGCGACAAATTTTGCAGAAGGAAAAACCTATCTCAGTTCAATTCCCACCATCGGTGAGCACTTCAATAACGTTGCAATCTACCAGGGCGTACTTATTGAAAACGCCGTTGGCGGCAATGGCAATGACATGCTGATCGGCAACGATGCCGCGAACAAGCTTGATGGTGGCAAAGGAAACGACAGATTGGAGGGGGGCGCAGGTGCTGATACCTATGTCTTTGGAGCGAACTGGGGGAAAGACACGATCATTGACTCCGACGGTCTCGGCAGCATCCAGATCAACGGTCAGCCATTCGGCGGCCTGGCCAAGGCGAGTGGCGGGGGATGGGTCCTGAAGCTGGGTACAGGCACGTATCGGCTGAAGATCAGAGTGGCGCCGAATGACACAGAACCACAACTGGTCGTTACAAAGGACGGGGATCCCAAGAACAGCCTCGTCATTGAAAAATTCAAACTGGCGGACGCTCTAGGAAATGGCTATCTGGGCATCAAGCTTGCCAAGGGAGTCGTCGTCGCCATGGAGGGAGCAGGTGC
This sequence comes from Variovorax sp. YR750, assembly GCF_900109805.1. Classification (NCBI taxonomy): domain Bacteria; kingdom Pseudomonadati; phylum Pseudomonadota; class Betaproteobacteria; order Burkholderiales; family Comamonadaceae; genus Variovorax; species Variovorax sp. YR750. Next base: position 5,209 of record NZ_FOBJ01000015.1, read on the forward strand.
CAATCCGCTCGAGGATCCTGACTTCGATCCGGCTACGGTGGCAGGCAGCAGCATCGTTCAAGAAGGCGCGGGCAAGACGGTCTCCTTCTACCTGGGGCGCCCTGCTCGCGCGGGTGAGACGCTGACGCTTTCACTCTCGGAGCTCGCGAGCCAGTTCCAGGTCGTGTTGGGCGACAGTACGGTCCCGATTGGCGACGCGATCATCGTGCTCAAGGAGGGGCAGACCTCGGTTTCTGTTGCACTGATCCAAGTCGGCGACGTCGACGAGGATGGCAGCGGCAATCTCACCGCGACCCTGCACGGACTCGATGGCGATGTCACCTCCAATGTCTGGGGCATTGAGTTGCGTGACGGCGGCGATGCCACCAAGACATACAACGGCGACCAACGGGCCTTGATCAGCGGCATCGAAGCAGACTTCAACGTGCACCCGGGTGATCCTGCTTTCAACACCTACAACTGGGGGGCCACGCAGTGGGCGCCCGATGGAACGCTGATTGGCGGGATCGCGGAGGAGGACTTCAACGACGTCATCTATGGCAGCGACGGCAAGGACCGGATGAACGGCTTGGGCGGCAACGACGCGCTGGATGGCCGAGCCGGTGACGACGTGCTGGACGGTGGCGTGGGCGATGATTTGCTCGCTGGCGGAGCGGGCAGTGACACGATCCGGGGCGGGGCAGGCAAGGATGTGATCCTGAGCGCCACGGGACTGAGTGCTTTTGCTCGTCAGCCAGATGACGAGTGGGCGCCACCGGGTGGTTCGACCGCCTGGACCCAGGGCAGCAACTGGGGCGTCTACTCCAGCGGTGGCAGTGGTCGAACGATCGAGGGCGGCGGTTCCATCTTCATGGACACCGCCGGAGACGTTGTGGACGCGGGCGACGGCGACGACATCGTCATTGCAGGGCGCGGCAACGATCACATCCAGGGCGGCGACGGTGACGATGCGCTCTGGGGACACGGCGGTGATGACGTTGTCCTGGGCGGGGACGGTGCCGACGCGCTCAATGGCGACGGGATCAAGGATTCTGGCTACTACCAGACAGTGGCGGACGCCGAGCACGGCAACGACTTTCTCGATGGTGGCGCGGGGGATGACGACATCACGGGCGGTGGTGCCAACGACGTGCTCTACGGTGGGCTGGGGGCGGACCTGCTTTGGGGTGATACCCGCAGCGAGGACGAGCTCGCTGGCGAGTTCCATGGGGAGGACTATCTGGACGGGGAGGCCGGAGACGACCAACTCGTCGGCGGCGGCAAGGACGACACCCTCTTTGGTGGCATCGGCAATGACAACCTGTGGGGCGACAACGACTCCGAAGAAAAGCTGGCCGGCGAGTTCCACGGGGACGACTACCTGGACGGCGAAGACGGCAATGACCAGCTGATAGGTGGTGGGGGGAACGACACGTTGCTCGGCGGAGCTGGCGCGGACGTCATGTTGGGCGACGACGATGCCAGCCAGCTGGAAGGCAGGTTCCATGGCGTGGACTATCTCGATGGCGAGGATGGGGACGACGAATTGACCGGCGGAGGCTCGGACGACACCCTGCTCGGCGGAGCCGGAGATGACGCGTTGCTGGGCGATTCATACAACGAGACCGACCTGGCGTCTGAGTTCCACGGGGACGACTACCTCGACGGCGGTGCGGGGGATGACCAACTGGTCGGCGGTGGCAAGGACGACGTCCTCTATGGCGGGGCGGGAAAAGACCGCATGTGGGGCGACCACGACAGCACGCAGAAGCTGGCCGGGGCCGCGCACGGCAATGACTACCTGGATGGCGGCGCCGACGATGACCTGTTGTTCGGCGGCGGAAAGGATGACACGCTCATTGGCGGCGACGGTGCCGACGAGCTTGTCGGCGATCTGGTCGAGGCGCAACTGGCCGGCGAGTTCCACGGGAACGACACGCTGGACGGCGGAGAAGGCGACGACCGTTTGTTCGGGTTGGGGAAGAATGACACTCTGCGTGGCGGTACCGGCAACGACCTGCTGATGGGCGACGGGCAAGTGTCGGAGCTCGCTGCGCAGTTCCACGGCAACGACTATCTCGATGGCGGTGACGGGAACGATGCTCTCTTCGGTGGCGGCGGCGACGACGTGCTGATCGGTGGTGCCGGGGATGACTTCCTCTCCGGGGAAGACCAGCAGAGCACGTTCTCGACAACAACGCTGACAGGCAACGATGCTCTCTATGGAGGTGATGGCAACGACACTTTGGTTGCGGGAGCAGGCAACAACTATCTGTCTGGCGATGCAGGCGACGACTATCTGTGGGGGAGCGGGGGAGACGACGTCCTGCTCGGTGGAAGTGGCAACGACTTCATCCGTTCGGGGGCCGGCAACGACACGCTGAACGGCGGAGAGGGCGCGGACTTCTACTATGTCGCCCTGGGCAGCGGTGCGAAGCACATCTCCGATGTGGATGACGACTCGCACAATGTGCTGGTGCTCGAAGGCGGGTTCAACTTCGGGCTTGTCCGACTCTCGCTCGGCTCGCTCGTGATCGGCGATGCTACGGGCACCACCGAGATTCATCTCGATGGTGTCGACTACGACGATCTGGCCGGGACTTCGCCTGTCCAGGAAATCAGGTTCTCCGATGGCGTGACGATGTCCATCGCGCAACTGATCGATGCCGTGCCTGTCGATATCCCGACGACCGAGTTCGCAGACACGGTGCGCGGTACTTCAGGCCGAGAGGTCATCCACGCCCTGGCCGGGGACGACGTGGTCGACGGCCGGGGCGGCAATGATTCCCTCGATCTTGGCGAGGGCAATGACATCGGCCGCGGCGGTGACGGCGACGACATCGTTCTCGGCGCGGGTGGCAACGACCAGCTCTACGGCGATGCCGGAAAGGACCGCTTGGAGGGCGGTGTCGGCGACGATCTGCTGGATGGCGGCTCGGACGACGACAGCCTGATCGGCGGAAGCGGTGATGACACACTCCTTGGCGCAGCTGGCAACGACGAACTGCTGGGCGAAGATGGCATCGATATCCTGAATGGCGGCGACGGCAACGACAGCCTGAGCGGTGGCACGGGCGACGATGCGCTGGAGGGCGGCACAGGAGATGACGTGCTGCTCGGAGGCGCTGGCGCCGACCAGTTGAACGGAGGCGAGGGTGCCGATCGCCTCGACGGAGGCCTGGGTGCCGACGCCATGGTCGGCGGCGCGGGCGATGACGAGTACCACGTCGACGATGCCGGCGACACCGTCAGCGAGGCACAAGGAGAGGGCCGCGATGCCATCTTCACCAGCATCGACTATGTTCTGGCCGAGAACATCGAAGACCTGCGCATCGTCCAGGGCTCCCTGGCCACGCACGCGACCGGCAATGCCGCGGACAACGCCATCGTGGGCAACAACCTCCTTGGCAGCACGCTGCGCGGCATGGCGGGCAACGACACCATCGATGGCGGCGCGGGCAACGACCTGCTGGACGGCGGCGAAGGCGCTGATCTGATGGCTGGTTTTACCGGCGACGATGAGTACCTCGTGGACGACGCCGGGGACCAGGTCAACGAAGCGTTCGCAAGCGGCGTCGACTCGGTCTTCGCCACCGTGAGCCATACGCTCTGGAGCAATGTCGAGAATCTGACGCTGGTGGGCCTCAATGCCCTGGATGGCGCCGGCAATGAACTGGCCAACGTTATCACCGGAAACGCGCTCGACAACACGCTCCGTGGCGAAGGCGGCAATGACACCCTTGTAGGCGGCGCGGGCAACGACGTCCTTGACGGCGGCAGTGGTGTCGACACGCTGGACGGTGGAGATGGCGACGACGTGTACAAGGTCGACAGCGCGCAGGACGTCATCGTGGAGGCTGCCGGCGGAGGCACCGACACGGTCATGAGCACGATCAGCTACGTGCTGGGGGCCGGTCTGGAGAATCTCACGCTGATCGGCCAGGATGGCCGCAACGGCACCGGGAATACCGGTGACAACGTCATCGTGGGCAACGAGTACGAAAACCGGCTGGATGGGGGCGGGGGCGAAGACCATCTGGAGGGCGGCGCGGGTGACGACACCTACGTGATCGACAGCGCCGGCGATGTCGTGGTCGAGCTCGAGGGCGAAGGCCGCGACACGGTGGAGATTGGGCGGAGCTTCTCGGTCTCGGAGATCGCGAACATCGAGAACGTGACGCTGACCGGCACGCTGAACATCAATGCCACGGGGGACGATGGCGACAACATCCTGATCGGTAATGCTGGTGACAACGTGCTCGACGGAGGCCTCGGGGACGACGTCATGGCGGGCGGTGCGGGCAACGACACCTACATCGTCGACGAGTACGACAACCGAGTCACGGAGCATCAGGATGAAGGCACCGACACCATCATCCGCAATTTCGACACGACCTACGTGCTTGAAGGCAACGTCGAAAACCTGACGCTCGCAGGCACCGTCTACCGGGGCAACGGCAACGAACTCGACAACGTCATCACCGGCAACGACGCCGACAACAACCTGCTGGGGCTGGGCGGCAACGACACGCTGATCGGCGGCGGCGGAGACGACGCGCTGTTCGGCTCCGAAGGCCAGGACACGCTGATCGGTGGCACCGGGGACGACTACTACGAGATCGATGACGCGGGCGACACCATTGTCGAGAACGTGGGCGAAGGCGATGACTTCGTTCGCTCCTCCATCAGCTGGACCTTGGGCGCCAATGTCGAGCGGTTGGCGCTGGATGGAACGGACGACCTCTATGCCACGGGCAACAACCTGGCCAACGGCCTTTGGGGCAACGACGGCAACAACCTGCTCACGGGCGGCCAGGGCAATGACTTCCTCTCGGGCGGGGCCGGCGACGACGTCTACGTGTTCAACGCAGGCGATGGCCAGGACACCATCGACAACACCGACGCAATCGATGCGCTCGACACGCTGCGCTTCGGTGCGGGCATTGGCGAGAACGATGTGTTGGCCTTCCAATCGGGAAGCCATATCTTCTTCAAGATCAAGGGAACCTCCGATCAGATCGCGTTCCTCGACTACTACGGCGCGAACACCCAGAGCGGCGGCGTCACGATGGACCACAAGATCGACCGTGTCGAGTTCGCCAACGGCACGGTGTGGGACCAGGCCATGATCCAGACGGTGGTGGACCGGGCCAACAACAATCACGCGCCGACCGTCAACAGCAACCTGCCGACCTTGCGGGCAAGCCAGGGCACCCTGTTCACCTATGTGGTGCCGCTCAACACCATCACCGACCCGGACGCGTGGGACTCGGTGATCTACAGCGCGACCATGCCCAACGGCGATCCGCTGCCGTCCTGGCTGTCCTTCGATGCACAGACGCGCACGTTCTCCGGGACGCCGACATCGGCCAACCTCGGCAGCCTGCAGTTCGTGCTCTGGGGCACCGACAACTACGGCTCCGGCACGGGTTTCTATGTCAACCTGAGCGTCACGCCGCCCAACCAGAGCCCGGTCATCGTCACGCCATTGGCCGACCAGAGCGTGGCCGAGGGCACCGCGATCAACTACACCATACCGTCTGGCTCCTTCACGGACCCGGACGCGGGCGACAGCCTGAGCTATGTGGCCACGCTCGCAGATGGTTCGGCGCTGCCTTCGTGGCTCAGCTTCAATGCCAGCACGCGCAGATTCACCGGCACGGTGCCCATCGGCTCGCTGCAGCCTTTGAGCGTGCGGGTGACGGCAACGGACCAGGGCGGGCTCGCCGTTCAGGACGTGTTCAACATTGCCGTGACGGTGCAGAACCTCACGCTCAATGGCACCACGTCGGCCGAAACGCTGACTGGCCGCTCGGGCAACGACACCCTCAATGGCAGCGGTGGAAACGACACGCTGATCGGCAACGCAGGTAACGACAGACTGAACGGTGGTACTGGCAACGACACGATGAGCGGCGGCACGGGAGACGACACCTACGTGGCGGACTCGACTTCAGACGTCGTGAACGAGAACGCCGGCGAGGGCACGGATACCGTGGAGTCGAGCGTGACGTGGACGTTGGGTGCCAATGTCGAGAGGCTGACGCTCACGGGTACGACGGCAATCAACGGCACCGGGAATGCACTGGACAACCTGCTGACCGGCAACAGCGCCGCGAACACGCTGACCGGCAACGCCGGCAATGACGTGCTCGATGGCTTGGCCGGCGCGGACACGATGAAGGGAGGGACCGGAGACGATACCTACTATGTCGACAACGCCTCCGATGTGGTGACCGAACTGGCGGGCGAGGGCACCGACACGGTGATCTCGACCATCACGCACACGCTGGCCGCCAATGTCGAGAACCTGCGCTTGAGCGCTACGGGTGCCGTCAACGGCACCGGCAACACGCTCGACAATATCTTGTATGCCGGTGCCGGGAACAACACGCTGAACGGGTTGGGGGGAACGGATACGGCTTCGTATCTCTACGCGGCCTCCGCTGTCACAGTCAGTCTGGCCGTCACCACGGCGCAGGCCACCGGCGGCTCGGGTAGCGATACGCTGCAGAACATCGAGAACCTGGAGGGCAGTGCCTTCAATGACACCCTCGCAGGCAACGCAGCTGCCAACGTGCTGGAGGGTGGTGCAGGCAATGACACCCTGACAGGCGGGGCCGGCAACGACACCTACCGCATGGAGAGAGGCCAGGGAAGCGACACGATCGTCGAGAACGATGCCACGGCGGGAAATGCCGATGTGGCCCTGTTCGGCGCCGACATCGCGACGGACCAGCTGTGGTTCCGCCAGGTCGGCAACAACCTCGAGGTGAGCGTGATCGGGTCTTCCGATCAGTTCACCTTGAACAACTGGTACCTGGGCAGCCAATACCACGTAGAGCAGTTCCGGACCAGCGACGGCCGCGTGCTGAGCGACAGCAACGTGCAGAACCTCGTGCAGGCGATGGCGAGCTTCTCTCCGCCGGCGGCGGGGCAGACTACGCTGCCGCCGAACTACCAAAGCAGCCTGAACGCCGTGATTGTTGCCAACTGGCAGTGATGGGCGTGCCTCGGGTGCATCCTTGTGTACCCGGGGCGCTGTTTTCAGGGACTGCTTCGCGCTGTCGCGATTCCGCTGGTTGAGGCAAGCGCAGCAGACCACGATCCGTGGCGGATCGGGATTTTCTGTCCGGTCGCCATGATGCGCTACCGGCACATGGACTGGCGTCTCGCAACTGGCTCAACCTGTTCGTGGAGCTCTACCTGGTGAAGCTGATGCCGGAGGTCAAACTGTATGTGACCTTCCAGCAGGCACGGCTCGCGTTTCTGTACTTTCTGTCAGAAATGGTCAGCTACCGCCGCGGCCCGAAGGCGGTCACAGCAGGACAGGAGGCTCGCTGCTGTCCTGCTGTGACGGTACTGCCGCATCGAGGCCATCCATGCTGGAGGCTTCCGTATCTGTCGGTGATGGTCATGCTGCGCGAGTAGCGCCATGTCGCAGAGACGTCACTGAACACACTGCCCGTGCCAGTGTCCGCTGCAGTACCTGGATGTCTGTTCATCTGAAGGCGGCAAGTGACCGAGGCGCGCTCCTATATTCAAGGGATGTGAACGTGCCCGGGCTCCTCTAGCATCCGGGTGCGTTGATCGGAGGAGAACGTGCCAGGAACAAGGACATATGCCATGCCAGCTTCACGGCTTCTTGGAGCGGTGCTGCTGGCATTCGCTGCCGCGACCGCTCAGGCGGAGACCACGCGCTACGTCGGCATGTGCGACGCGTCGGCGGCCGTCGGCCTCGGCTCCGATCATTTCGTCGTGGGCGACGACGAAAAGCACGTCTTGAATGTGTACCGTGTCGGCGAGCCTGCCGCTGTGAGCCAGGTGGACCTTGGGGCCTATCTCGGTGCCATCACGAGTTCTGGGGAGGCCGAGGAGATCGATATCGAGGGTGCTGCCCGGATAGGCGATCGGATCTACTGGATCGCCTCTCACGGCAGCAACGCAAAGGGGCAGCCGCAGCCTGCACGGCGCAGGTTCTTCGCGACAGCCGCGGTCGAGCACGTCTCGGTGCCGACCGCTCGGCCGCTCGGGACGCCACCCTACGCCCACCTGCTGGACAAAGCGCTGGCAGATCCCAGGATCGCGCCGCTGCTTGAGCGTGCGTCCAGGCTCGACCCTGAATCGGAGGAGGGGTTGAGCATCGAGGGTCTGGCGGCGGCACCGGGCGGAGGGTTGATGATCGGCTTGCGCAACCCCCGACCCCACGGGCAGGCGCTTGTCCTGCCTTTGCGCAACCCTGCAGCAGTGCTGGACAACGGGGCGGATCCCGTGTTCGGCGACGTGATCCGGCTGGATCTCGGCAAGCGCGGCATCCGCAGCCTGGAGTGGAGCGGCACCGAGTATCTGATCGTGGGCGGGCCGCACGGAGACCGCAGCAAGGACCCCAACGCTCTGAGCTTCGAACTCTTCAGATGGAGCGGCCCCGGGGCGCAACCGGTGCTGGTGCCGCAGCGCAAGTTTGCCGACCTTCATCCCGAGGCGCTGTTCAGGGTCAACGGCAATGGCCGCTGGTACGTGCTCAGCGACGACGGCGATATTCCCGTGGGAGACAGGAAATGCAAGAGCAAGAAGGTGCCGGACGAGAAGAAGGGCTTTCGGGGAACTTATCTGGACTGACCCGCGGCCCCCGTCACGGCTGGTGTATCGGCTCTGGGTATCGACATGCAGGAAGGACGGACATCATGAAACCACATCGCCTGACAGGCGCTTTCTTGCTGGCACTGTGCGTGGGCGCCGCTGTGGCTGGTCTTACGGATGCGGCCCACGCCGGCGAATTCGATCGGCCGTGGCGGGAGGAGAGCACCGCGCTGGTCATCGATCCCTATGCGGACAATCCCATCGTGTGGGACAAGCTGCAGACGGAAAAGCGCGTCGTCGCCATCATTCACAAGTCGACCATCGGGACCTCCCGCATCGATGGCAAGTACTTCGCCCGCAAGGCAGAGGCCAAGCAAAGAGGGTACCTCTGGGGCTCCTACCACTGGGGGCTGGCGGGTGACCCCGAGCGGCAGGCCGAGCACTACATCAACACCGTCAAGCCGGGGCCCGACGAACTGATTGCGCTGGACCTCGAGGATGCAACGTCTCACACGTTGATGAATGCGGACGAGGCACTGAGGTTCATTCGTCGCGTCAAGCAGTTAACCGGGCGCTATCCGGTTCTCTACACGAATCATGCGAGTGCCAAGCTCATCTCGAGCAAGTTCAAGAGCACCGAGTTTGCGCAGACTCCGCTCTGGTATGCGCGCTTCAAGGCGAGCGTCACCGATTTTCCCAAGGGGGTCTGGCCCACCTATGCGCTGTGGCAGTTTTCCAGTGAGATCCTGCCGCAGTTCCCGGTCAAGGGAACCAAGTCGGACATGGACGTCAATGTCTACAACGGAACCATCGAGGAACTGAAGGCCAGGTGGCCGCTCACCAAGGCCGTTCCATGAGTACTGTGCAGCTTGAGGGTTGCTTCCGGCGGGCCAGGTCGGAAGTGCCGGAGGAGGGGCGCGCCTGCGGTCCTCGGCCTGTGAGTGCGGCAGGGCTTTGGCGGCGGCACCATCTGGGTGACGAGGGCAGCTACGGTCCGCGGGAGTAAAGGAAAAAGATGCAGCACAACCTGGTCGGTGTCTTGCGCGAACTGAAGCCGCGCAGGGCGCTTTTCACGACCTACACGTTCAATCCGGCCTTCTTCGAAGCCACCATCCTGCAAGCTGCGTTCCGGCCCGACGGATGTCAAATCCATGTGCTGGTCGACGACGGACCGCTGGCGGCATCGGCTATTGGCTCGTATGCGCAGCACATCGGCTCGCGCTATGCCGTGGCGCCCGTGCGCGCTCCCGGCGGCGGAATCTTTCATCCCAAGATCGCACTGCTGGAGAACGATGACCGCCAGGTGCTGTGCGTCGGCAGCGGCAATCTCACCGCCTCTGGTCTGGCGCATCAGCTGGAATGCCTCGACATCACGGATCTTGCCGCGGAGCCCGTCGTTGCTGGGCAACTCCGGTCTTTCCTGCGAGCGCTTGCCGAGCGCTGCGGCTCGACGTCCCCGCGTGCGGCCGACATGCTGGTCTCGGCAGCGGATTCGGTGCGTGGCGAAGAGCCCCCGAGTGACCGGTTGCGACGAGGTGCGACCTTGATCCATACACTGGAGCGTACTGCCGCTGTGCAAATGGAAGAACTGCTGCGCCGTGATGGGCAACGAGCCCGCGTGCTCACCGTCCTGGCGCCGTTCCACTCCAAGGATGGCGCAGCGGTGCGCGCGCTCCGTCAGGCGGTAGACGCTCCCGAGCTGCACATTGCCCACCTGGGCACGGTCGCCTGCAACGCGCAAGCCTATGGCGATGCCGCCTCCTATGTGGTGCCGCGCGATCACCGAAAGGGTTCACCGCTTCATGCCAAGGTGTTCGAATTCGAGACGGACGACGGTGCGCTGGTGGTCAGCGGTTCCGTCAACGCGACCCGCCAGAGCCTTCAATCCACGCAGAACGTCGAAGTCAGCCTCGCGCGCTGGACAACCGTTTCTCCCTTCGAGTGGCAGCCCTGCGAGCCTGACCAGTTCGTGCCGCAGGTGCAGGTCTTCGAGCCGCGCCGCGTCTGGACGATGGAGGCCGTGCTGCTGGGCAGCAGCCGGCTGGAGGCGCTCGTTCTGGGCCAAGGCGCGACACAGGCGCAGGTCGATTGGGTGCTGGCGAGAGCCTCCGGCGAAGTCGAGCGCGGCTGTGCGACGCTGGATGCCAAGGGCCTGCTGAGGATGGATCTCTCGGCGCCTGTCGGAGCGGCTCACGAGGGCCTGACGCTGCATGTACGCGGATCGTCGGGCATCGAGGCGCGTGCCTGGGTGAACGACCAGCGCGCGCTGCGGGCCGTTCGCAACGGCGTCCGGCTCGGCGGGCGCGCTCCGGGTGGCGAGCCAGCGGCTTCCGACTATCGCTTCGCCACCGAGCTGATCCTGCGTGCGCTGGGGGGCCAGCCCATCCACGGGCCGGTGCGCACCGGCGCCAGGCAGCCGGAAGCTGCACAGGTGCAGGGTGAAGCACTCGATGAAGCGTTCAACTACGAGGACTGGCTGCGGTCAGGCCGGCTGCGAACAGCACCCGGCGCAACGCTGGGCCGACGCACGGGCGCATTCCTCGCCCGGGTGCTCGACCTTCTGTTTCCTCATCCCGTCAGCGGGAGCGAGAACGAAAGCGGCGACGCGGAGGCCAACGGCATTGCACTGGACGATGCAAACCCGGCCGATGAAGACGGCGAGCGACGCCAGGGCCAGATGCCATCGCCTCCAAGGCCGCAGCCGGCGCGCACACCGCAGGCTGAGGCGGAGCGGGCGCAGCTGCTCAAGGCCTGCCAGGCTGTGCGGGAGGCGTTCGAAGAAGGGCGCGAAGGAATCGGCTCGGCGGATTTGCTTGTCCTGGCAGTTTGCTCGCTGGACATGGAGCGTGCCCAGCAGCAGTTTCTGATGCATGCCGCTGGAGAGCCAAGCGCATTCGACGGGCATCGCGTCCTGCTGCTCTGGCTGGACTGCGTCAGCCGCTACGACTTTGCGACTGAGATTCGAGAGGACTTGCTGCCGGTGGCATGCGCTGTCGCCGCCGCCGCTGCCGCCATTCCGCCGCGTGCCGATCCCCTGGAGCGCCATCTGTCGCAGCTGCGCGATGCCGTCTGTCGCCTGGCGGCCCGGCCGCTTGCGCATGACGAGGTGCAGGAACTCGTGGCACGGGGCATGCGCGAGGAACTCATGCTGCGGATGGACCGCCGTTTCCGTGCAGCAGCGATGGCGAGCACGGCGGACGTGGCGCAAGCCGAGCCGCTCGACGGGCTGTTGCTGCGTGCGATCGGACTGCCTGCCGACCCGCTCGTGCCGGCGTCCATGGCGCCCATGCTTTCGGCGCTGGACCGGTGGTCCGATCGTTCGCGTGGCTTCGAGGTGCTGAGGCCGGCCCAGGTGCGCGCGGGCGGATGTCCCATCTGCTACCTACAGTTCAATCGCACGGAGCGCAGAGACCTCGCGTACCGGCGCTGGATGCTGCACGGAAAGGAGCGGCAACATGTGCTGCTCTATCCCGACGACGTCGACCGGTTCCGCCAGACCAGCGAGAGGACAAAGCCATGATCGAATGGAACGGCACCCGCTATGCCGAACCACTGGAACTCATGCGCGGCCAGGGTGATCCCCTGGACCTCGCTTCCACGAACGAGAGGCTCTACAACACAGTGTTCCCTGGTTTCAACAACGTGGTGCGCTACATCTGCGTGTATTCAGCGCTGTGCTGGATGGCGCTGCAGGTGCAGCGGCACCTGGAGTCCGCACTGGGCCTGAGCAAGCCGGCGGCCGAGGAACTCCAACTGCTGGCCATGGAGAAGATGGAGCTGGCGCTGCTCTGGGCCAACGGTCTGGAGGCGGAGCTGGCAGGAAAGACCCGGCCCTTCGCCGCGAACGGCAAGCTCCAGAAGCTGACCATGGACCAGTGGGACATGAACGCGCGCCTCATGTCGGCGCCTCAGTACCTGCCCAGCATGACCAACGGCCTGAAGTTTCTGGACGACCAGTGGATCTGCACGGACCGGGGACGGTTGCTGGCCGATGCCTTCGAGCAAAAGATGGGCGGGCCCCAGGCCCACCGGTGGCTGCGGGACGTGACCTGCCTAGAGGCCAAGGCGGAGCAGGTCGGTCGCGCCGAGCCGGCGCTGTCGGTGCTCACACAACCTAGCCACCAAGAGCAGCAGGCCTTCCTGGCATCGTTCTTCCCCGAAGATCCACGCAAAACCGGGAAGATCCGGGACCCGCGGGACCTGCAGCGGTGGGAAAGTCTGCATCTGGTGCTGCATACCCTTGGGCAGCTCGCTGGAGGTGGCCATGCTCTGGATGAGCAGTCTCTGCGCGCCGCGATGACAAGTGGTGTGACACCCGCGGGTCAAGCCGTGACGCGGCCTGGCCTGGAGAAATGCCAGGCCCTCTGGGCCGTTTTGCAGGTCCGTCTGCTGCAGCGGATGGCGCTCGAAACCCTGCTCGCCTTCGTCATCGATTGGGTCAGCGCGCATGATCGCTCGGGCCGTCGCGTGACCGACTGCGCCGATGCCGTCGGCCTCGTGGTGGGGCAGAGCTTCGCCGAAGCCGGATTTGTCACGTGCGGGGATCTGCACGCAAGCTTGATGCGCTCGCAGGGCGGTCGGGCGACGCTTTCGCTCGCGGCCGCGACCACGGGAGACGACGCGTCGGACCTGTTCTTCTACCTTGGGGAACTGGCAAAGCTCAAAGCCGCCCTGTGGCACGAACGTCCCGGCGACTGGCTGCGGCTTGCGGTCACGGCCTTGGCGGTCTGTGCCGTCGAGACCGAAAACTTCCTTCAGCCGCAGCTCGCGCATGCCGCTGCACTGCGTTCAGTCCCGTCCGAACGGACCTCCCTTGTGGCGCTGCATGCGTCGTTCGCACGCTTCCAGAATCAACCCTTGTCCAGCTGGACTCGCGAGCTGGTCACGGACTGGGTGTTCTCGCGATATGGCGAAGCGGCCTCGCAGCGCGCCATGGCAAACGGCGGAAAGCTGCGGTTCGACTTCATCGAAGGAGAGTACGGTCTGGAGCTCGGCCCACCGCGTACGCGGCCGTTTCAGGCGACGTGGCAGGCCGACAAGCTGTACACGGCGCTCGTGCTGCTGGAGCAGTGCGGTCTGATCCATCGCGGTGCGGCAGGCTGGCAACTGACATCGGCCGGTCAGCGCCGCTTGCAGCGGTACCGTGGCTCTTCGATGGCCTGAGATCCAGCCTTCCGGGAGATCCAGGACCATGCGGCTGTATGACCATGTCGTCCCGCCCTCGCGACCTCGGACGCGTCATGCGATATCGGTTGTCGCGCAATCGCTGGCGGCATGCACACCGGCATCACCGCATGTGTGATGCGCTTGCCATCATCGCGCCGACCTGCCGGCGCGAGCCGCATCCGTTGAATCCGTACGCGGAGCACGAGGAATTCGACGGGAAATGCCGAGCGACGGACTTGGAGCGCAGCCTCGGGCCGGCTGTCATTGCGATGCAAGGGCACCGCGCCGCGACGACTGCATTGTAAGAAGCGGAGCAACCTCTCAGTCACGTCCTCGAGCCTCGCTGCAGACACAGGGTGGAAAAAGGCTCATGGCATCCTGGGGACTGCACCCATTGCCCCTGGGCAGTGAAACACCGTGCCCGTGTCTACGGGGGCTTCGGGCCACCGCTGCACAGGGAGCCCGTGAAAACTGATGCGGACCATGGCTTCGTCCTCGATGGCAGAAGATAGCAATGGATCCAGGCGGTCATACGGAATGCACCATTCGGGCGGCTCATCCAGAACGAAGAAGAAGCTCAAGGGATAGAACTTCAGCAGGCTGAATACTGCGAAGGCATTCCAATAGTGCAAGCTCAGTCCTGCACCCTTCACGAGCACTTGGTCGTTGTAGGGGTAGATCCAGTAATACAGCTTGAGGCCGGCCGGGAATGCCGTACTTTCGTCGAGAAAGTAGTTCGTCAACTCATCCATCATGGTGCCGACTCTGTGTTCGCCGACGCCGTGCGCCAGGAGATGCCCCACGACACTTCTGACCAGCCGATTCACCTTCGATGGGACGTACATCGTCGGGGGAAGATGCAAGGCCGATTCAAGATACGAGCGAATCTCCCGGGTAAACGAAATGAGCGTCGGGTCGTAGTGGATTCCGAGGCGTTCGTTGTTGCACTTGGCGCAAAGGGTGCGGAATTTCACCCCGTTCTGGGAAATGCGTCCTGACTTCTTGGGCCTCTCGACGCCGAGCAGGTCGGTGAGGTTGAGCATCACGACCTGGCTCAGCCGGGACACACCTTTGGGTGGAATGTGATCTTCGGTCAACGCTTGCGTGATTCCGCAGATGTTGCATGGACCAATCCTCGCTCCTCGGGTGATGATGCGCATCCGCCCAGTGTCCCCCAGAATTGCCTCGGGCTGCCTCGGCGGTCCAAGGAGCGATGCGCGCATCGGTGCGCCCGGGATGCCGCGAGCATGGGGGGCACCGCTCCCTTCATCGCCAGAACATGGGATGGCGGAAGAGTAACCAAAGATTACATTCAACCGCATGAAGCTGCTCCCCCAACCCCGGTTCGTGCTCGTGCTCTGCGCCATCATGCTGACGACCGCCTGCGGGCGGGCGACGCTCCCGGCGCTACCTTACCCAGCGGTCCAAAGCTCCAGCCTGTTGAATCAGTATCTGCTTGCGCTGCGTGCGGCGGAGAAACGGCAGATCGCCTACCCCGACGAGCCACTGTGGCTGCGCGACGAAGGCGGCAGGAGCGTCGACACGGTCCTGAATGCGGACAATGCGGCAATGGTGTTTTACGGGCTCTCTCACGGCGCTGGCAATGAGCGCATCATGAGCGAAGTCTTGAACTCGCTGGCGCCGATGCTTCAGCGCTACGAAGTGGCTTTCGCGAAGAGTCAGGGCAAGTGGTACCAGGACGAGTATGTCGAGACGATCGGCGTGCAGCTCGCTATGTTGTCTGCATTCCAGCCAAGGCTCACGAGCATCCCGCCCGGTCCGCAAGAGATGGTTCCCACGAGTCTGTCCACGCCCGTTCCTGCCGCGGTTTCGGACAGCGCTCAGCAACTCCTGCAGTTCTACAAGGCGTCGCAAGTCGCATCCAAAGAAGAGATCATCGCGAGTGCCACCGAGCTCGCGAACTCGGAGCGGCTGAAGTCACCGGCAAGACAGAGACTTAAAGTGCTTCTCGACAGATATCGCTAGTGGCTCGCCATAGTGGCGGGGCAGCACGGGAAAGATGGATCGCTGCGTCCAGCAGTGGTGCTTGTGCCCATTGCAGGCCCCGCCTGCACCGGGATTCTGTTCGACCGGAGCTGCCTGGACGGTAATGTCGGTGGCCCGATGGGCGAACTTGGACCAAGTCATCCAGCGGATGGTTCTCATACGTCCTGGGCAGACCTCCAAACGCTATGGCTGTAGAGCTCATCGGCAGGGTGTTGCGCGCGTCTGCGCCGCGAACAAGAGTGTCTTGCGAACGATCTGAGGGATCTGGTGCTCAACGCCGTCCAGGGCGAGCTGAGGCCGAGGGCTGCAGGGCAGTTGTCGACGCCTCCAACTGCGATGGCCTTTCAGCCCGGTCCGGCAGGTGACGAATTGCCCGCACGACGAGCACCGTGTCGGGTGGCGTGTACCAAGGGACAGGATCCGGTGTTACCGAGACCGGTGAGAGCCTGAACCCTTCTTTGCTCAGCTCAGGACTTTCTCGTGATTCGTCGATCGAGGAAGGCGACCAAGTCGTCGCGCTTGAAAGGCGCCTTGCCTGGGTAGCTTTCTAGCGCCGAAGAAATCACGTCCCGATTCTTGTTGTTGACGGTATAGGCGTGATCCTCAAGGTACTTGTCGATGAAATACTCGACTTCGTAGTCCTCTGTCATCGACACATAGATGCGATCCAGCTTGCCGATATATTTCTTGTTGTCGTGCGTCGACCAATCCCCGAGTGCTGTCATCCTGTTGCTCCAAGTGACTCGTAGGCTCAGTGTATCTGTTTGGTTCGGTTCCGGTAGCACATGAATCCGCGATGTTGATGGCCGATGCGTATCTCCGAGGTTCGTCGACAGTACTGCTGCTAGGTGACACTGTCTTGGCGGTCCTGCCAGGGTTCCCTGCAGGTGATGTAGACCAGGCAACGGACCGCCCTAATGACGAAGGTCACTCCAGATCGATCTCGAGCGCGTCCAGTACTGCGGAAATGGGATTGGCGTATGCGTACGAGCCGTTGTCTGGGCAAGCGAACAGGAGACCGACGGCGCTGTTGTCGCCTTTGGTCAAAACCAGCGCACCGCTGTCGCCTGGTTGTGCAAAGACAAGCTGGCCAGGCCGCGGGCGTATGCGCAGTTGGTCGACAAACTGAGCGAGCCGAGTTGGGTCTTGTCGGTTCAGCGGGACGAGAACATCGATGGATGGGTCATCGATGATTCCTGTCGTGCTTCCCGTCGTTCGCCCATGCTTGTGCACTCGTGTTCCCAAGGTGGCGCTTGCCGTGCCCTGGATCGCGCCCAATGTGCAGATTCCCGGATCCATTGCGTTGGTTGAATCCAGCTTTGCGAGGGCGGCGTCAATGCGGTTCGAGCCCGTTGCGCTTTCCAGAATTGGGACGAAGCGATGAAGGCCTGCGAGCCGGTGTGCAATTGCAGTTCCTCCGTCATTCGTCGACGGCTGCAGGATTGAGGAGTCGAGCGCTGCCGATCCAAAGTCTGCAAGCGTGTGGCAATTGCCGAGAACAAACCGATCCATGCTCTCTTCGAGGCGCCGGGATACACACCGCGCGGCCAGCGTTGCGGCCTGGATCGCCTCGTGCGCACCGCTGATGCCGCCTTGCGCAGGACGTTGCTCACGCAGTTTGCGCAATGAGCATGGCGATGACGCAGCAAAGTAGGCGGGTGCCGCCTCAACGATGTCCGTGGGTATTCCGTCGATGTGTTCCGGTAGGCAGCTGGCGTGCGCAAGAAGGTGGCGCGGCAGCTTCTGGGTCACATACAGTCGAACGCAGAGGGTCCTGGTGGGCTTTCCCTCCACGAGCTTGCGGCCCACGCCCACCGCATGCAACTGATGGCCAGAGTGCTGGACCGCTTCACGAACGCGAAGCTGAGCGGTCCATGCGTGAGGCGATATGCTCGCAGCAGCCCTGAACTGTCGCTCAACCAGCGTCTGCTTCGCTTCAAGCAGGTCGGGGGGGACTTGGGACGGATTTGCTCGTGGGCGCATCGCTCAATATCCGGTCTCGACCTGGAGTGTCCCGTCTTTCGTTGCGATCACTGCGATGTTGCCGTCCCATCCAGTGGTGTAGATCGCTCGCTCGATGTCGAGCATTCTGAATTCGGGTGGGGCCTTCGTCGTTGGATTTCGACCTCTGACACCTACAGGAACGCTCTTCGGCGTGCGTGCCATCGTGACGCCGACCTGCGCATCGAGAAGCATGCGGATCGTGTTTTGATGTGGATGGGCAAAGCTGTAGGCGCTGAACGTCGCCTGGCTCAACGATGGGTCGCCTGCCTGGATGATCGCAATCTTGGGTGTCACCGCAGTCATGAGTGCTTCGGTCGTGGCATTGTGGGAGCCATGGTGGCCGACCTTGAGCACGTCAACGTCGAACACACTCCTGTCAGCCTCGTAAGAGGTGAGCATCGCCTCGATGCCTTCCTTTTCCAAGTCGCCAGTGAAAAGAAAGCTGACCTTTCCGAATTCGACGCGCAGCACTACGCTGTCGTTGTTGGCATCGTTGGCCCACCCCGTATTCAGATCGACACGACCCCACAGCGCCATGATCTTGGGATCCACGCCCCCGCTGGACCGGCAATCGATCGGGTCGATGACCGGGCTTGTCATGCCCGCGACCGACGTGATGTCTGCCTCGGAGAGGCCGATGTATCCTGCGCCTGTGTCGGCGGCGTATTTTTGCAGCTTGCGCTGGTTCGAGATTCCCGAACCCTTGTCGGTCGCACCATTGTCAATGACGTTTTCGATCGTGATCTCGGGTTGAGCTTCGAGCAGCGCGGTGACGCCGTCGGTGTGATCCTTGTGCGGGTGCGACAGCACCACGAGCTTGAGGGTGTTGGCCAGATCGGCGCGGCGAAGGAAGAAGTCCTGCAGGTAGTCACGAAGGCGATCACGACCCACGACCTCATCCGTCGATTCACCACCGGTATCGATCAACACCGCGCCGCAGGAAAACTCGAGTAGCACCGCATCCCCCTGTCCCACATTGATGAAATGCGCCACCATCTGGTCGGGTTTGGCCTGGGACGCAGGGAGCGCTGACGGAAAGGCGATGCCTGTGGAGGGTGGAGGCCCGATCGGTGTCCGCCTGAGGGCATCGGATCGAGACGGCGTGAGGTTTCCGGTGACGCTGCCACGTTGCGGCGGACCATCTCGGCCGCTGGTTGCCACCGGTCCGGCCACATCGGGCGCGATCGATGACTCGCCTCGACTGATCGAGGTCGACGAACATGCTGCGAGCGTCAAGCCGAGTGAAAGCAGGCATGAGGCCAGTACCACTCGCACGAGGATCGATTTCTGTCGCATGGTGTTCTCTCCAGTGTTGGGATTTCACAGGTGAGGGTGCGCGCAGTGCTGCGTCGCACGGCCGGACTACAAGCTGCTTTGGGAAAAAAGCGCTCTGCCGTTGCACCCCGATGGGCGCTCGTCCGGCCAAGCCCGGCGGCCGGCACTACGCGATCGGTCATCTCACGCCGGGCAGAGGAGTCGCAGACCCGGGCAGCGACGGAGACATCTTCAGATCCCCTGGTAGCGCAGCACAGCAAACCAGGTCAGGGATCGATCCGCGATTCTTCCGCTCGCATCCAGCGGAACGACCTTCTTCATGACCGAGTCGCGGACGTTCCCGCCGATCACCTCCACGGCGCCAGGCGATGCCGCGACCACGAGGTCGCTGTGCGACTTGTAAGAGCTGGTGCGCGTGAACCACTTCTGGGCCTCGTCGAATGAGAGCGCCTGTCCATCCTTGTCGGGGCGCGCATAGGCGATCAGATCGCCAACTTGGGGTGTCGCCCTCGGATCCGTCACCCTGAATGCATGGAAATTGAACTTGGCCGTGCCGGCCCCGGCCTTGACCGCCTTGCGGATCCACGTGCTGTGATTTTCAGAAAAAGGAAATTCGGTCTTCTGGTAGCCGGCTAACATGAAGAGATAGGAGATGAATACAGCCGACCAGGCATATTGGTCGTCCTGGATGGCCGCGGCCGCAGGCATCGCGCCTGCGGCCGGGCAATAGGTGTCAAGCACGTACTGCGCGCGGGTGGCGTCGTCGTCCTTGTCGCGCTTGGGAATCAACGGTGCCTTCCCGCGCAAATCCCACGCGTGGCCGCCCCATTTCGTCCATTCGGTAGTCGCGTTCGAGATCGCACCTGAAATGACTCCAGCCATGACGACCTCCTTCTTGACCTCTGTTTGGAATGCACCGATACCCTCGAACCACGCGCGCTGTTTCACGCGCGGCGTCGAGGTGCGGTCAGCGCGGCGGATTGATCTTTGCCTCGTCGGCGGCCGAAACCCAATCCGTGACGGTGCCTGCAGATCCCGCCGAAACGCCGGTCGGAGAGAGCTTGCGCAGCACGCCGGCGACATAGAGTTCCTGCGAGCTCGAGATCTCCAGGGTGTTGTTGTCTGTCAGCTTGGCGGAAACGCCCAGCGAGCTGGTCGCGGCCTTGGCATCGAACGCGGCCTTTGCGCTGACCGCGTTGTTGCCTTCATAGGTCAGCACGGCCCGGAAACCCTTGATCTTCCACGCGCGGCCGACAACAAAGCGGTTGTTCAGCTCGACGCCGCTCAGGATCGAGCCACTCGGTGGCAGTTTCTTGAACTCGTCGTTGAAGCGATCCCAGTAGGCATCTTCCTGCACGATGCTGCTGACGCTGACCTTGGCCGTCTTGGCGTTGTTGAGCGTCGTCTGTATCTCGCCGGATACCGGGTAGACGACGGGCTTCACGCTGCCGCCCACCTGAAATTCGATGCCGGACTTCACATCGCCCGAGCAGGCGACTTCTACGTTGTCGAAGACGACGTCCTTGCGGACCGTGACATCGGTCAATTGCGACATCGGCCAGTAATCCTTCGTCGTCGCGTCGAGGGACCAGATCGAACCGACGCCATTTCTGTTTGCCGCTCCGAAGTAAAGCGGCTTTGATCCCTGCAAGGCGCTCGCGCCACATGAGGAAAGGACGCGCTCCCACGATGCCGCGGCATCTGGTGATTTGCCGTGGTTGCAGGATGCTCCCATCAGCGACAGCCCAATGATCACGGCCAGGGGGGAGTACTTGTATGCCATCGGTCCTCCTATTCGGAATCGAACAATCGCTGGATACTGACCGGTGCGGAGCCCGGATCGGCCGGAACCTTCAGGCGGCTCTTGAGCAACTTCAGCCCCAGCTTCCGGGTCCAAGTATCGCCCTCGTTGCTGAGGGCGGAGTCCCTGGCCGCAGAGAGCCAGGCAAGGCGCGGCGCTGAAAAGCTCGTGCCGCCACCGAGGCCGGGGCATGCCGAGGAGGGGGCGCTGCTCAATCGACCGGGGAAGGCGGCGATGTTGGCGTCGGAGTTTTCTGCGTCCCATAGCTTGCCGAACACGGAGGAGCCGCATGTCAATCCACCTGATGCCTCATCGCTGTTCATGACCGCGAAGACCCGGCGGCTCATCGTCGCCTCGCTGGCGAAGAGACGTCCACCGCGCACGAAGTCTGTGCGATCGTTGCCGGCCGCGGCGAAGATCATGTAGCTGCTCGAGATGGGCAGCGATGGAGGCGCAGCGAACTTCGTGAAATTCCAGGACAGGCTGATCCAGAACCGTGCTTTGACCTGGGCCTGACCCGCGGAGGTGACGGGTCCGATCTTCGCGTAGGTGTCCAGCACCCGGATGAGGCCGCTGACAAGGGGTTCATAGATCCGCACGACATCGTCACCGGGTGTCCAGGGTTCCCTGAGAGCGATGATGGAGGTGATCGCGTTGTCGGCGAAGCTCCTGGCAATGTTGATTTCTTCCAGAGTGGGCTTTCTGCCGAAGCGATCGCCTCCCTGGAGCTGGACGATCTGATCCAGCGCGATCAGCTCCCGGAAGAATTCACGCGCGCCGGGCTGGCCGGGCCGCAGGGGAAGATAGACAACCTTTACGCGTGCACCCGGGTCCAGCGCAACGAACTCCCGCAGCGAGCGCAAAATCATGCACGCGTGCGCGTGGGTTGGTGGCATGAACGAGGCGGCTTTCTGTTCAGGCTCGAAGCGTGGCATGTTTGTGCCGGACAGGCGCAGCCCGGTTCTCACGACATCGAAGATCCGCCGCATGGTTCGCAGTGCGACGAGCTGCTCTTCGTGCGTCGGCCATCCGGTGTCAAGCACGACCAAATAGCGCTCCATTGCAGAAGACGATTCACGGAACGCCTTGCCGATGAGAGCCTCTTCCTGGGCGGAAAGCACCTTGGCGGCTGTGTCGCTGCAGTTGTCGGAAGCGTCAGCCAACTGGATTCCGGATTCAGCTCCGGCGAGCACAGGAAGCCCCGTCGCAGTGGCTCGCTTCACGACTTCCTGCGCATCCGTAGCCAGGTAGCGATCGATGCGCGTGAAGTTCAGCGAGTCGGCGATCGGATCGGTGATGCTCACGAGCCTCGTGTACGCGAAAGCGGGTGAATCTCCCGAAATCGCCGGAAGTGTGTTGACCACGGCGGAACTGTTGGTGACCACCGGCCCGTCGAACAGGCCCGGCGTTGGGGCTCGGCTGGTCATCCGGGGGAGGTCGGGGACAAGGACCTTGCCCCATGGCAGCCGTGTTGCATCTGTGGCGCCGTTGAGCGCCAGGATCCGGTTCTCGACGGCGGCATAGGCATCCTTGGAGTCGGAGGCTCCGAATCCATACAGGCGCTTGATCAACGCGGAGGGTGAACTGCCCTGTGCAACTTGAACGGTGACCGCGGGTGCAACTTGGAGTACAGCATTCAGATGCTCGGGGTCGCTGAAGGAACGCGTCTGGGGAGTCCAGACGATGGCGCTGAGGTCGTCCAACGATTCGCCATGAGAATGTGCAGCAAAGCAAAGCAGCAGGCACCAGAGCCATACTTTGCGTTTTCTGCCGTGCAGCAGATCATTCCTCGAAACCAGCTCCATTGGAGCCCTCCGGCTGAATGTTGCAATGACGTTTCGCCGACGGCCCTGCTCAGACGGTGTCATCGGCCAATGCTCAGAATGCCTGTGCACTGTTGGTCATCTCGCGCCGGAGCACCATCGCTATTTCATGTGATGTGCCTGAAAAAGTCTCTGTGATCGGCGAAGCGCCGTTGCAGCAGTTGCCTGCGCGTGGCAAATGCAAATTGGGCACAGTTCAACCTCACCGATTGGCGGATCTGATTCATCATCCGCTCAGCGGGGAAAGCCTTCCTGATTGAGGCCCGTCGCAAGGCTGCGCAGCCGGCCCCAGGCGAGAGCGATTTCGGCATCATCGACGGCGTCCAGATGCGCCGAACTGTGCTGGTAGGAGTTCGCGTAGAGGTGCGTGCGCTTCTGAGCCAGCACAGCCTCACGCAACGCCGGCCAAGGCGGCAGACAGACGGCCTCTCGCCGGGGCAATGACGCCGCCATCGACAGTCCCTTGGGGTCGAAGTCGAAGAAGGCGAGGGTAGGGCGCTCGTCGTGCGCGAGCAGCCTTGCGGTCGCATCGGTTCCAAAGAGACGCGGACCACCCCGATAGAGGGCCACGCAGGGCCGTCCCTTCACGTGCTCGTTCAGCCAGGTGAACTCGTGCAGCTGCAGCAATGGCTCCAGGTTTTCACACACCAGCAGCACCTCGTAAGGAACGGCCAAAGCCTGGCTCCACGGCATGGCCACGAAACAGCCCTGGGGGTGCATGGCCGGGGCCGGATCCGGGAAGTTCAGGAGCACCGCGGCAACCAGTGGCTGTGTCACTGGTGCCGCGTTGAGCTTCTCCGAGGCTGCGCCTTGGGCACTGCTTCGCGGTCCTGCCGCCGCTGGTGCCTTGAGGGGATAGCCGCGGGAACGCAGCAGGTTCGCGGCGCGCTCATGATCCTGCGACGTGTAAAGGACCCGCGTTCGATCAACCCGACCCACGCCTTCGATGTCCGCCAGCCGACGGGCGATGGGGCCGGCGTGCCGTTCGGCAGCCATGGTAGCGATGAGATTACGAAGGAAGGCGACCTGCGCATTCGTCATTGGGCGTCAATTCCTTGTGTCACCGTTGTCCGCCGAGAACTGACCAGAGCGTCACGGAAACTGTGGGCGAATTGTTCCCCCTCGCGCGGCGGATCGGGCAGGACCTCCACCTTGAAGTTGCGCGTGCGCATGCCCAGCACCGCATACACGAGCCAGATGTCGCTGCGCAGCGTTCGCGCATCGGCATCGGTATCGCGCCACTGGGCCAAGGAGATCGGTGATTTGGCGACCGCAGCCGCTCGCGCAAGCCTGACCATCGCCTTGGCTGCCGGCGAGGGTTTGCGCTCGACCGGTGGATCCTCCACCAACGTGTAGCGCTTGGGGGGCTCTGGATCCTCGACCTCCAGCCGTCGGGCTGGCAGGCTCTTCGCGATCGCTGCCATCTCGTCGGTGATCGAGCGATCGGATTCCATCGGCTCCACGTGCGGTGCCAGCGCCGGTAGCCGTGCCGCCAGCAGGAAAGCAGGAATGCTGTCCGGCAAGTCAACGTCGAAGCCGCGCCATGCCGGCTGCTGGCGCAGCATCATGTCGGTGCGAGCGAGCAGCTTGTGCTGACGCTCCACCTCTCGCGTGCGATAGAGTTCCTTGCGGATCTCGGTCTGCATTTCGGAAAGACTCGCCTGCCAGCCCATGAGGCGGGTGAGAACGCCGCGGCGCAGGTTGATCGCCAGTTCGTCCAGACCGCGGGCACTGGCTTCCCGCTCGATCCCTTCGGACACCCGCGCCAAGCGCACCAGGTCGCTGGCGAGATAAGTTGTCTGGTTCTGGTAGTAATTGTTCTGGCTTCGCTTGGTTGCCAGGGACTTCACGTTGCCGAACCGCGTGCTGACCAACGTTTGCAGGATCAGCAGGTTGCGCTCCACGCTGTCCTCGATGTCGTAGATGCTGGTGCTCATCGATTCGAGCAGGCTGCTCAGTGCTTCCTGATCGACTGCGAAGCGTTGCGTGTCGATCTCCGTCCACAGCGCCTGCATGTGCGTGATCCGGGAGCCGATCTCGGCGAGGCTTTGGAACGCGGGGATCAACTGCAGGTGATCGTGCAAATACTCGCGCAGGCGCGGGTGCAAACGGTAGCCGCTTTCGCCAACGGCGCGCAGCGCGCTGGCCTGGCGCAGGGCAGAGATCGAGGCAGGTGAGACCTCTTCGGAGAAGATCAGCCCGCTCAGTGCGGCCTCGACGAGGTCAGCGTGCTTGTTCAGCGCCTGGAGGACATCCTTGATGGGGGAAGTCACGGCCCAGGCTCCCCTTCCGGTCCGCCGCCGTCGGAAGCGGGGGCTTGCGGGGTGTCGGGCACCGGGGTGGCCGCCGTACCTGGGGCGGCCTCGGCGGGACCGGAGTCGATGCGCAACTGCTCGACCACCTCGTCGACCACGTCGTCATCGGACAGGTGAGGGGTGTTGGATGCGATGAACTCGATCAACTGGTAGAGGTAGTCGATCTTTCCAGTGACCTTGTAGCCCTTGGTCGTCGGATTCGTCTCCACGACATAGCCCTCGGTCTCCAGCTGGACGAGCATCTTGCGCACCCGCTCGTTCGTCGACTCGCCTACGCGCGCGCCATGGATGTCGCGCATTTCGATCACCCGGCGCTCCAGCGTCGACGACTGACGGATCGCTTCGCTGAGCTCCGACTCCCACAGCATGTCGCCGGAGTGGATCTGCGGGTCGCGCCCCTGGGCCTGCCGGATCGATTCGAGGATTGCGACCACCGGCTCGAGCTTGCCTCGAACGTTCTTCAGTTCCTCACGGAACTGGGCGCGCATCTCCGTCGTGGCCACCGAGTGCGCCATGAAGAACGCGCCCTCATCGTGCAGTCTGGCCAGCCGGTAGCCGATCGCTTCCAGCCACCGCTCGGCTTGTGCCCGCCCGTCCATATCCTGAAGGACCTCGTATTCATCCGGGTACTTCGCCTCGCAGACGAAACAGCCCTCCGCCAGGCGTTTGAGCGCCGCATCAAGCCGTGGCATGTTCTTCCTCCTCAAGATCGAAGTCGGTGATGTCGGTGCGCGAGGTCTGAATGGAGCCGTTGCTCTCGAAGACGCACAAACGCGGGAAGTGCCTTGCAATCTCAGGATCGATGCTGGGCGAAGCGCTGATCACGTCGATGTTGTGGGCATCGAGCGTGTCGAGGAACGCTCTGAGGTTGTCCGGGTCGTACCGGCCGACCTCGTCGGCGATCCATGTCACCCGCACCAGGGACTTCGGGCCGCGGATCATCTGCACGAAGCCCATCAGGAACATCGCCACGATGAGCGCGGTGTTGCCGTTGGAGGAGATTCCGCGGAATTCTTCCTCGTTCGTGATCAGGCGCGCCTTGCCGTTTTCGATCAGCGAGCATTCCAGGCGCACCTGATCGCTCAGGTTGACCCGGAAGACGCCGTCCTCGGGCAGGAGATCCCGGAAATTGCGCATCAACTGAACGTCCTCGTCCCTGGGCAGCTCGCGGTCCTGGCTCGCGATCGAGCGCAAGGTGGAGCCGCGGCTGTTGCCGGTGTCGCGCATGGCGCGCAGTGTCTCAAGGTAGTTGATCTTGCCGACGCCGGAGCGCACGGTCACGGAGAGGTCGCGAAAGCGCGCGAATGTCGCAGTCTCCTTCAGCGCCTTCTGCAGCTCGGTGTTGAAGCTGGTGATGCGCCTGTCGAAAAGTTCAAGTTCCTGCACGAAGGTGCTGGCGATCGCGAAGTAGCTGTGCATCTCCTTGTTCATGGCGTCCACGTAAGGACCGTACGCGGTCACGCCAAACCACTCGATCACGCTCTCGGCCTGTTCGATGCAGACCTGGTGCTCCAGCAGACGCTGCGGGTCGGTGTGTTCATTCTCCCGCATGTTGAGCCAGTCAGAGACGGGACCCGAGCGCTCGGTCATCGCGTTGCGCAGGGCGCGCACGTCCTTGCGCAATTCGTCCATGTCGCGCTCGAGTGCGGCGAGCCGCTTTTGCACCTCCGCCGCTAGGGAGGGGACGCTCCAGTCGATGTCGAGGCTCTTGGGGACATGGGAGAGAAAGTCCTTCAGCCTGCCCGCGAGCAGCGTGTCCAGCGCATCGATTTCTTCTTTCCTGCTCTGGATCTGCCGATCGGTGTCCGCCAGCGCCTGCTTCGCCTTGACCTCCAGGGCGCCCACCTGGTCCACCGCTTCGTTGTGCTGCCGGCGCGCCAGCTCGAGTCGCCGTTGCCTTGAAGCGAGCTCGATGCGCTCGGCCTCCATGCGAGGAGCGACGCTGCGCTGGAACTCCCGCCATGCACGAACGTGGTGCCGGTTGTTGCCGATGGCATCCAGCCGTTCGCCGGCGGCCTTGATTCGGTCGCGCAGCCTCTGCATGCGCACCGGATCCACGCCTCGCCCCTGCGCTTCGAGGGCGACATCGGCCTCGATGCGGGCGATCTGCTCGTCGCGTTGGGTCTCGGCGTTCGCGCGCTGCGCCTGGAGTGCATCTCTGGCCACCTTCGAGTCCGTCGCCAGACGCTGAAGCTGGCCGGCGAAGTCCGCCTTGAGAAGCTCCACAATGCGGCCGGCTTCCTGTGCCAGCGCGCGTTCCTCGGCGCCGAGGCCGAAAAGCTTTTCCTGCAGCTTGTCGAGGTCGATCCGGGCCCGGCGGGCGCAGTCATCGCGCTGCTGCTTGGCGTGTCCTTCCCACCTGGTGAGTGCCTGTTGGGCGTTGTCCTTGGCTGTCTTTGCGAGGGATTCTTGCTGTTGAAGGTGCTCAAGGGACTGCTGGGCTTCGGCGCGCGCGGTGCCGGCGCGCTTGGCCACGGCGCTGGCTTCCTTGTGCGCGGTGGCCAAGCCGCGGGCCGCCTCGGCCAGGCTGCGCAGCCGCGCCTGCACCTCCGCCATATCGACCCAGGCGGGTTTCCCGAGGCCGCTGGCATCCAGCACGAGCGAATTGAGCAGGACCTCGCCTGACTGGGGCACCTCGATGGGCGCCAAGCCTACGCGGGGATTCAGGTCCGTCCGGTTCAGCAGCTCGGGCGCCAGCAGTTTCGCGCCTTCGGCCCAGATCTCCTCGTCCGTGGCCCGCAGGAATTCCAGCAGCGAGCCACGCGGTGGCGTCAGCTGCTGCTGGACTTCGGTCGTTTCGACGCCGTTCGCAGCGATCGCTCGGTCGAGCTGGGCGACCTTGTCGAGGGCTTGCTCGGCCGCGGCGCGGGTATTGGCGAGCGATTTCTCCTGCTCCCGGCGCGCCGCTTCCGCTGTGCCGAGTACTGCCTGGGCATCCTGGAGCCCGCGTCGGGCGGACTGGAGGCTTTCCATGACCTCATCGGGCTCGGTGGGGTGATGGATGAGCGCCTGGAGTCGCCCCTTGTCCTCAACAAGCGCAAGGCGCTCGGCGGAAATCTGCGAGGCCCGCTCGGAGGGTTTGATTCCTTCGAGGGCGCTGGCTCGCTGCTCGGAGATCTCCTGGCGTTGCTCGCTTTCCTGGGCGACGGATTCATTGATCTGCCGGTCGATCTCCTGGACGCGCGCGAGGTGCGCGCTGACGATGGTGGCAGTTCGTTCGCGCAGCGTGGCCGACAGGTTGCCGGCCTCCCGGTCCAGGGGCTCGAGCTCGGCCCTGGCGTTTCGCTGGTCTTGCAGGATCTCTTGTTCCGCCTCTTCCTCGGTGGCAAACGCTTCGATGCCGATACGGGCAAAGAAGGCTTGCTTTTCGTTCGCGGCGTCGACCTCCTTCTGCTTCGAACCGTGGTCGGACTCGGCCTGCTGCGCGTCGTTCTTCAGCACTGTGATCCGATGGCTCAGTTCGGCGCTTTCCGCTTCGAAGGCGGACAGGAGCGCGGTTCGGTGCCTTTCCTTTTCTTTCAGCTCATCTCCCGCCTGCGTACGTGCTTCCTTGACCGCCACGTGCAGGCTGCACAGGGCCATGTGGTGGTCGCGCAGCTTGGCCACGCCGCCGGCCATTTCCTTGGCCTTCGGCGCGTGCCGCATCACCGCGGTGAGATGCTTGTGGTCGTCGATCCAGCGGCCGACGTCGCTGCGGTTCTTCTTCAAGGTGCGCTGATTGACCTCGCCGCCGCCGAACTCGGTGTCCGAGACCCGATCGATCACGATGCTTTGCAGATCGCGAAAGGAGATCTTCTCGTTGGCCATGGCCGCGGCGATCTGGTCCAGGTGGCGCAGCGGCCTCGGACCGAGGGCGTGGCGCGCAGCCAGGCGGCGCAACTCTCGTCCCTCCTTCGTCGAAAGGTTCTCGGACAGGATGACGGAGCGGTACTGGTGCAGGAAAAGCTTCGGGCTGACCTCGATACCCATCGCCTCGACGCGGGCCTTGAACGCGTCGCGCGTGACGAATTGGCGGTTTTCGTCGTAAAAATACTGTTCTTTGTAGGCCCCGTGCAGGATGTGGAACTGAGGGGCGTCTTCGTTCGGGCGGCAGTGGACGACCACGGTGCGCAGGTCTTCCTCGCTCTCGCGCTCGTACTCGAACGCCACCGCGCTGCTGGGGTCCGGGAGCACGTGGGCCACCATCTTGGCGTGACCCGTGCCCCGCATGATCTGTTGAACGGTGGCACCGTAGAAGAGAGGCAAGAGGCGAAGGAAAGTTGTCTTGCCCACGCCATTGACGCCGATCGCCAGCACACCGCCGCGTGGGTCCATGCTCACGATCCGTCCCGACGGGACGCCCTCTTTGGGGTTGCGGATGTTGATGCCGATGATTCGGCGAAGTTGATGGGGCATGCGCTCCTCACATGATGGTTTTGAGGGGAAGTATCGTTTTATCACTGGGACTGCCGGCCTCCAGATATCCGGAGTCGCAGAACCGCTGGACTGCAGTAGAACGAAAAATCAAGAGGCGGTTGCCTCGAGTGCGGGCACTCTGGCGTGAACCCGCATGAGTGCTGGCAACGCCGATGTTGTCTTCGGGGCCGGCCACAAAGACGCACAGACGCGTGGAGCAACTCCCCGTCTACGGACCCTGCCGGCGAGCCGAGCCGAGCCGCTTAGCGCGGCATTGGCCGAGGCGTCACCGACACCACTCGACGGATCGAGCGATCGACAACGAACTGTCTATCTATTTGCCTGCCTGTAATGGGGTGAAATGGATTGGCGCGTGAAGAGGCGCCACAGTGCCTGTACGACTTGCGTTGGGGAGGGCGCCTGCGCGCATCCGAGGTGGCCTCTCCAAGGCTGGCGTCGGTGAGATTTCACGATCGGCGTTGGCACAACTGATGGGGCGCAGGTCAAATTGTGAGGCGTGGCACCAATGAGCGAGGTGCCAATATGCCTTCCTCTCTCTGGTACTCGATTCTCTTCGTCGGAGCGATCGGGCAATAGTCGCGCGCTGGAGGCTCAAGTGACGAAACTGTCTAGAAACGCTTCGGAAGCTCATCATGCGCGCGACCGGTTAAGAGAAATACGGCACCGGTTCGGGGTCGATTTTTCGGGCACCGCCATCCGGCGTTCTGCATTGCCGTCTTGCTTGGGCATGTGGGGCTTGGCCGCCGGGCGAGATGTTCTACTCGCGCACGACGCACCTTCTGTCGCGACACGCGAGGGCCTGCAGCTTCTGGCGCACGAACTTGCCCACACGCTTCAGCACCGAAGCCTTGCTGCACCACCCGAGCGGGCTGTCCTGCTCGAAGCCCCTGAACTGGAGGCCGAGGCCGATCGTTTTGCGGACGCGGTTGTAGCAACGCTTTGCGATGGCGTCGTCCCCGATTTTTTCGCACTGCCATCGGCACCTGGCCCGGCACCGTTGCCGACGGGCTTGTTCCTGCAGGCCGCTTTCCGGCACAAGTTCGAGTTCATCCCCGCGACACCTGTGCCTGCCGAGTGGGCGTTTCTCGTCGCGAAGATAACCAGCATTTTCGACACGTACGCGCGCGAGAAGAAAGCGCAGGCTGCCGCGGATTACCTGGAGATGCAGACTGCACTGACGCTAGACGCGAGCGGGAACGCGCATCCCATTCTTCATGCGTATGAAAAGGCGCACCTGCAGCACGGCAAGGACTGGCACGACCTGGCCAACCAGCTGCTCAAGCGATGCGCGGGGCAAATTCAGTTCAGCGAAGATCCTTCGTCCGTCAATTTGATGCGCGACGATTCCATCCGGATTTTTGCGCGCCACTCGACGGTACGGGGTGTCCAGAACACGCTCGTCGTGCTCGGCACAGTCACTTTCGGAAGTTTCCGGTTTCGGCCGATTGCCGCTCAACCTGTGGGAGCACAGTCGCCCGTCTTCGAGCGCATCGCCAAACCCGGAAAGCACTATATCTACGCTCCGAAGTCGGACACCTACGTCCGGCGCTTTGTCGCTCGCGGCCTCAACCAGTCGGACGCCCTCAATCACGATCTTGCCCAAGACCTTCAGGCGCCCCATGACGGTGACGCTCAAGCGCGCGAAATCTACTCGGAAGCCCAGAAATCGCGCCATGCCGTGCTTGCGGGAGCCGCCCTCCTGACGTCCCAGCAACTTCTGAGCCATACGCGCGGTTGGCGCAAACGCTTCATTTCCACGGGCGTATCGAACCGGCCCGCGTTGTCGACCCGGGGTGCCCCATTTTCCAGCGTGTTCGGCGCCGTCACCATCGACCTTGCGATGGTCGACCCACAGACCATCTTCCCGCTGAATTCTCATCTCGCTGCCGAACGACTGTTGGGTGGTGACGTGACGGCGCTCCAGGTCGTCAATGCGCATGAGGCCCAGCCTCTTGGCAATCGGACATTGGGAGACGAAGAGTTTCTGGCGATGCGCGACGTTCTTCGTACGCAGGAACTTGTAGTCGCCGGCGCGGTCCCGCATGCTGCGGTCTGCGCCCAGCGCCAAGTGGGTGTAGTGCTGGGAATCGCCGGCAGCGTCAGACGCCCGGACGCTCATCCGGCGTATGCCATTCCCGAGGACCTGCGCTCAGCGAGCAACGAACGGCTCGCCTATCCGTGGCTGCGCCCCGGCGGTGGTGTGGGGCAATGGTGGTGGTTCTTCGCCTATGCGAATCGTGCCCTTGCCGATACCGCGGCCCTGAACCTTGATCCCAGCGTCGAACGGTACTTCTTCGGCACGTACGTGCCCGTTTGCCCACCGGGAACCAACTGACGATTCAGGGACGTGACCCTGGGCAAAGCGACAAGGCTGAGTGAACCATACGTCTCCTCCGCTCTACCCTATGTGCGCGATCCAGATCTGCTAAAGGAGTGGGCCCGAATTTGACGATTCCATTTCGCCGACGCGGCGCACAACGGCGTTGAACTTGGCCAACTCAATGAATAGGTTGTGGCGATCAGCGGAAATCCCGGCTCTGGACGGTCAGCCGTCCGAGCCAAGAAGCCTAAGGACGGTAGGTTCACGAATGCGAGATTCCGGAGTTCCCCAGTAGCTTCATGTCGAGGCCACGATCCACAGCCGTTGCTCTTCGCTTGCTGGGCTAAAAGCATCCTCAAAGCCTGACAACTGACGAGCGTCATATCCGACTTGCGTGCCCGAGGACTGCGGATTGGAGATGGCCTGCAATTCTCAGGTGGGGACGAAACCAAGCGGCTACTGGCGAACTGGAGAGCCATCTGGTCAGCAGCTCACGCGAATCCAGCGCGTGGGTGACGAAATTGGGGCGCGGTGTTACAAGCACCTTGAGGTTCATCGAAACACTCTGCTCGAACCCCGAGTTCTCCTGATCGGCAATCAGCTGCCTATTGAATTTTCTTGCTGCACCACCAGTGTCGGTCAGCAGGAGAGTAGGCCGACCGGCGGCAATCAATTCATCGGCAGCGCCGAGAGGTGATCGCTGTCAAACCCAGCTCCATCAATATCAAAGGGAACAAGCCAAAGCCGCATGCCTCCGTCGAAATCGAACAGTCGCTCTTGTGGAAACTCCGCGCCTTGCGGGAAGATGAGAAACAGATCGCCCTTGCCCGCCATATAGCGATGACCATATGCGAAGAGTTGATAGAAGTCTGGCTGGCTCAGGCCATACTTGCTTTTCCTTTCATCGTCGATGCGCTTCCACTTGCAGTCGAGAACCCACGCATCCTCACCATTAGTCACGAGCATGTCTGGCTCGAGTCTAAAAATTCGGTTGTCGTCATGCCAACAAAGGTACTTCGATCGAGCAGGGGTATGCAGTTTGGCATGCGGGGTAATAAGTTGACGCAAAGCCTTGGCGACGCAGCGCTCGAATAGTTTCTCCATTGGAAACAGCAAGCTAATGCCCTGCCATGTGCCAGTAATAGCGAGAGGAACCTGATGTCCCAAGATCAACCGGCACCAAGGCGCAACGGCTTCATAGTGCGCCATGAGGCGGTCGCGAGACCAACGATGAAAGTCGCTCTCTATGTCTTTGCTCGGTGGAACTTCCGACATGACTGCGCGCAATTCATGCGCCAGTCGCCAGTTGGCAGGATCCTGCGTTGACCTGCAGACTTGGTCGAGCGCACGCCGAAGTAGACGATTTTCCGGTCGATCCGGTAGATGCAAGTCATGCCGAATATGAAACCGATGATCACGACCAGGCCATTGCTGCATTTGCCGCGGCACGTTCAACTGGCCGCGCAGATAAAGCGCCTCCTCTTCTACCCGCTGGTAGTGGAAACGCAGGCCCTGCTTGATCAGTGCGTCGAGTTCACGCAGGAATTGGCGGATCAACCATTCCGAAATTGGACCATCGAAAATTTCCAGTGCGGCTTCCTCCGTAACACGGGCGGGAAGGTCCAAGGCGTCGAGTATCAGTCGACGCAGAAGCAGGCGACTTCGCGGCGCGGCATC
Source organism: Variovorax sp. YR750 (assembly GCF_900109805.1). Taxonomy (NCBI): domain Bacteria; kingdom Pseudomonadati; phylum Pseudomonadota; class Betaproteobacteria; order Burkholderiales; family Comamonadaceae; genus Variovorax; species Variovorax sp. YR750. The sequence continues at coordinate 38,572 of NZ_FOBJ01000015.1, forward strand.
TTCCGTGTCATAGTGCTTGGGAAGGATCTCGATCACGGTTCCGCATGGGGTCTGCACCACGCCCACGAAGTTGTCTAGACGTAGCCATGTCCGGTTTTCCGCATGCACCAGCGCAGCTCCGGCAACCCGTAAGCGGGAACTCAGTTCACACAGCCAATCGAAGGCGGAGGCGGAGATCTGAGCACGATCCAATGGTCGCGCGGCATCGCTCGCCGAGAGCTTCTGCGTAGTCAGACGCGCATGCTCACGGACCGTCACGGTTTTCATGGTCAAGTGCCCATGTTTGTGATGTTCTGATAGCTGGCGGGAGACTTCAGGGCGCGCTCGTTGATAGTCCAGCGGTTGTCCCGTACCTTAGCGGCGTTCGCTTCACCGAATAGCCGGTGGAGGGTGCTCCTGCTCTTGGTGTCGGACCGGATGAACGGCTCTACGCCTGCAGGAGCATTCGGGTCATTCAAAACCCAACCGATACGTTCGGCGTCGTCGAAGAAATATTCCTGAAGAAGCGGCAGTACATTGTGCTGAAAGATCGCGGCAAGCTGATCCAGCGTGCGTGCGCGCTTGAGCGGCAGGAAGTATGCGTGGCCGAGGCAGTGCTCCCGATCAAGCAGGACCTCGATACGCTCGTTCATTGTTCGCAGCATCTTGCCTATGTCGATGTCCTCCACGACGACACCCTCAAGCAACTCCGGCCGTGGAGGCATGTCCTTGAACGCGAAGCGCCGGCGCAGCGCGATATCCAAACCGGTGAGCGAACGGTCGGCCGTATTCATCGTGCCGATCAGATGCACGTTCAGCGGTACACCGAAGCGCTTGCGAGAGTATGGCAATGTGGCGTAGAGAGCCTCTGACGCCCCAATACGCTTGGATGGTTCGATCAGCGTAATGAGCTCACCAAAAATTCTGGAAACGTTGCCTCTATTGATCTCATCGATGATCAGGACATAGGGCTCGATCTGAGGGGGCGCGACATCGCGCTGTTTCTTATCCGGATCGGACACCTTGACGTCGCCGACGAGCAGCGCCTGCCGCAGCTCGGGCCAAGTGAAACGATCTATTTCGTAGACAGTCTTGAGTGTGAAGCGCCGGCCGGCGTTAAGCTCCAAGATCGGGAAATTCAGGCCGGACGCAAGCCATTTGACTGGGAGAACGTTCTTGTAGTCCTTCCGCACACCTTCGGGAGGCGCCTCTTCGTATCGATACTCCCCCTGCGTATTCCAGCGGACCTAGTCACTCAATCTGGGAACCTGGTCACCGCATCTGATGACCATGAGCATCAGAACTCTGAAAATTCACTTCCTATTGGACGTTCAGAATTCTTGCATCAATAGCTGAGACAGCTTCCGCCTCCGTCTCTTGGAGTGCAGGAAAGCAGTTGGGCTGGAGGTCTATTTTTTAGAATCTTCAGGCCCCTGCCAGGCCGCCGGAGGCGCCCCGGTTGAGTCATGTACTCATGGCTCAACCTTCATCAGGCCGACGGCCGACGATGTCGTCACAACGCCCACTTCAGAAGGCGACAACCGGCAGCAGGTAATTTGCCACCCGAGTGCCTTTGACCTGCCCCTTCGCAATGCCTCTCACAACGGGGTTGCAAGATTAATTGATCTCTGTAGGAGAAAACATACTTCCAATAAGCTGGCGCACCCATGCGTGCGCTCGGTCGTCTTGATGGCGCTCATGCCAATACAAGGACACATTGAACATCGGCAGCGCCAGTGGCACTTCCAGCAAGGTGGTGCGGCTGATCTTCTGAAATGCGTTCGCAACGCTGAATGGCAATGTCGCGATCAGATCAGATGCTCCGACGACAAAAGGACATGCCAAGTAACTGGCGAGCGTGGTGCCGATCTTGCGGGTTCGGTTCATCGCGGCCAGCGCGTCGTCGATCTGCTGGCTAAAGTTTCTGGTGTGTGCTGCGAGGTCAGCATGTGGGTACGCCAGGAAGGTATCGAGACCCCAGTTCTGTTTTAGACACGGGTGTCCCGTGCGCACGATGCAAACAGAGCGCTCCTCGAAAAGGAATCTGGCGCGCAGGGACGGGACTGGGTGGGGGAAGTGCCCGACTACCAACTCGACATGGTTTGTCTCGACCATGCTCAACCCGTGAAAGAGCTTGGCTGGGAAGATCCGGATGCTGAGACCGGGTGCGGCCTTGGCGAGTTCTGCGATGAACTTCGGCATGACCGCGAATTGCAAGTAGTCTGATGCATAAAGCGACAGAACTCGGTGTGCGGTGCGCGGGTCGAACTCGTCTTTGGGCTGAGATTCGCTGCGCCACCGGTCGAGCAACGGGCGGAAGGACTGGCCCAGCTCTTGTGCCCGGACTGTTGGCAACCAAGCTCCCCCCTCTCGCACGAACAGAGGATCGTTGAACATGCGACGTAGGCGACTCAGGGCAGCGCTCATTGCTGGCTGGCTGATACCCATTTGAGCCGCGGCGCGGGAGACGCTGCGTGTAGTCATCAACGCATCGAAGTGCACCAGCAGGTTCAGGTCAGCGTTCTTCATGAGTTGTCCAGCAACATGGTGGTTCGGTTGCCTGCTTGAACGGTGCGCTCCGTGCGTCAAGCAATCCTCGCATTTGCAACGGCAATCTGCTCACCCCAAAAGTAGTCGAAATCGGCTCCGCTCACCGCTCGATCATTATCTGATTTCCTGATGAAGACATAAACATTGGTATATGGTCACGAGGGAAAGGCCTACCTACGATCTCCCATATAGATCAACGGAAACGCGCCATGCACCACCCCATCAAGACCCTTGTGATCACCGCTTGCGTTGCGGCAGCTGCAGCGACCTCGGCCTATGCAGCGGAGTGGCCGACGGCCAAGCCCATCCGAATCGTGGTCGGCGCAGCGCCCGGAGGCTCGACCGATCTGATCGCGCGGCAGATTGCAGAAGGCTTGGGCACTCGGCTCTCCGCGACCGTCATTGTGGAAAACCGCCCGGGCGCTGGCGGAACGGTGGCTGCGGAGCTGGTGTCCAGAGATGCGCCTGACGGCTACACCTTGATGCTTGGAACGGTCAGCACCCACGCGGTTGCACCGAGCGTGTTTGCCAAGCTGCGGTACGACCCAGTCAAGGATTTCACGGCAATCACCCCGGTCGCGACGATCCCCAACGTGATGGTGGTGAATACCGCGTCCCCCATCAAGTCGCTGCAGGAGCTGGTTGCCACGGCCAAGGCCAATCCGGGCAAGCTCAGCTATGCCTCTAACGGTCCAGGTACATCGAATGGCTTGGCAACGGCGCAGTTCGCGGCCCTTGCAGGCATCAAGATGGCCGACATCCCCTACAAAGGTGCCAATCCTGCCTTGACCGATCTGGTGGGCGGGCAAATCGATCTGATGCTGGACGTCGTGATGACGTCGCAACCTTACATCCAGGGCGGCAAGCTGCGCCCCCTGGCAGTCACCTCTCTCAAGCGGTCGGCTCTCCTGCCGAACGTCCCAACGGTCGCGGAACAAGGCTATCCCGGGTTTGAGGCGATCGTCTGGTTCGGCGTGTTCGGGCCTCCCAAGATGGCCCCAGATCTGACCGCTCGTCTGAACAAGGAACTCGCCGCTGTCATCACGGGCCCCAAGATGACGGAATACCTGGGGCGCCAGGGTGCGGTGCCAACAGTGAGCTCGCCGACCGAGTTCAGCAACTACGTCCGCGCCGACATCGACAAGTGGGCCAAGGCCGCCCAGGCAGCCGGCGTCAAGCCGGAATAAGTCTTCGCTTCACCAGACCTGTCCGAGGTATCGCTGCTCGCAGCAGCGGTCTACCTCGACGTTTCCGATCACATCTGAAAGACCCTGAAATATGTATCGCATAGGCATTGACGTGGGTGGAACCTTCACCGACTTCACCATGATCGATGAAGGCACCGGCGCGGTGAACTACCACAAGGTTCCCTCGACCCCGCACGATCCGTCGGAAGCAATCGAAAACGGGATTGCCGATCTCCTCAAAGACCACGATATCGCCCCCGCTCAGGTCTCGCACATTGGCCACGGCACCACGGTCGCGACCAACCTCATCATCGAACGCAAGGGTGCGACCCTGGGACTGATCACCACCCGCGGATTCCGCGACATCATGGAAATCGGGCGCCAGATCCGTCCGCACCTGTGTGACTACAGCGTGGGCAAGCCGCCCACTCTCGTGAAGCGGTTGCATCGCGTGGAGGTTGGGGAGCGGCTCGACGCACGTGGTCAGATCGTCGAGCCGCTCGATGAAGGCGCTGTGCGCGAAGCGGCCGAGCTCTTCGCACGGGAGGGGCTCGAAGCGGTTGCCATCTGTTTCCTGCATTCCTACCGCAATCCGGTGCACGAACAGCGCGCCAAGGCCATCGTCCACGAGATTCTCCCAAAGGCATACATCAGTATTTCCTGCGAAGTGCTTCCCGAGTTTCGCGAGTACGAGCGCCTCTCCACCACGGCCCTCAATGCCAGCGTGGGCCCGCGCATGGCGCGCTATCTTGACCGCTTCCTGGAGCGTGCCAAGCACCTTGGAGTGGCCGGGCAGCCGCTGACCGTTCATTCGAATGGCGGACTAATGTCTCCGAATGCGGTGCGCGAGTTTCCGGTGCGAACCTGCCTGTCCGGGCCTGCGGCTGGCGTGGTCGGTGCGGCCGCCGTTGGTCGGCACATCGGTCAGCCCAATTTGGTGACCTTCGATGTCGGCGGCACGAGTACCGACGTGTCGCTCATCAGCGAAGGCCGCCCGTTGTTCACGTCCAGCCGACAAGTGGCTGGCTATCCCGTCAAGACACCCATGGTGGACATCCATGTCATTGGCGCTGGCGGCGGAAGTATTGCCTGGATCGACGATGCTGGTTCATTGAAGGTTGGCCCACACAGCGCGGGCGCCGTGCCTGGCCCCGTTGGTTACGCAAGAGGCGGCACGGAGCCAACGATCACCGACGCCGAGATCGTCCTGCAGCGCCTCAATCCCGAAGTCCTACTGAAGGGGCGCATGCGGGTGAACGCGGCGGCCGCGCGCAAAGTCATTGAGGACAAGGTGGCGAAGCCTCTGGGCCTCAGCCTGGAAGATGCGGCCGAGGGCATCTTGCGCATCGCGAATGCAAACATGAGCCGGGCCATCCGGGCGGTTTCCACCGAACGTGGCCACAACCTCGCTGAGTTCGCGTTGTACGCATACGGTGGCGCTGGTCCATTGCACGCGATGGATGTTGCAGAGGAATGCGGTATCCCACGCGTCGTGGTACCCCGGGAGCCCGGGACCATGTGTGCCCGCGGCATCCTCTTGACCGACATTTCCTTCGATTTCGTTCGCAGCGCGATCACTGCGGCTAATGCGGCAAGCTGGCCCGGCATCGTGGAACTGTTCGGACAGCTGATGAGCGATGCTGCCGGATGGCTCGAGCACGAGCGCGTGGAGCCCGATCAGCGGCAGTTCGTCTGTGCGATCGATGCACGGTACGACGGACAGAACTTCGAGGTTCAGGTTCCGATGGAGTCGGTGGACGCCGGTGGCCTTGCCACATTCGAAGCGGCATTTCATGTGGCGCACGAGCGCGAGTATGGCTACCAGGTTGCCAGTCGAGCCATCCAGATCATCAATTGCCGTGTCCAGGCGGTCGGCCGTGTCCTGAAGGCACCGCTTGCGCCGGCACGGGGAGACACGACGCTGGCGGACGCGAAGATCGGGCAACGCAAGGTCTATGCAGGGAAGGCCCACGGTTGGCGCGAGAGCGCGGTTTATGACCGCGACCTGCTGTCCGCCGGCGCCGTGGTCCCTGGACCAGCAGTCATCGAAGAAATGAGCTCCACCACCGTGCTCGGGCCCAACCATGAGGCCACTGTGGATCCGCACGGCAATCTGATCGTCACCCTGAATCGAGGCGCACAAGCATGAGCACCAAGCAAACTACCCCGGCGAGGATCGCCGATCCCATCGAGATGGAAGTGTTCGTCAATCGGCTGCTTTCCATCACGGAAGACATGAACAACACGCTGGTGCGGTCGTCGTTCTCCACCAACATCAAAGAGCGCAAGGACTGCTCGGTCGCGCTGTTCGACGGTGCCGGGAGATTGGTCTCCCAAGGCACGCAGATTCCTCTTCACCTCGGCTCGCTCAACGGTGCCGTCGAGGCAGTGCTCTCGCACTTTCCGGTCGACACGATCCGCGATGGCGACGCCTTCATTTGCAATGACCCTTATCTCGCCAACGGCAGTCACCTTCCCGACATAAACATCGTCACGCCCGTCTTCTGGGACGGGGTGCTTCGCTTCTTCGCGGCCAACATCGCACACCACTCTGACGTCGGCGGCTCCGTGCCGGGCTCCATCGCCGGGGGCCTGACGAGCATCTTCCAAGAGGGCATCCGCATTCCCGTGAGCCGGATCTTGCGTAGCGGCGTCATTGAAGACAACCTGCTGCGTCTGATCTGTGCGAATTGCCGCGATCCGGAAGAGCGTGGGCTGGACCTGCGCGTGCAGATCGCGACCAATGAGCGCGGAAGCGATGCCGTCAAGGATTTGATCCGACAAGTCGGTCTGACCAAGGTCCTGCAGTCTGTTGAAGACGTGCTCACCTACACCCGTAACCGGCTTGCGAACAGGATCGCCGATCTCACGGAGGGCAGCTATCGCTTCACCAACATGCTCGACGACGACGGCATGGGCGGCAATCCGGTGCCGATCACGGTGACGCTGACGGTGGCCGACGGACTTCTGAGTTTCGACTTCACGGGATCTGGTAGGCAGGCGCGCGGCGCGATGAACCTCCCCATCAATGCACTGAATGCAACGGTTTACTACGCTGTCAAAGCGTTGCTGGACCCGGACATTCCCCCGAATGCGGGGCTGTTCGAGGCCATCCGTATCAGCGCGCCGAAAGGCACGATCACGAATCCGGAGATGCCAGCCGCCGTGGGTGCCCGCTCCATCACCGCCCAGAAAGTCGCCGGCGCGATTTTCGGTGCGTTCCGTGGCTTGCTCCCCAAGGAGAAGGTCATGGCGTCCGGCAACGACCTGTGCCCGGCCATCGTGTTCTCGGGCCCCTTGCGTCAGCGGACCGGCGATTTCATCTACCTCGAAACGATCGCGGGCGGCAGCGGTGCGCGCTTTGACCTGGACGGCATGGATGCGGTGCACGTTCACATGACCAACTCTTCCAACCTGCCGGTGGAGGCCATGGAGAACGAGTACCCGCTGCGGGTCGAGGAGTACGCGCTCATCCCAGATTCCGGAGGTGCCGGACGCACTCGTGGGGGGATGGGCGTCGCGCGCCAGATCAAGGTGCTTGAGCCCGACATCATCTTTTCCGCCCGTTCTGACAGCCACACCGTCGGCGTTCCCACGGGGGTGGACGGTGGGCGCGATGGACGCCGCGCACGCCTGCTTCGCAATCCTGGCACCAAGAACGAAGAGGCGCTGTTCTCGAAGATCGCCAACATCAAGCTGCAGGCGGGCGAAAGCATCCGAATCGAAACGCCTGGTGGAGGTGGCTATGGCGATCCGTCCGAGCGCGATCCCGCCGTGCTGCGCCAGGACGTCCTTGATGGCCTGGTTTCGAGTGTCTCAGCCGCTGAGGAATACGGCTTGAAGCTCTAAGCATTGCGCGGGTGTTGGCAGAGCTCCCGCGCTTTTTTCGTCCCCCCCAAAAAAATCGGCATCCAGGGCCGAAGGGGGTTTCTTTGCCTGTTGAAACTTGAAGAGGGATAACGATGAGGAGACAGCATTCATTGGTTGGGTTCGCCCTGCTCGGGGCGATCGGGGCGGCGCACGCGCAGTCATCGGTCTCCGTTTACGGAGCCGTGGATCTTGCGCTCACCCGTGCGCAAGGCAATCTCAGCAGTACGACCCAGCTCAAGAGCGGTGAGAACTACACATCGCGCATTGGCTTCACTGGCAAGGAAGACCTGGGCGGTGGGTTGTACGCAGGCTTTGATCTCGAGTCGGAATTGCAAGCCGACACTGGTTTGGGCGGCAGCGGGAACACCAACAATCAGGCAAGCGGTGCCACCACTGCGAATGCCCTGGCGTTCAATCGCTTCTCGGTGGTCAAACTAGGTGGCCCGTTCGGTGAGCTGCGACTCGGTCGCGACTACACCTCCCACTACCGCAACCGCGTCGAAGTTGACCCGTTCCAGAATCAGGGCATCACCAGCAGTCAGGCGCAAGCGGGGTCGATCGCCGGCGTGACGGGAGTGCGCGCGTCCAACATGATCAACTACGTGACGCCGCCCACGCTCGGGGGCTTTTTCGGCGTAGTGAACTACTACCTCGGCGAGAACGCGAGCAACACGGCCAATTCCAAGGACGGCAAGGGGCAGAGCGTGCGACTGGGCTACCGCCAAGGCCCGTGGTTGGCGGCGGTGTCCATTGGCAAGACCGCCTACGCGACCACGGCTACCAACGGTGACACCACCTCGGCCAATGCCGCGCTCTCGTACAACTTCGGCTTCATGCGATTGATGGGCGGGTACTACCGGGACAAGGTGGCACGCACAATACCTCTCACTGGAAAAGGATACATCGTTGGCGTTACCGCGCCCGTCTTCGGTCTCCACGAAGTACGAGCAGCCTATTCGCGCTACGGCACGGATGCCGCCGGTGATCCGGTCTCCTCGAAGATCGCTTTAGGCTACGTGCACAATCTGTCGAAGCGGACGGCGCTGTACGCCAACGTGGCGCGTGTGACCAATTCTGGCGGCGCCACTGCGGCGATTCCAGGGGCCACCTCTTCAGCGAACGGCAGCTCACACGGGTACGAAGTCGGGTTGCGGCACCTCTTCTGAATGGCAGCTCACTGCACAGAAGGCGATGGGTACGGTACGCGGCCCTGGTCTTCTGCAGCTAGTCTTTCTAGTTCCATCATTGAAGATGGGGGTGAGCGAGATTGAACTGATCAAGCACAGACGGATCCGTGCCTCATGACTCGGTCAGTTCCTCGCCCCCGCGGTTCTTGTGCATCTCCGCGCGAAGGTCGTCCGCAAACGTCTCGGCGAGCGCTAGCCGTTTGCCTGGATAGGGAAAGATCACCGCGTACCGAGAAGTCAATGACTCGACGACGGGACGGACGGCAACATCGGGGCCGGCAAAGGCCTCTGCGGTCAATTGCGCCACCAATGTGATGCCAGCGCCCGCAGCTACCAAGGCGCACGCGATCACAGAGGTCGGCGTCTCTATCACCGCCTTGGCTGAGACGCCCAGCTCGGCGAACGCTTCCTCAATTTGATACCGCACATAGCTGTGCTGCGAGAGCAGGATCATGCGTTCGCCGTCAAGCTCACGCAACGACACCCGACGCTTTTGAGCGAGGGGGTGCTTGGACGGCATCACCACCGCCAGGGGCACCGGATCCAGCGGTTCAATGGAGATGGATGGACGCGACAACGGAAGTTCGACTACAGCCACATCGAACTGGCGCGTCGCCACCATGTCGGCAATCTGCCGTGACGGCAGACTCTGCACGAACACGGTGACCTCGGGCCGCAAGGCTAGGAACCGCGCGATGGTGCGCGGGACCACGCTTTGCGAGAACGCGGGCAGCGTGGCAATGCGTAGCGCGCCGGCACGCTGCCGCCCAATGTCCTGGGCTGCCTGCGCGATCCGTTCCAGATTGCCGTAGAGCGGCTCAACCTCCCTGTATAGCGCCTCCCCCTCCGGGGTGGGTACGAGCCGCCGCCCCTGCCTCTCGAAGAGCTTGTAGCCGATCCTGAGCTCAAGGAGCGCTATGGATCGGCTCACGCCCGGCTGCGTCACGTTCATCAACCGCGCCGCGCCCACCACTGTGCCCACAAGCATGACCGACCGAAAGGCCTCGATCAGGCCAAAGCTAACGGTAGATTTCATGCATACCAATCAAGCATAAGCAGCAGAATGAATTTTACTACTCTAGTTGGACATGCCTTCCTAAAATTTCGTCAATCTCGATGGCAACACGTAGTTCGTCGAGAGAAACCGCTCAAACAACCTTTCCGATACAGGAGACAAGTATGCGTAAATACCAAATCGTCATGAGTGCTGTTGCGATGGCTGGCTGCATGACGGCCCATGCAGCAGAAACGATCTATGTTGGGGGGTTCGGCGGATCGACGGAGCAGATCTTCAAGGAAAAGATCATTCCTCCCTTCGAGGCCAAGACCGGTGCGAAGGTGATCTATGTGTCGGGTAACTCCACCGACACCCTGGCCAAACTTCAGGCTCAAAAGGGCCGGCAGGAAATGTCGCTCGTGATGATCGACGACGGCCCGATGTACCAGGCAATTGGCCAGGGGCTGTGCGCGAAGGTCGAGGACAGCGGCTCCATCAAGGAGCTGTATCCGAATGCGCGCATGGTCGGCGACAGATCGGTCGGCATCGGATTCATTGCGACCGGCCTGGCCTACAACAAGGAGGTGTTCGCAAAGAACGGCTGGGCACCGCCGACGTCTTGGCTGGACCTGGCCGATCCCAAGTTCAAGCAGAAGGTCGTGATCCCGCCCATCACCAACGGCTACGGGCTGCTGACCCTCGTGATGATGTCCAAGCTCCACGGCGGCGACGAGAACAAGATGGATCCTGGCTTCGATGTCATGACCAAGAAGGTTGCGCCGAATGTGCTGGCCTGGGAGCCCTCGCCCGGAAAGATGGCTCAGATGCTGCAGACGGGCGAAGCGGCTCTTGCCGTATGGGGGAACGGCCGTGTCCAGGCCGTCATTGACCAAGGCGCTCCGGTGGAGTTCGTGTACCCCAAGGAAGGTGCAGTAGCTCTGATGTCCGCGGCCTGCGTCGTCGAGGGGGCCCCTCAGGCCAAGCTAGGCCAGCAGTTCATGCAGCACGTGGTGTCGGCCGACTCCCAAGCAGTTCTTTCCGCCTCACAGGGCTGGGGTCCCGTCAACACGAACGCCAAGCTCTCTCCTGACGTGATGAAGAAGGTCGTCTATGGCCCGGACAAGGTCAAGGCCCTGGTGTCGCCCAACTACGAGGTGATCAACACCAAGCGTGCCGAGTGGACAAGCCGCTGGAATCGTGCGGTCGAACGCTGAAGCGCCCGTGGCAGTTCGATAACTAGGAGACCCACGCTATGAGCTTTCTGGAACTAAAGGGCCTGTCCAAACGCTACGGCGATGCGGTGGCCGTTGGCGCTTTCGATCTCTCCGTCGCCAAAGGCGAATTTGTCAGCCTGCTTGGCCCGTCGGGCTGCGGCAAGACAACGACGCTCCAGATGGTGGCAGGTTTCGCGGAGCCGACCACGGGTCGAATCCTGCTGGACGGTGCCGACATCACCAATGTGAAGCCGAACCGCCGCGGCCTGGGCATCGTGTTCCAGAACTATGCGCTGTTTCCACACATGACGGTGGCCGACAACGTTGCGTTCGGCCTGGAGATGCAGGGCGTCCCATCCGGCGAGCGGCGCAAGCGCGTGACGTCCACCTTGGAGCTCGTACACCTGGGCCCCATGGCCGCGCGTTACCCGCGCGAGCTCTCAGGCGGGCAGCGCCAACGTGTGGCGTTGGCGCGCGCTCTTGCCATCCAGCCACCGGTGCTGCTGCTCGACGAACCTATGGGTGCGCTCGATGCGAAACTGCGCGAGGAGATGCAGATCGAACTGCGGGCGCTTCAGCACCGCGTTGGCGTCACGACCATCATGGTGACGCATGATCAGGCGGAGGCCATGACGCTGTCCGACCGCGTGGTGCTCATGAACAAGGGCTCCATCGAGCAGGTGGGGCGCCCGTTCGAGATGTACGAGCGGCCGAACGGCCGTTTCTCGTCTACTTTCCTTGGTAAAGCCAATGTGTTCGAGGTGTCGCGGGCGCACTCGGGTGCACCGGTACAAGTGGGGAGCCATCAACTGCCAGTCTCGGATGCGACCACTGTGGGCGATCTCGAGTACATCGTGCGACCCGAAAAAATCTCGTTTGCGGCAGAAGCGGATGCGATCGTGAAGGGGCGCGTGAGCGCGCGGGTGTTCCTGGGCAATCACTGGTTGTTTCAGGTGGAGACTCCGCTGGGCACCCTTCAGCTTACGCAGGCCAATCTTGGTCTGCCTCAGGCCAACGAAGCGGATCTGGTCGGCCTGCATTGGGCGCCCGAGAACGCTCGTCTTGTGCCCCGCAGGGGAGTGGTGGCATGACTCAGCGGAACCTGCTGCCGTACTGGCTCACGGCGCCCGGCATGCTGATTGCGCTGGCCTTCGTGGCCTTGCCGTTGGTGGTCACGCTCTCTCTGAGCTTCTTCCCCTTCCTGTCCGGAGGGGGTATCGGCGATCAAATCACGATCGCCAACTACGTCGACATCGCGCGCGACGACTACTACCGCGAGATCTTTGCGCGCACATTCGGCATGGCCTTTCTCGTCACGCTGATCTGCGTTGCGATCGGCGTACCGGAGGCCTACGTGCTGAGCCGGCTTTCCCCGCGATGGAGAGCGGTGTCCATCGTGATCGTGCTTGGCCCGTTGCTGATCTCGGTCGTGGTCCGAACGCTGGGCTGGGCCGTGCTGCTCGGCAATGAAGGTGTTCTCAACAAGATTCTGCTGGCGAGCGGTCTGATCTCCGAGCCGGTGAAGATGATGTTCACATTCTCCGGCGTCGTCGTCGCATTGGTGCATGTGCTGGTGCCGTTCATGGTCCTGGCCGTGTGGGCATCGCTGCAGAAGCTCGATGCCAGCACGGAGCAAGCGGCGGAGTCGCTCGGAGCGGGACTGACGACGGTATTGCGCCGGATCGTGTTCCCCCAGGTGATCCCTGGCGTGCTCTCCGGCGGCCTCATCGTTTTTGCATTGGCAGCTAGCGCGTTCGCTACGCCCGCCATCATCGGTGGGCGTCGCCTGAAGGTCGTGCCCACCACGATCTACGACGAGTTCCTGGGCAATCTGAATTGGCCCTTGGGTGCCGCACTGGCTGTTGTATTGCTGGCCATCGTTCTGACGATATCCCTCGGCATGAACCGATTCGTCGAGCGCCGCTTCAAGCAGGTGTTTCAATGAAAAAGACGCCGTTTCCGCTGCTCGCCTTCCACTGGCTGTTCGGTGCCTTCATGCTGGCACCTCTGCTGATGGTGGTTCTCGTGTCGTTCACGGACAAGGGCTACATCGCCATGCCATTCGACGGCGCGTCGTGGCGGTGGTATGCGGCGATCCTGAAGGATGACAGCTTCATGAGCGCCTTCTACCGCAGCCTGGCCCTCGGCATTACGGCCGCCAGCTTGGCCACGCTGATCGCGGTCCCGGCAGGCATGGCCATCGCCTGGCATCGCTTCCCCGGTCGCGAGGCTGTTCTGGGCCTGTTGCTATCGCCGCTGATGGTGCCGCACGTGGTGCTTGGCATCGCATTGCTGCGTTTTCTCACGCTGTTGGACGCCTCTGGCACGCTGTGGGGGTTGACCGCAGCGCACACCGTGATCGTGTTGCCCTACGTCCTGCGTCTCGTGGTCGCCGCTGCCACAGGCTTTGATCGCTCGGTTGCCCAGGCTGCCGAGTCTCTCGGTGCATCTGGGTGGACGGTCTTTCGGCGCATCGAGTTGCCGCTCATCGTGCCGGGGGTCGCGGGTGGCTGGCTGATCGCCTTCATCAACAGTTTTGACGAATTGACGATGTCGATCTTCGTCGCATCTGCACGCACGGAAACGCTGCCGGTCAAGATGTACAACCATATCGCGAACACCATCGATCCTCTGCTGGCTTCGGTCTCCACAGTGCTGATCCTGATCACGCTGGTGCTGATGGTCGTGCTGGACCGCTTCTATGGGCTGGACCGCATCTTGGCGGGGAAGACATCGTGACAGTGCGTGAAGTCGATACCCTGATACTCGGGGGTGGCGTCGTCGGGGTGTCCGTCGGCTACGGCCTGGCTTGTGCGGGCGAGCGCGTCCGGGTCCTGGACGAAGGCGACGACGCCTTTCGTGCAGCCCGCGGCAACTTCGGCCTTGTCTGGGTGCAAGGCAAAGGCGTGGGCAACACGGACTATGCGCGCTGGACGATGGCTGCTGCCAAGCACTGGCCGAACTTCGCTCAAGACTTGACAGCTGTGAGCGGCGTCGATCTGGAGCTGTCCCAGATTGGCGGTCTGACCATCTGCCTGAACGAAGGCGAACTGACCAAACGCGTGGCCAGCCTCGAGTCAATCCGAAGCGCCCTGGAAGTTCCATACCCCTACGAGGTGCTGGACGCCCAGGGATTGCGTGCCCTGTCGCCGTTCATCGGACCCGAGGTGGTGGGGGCTGTGTACTGCCCCCTTGACGGACACGTTAGTCCGCTGAGGTTGCTGCGCGCGCTGTTCCGCGGTTTCGAGATTCACGGAGGGCAGATGGTGCCGGGCGTGCGCTGTGAGCGGATCGAGCACAAGGCGGGTGAATTCCACGTGTGGGCCGGCGGCGTCGAGCACGTCGCGGGCCGGGTGGTGCTGGCCGCCGGGCTGGGCAATCGCGAACTCGCACCGATGGTGGGCCTGAGCGCGCCGATCGAACCCAATCGAGGCCAGATCCTGGTGACCGAGCGGATGCAGCCTTTCCTACGCCATCCTTCAGGGCAGGTCCGCCAAACCGGCGAGGGGGTGGTACAGATCGGCGACTCCAAGGAAGACGTCGGTCTGGATGACGGCACGACGCTGGAGCAACTGGCCCGCATCGCCGAGCGAGCGCGGCGCATCTTTCCGATTCTGGCCGACGTGAACGTAGTTCGCACCTGGGGGGCGTTGCGCGTCATGACACCCGACGGCTTTCCGATCTACCAGGAATCGCACACCTGTCCCGGGGCATTCCTCATTACTTGCCACAGCGGGATCACATTGGCCTCGATGCACGCGAGCTCGCTTGTGACTTGGATGCGGGGAGGCGCGGAGCCGTCCGAAATACAAACCTTCAAATCGGAACGCTTCGATGTTTAGAACAATGTTGCTTCCCGCGAACGATGAGCGGCAGGTGGTCGAGATAGTTGTCGATGGGCGCAGCCTGTCTGCTCGCGAAGGCGAAACGCTCGCGGCCGCGCTCTTGAAGGCCGATGTCGTTCCCTTCCGGCGTACGCCGGTATCGCGACAACCCCGCACACCGCTGTGCCTCATGGGTGTGTGCTTCGACTGTCTCGTGGAGGTCGACGGCGCCCAGAACGTTCAATCCTGCATGGTCCAGGTACGTGAGGGCATGCAGGTGCGGCTTCCCGATGGCGCTCGCCGCCCGGGAGATCTGCCATGACAACGTTCACTCATGACCTCGTGGTCATCGGTGCCGGGCCTGCCGGGATCTCAGCGGCGCTCACGGCGGCATCTTGCGGCCTGAAGACACTCTTGTTGGACGAGCAGCTGCGTGCAGGCGGACAGATCTACCGCAACATCACTGCGGTGCAACCATCGGTGGCCGCGCTGCTGGGGCCTGACTATCGACACGGAGAGACATTGGCCAACCGGCTTGTGGGCTCGGGCGTCGAGCTCGGCTTCGGGTCCGCGGTCTGGGATGTTGCACGTGACCTCACTGTCACTGCGCAAAAGGATGGCCAATCGTTCCAGGCGCGATCGCCACAACTGATTGCAGCGACAGGCGCCATGGAGAGACCGTCGCCGATCCCCGGTTGGACACTTCCGGGCGTGCTCAATGCCGGTGCTGCGCAGATCACCCTGAAAAGTGCAGGTGCGGTGCCTGCCGGGCGCGTCGTGCTCACTGGCTCAGGGCCGTTGTTGCTGCTCGTGGCTTGCCAGCTTCTGGACGCAGGCGTCTCTGTTGTTGGCATCGTGGAGACTTCTGCGCGTCAGAGCCGCTGGCATGCGCTGCGCCACCTGCCCGCCGCCCTGCGTGCTCCGGCGTATCTCGCGAAGGGGGCGCGCATGCTTTGGCGTCTGCGCCGCCAGGGTATTCCGATCTTCTCCGCGGCGACTGGATTGCGGGTAGAGGGGCAGGAGCGAGCACAGGCACTGGCCTTCAAATCCGGAGGTTCAGAATACCGAATGGACGCCGACGTGGTGCTGTTGCATCACGGCGTGGTGCCCAATACCCAACTCAGCCGACTGCTGCGTGTCGAACATGATTGGGACCCCGATCAGGTTGCTTGGCGGCCGCGTGTCGACCCATGGGGCGAAACCTCGCTTGCGGGCTTTCGCATCGCTGGCGATGGCGCCGGTATTGCTGGTGCCCTGGCCGCCGAACCAGCAGGCGTGCTTGCGGCCCTGGGCGCGGCACGTGCATTGGACCGGCTGACCGACAGCGAATGCGACGCGCGGGCCAAGACGGCGCGTGGCCAATTGGAAAAGCAGTTGCGCATTCGACCTTTCCTTGATGCACTCTACCGCCCACCGAGCTGGCTCGCCGACCCTGAGGATGAAACGATCGTCTGCCGCTGTGAAGAGGTGACGGCGGGACGCATTCGCGAGATGGCGCGTTTGGGCTGCCAAGGGCCGAATCAAACCAAGTTCTTTAGCCGGTGCGGTATGGGGCCTTGCCAAGGACGCATGTGCGGCCTCACCGTGACGCAGATCCTCGCAACCGAATTGGGCAAGAACCCTGTCGACGTGGGGGCGTATCACATCCGGGCTCCGCTCAAACCTGTACCGCTGGCTTCGTTGGCCTCTTTGGCGACTAAAACGAGCGACTGATTGGCGGCATAGCGCTGACGTGCGCTGCAAATTGGCAATGCCTGTCGAGTCCGTGTAGCGGTGAATGTCTCCTTGTGCTGACGGTGGAGAAATGGAATCGGCCTTGCTGATAGGGGATTGCATCCCGAACATGGGATGCCAGAAAAATTTTGAAGGAATAGTGCAATGACTAAGCGTGTGTTTTCAGCATTTGCCGCAGCGACCGCCCTGGTGCTCACCACCCAGGCAGCGTGGGCGCAAACCTATCCGACACGGCCGGTCAGACTGATTGTCCCATTCGCACCGGGAGGAACCACAGACATCGTTGCTCGACTCCTGGCCGACAAGCTGGGCACCGAGCTCGGTCAACCGGTGGTCATCGACAACAAGGCGGGCGCGGCCGGCTCCATCGGAACGATGGAGGTTGTACGCGCCGCGCCCGACGGATACACGCTCGGTATCGCAACGGCTTCCACCGTTGCAGCGAACCCGGCGATCAATCCGAAGGTGCCTTACAACGTGGCCAAGGACTTCACGCCGATCATCAACGTGGCTGCCACTCCCAACGTGGTGGCGGTACATCCCTCATTCCCTGCCAAGGACTTCAAGGGGTTCGTCGCCGAACTGAAGAGGAAACCTGGCCAGTACAACCACGCCAGCGCGGGCAATGGAGGCCAGGGACATCTGATGATGGAGATGTTCAAGGGAAGCGCCGGAGTCTTCGTGACGCACATCGCTTATCGCGGCTCAGGTTTGGCGTTGAACGACACCGTTGCAGGGCAGACCCAGATCATCTACGACAACCTGCCTTCCGCGCTCCCCTTCATCAAGAGCAAGCAGCTCGTCCCGATCGTCGTCGCTGCGCCGACGCGGCTCGCTGCTTTGCCAGATGTTCCCACCTTTGCTGAGGTCGGCTTCGGCGATGTCAATCGTCTGGCGTTTTATGGCCTCGTGGGCCCCAAGGGCATGCCACCGGAGTTGGTGAATCGAATCAATGGCGCTGCCAAAAAAGTCATAGCTTCGCCAGACTTCAGGAAGCGTCTCGAAGAGACAGGTTCCCTTCCGATCGGGAACAGTCCCGGCGAGTTCGCGTCGCAAATCGACGCCGAATACAAGGCCTTGCGCAAGGTCGTTGTGGAGCGCGGTTTAAAGGTCGAGTGAACTGTCGCATCATCCAATGCAGAAGATCCATCAATGCATCGAGCAAATTGCTGCCAGCGCACAGCCGTTGGCGGCAAGTGGCCGGCTGGCGGACTACATTCCTGCGCTGCGTGAAGTTGATCCCTCGAAGTTCGGCATCGCAGTGGCGACGTTGGACGGCGCTCTTTACACAACGGGCGACGCCGATGAGCCTTTCTCTATCCAAAGCATCTCGAAGCTCTTTGCCTTGGTGTTCGCGCTTCGTCTGGTTGGCGATGACCTCTGGGAGCGCGTCGGACGACTACCCAGTTCCAGCCCATTCAACTCCCTGATCGAACTGGAGAAAGAGTCCGGCAAGCCGCGCAATCCGTACCTGAATGCCGGCGCCCTCGTCGTGTCCGACCTCCTCTCGAGCCGGAACACCCAGATGGAGATGGCGGTAGTCGATCTCGTCCGCAAGCTTTCTGGAAACCCAGCCATCGCCTATGACCCACGCGTGGCCGCGGGCGAATTCGAGTGCGCGCACCGCAACAAGGCGGCAGCCCATCTGATGAAGAGTTTCGGGAATTTTCATAACCCGGTGGATGCCGTCGTAAGCGCCTACTGTTCTCAATGCGCGATTGCCGCCAGTTGCAAAGACCTGGCTGCCGCAGCGTTATTTCTCGCGAATGGTGGGATCGACCGAGATGGGCGCCAGGTTCTGGAGCCTAGACAGGTCCACCAGATCTGTGCCTTGACGATGAGCAGCGGAACGTACGAAGCCTCTGGCGAAACGGCCTTCACCATTGGCCTGCCCATCAAGAGTGGAGTCGGCGGTGGTGTGTTGGCCGTGGTCCCCGGATTCGGCACGGTGTGCGCCTGGTCGCCGCCGCTCGACGCAACGGGCACCTCTGCTGCAGGTCTCAAGGCGGTGGAACTGTTCGCCCTGAGCATGAAGAAAACGGTATTTGCATGATGGTCTGGTCGGCCCCCTCCCGCCTGGGAAAGTGAGCGGACTATTTTTTGAGGAAGAGCAATGACTGATATCGAACGCAAGCACACGAACGCACGCATGAGCAAGATCGTTCGCCACGGTGGCCTGGTTTACCTTTGTGGACAAACTGCCAGTGGCAGCGCGAATGCCACCGGAGACATCGCCGCGCAGACCCAGGAGGTTCTCGCCCGCATCGATGCGCTCCTGACAGAGGCGGGCACCAACCGGGAGCGGATTCTTTCGACGACCATCTATCTGCGCAGCATCGACGACTTTGCTGCGATGAATTCGATCTGGGAGTCGTGGATCGCGCAAGGGAGCGCCCCCGCAAGAACGACCGTCGAAGCGCGGTTGGCGTCATCAAGCCTTTTGGTTGAAATGACCGTAGTGGCTGCAGCGAATTGAACTGAAGAACCTCGGGGCACGTCATGCGAAAGATCCTTAAGTTCACCATGCCGTTCGCCCTTGCCGTTGCCGCGGTCCTGGGCAGTCTCGGCGCCAGGGCCGAGCGAATCGTTGTCGGGCAGGTCGCGCCATTGTCAGGAACTGAAGCCAGCCAGGGGCGCGCATATGCGGCTGGCATGCAAATGGCGTTCGACGCCGTCAATAAGGCGGGTGGCGTTAATGGTCATACCTTCGCGCTGGTGAGCAAAGACGACCGTGCGCGCCCCGAAGAAACGGTCAAACTCACCCGGCTTTTGCTTTCGGAACAGCAGCCGATGGTGCTGGCTGGCTACTTCGGCAACAGCAGCATCTCCGAACTTCTTGCCTCAGGAACCCTGGAGCGAGAAAGAGTCGCCCTTCTGGGATACCGTGCCGCCCGGGTCGATTCCGAGCTACCTTTTCTTTACAACGTGCGCGCGGGCCTGCGCGACGAACTGGCTGTGATCGTCGCCCATCTGGCGACGATTGGCCTCACGCGTCTGGGACTGTTCTATGAAGAAGATTCAGGTGCAAGTGCGCTAGTTGCCACAGCCGAGGAACTCGGCAAGAAGAGCAAGACGATGATCGTATCAAGGGCCTCATATGCAGCAGGTTCCACGCGGGTCTCCGAGGCGATCGATACCTTCTTGAGGGACAAACCCCAAGCCATCATCATGGTTTGCAGCGGAGCGGCGGCTGCCCGCTTCATTGAGCAATATCGGGGTGAAGGCGGTGCCGCTCAACTCTTCGTGCATTCCGGGGCGGACATGGAACGCGTGACGAAGGAGATCGCCGAAAGCCGGCTGGCCTTTGTTTCCAGCGTGATGCAAGGCGTGGTGATTGCCCAGGTCGTTCCCAGTCCGTACCGGGCTTCCAGATTGGCCAAGGAACTGAGCGAAGCGGCCGGCAAGAGCGGCCAACCCGGCGTATCAGTGAGCTACGTCACGATGGAGGGCTATATCGCTGCAAAAGTGATCATAGAGGCCGTGCGGCGCCAAGGCTCGCGCCCCTCTCGCAGTGGAATGACCACGGCATTGGAGAGCATCGACAACCTTGATCTTGGTGGGTACGTAGTCGGCCTCAAACAAGGCTTGCGACGGGGATCGACGTTGGTGGAGCTCACCGTCATCAGCGGCACCGGAAAAATTCTCCAATGAGCGTAATACACGGCAACACGTGCCGCGAGCCTTCGGATTGTTTTCCCCTGATGACCTGCATTTGATCGCAAAAATGTGCCAGCTTGTCGATAGATTTCAGAAAGGTTTGCTGCCCTGACGAGGCCCGATACCATCTCGTCAACATATCACTGGCAATCCGATGCTTCCATACGCCCTCGGCCAAATCGACGCCGCTGCCTTCCAGGCTATTTGCGACCAACGGTTCAGCGAGAGCGGAACTCTGGATTTCAAGCAGGAGCTCACGCGCAACGACGACAAGGGTAAGAACGAGCTCGCCAAGGATGTTTGTGCACTTGCCAACGCAGACGGCGGCGATCTGGTCTACGGGATCAAAGAAAACTCCGCAGGTGGAACAGCTGAAAGCGTGGCGCCACTCGTGGGCGAGTCCTACGACGATGCATCTCGTCGCCTGCTTCAGACGCTCGAGTCTTGGGTCGAGCCTCGCATTCGGGGAATCCAGCTCGAACACGTGCCGCTCGAGGGCGGATTCGGTCTCGTGATCCGCGTGCCGGCGTCGTTCGATGGCCCTCACTGCATTCGAAACAACAACAGCCAGCGCCGATTCGTCCTGCGCAACGGAACAATCACGAGCGACATGACCTACGACCAGCTCCGCTCCGCATTCGGTTCTTCCGCCTCGCTCGCCGCGCAGGCTCGCGAATTTGTGAAATCAAGGCTGAAGCTCGTGGAAGACAGGAGGATGAGGATGCCGATGGGAGAGGCTCCCTTGGCGGTGCTCGAGCTCGTTTCGCTGTCCGGTCTTGCAAACCGTTCACAGGTCGATGTGAAAAGGGTGCAGTTCGTTGACTTCATCACTTGGGATGGTGGCGCGAACCCGCGCATGAACCTTGACGGAACCGGGGCCTATCTCGGCGCTGACGGAGAGGCGTACTCTCAGAGCCTGTTTTTCAGGAACGGCTCGATGGAATACATGACGATTGCTGGTGGCGAGGGGCTGGATGGAAAGATGGGTGTACATGCTACGCACACCCTGGACTTCTTCGAGCGTTGCTTGACTGTCTCGCTTGAGGCCGCGAAGAAGTACGAAATCTCTGGCCCCGCGCTCGTAACGTGCGCCCTCATGCACGTGGGGAGCTGCGTTCTTGCCCTGGACGGTTACTCTGCCTTCCGCCAAAAGCGAGCCGATCGACCTTTTATGGTCTTCCCCGAGATTTACATTGAGGATGTATCGATCGCCGTCGACGTCGCCGTGCTCCTCTCCCACACCCGCGACGTTCTCTACCAAGCCTTCGGGTACTCTGCGGCACCTGCCAAGAAGTAGCTGTTGCCTGGCGTTCCTGGTAGCTTGCAACCTCGCCAAAACCTATGAGCGGTCGTGCGTCCAAGAGGTGGGGAGCCTGCGACGGATGTCAGGTTCTGGCTGGAAGCACCCGTCGCGCACCTCCTCCTACGCACTAGATGTTCTGCTCTTTCCAGGCTGTCATCCGCTCCATTAGCTCGAAAACGGGTAACGCCTCAATGTCGGCTGCAGAGAACCCCTCGTCAATCAAGTCGTCATAGTTCTTGGCCATGAAGTCGTTAAAAGCGCCCCATATCTTGGTAGCACCGGCAGCGTTCGCAACAGCCACATTCCTGAGCCAGTTCCTCACCGCGGTTACGACCTTGTACGGTTCGTTCTTATGTACCTCGATGTCGGCGCCCGACAGATCAGAAAGGGCCGCCTTGTATCGATAGGACTCCGCTTCCAGGACGAGCGACTTCTTTTCTCGAAGTTGACCGCGGCCATACGTTCGACACCCGAAATCCAAGCCCAACTCGAACGGCATATTCAGTCGGTACAACTCCCCTGCCTTAGATGCCTCGCAGCGAGATAAGTCATGAATCCCGAACTTCGACGCCCGTATCAACGCCAGAATCTTCTCGAGACGTGCCTCCCCGGAGTCGGATGCCTCGAGGGCAATTCGCGGTTTTAGCCCGAGAAAAATGATGGTGAAGAGGAGAGGTCGCAAGAGAGGGAAGAAAGCCTCGTCGAAAGGACAATTGACAAATACGCTTCTCTCAAAGGACATCTCTATCCCTTCTTGTCGCGAGGAGGCATCGGGTCGCGACCGTAGCTGTTCTTGTTCTTGATGGTCCCGTCGCGCCCGTGCACGTAGAGCTCGAGGCCGCCCTTCTTCGCTGCATCGCGACCGTATCTCACCGCCTCCGCCTGAGTGCCGAAGGTCTTACTGGCGCGCGATGACCCAGAGTTCTTGACCGCCCATCCACCGGACGGACTTGGGACTACGTGCTTGCTAACTTTGGCCATGACAACCTCCTATTCCTCAGATAATACGGCTGGGGCGTGCGTCTGCCACGGCAAATTCTCTATCCTTTGATACGCCGATTCTGGCTGTATTCTGTCCGTTGCACCGACGTCGGCGGCCGGCCTGACCGCATTAACGTGAAGGGTCCAAGAGTTTCGTCGAAACCTCACCAGCAGCGAGCTCGGCGGCACTCTGAGACGAGGGCAGGTTGTGGAAGGTCAACGGAAGCATCCTGCGCGTGCCTCCAGTCCAACTTTGGCGCGAATTGGAGCCCTACCGCGTATGACGGGTTATGACTGAGGCTGTGTGGAAACAGCTGCATTGATGGGGCGCGCAAGATCCGTTGGGCCGGCGGACTCAGTTCCTACCGGAATTCTCGGCCGTCTCTACAAGACGCGAGTCGGCTCCTACGACTTCATCTCTGCAATCAGGGTACTTGCGCCGAGGATCTTGATTGCTCGCTTGAGGTTGTAGGCCAGAACCTGCAGATTCATCTCGGTTTTCACGTTCGGCAAGGTCTTCGTCAGGAAGTGCGTGGCCCCCATCCACGCTTTCAGGGTGCCGAACACGTGTTCGATCGTTCGTTGCCTGAACTTTGAGGCCTCGGGCGCAGCATCTAGACGTGCCTGGACCTTTTCCAGGACCTCCTCGTACTCCCATCGACTGATGCGCCTGGCTGGCGCCGGGGTGCACTGCGGCTTCAAGTGACAGCCGCCACAGTTTGATGTCCAGTACTTGCGCAACGCCTTGCCGTCCTCAATGGCGGTGAAGCGGTAGATTGCGATCTCGCCCGCCGGACACCGGTACACATCCCGTCGCTTGTCA
Source organism: Variovorax sp. YR750 (assembly GCF_900109805.1). Lineage (NCBI taxonomy): Bacteria > Pseudomonadati > Pseudomonadota > Betaproteobacteria > Burkholderiales > Comamonadaceae > Variovorax > Variovorax sp. YR750. The sequence goes on from NZ_FOBJ01000015.1 coordinate 61,878, forward strand.
TAGACGAAGTCTCGCTTGTCGAATCTGCCCTCGAACTTGCTGTTGGACGTCAAGGGCTTCGGGACAAGTGTCGCAATGCCCGCACGTTCGCACTCCAGAATCCCGTAGCCTTCGAAGTAGCCTCGATCCGCCAGCACGATTGGTTTGGGGTGTTCGATGGCCTCTTGAGCCGCCTTGGAGATGGCGGCCAGTTGGCCTCGATCGGTTACTGCGTTGGTCACCTCGTGGGCGACGATCATGTGGTGTTTTGCATCGACCGCGGCCTGGACGTTGTAGCCTACGACTGCTGAGCCAAGTCGGCTGGTCGCCATCGAGCGGGCATCCGGATCGGTCAGAGAGATCTGTCGCTCTTGCGTGGACTGAAGCTGCCGCTCGATGGCAGAGATTTCACGCATCTGTCCTTTGATCTTGGCTACCTTTTCCTGGAGGCGCGCAATACGCTCGGGGAGAACCATCGCTGGATCTCGGTCAGCTCGATCAAGTTCGGCAAGGTATCGGCCGATGCTCTGCTCGAGCTGCTGCATCCGCACCTGGAGCTTGTGCTCGTTGAAGTTCTTGTCGCGGTTGTTGACGCCCTTGAACTTGCTTCCGTCCACGGCGATGACGCCGTCGGCAAATAGCTTGAGCCGGCGGCACAAAAGAACGAACTCTCGGCACACCAGACGAATGGCGTCACCATGATCTTTGCGGAAGTCCGCGATGGTCTTGAAATCGGGGGCCAGGCGCCCGGTCAGCCACATCAACTCCACATTGCGCTGTGCCTCTCGCTCCAGGCGTCGACTGGATTGCACTTGGTTCAGATAGCCGTAGATGTAGATCTTCAACAGCACTGAGGGGTGGTACGACGGCCGCCCGGTGGCCGCAGGTTCCGCACCTTCAAAGCCGAACTGATAGAGCTTGAGTTCATCGACAAAGACATCGACTACGCGGATGGGGTTCTCTTCTGAGATGTAGTCGTCAAGGCACTCTGGCAGCAGCGTGATCTGGCTTCGATCCCCTGGCTCGATGAATCGCTTCATGTGGCAACCCAGTTCGTGGCGTTGTCTCAATCTAGGCGACGGTATTCACGGATTCAATGCGTTTTCACACAGCCTCGACTGAAAGCGGCTTGAGCGTCGCATCCAGGGTACCTGCCGCCTGACCTCTCGTGCCATTTCAGTACGGCTACACCAGCGAGTGGGTCACCGATCTCCGCCACCGTGACCCGACCGACTCATCTCGCTACGAGATTCAGGTCATCGATCTCTTCGATCAGGTGAGCTGCAAGTCTTTGCACTGACGCAGGTGTAGGGTGGCGCAGATAGGAAAGCGCCAAGAGCGTCAACGGATGGACACCCAGGACCGAAGCCAGCTCTCCGACCTTGGCAACGGTGGGCTGCTTCAGTCCCCGTTCCAATGCAGAGATGTAAGTCCGGCTCGACACTTGGTCGAACGATTCCTGCGGCAATCCCTTGGCCTTGCGGGCCACACGCAGCGCGCGTCCAAAGTCGGATTCAGGGGGGCGATGCGCCGCAGATTTCATCCCCTCTATTGCGTCATTTAGAATCCCATAGGGCTACAACCTATAGGGTTCATTTTCATGTTTCAGACAATGGATTCGCACGAAGTACGGATTTCCTCCATGCTTGCTGGGCCTGGAGCGAGATGCTGGAGATCAGTTCAGTTGAATCTGTCGATCCCCGCCTTCTTCCCAACCTGGGTAGTGCAGGAAGATGACCTGGAGATTCCGGAGCGCGCCCTGCTGATCTACGAGAGCGACTTCCTCGATCTTTTCGAGAGCGTGGGGCCGCAGTCGCTGCGACACCTTCAGTATCTGACACCGATGGAAAGCGATCCCCAGCGCTGGGAGATTCGAGATATCCGAAAGATCTGGTCGGCAACCAGCGCCGATGCCGATGCCGATCAAGTTGAGCATCTGGTCCTCGAAGATGAGAGCGGAGCGCAGTTCACACACTACGGCATGCGCACTTCGTTCAGCATTCGGCATCAGATCTGGCCGGTCAACTGAGCATGGAAATCCCGCTCCTGCTGGCCCTCGCCATCGTCTTGATCCTCTTCTATTGGGTCTGGATCGCATCGCCTCGTTCGATCCAGACCGGGCGCGAGCAGATGCTGCGAGAGCAAGGACAGGCATCTGGCGCGACGTTCTTCCCGGTCGATCCTCGCCGCATGCTGGGCTACTGGGAAGAGACGTGCATCCTGTTCGATCCCGATGCCCGCAAGGCCTGCATCGTCTTTCGTGGAAAGTCCGCCCTGACGGTCGACTTCGACTACTTCCGGACCTGGCAGCTCTTGTGGACCGAGGACTTCAGGCAACCGGCGATGTGGCGCTTTCAGCACGTGCACTTTCTCTTCGAGACCAATGACTTCGATCGCCCGACGATCCGCGTCGCAGTTCCTTCAATCTCCTATGGCGAGACGTGGAACTCCAAGCTCTCGATCCTGATGTCCTGAGCGCATGGGGGAGATGGGGCTACCGACATGAAGCTGCTCATCCTTTCGGACCTTCACCTCGAGTTCGGGACCTTTCTCGTCCCGAAGGTCAACTACGACGTCGTGATCCTCGCTGGGGACATCTTCGTCCCCGGTTCCAAGGCCATGCGCTGGGCCCGGCGGGCGGGGAACTTTGGGGAGACAGCCCCCATCGTGTTTGTGCCCGGCAACCATGAGTACTACGAAGGTGTCTACCAGACCTCGCTCAAGGAAATGGCGCTCACCGCGAGGTCGTGCAACGTGCATCTCCTGGCACCGGGCGAGGCCGTGATCGCCGGCGTCCGCTTTCTGGGCTGCACGCTGTGGACAGACTTCGAACTGCCGATCCAGACCAAGACGGGGTCGCTGGTAGACACGGAACGGGCCACGAAGGCAGCCAAGGTCCGTCTCAACGACTACTCATCGATCCGGTGGGCCGAGGCGCAGGAATCCTCCGACGCACCCGTGGTAGCAGCCAAGTCAAAAAAGCGCCGCCTGGTACCCGAGGACACACTGGCGCTCCACCAGCGTGACCGCGCCTGGCTGGCCCAGAAGCTGGCCGAGCCCTTCGACGGGCCAACGGTGGTTGTGACCCACCACGCCCCGCATCGAAACTCTCTCGCACGGCACTATCAGTCCGACTGGCTGTCCGCATCTTTTGTGAGCGAGCTCCCAGGTTCCTTCTTCGAAGTGCCGTCACTCTGGGTGCATGGCCACATCCACGAGAGCTTTGACTATCAAGTCGGCAACTGCCGAGTGGTGTGCAACCCGCGAGGGTACTTGCGACATGGCCGAGACCACGAAAACAAGCAGTTCAACCCCGAGTTCGTGGTTGAGCTATGAGTGACATCCAATCATCTACCCGCACGATGCAGGAAGTGCTGGCTGCCGCGACTGCGCTCTCGGGCGGGGACCTCGAGGCGGCCATCCTCTGGTACAGGAACGAGCCACTCGCACCGTTCAACTACAAGACGGCTGAAGCGTTGGCAGCTGAAGGGCGGGCCGCCGATGTGCTCAACCTCCTGGAGTCCATCCAGGCTGGGTTCGTTGGATGACATCACCTCGCACCACCCACACCGATGAATCCACTGACTTGCTGTTCCTGGATGTCGATGGTGTTCTTCATCCCGTCGGTACCGACTACTCGTTCGGCAGCAGGTTCTTCAGCCATTTGCCGCTGCTGGAAGAATTGCTTCGGGAGTTCCCGTCTGTTGATGTCGTCATCTCCTCGGATTGGCGGCTCGCTGAGAGCGTCGAGCAGCTACAGCGGTATTTCAGCGAGGACATCCAGCATCGGATCATCGGAGCCACACCGCAGCTCGACCCCGATGCGATCGTCGACTGCCGGCGCCAACTGGAGATCCAGGCCTGGCTCGAGGGGAACGGCCGCGGTGACGCAGAGTGGGTCGCGCTCGACGACTGGCCCCTGAGCTTTGAATCGGGCTTCGCGCGGCTCGTGCTCACTGAGCCCACGCGGGCGTTCGATCAGGACTGCGTCCAGGAGCTGCGCGCACATTTCCTTCGCTTCGCTGCCCGTCGATGCTCACCTCTCGACAGATGAAATGAAACCGCACATCTCATCGAACCTTCACTCGCAACCCGAGCGCAAGCAGTCGGCGCTCAAGCTGATGTTCTTCGGCGATCCCCACGGTGATCTCGAGTCCGTGGTCGCCGCGGTCGAACGCTGCCGGCCTGAGGCCATCGTGCTGCTGGGCGACATTCAGGCGCAACAGCCGCTGCACGTCGAGTTGAGCCCGATCCTGGATCTCACCGAGGTTTACTGGATCCCAGGCAACCATGACACCGACACAGATGCCGACTACGACAACCTGTGGGAATCGGAGCTCTCAGAGCGCAATCTCCACGGACGCATCGTCGAGATCGCCGGATACAAGGTTGCCGGCCTGGGCGGTATCTTCCGCAGCAAGATCTGGGATCCGCGGCAGCCGATCGAGAAAGCCGCTTTCCAATCGAGCGATGCCATGCGTCGAGCCATGAAGCGAGAGGAACGCTGGCGCGACGGTATCTCCCGCAAGCACCGATCCTCCATCTTCCCGGCCGACTACCAGCGACTGCTGCGCAGCGGCCCCGCCGACGTCCTGGTGACACACGAGGCGCCGGCAGCGCACCCGCACGGCTGGCAGGCGATCGACGAACTTGCCGAGACGCTCGGCGTCCAGCTCGTAGTACACGGTCATCATCACCAGAACATCGATTATTTTGATGAAGGGCTGCAGAGTGCCGCAGCACCGTTTCGCGCCTTCGGGGTCGACATGGGCTCGTACCTGGTATGGCCGCTGGACTCACAGGGGAGGACTGAGTCGAATGACCTCTCACAAGACTTGTTGGATCTCGCTACCCAGATCTTCGGAGCAGAGGCCCGGACCTGGCTGGACAAGCCTCACGAATTGCTCGATGGCCAGACGCCGGCGGCGTTCGCGGCCGGAGGTGGCTCGGACAAGGTGCGATCAATGCTCATCGCCATCCAACACGGTGGTGCCGTATGAGGACCGATAAGAACAGACTGCGAGGTCCAGGGTGATCCTGTTCCTCGACTTCGACGGCGTGCTGCATCCGGAGGGGGAAGATCACATCCTTAACGGCGTCGACTTCTGCTTACTGCCGCGCCTCGAAGCGCTGCTGCGCGAGTTCCCGTTCGTGAAGATCGTGATCAGTTCGTCCTGGCGCGCGCATCTCCGCTACAAGACATTGATGAAGCCCTTCTCCAATGACATTCGAGCTCGTATCCTGGGGATGACGCCGTACCCGGGGTGCGGACTTCCTCCGCCGTACAAGCCGCGTGAAGGAGAAATCCTCGCCTGGCTCCAGCTTCACGATGCGGTCGACGACCCCTGGGTCGCGCTCGACGATGCTTACTGGCAATTCGATCACTGCAAGGACCACCTGGTGGTGTGCGGCTCGTTCACCGGCTTCGACGACAAGGCCAGTGCCGAGCTTCGCGCTCGCTTTGAAGGCATCTCCCGATGAAACTCCTGATCCTTTCCGATCTTCACCTCGAGTTCGCGCCGTTCGAACCAGCACCCGATCTCGATTTCGATGTTGTCATCCTCGCCGGCGATATTCACTCACCTGCGAAGCGCGCCGTCCAATGGGCAACGGATCGCTTTCGTGGCAAGCCTGTGATCTATCTGCTTGGAAACCACGAGTACTACGACGGCCGGTTGGACACGACGCTTGCCGAAGCGCGTCGGGAAGCCGAAGGAACCAATGTCCATCTGCTCGACGGTGACGAGGTGGTGATCGACGGCGTGCGGTTTCTCGGCGCGACGTTGTGGACTGACTTCGAGCTCGGCATTGAGACGCCCGAAGGATCGGTCAGTGACGCAGCGCGCGCCATGAAGATGGCGACCCACCTGCTGAACGACTACACGCTGATCCGGGCACCCGACGAGTCGGCGGAACCCGACACCTGGCGCCACAAGGAGGGAAGAAAACTGCAAGCGGCTGACACGCTTCGGATTCATCAGACGCAGCGCGCTTGGCTGCAGGAGAGGCTTGCGGAGCCGTTTGCTGGGCCGACGGTGGTCGTGACGCACCACGCGCCTCACCGCGGTTCGCTAGCGCAGCGCTATGCCGATGACTGGGCCTCGGGTGCTTTCGTCAATGAGCTGCCAGAAGAATTTTTCGACGTGCCTGTGTTCTGGATTCACGGCCACACACATCAGCAGTTCGACTACCGGGTCAAATCCTGTCGGGTCATGAGCAACCCGCGGGGCTATGTGAACTGGAGCGGCAAAATCGAGAACAAGGCGTTCAATCCTAGATTGGTCGTCGATGTACAAGCCCTTGTAGAGGATGGTGACTTGTAATAGCTGCTCGTCCTATCGACTTTCACGGGAAGTTGCTGTCGGTGCTTGTTACGCCGACGGCGCTCAAAGTCTTCAGAGTGACGGCGTGCCCAATCAGAAGTACGTTGCAGATCTGCGCGCGCGGCGTGCGTTTGTGACCGGCGCGCGCGCCGGCCACAACTCCATCGGTCTTGTCGTGACCTTCAGGCGAGCTCGAACTCGTCGCCGGCCTGCGCAGTCTTGGATACCTCGCTGTTGGCGATGCCCGAGCGCATTCCCTTGAAGTCGAACTGGCGCTCGATCAACCGGTCGATGTCGTTGAGGAACTGGCCGGCCCGGATGCTGGCATCGCTGGGGGACAGACCTTCCTTGCGCCGGAAGTCCGCGCGCAGATGGGCGAGGACGGGTTCGTCGCCGTACTGGCGGCGCGTGCACTGCAGGTGGTAGATCTCCAGGCCGGCGCGGTGGACGTCGCGCGCCGATTCGAAGGTGTTCAAGGGACTTTGGATTATCACGATATCTCCAGGGTTGAGGAAGGCTCCAAGACTAGACTTCCTGCCGTTTACTTTCCACGGAAAGCCGGGTGCTCCCGGTTTTATGCGAATGACCAGCCCCAGCTTCGATACGCTTCAGTACCGCCATCTCCTGGCTGATCTCAACGCCGCATTGCCGATCGAGCTGACGATCCGGGCCGTGCGGTCGGTGTTCCCTGGCCGGCTCGACGTGCTCAGGCAGATCGACGCGCAGATGCGGCAGGCGTGGCGAGATGGAGGCTTCACGGATGAGGAGATCGCCGCTGATGCGCATGTTGATGCCTGCTGGGACCTGATCCAACTCGGATGGGTCGAGCGGCGGTCACCGTTCGAGACTTGGAGCCACCTGCCCGACGGCGGGCGTGAGATCGAGCGGCTGCGCGCGCGCATTGCGCAAGAGTTCGAGCCGCAGGTCTCGTTGCATGACTTTCCATTCGCCGTGCGGCACCGCTACGCGGACCTCGTCAACGGCATGGACCTCGAGCGCGTGCTCAGGGAATACCATCGCAAGCAGACACCGCTGCGAGCCCAACCAGAAGGCAATACGATCCCGGTGGAGAACTTCCTCTGGTCGATCCGCAGGCCCATCGCCGTGCACCCCGGTGCTCTTCAGAATGTGGCGCTGAGTGAAACGGAGCACGCGTATGTCGGGATCATGCTGCGCCACGACATGACGCTGGATGATGTGCGAGGCGCGCTGCGTGAGTTCGAGTTTCACTACGCGAGATTTCGCATCTGGAGACATGGGCGCTCCCGTGACGAAGTCGCCAACCGCCTTCTCGAGCCATGGGCCGCCCCGCCTCGGCCGACGCGCCAGGACGCCGTCAATCAAGCCAACCAGGTGCTTTCGAGCCTGAATGGCCTCTACTGCTACGACCGCCTATGTGTTCATCACAAGGACAAGCCCCGTGGCGCACTCAGCCGAGCCATCGAGGACACCCTGGCGCTGGGCAATTTGCCGGAAACCCAGAAAGGCACCGTGCAAAAGCAGTTCGAAGCAACGCGTCGTCAAATCAGCCGCCTCGAAAAGTCTTTGCACCTGTGCCAGGCGGCGGAGGCCCCGTCCACCTGAAGGCAGTGTGCTTTTCGGTATGCTCAAGGCCTGCTGTATTCCGGTGAATCCGCGCGGCGCGGCGAAGGAGCAGAGCTTCGATCCGGGCACACCGCAGATCCGCATCCCGCGCAAGGTCCTGAAGGGCGGCTCGCACCTTTGCGCGCCGAACTACTGCCAGCGCTACCGACCTGCCGCGCGCATGGCCCAGGCCGTGGATACTTCCACGTCGCACCTGGGATTCCGGTGCATCGTTCGGCCTGAATCGAGGTCATCGAGCGCCTGAAAGGGGCATGCCGACTCCTGTCAGGATGGCACGCCAGTCCGGCGTGGTGCGCGGTAGATGGCACCTATGAATTGCGTGCGCGTACAGTTCAAGCGCGTCCACCACACTTCTTGCCGCGCGTGCCGTCGCGCGCCTACGTCGCAAAGGACTAGGCGACTTCCATCTTCGAGCTTCGGCCCGCTATTTCACTGGCGAGCGCGGGGACGGACGCCCTCAGGGCTGCTGAAGGGGAGGAATTGCCTGAGTCATCCACAGGCGCCTTTCATGACCGCATCCCTTGACCTGACTGTCCAGCAATGCAATGTCGCCGACGCGCTGCGATCCTTCCTCGGCGCGGACACGTGGCTGCAGATGCTGCGCAAGGATCGCACGGCCATCTTTGCGGCCGCACGCCACGCAGGTGCCGCATCCGAATTCATTGTGGCGAAGGAGATGCCGTTGCTCGACGAGTTCGGCGAGGACGCCTCAGAGCGGCAAGGATAGGTCGACGCGAGCCTTGCTGCGCAAGGCGCGTCGCCGCTGGTGGTCACGGAGGGCCGCTCGCAAAGTCGCCTGTGCAAGGCGACTCGTGCGGTTCCTCTGGCGGACCTGTTCCACCGCGCGCATGGGAGGCGAAGTTCCGCATGGAATGCTCACGGTCGCAAGGCACCTCGGGTGGGTGGGCGCGGATGGAACAAGCCGCTGAAGCCCGCGTGCCAGAAGCGGCTCGTTCGATTGGGAAAGTAGTAAGTAGTACCGGCGCTATCGACGAAGTCGATCGTGGGGGGCAGCAGTTCCCCACGGCTGAGCAATGCAACGCCGACCACGTGATTGCGGTGGGGCGCCGACAGAAGCCTGAAGACAGGCCGCTCCAGCGCGGTCGCTGGCTGCGCCGGATCGTTGTCCTGCTCGGCGATCGACCGCAACTGAGCCGGCGTCAAGCCGTCGAAGCCGGCCAACAGCAGACCGGGCCGCGCGGCCGTCAGCTGACGCTTGGCCGCTTCATGCAGAGTGGCGAAGGTGGCCCCGACGAGGTCGTCCCCAAGGACGCTTTGCAGGACGACCACCAGCGCGCCGCCTTGTCTTCCGCCGATGATCATCGTCTCGCGATTGCCGATCCCGGCGGCGGCCGCGAGATCCGCGCGTGTCACGAATCCATTCTCGGCAACGTCGCCGAGTACTGCCGGATCGAATTCGCCGATCCGAATCTCGGTACCGTCGGGCAACCGCACGCCGGTGCCGATCAGGACCTGATCCTTGATGCGTTGTGCCAACGCGGCTCTTTGCTCATGCCGGGTTGGCAGGCGCCGCGGGACCGTCACCACCACGCGCAAGCCGGCCCTCAGTGGAACGGCCATGGGCTCGAGAAGACGGGCGAGCAGCTGCTGGACCGCGATGGCCTCGTGCCTGTGGATGCTGCGCCCCTTGTCGTTCGAGATCGATTTGCACTCGACCTCGAGCCCGACTTCGCCCAGGTGGGGTATGAACAGGTCGAAGGTGCCACCGCCCACCATCTCTGGCCACTGCAGCTGCAGGCCTCGACGCGCGAAATGGGTTGCGACGCTGAGCTCGAGCCGCAGGCCCCGCATGGCGTCCGGATTCTCGAGCGCATCCTGCACCCGACTGCGCATCCGGTCGGATTCCACCGGTGTCGCGCTATCCATCATCCAGAGTACCTGGCGGGCGAAGCCGATGGCTTGGTAGAGCTCGCTCGATGCGGGCTCGGGCTCGGGCAGCGTCCCGTGCGCCTCGATGAACTCGCTGCAGCGATGCATCGCGAAGGAGACCGCGTTTTCAGCGCGCAGGTAGTCGCCCAGCAGCGGGCTGTTGCTGATCGCCGTGTTCATCTGCGTCACACGGCGCTGCCAATGCGCGGCGCCAATTTGGTGGGCGAACCGTCGATAGACCGCGGGTACCTCATCCACGTGCAGCTGCGTCACGAAGTTCGGCCCAGACGGCGCGGACATGGGGGCGGCGGTTACGTCGTTAATGTCCGGCACCGCGCCTCCAGTTGCCGACCGACGCCGAGAGATTCAAGCTTTGACGCTTCCGGGCGGACAGCCGTGCCGGCATCTGGCACAACGCCAGCAGCGAGCTGTCCGGCGGCGAAAGTCGTGCGTTGCCGAGGGCAGAACGGACCGAGTACATGCCGTGCGAAAGCTGCTGCAGCGGCGGCCGTTGCGTCAGTCGTGCGCCGTGGCTTGCCAGCGTTCGGTCAGCTCGCGAAGCGGGCGAAGCACGCGCACGTCGAAGACCCCTTTGCCTGCGATCTGGGGAAACGCGGCGTACTCCAGGTTGGAAAGTCGGGCTGCGGATTCCGTTGCCTTCGCCAGGCGGGCTACCTGCCGGCGGTGGACTTCGCGAAAGCGGTTCGGCTCGCGCTCGAAGGCCTGCGCCAGCAAATCCCGGGCGGCAGCGCGCGTGGCCTTCATCACGCGCCTGGCGGACGGCTTGGCCTGAACGGCATCGAGTTCCGGCGCGTTCTTGAAGGTCCGGTTCATGTCGGCCACTGACAATTTGATGTGCAGCAGCCGGGCAATATCGTCCATGGCCGCCAGGGTCTCTTCGTCGAAATGGCTGCGATCGAGCATCGTTTCTTCCCAGGTAGTGGTGCAAGCAGGTGGACCTGCGCTGGCGATGCGCTCTCGGCGTCAGGCGTCGGCCATCGTCAACGCCAAGATGCCTCGCCTTGACGGATCCGCACGCAGGAACCACCATTATCCGGTCCGTCGGCGTACTGCCAAGTGCGCGCCGTGCCGGCCGATGGACCCGCATGCGAAGACCATGCCGTCGTTCAACGACGCGCTCCTCGCTTTCGTCCATCGCGGGTTCGCAAGGACAGGGCCTGCTAGCATGAGAGCGTCCCCAAATGTCCGCCGTTCCGCCCGCATCGCCTTCAGGTGCGTTGCCGTTTTGTCCGATGGACCAGGCATCCGTCATGCCGAAATGGCGACGCTGGACAACTGCCCAATGAACCTCCCCGCTGCCACGCCACCACCGTTCAACGTGCGCATGGCGCGTCTCGTTCCTTTCCCGAGCCTTCGGGACGCCGACAAGCAAGCGGCGCTCGATGCGGTCAACAGCATACGCGCCTACTATCCGTGGTCGCAAAAGCAGTACGCGTTGTCGGGCGTCACCGATGTCTATCTGCTGCGCGCCAGCGGCATCTGCTTTGGCTTCCTCGAGTGCACTGTCGAGAATCTCGATCTAGCCAGGGCGTCGCCCCCGGAACTTTTCCTTCACGAGCTTCACGTGGCGCCATCGGCTCAGCATCAGGGTGTCGGTGGGTGGGCCCTGCAGCATCTGATGGCCAAGGGGTTGGCGATTCGGATGATCGTGGTGAACGAAAACACGAGGATGCTCGCGCTGGTGGACCAGCTTGGTGCGAAGCATTCATCCATATCGGAGCACACGCGGACCGTGACGCTGCCGCCGCTGCAACGGGGTGTCGGCGCGGCTTAGTCGCCACCATCCGGGCGGGATCTTGTGGGGTGGTTACGGCATCCCGTCTTGCACACCCGACGTCTTGCGAGAATGAGGCGATGAGCCCTGTCCCGAAGTCGTTCAAAGCCGAGATCCAACGCCTCCTGATCCAACCGGGCGTCGAGGGCCAGGCCTACTTCCACGTGACCAGACTGGCCAACGCCGCCGGCGAGCTCACCGTCAGCGTGGATTCGCATTGGGGTGGCTACACCACGTCCAGGCCGCGGCGCGAGATCCGGGAGGCCAGCCCGTTGGATGGACCGCTGCGTCGCGCGGAATTGCGCTCGATCGGGGAAACCTGCCTGCTGGTGAACGACGAGACCGACTTTCGGCTTTGGTTGGCGTTCGGTGGGCATGCCGTGGTGCTGGATGTCGTGGCCAGGCTGAAGTTCGGCCCTTTGCTGGCGCCGCGTGAAGTTGCAAGAGACTCGAGTGCGGTCGGATTCGTCGCTGCGCAATCCCTGAGCAGCGCCGAGCTGCAGCATGCAACTTCCAAGACCTTGCGCATGGCCGTGCTGACTCGCGACGGGCGTCGTTGTTTCATCTGCGGGCGGTCGCCCGCAAACCATGTCGATCTGGAGCTGCATGTGCATCACATCGTTCCCTGGGGTCAAGGCGGCATCACCGAGATCGACAATCTTGTCACCTTGTGCGGCACCTGCCACGATGGCTTGAAGCCGCATTTCGACCGAGACCTCGTCCACGACGTGCAGGCGAGGCACGGTGCGGTCGCGCCGACGTACCTGGAGCGGCTTTGGAACTATCAGCAGTGCGTGCAACGCCTCCTGCAGATAAGGAGTGCCAGCGGCACTCCAAGTGCATGAAGCAGATGCCTTGTGGCTGCGGCAGTCCCTCCCCCCAACGCAAAGGCGACGATCGATGAAACTCACCACGGGTGCCGAAATCAATGCCCGGACGCTTCGGAGCGACCCTCTGAAGGAATTTCACGTTTGTTGGGACGACATCGTGCCGGGCGACGCGCGAGGAGGATGTCCAGCAGTACTTGCAGCGCAACCCGGAGTTGTTGATCCAGCACCTCGGTGGCGGCCATGGTCGGTGGGTGATACCCAATCAGCCACTCGGCGCGGAGCATGTCACCGACTTCCTGATCGCCGAGAAACACTCCTTCGGCTTCGAGTGGCAGGCGGTCGAGCTTGAAAGTCCGTTGCGGCCGATGTTCAACAAGAAGGGCGATCCGTCCAGCTACCTGATCCATGCCACTCGGCAGATCCAGGACTGGCGCGCCTGGTTGCATGTCAACCAAAATTACGCGAGTCGGCCGCGGTTGGAGAGCGGCCTCGGGCTCAGTGGCATTCGTGCGGATCTCGCCGGCCTGATCCTGATCGGCCGCCGTGCATCACTCACACCAGGTGTCGAGCACCGGCGTCACCAGATGATAAAAGACCTGAACATCAGAATTCACAGCTACGACTACCTGGTCGAGGCCGTGGCCGGGCGGACGTCGAGTCTTGCCGCGGAGGCATGGCGGTTGAAGAGCGATTAGCGCTTCAATGTGCCAGGGCAGCCGATGATTTTGCATGGCGTCGCACCATTCATCTCGAACCCGAAAACTCAGGCGATCAGGATGGCTTGGCCGTGTACTTGTGTTGCATCGGAGGCTCAACGCAGTCGAGGGTAAGTGGTTCGTTGAGGGGCGCGATGGTCACCGGTAGCCCTGGGGATGCTCGGCGACAAAGACTGTCAGCGATTGCCGGCCTGCGCCGCACGGGTGCAGCGCATCGCCGACGCGGTGTGCGTCGCGGCCCGGTCAGGCGGGCCACCAATACCGGGAAATCTTTAGCCGACGCGCTCTTGAAGGATCGCAACCATGCGCCGTGCCAAGGGCGACAAATAGGCCTTGGCTCGGCAGATGAGGCCGATTTGCCGCCCCAGGTCGAGTTCATCGGTGCTCAGGGGCAGGGCACGAAGTCCTTCTACGCCATGCTCTGTTCCGGCAATACTGAGCGTGCGAGTGCCCCGCATGAGGTGAAACAGCGACCCATTGCCGAAGTCTGTCTCGACACCGAAATGCAGCGTCAGGCCGCTGCCGCACTAGATTCTGGGGCCCGGCAACAGCCACTCCTGGCCTATCAGGTCAGCCAGCCTCAGTTCGCGTCTTTGGTGTAGCGGGTGCCCTTGGTCAGCAACGACCCGCATTCTGTCGGTGAAGTGCTACGCACTCATCGATCCGATGCAGCGGCGCCGGCACGATCACCAAATCCAGTTCACCCTCTAGAAGCTTATCCATCAGCTCGCGCGCGAGCCGCCTGCTCAGACGCAACCTCACCGGATTGACAGCGCCTGTATCCACCATCCATGCAACCGGATGGCATTGATGCTGGATTTCGCCGATCTCTGACCCCATTGGGTCAAATGAAAACGGATATCCACATCGCCAGGACTGTGGGCTCAACTAGGTGTCAAGCATGTCCCAATCGTCGCCCAACGCCCAACGCAGCGCGGACAACTTTCCGGTAATCATGCCCCACTCAAAGTCGGTCCATGGCCCGACATTGCCGCGTCCGAGCTGCCGTTCAATGCGAATGGCGGCGGCGACAGCGCTCCGCCACACCGTGTCTACGGTCATCCCTTGCGGATCCTGGAATTCCTCCCACTCCTGTCGCGTCACGATCCTGTGATGTCCTTGCTTGATCTCGGCGTCCACGCTCTTGTGCCGGTTGTACCAAACTTGCTTGGTGAGCCTCTCCACCTCGGCCTGAATCTCCGTTAGCCCGCGCGGCTCTTCCTCCCAGGTGTATTCCCACAATAGTTGCCTGGTCACATTCGGAGCCACCCGACCCAGCAAGTCCCCGAGATGAACGAAGTACAGCGATTTAATCTTGGTAAACATCGGCGCAAGGTCCGGATGCGGCAGCTTGTGGTTTCCCGCTAGGACACTGAAGTCATGCTTGTTGTGGGTGACAAAGGCAAACCTGTCACCCGCGACACCGGCCTCGACGCACTCGCGGTAAGTTTCGATGACGATGGCATCAGCGATCGAGTTCTTGTTCTCGTGATGGCAAGGGGCAAGATGCAAGAGTGCACGGTCCGCGGCGCGCATCTTGGCTGAATCAGAAATCTCAACAACGCCGGCGCGTTTGAATAACTTCGCAATGTCATCCAGCGTAGCCGCCGCCGCGCCGCCAATAAGGGGCACCTTGTGGTTGACGTCGTTGAGCTGCGCCAACAGTCGCTTCTTCTCCCCTTCGTCACCGCCGACCTTATTGATCGCTTCTCTTACTTGTTGAAAGTGACCACTAAGGCTGCGGGCGCTCGTCTTGGCAATTCGATCTCTGTTTTTTTCAAACTCGACCTGAACCACGCGAGGCACGATCAGCATGAGGCTATCGTTGTCCAAGAAGTCCCGCAGTACGCGTAGCATTGGCATTTGCTTCGGGTCTTGAGCAAGGTCAAGCCACACGCAGGTATCGATCAGAACGTGAAACATTCGCGCATCTTGCCATCCCGCCGACTGCTTCCAGCCGTGAAGTAGCACCGCCGCATGTAATCGGTATCGCAATACAGTACTCGCTCCAAAACATCCAGGCGCGATCACCCGGCTGCTCCACAGTGCCTTCATGCAGTCAAGCACAACAACTCAAACAGCTGAAAAAATCGAGTCCAAGTTCGGCTTCGATCTCGAAAAACTCAAGATTGGGGACGTCCTCCTCTCCTCGGACAACACGCCCACGAGCGCCGCTATCGCTCGTGCGACGCGGGGCGAATATTCCCACGCGATGCTCTATGTGGGGCACTCGCTGATCCATGCGATGCCTGACGGGGTCTATTCGAAGAACCCCCAGCGCTACATCCGGGACGCCGGCAATCAACTTGCCGTGTATCGCCTCTTGCCCGAGTTGGGCCACGAGACCGCCTTTGATGCAGCCTGTGACTATGCGCGAGCACAGGTAGGAGCTCTCTATTCCGTGCCAGCAGCAGCACTATCAAAAGCACTGTCTCACGTGGGGACCCAGTCCCGAACCGGAAAGCAGTTTTGCTCTCGCTTGGTCGCTCAAGCCTATGCTCGAGCAGGAGTAGCGCTTGTCCCCAAACCAGACTTTTGCTCGCCAAACGATCTCGCACGCTCAGCTTGTCTGCAGCCAGTACCTGATGCTGTGCGTGAACTGGGGCGCGACGAAATAAGCTTCGCAAATTCAGAAGACTTCAACGTCGTCCTCCAGCAGAAAAACTTCCAGTGGCTCGACAAGACGCGCCGCATAGCTGCGCGACGCGGCCTCGGCGAAATTCATACCCAGAACGACGTCTTGCCCATGCTCGTGAAGCACCCGGGGTATGACAAGGTTGTTTCGAAATTCGTGCTCGACAGCGGTTATCCGGATTTCTACGATTGGGACCGCGCGAAGAACTCGTACCGCTACGACGCTCGGATTTTTCTCGGCATGAGGAGTGATCGAAAATCTCTTATCGAACTCGTCGAATCGGAGATTCCTTCAGTTCAGGCCGACCTAAAGCGACACGCAAAGAACTATGACGCCGCAAGCGAGAACATGCGGAACCTGCCGACTCTGCAATACCTCGATATTTTTTGGAGGCTTGCCCGCAACCTTCTGGAAGAGGCGCACACACGCAGACAGATGCTCGTCGAAGTCTCGCAACAAATCGACTACTCGCTCGATGGTCGCTTCTAAGAGGATGACCCCATTCACGTGATCATCGTCGGTGGCGGTCAGCTGATTGAATAGCCCCTCTTCGGTCAAGATCGCGAAGACGGGCCGGGCTCTTCGCCTCTCAGGTCCTTCGGAAGCAGGTACCAACTGCCCTTTTTCTTTGGGACCATCCGCGCAATCGAGACCTGATCAAGTTCTGACAGGTCCTGCGTATCGGCAGTTGACTCTGTTGGCAAAGAATTGAACTCACGAAGCTGCGCGACTATTTTCCGTTCTGCCTCAGGAGAAATCGACACAGGGGACGCGTGACGGTTGCGCCATCCCGGCATAAAACGGTTCCAGAGTTTTGGGAGGAGTTGATCGTCGGAGCCCAGCGGCGACGGCGCGAAGTCCATCAACCCCTTTTCCCGCTCCTCGGAGGGAAACTGGGAGAACTCAGCGTTGAGACGTGCGAGTTCGGCCTTCAAATCTGGTGCCCATAGGAAATCCTGGTCGGCACGAAGAAACGGACGAGCGCAAAGGCGGTGCAGCCTGTCGCCCGATACAAATACCATGCTGAACGGTAGATAGAAAAGATAAGCGATGTCGGCGCGGTTCGATGGTCGCTCAGAAGATATCAAATTAGCACCAAGCGCGATCTGAAAGAACAGTTCGACTGAAAGCACGTGGGCAGCGTACGGCGCGTAGTCAGCAAGCGGTCTGTACTGATCAACGGACCACCGCTCGATGATCTCCCGGTGAGCTTCTTTAGGCACTTCGAGGAAAGCCAGGAGCAGAGCCATCTGATCGAATGGCTTGGTGCGCTCCTTCACTAGACCGACAGCGAGAGCATGCGCATCGTCGACAGTTCTGCAGAGCTTGGAATCGATGCCCAGCGCTTGCATGCTCTTGGCGACCGTCGGCAGATCCAACGTTGTCAGCATGTGGCGCCAATCCTTCGCGAATTGACGCTCGACCTCCTGAAACGCACCCTCCTGCCACCGGCTGAACGCCTGTGCTTCAGGTGACGCGTCGAAAACTACTCCCGCCTTCCCGTCCGGAGAACGCACGGGTCTCCCGCCGGCCACGGGAATTTGCCCGCGCATCGGGATTCGATGCCCCATCAAATTTGACAGTGCAAGCTCTCGATGATGGATGCACGGTGCCCCCGCGAGCGTGGGCGTCTTGTCGGCAATGATCCGCACCTCGTCCTCGCCGCTTCGCCCCGAAC
This sequence comes from Variovorax sp. YR750, assembly GCF_900109805.1. Taxonomy (NCBI): domain Bacteria; kingdom Pseudomonadati; phylum Pseudomonadota; class Betaproteobacteria; order Burkholderiales; family Comamonadaceae; genus Variovorax; species Variovorax sp. YR750. The sequence continues at coordinate 79,329 of NZ_FOBJ01000015.1, forward strand.
GACCAGCGGACGTTTTCGTTAGATCCGCCAGCGTTTCAATGTAAAAAATCGGACAAACGTTCGCATAGAAAAAGTGGTCGAACCACACCGACTCGTCGATCGAGAGTGCTTGCAGGAATGACTTGTCAAAGAGTGCGATCGGTCCCACGAGAGCGGTTTTGAGGTTATTTGTTGGCAGGTGCGCAGCCATGCTAGCTCGAATCAACCGAGGTGGCGTCGGAGCAGTCACTGCTGGGGAGGTACAAATTTAATTTCAGGCTGCAGGCACCGCCAGCGCGGCGTTGGGGCTGCAGTGGCACGGCACAATGCTCCCATGCCAAATATCGCCTCAATCCTCAAAGCCGAAATCTCCCGCGTCGCTCGCAAAGAGATGCGCGCCGAGACCGAAGCGCTCAAGAAAGCATCGGTCGCACATCGCACATCGATTGCGGAACTACGTCGCCAAGTGGGAGCACTCGAGAAAGAGCTGCGTCGGGTTACAAAAGGGGCAACCCGCGCCGCCAAGGGACCGGATTCGGAGGACGAGGCTTCAGCGGGCACGAAGCGCCGCTTCAGTGCAACGAGGTTGGCGGCACATCGCGCCAAGCTCGGGCTGTCCGCGGCAATCTATGGACAACTGGTTGGCGTGTCCGGGCAGACGATTTATCACTGGGAGCAAGGCAAGGCACGTCCGCGGGCGGTGCAACTCGAAAGCCTTGCCGCTGTGCGAGATCTCGGGGCACGTGAGATTGCGGAGCGCTTAGCCGCACAGTAGCGCGGCGTGGGAGGTTACCCACTGGGGCACTCGCAAAGTCACCCCGGAGGACGGAGCAGAGCAGACCGCCTACCGCAGCTCTTCTGCAGCGAGATCTACCTACAGACCGAGCAGCTCATCGACCCGTCAAGGTCTTCCCTAAGCCAGGACACAGCGTGCGATGGTATTTCCCTCAGAAACTCCAATCCATACATCACCGCTCCATCCGAGTATTGCGAATACCATCGGGTGCGGCCGGGTTTTGCAGATCTTTCGCCATTCCGACAGGTCGAGCTGGGATGGGTTAGGAAACTGCTCGGGGTGCGTGTGCCATTCGCCCAGATAGTCCATCGTCTGGCCGCTGGCTTTCCAATGCTGCAGCGCGACTTGCTGATGGTGGGCCGTCGATCGCTTGAACCAGTACCGTTTGCGTTGGTCCGAAGGCTGCGGCACCGTGGCGATGGTGATATGCAGATGCATACCGCGGCGGTATCCAAGAAAAATTCCACCGGCTTCAGACTTGGAGGCCTGGTCTTGCCGGTAGTGATCCATCGCGGCCAACGGCAGCGCCTCAATCAGGAGCTTGCCATCGCGTGACCAGGGGTTGTTCCAGATCAATGCGGAGCGCATGCAGGACAATCTTCGATCTTGGAGATATTCTGATTCTTGACGCTGAAAACGTCCGCTGTCTCGAGGCTTCGCGTTCGGAATCGCGGAGACGGGTCACCTTCAAGCCAGGCACACACAAGGTCCGTGGCAAGAGCGGCTGCGTGCAGGGGCGCCGAAACCGCGTAAGGGGTGTACGCCCTGCAGCCGTCACTGCGTCTTGCCGGGATTGTTTTGAGCAGCTTGAATCTGTCCTTGCGGTGATGCAAGGGATCGGGCTCCAGCAGGCACCGAAAACAGCCACCGCCCTTGTTGTCGGTCCATAGGGCCTGGACAGCATCCCCATTACCCTTGATCCAGACGTGCAGAACCGGAAGCGCAAGATTGCGCTGGATTCGCAGCCCGTTCAGCAACTCGCTGACCGTCTCCTCTCCCGTCGCATTGACGATGAGATCTGCCGCAAACAGGTCGTGCTGTTCGAAAGCGCTGCCGACCACGCCTTTGATCTTGCTGTGAGGAAACTGCCGTTGGAACTCTTCGGCCAGCGCTTCGGCTTTGGGACGCAGCAACGTGGGATAGCCGAGGACATGTCGCCCAAGGTTCTCCGGCCCCAGGAGCTCCGGGTCGATCAACCTCAACAGACCTAGTTTTCCCGTGCCTGCCCCAAGCCGGACCAGCGATTGCGCGAGGAAGGAGCCAATGGCCCCGCACCCGACGACTGTCACCCGCTTGTTGCGCAGGTCCGGGAATTCGAGGTTCCTGCTATGCACAAAGCTGCTGCCGACCTGCTGGATGGACAGGCGCAGCAACGCCTTGGCCCCCCCGCCGTTGTGCAAGAAGTGTCGATACTTTTTCGGATCGCGTACATAGGCGAGACGTTTGATCGGATCAAGATCGAAGCCTAACCCCAGCCAGCCGATGGGGGTGTCTACCGCGAATGTGACGAAGGAGGCCTTCAGATAGTCCGGCTTGGCCAGCACCCCTTGCACCGCGGCGGCCAGCCCTGCGTCCCACTGCTTCAGCCAGGCAAAGAGGTCCTTGACGGTCTTCGGCATCTGTTCGGGGACCGCGGGGACCAGATCTGTCTTGAACAGCCAGCAACGACATTGGCAATGAAAGTTTTCCGAGCCAAGAGCCGATGCGAGGCGCGCCACCTCCTGCGGATCGCTGGCGATCACAGCGCGCTTGCTCCCACCAAGGCTGACGATGAAATAGTCGGCAGCGGTGGCGCCGGGTTCGATCTCCGCCAGAAATACGGGCCAGGGATCCGTTTCCTGCGCAAACAGCCAGTGCGCCAGGAACTCATGCTGCAAGTCCTGCTCCCTGAACTGCGGATCGGCTGACATGCGATTCAACAGCGCCTTCACCTGGAGCAGGCACTGCGCGATGGCGCGCACCGGGTCATATCGGTCAAGCGTGACTGCGCCGGCAGCGAAATAGCAGAGATTGCCAAAGACATCGACATGAGGCATGAGCGCAGGAAGGAATGGCGGGCGCTCTTCCAACCGGATCTCGGGATAGCTCAGGAAGTCCCAATCGCGAATCGTCAGCTTGATTCGAACCTCGCCCCTGTCGCATTTCAGCGGCCCTTCGAACGACCGCGCACGCCCCTTGGCGGCGACGGGAACGAAGTCCTGGCTGCTCAGGAAGCGCAGGACTTCGCCGATCTTGGTCGCGGTTGGCGTGGTCACCCGGCGCTGGTCGATGGAACGACCGGAGGAACAACGCGTATCGGCGTGGTCGTCCGAATGGTGTCGGCGGCGCTGTCGGCCTCTACCAGCGAAGAGTCCACCGGCATGCGGAGGCCGAACTGCTGCTTCATCTGGAAAATCGCCTGTTCCTTGTGCTGGACACCCAGCAGGCGCGAATCCTCGAGGTCGTTGGCCAATTGACCGAACCGCCTGGACGCGGTGGCGCGATCCGCCGGCTCGAGGCGGTTGAAGTCCTCTTTGCCATCATCAATGCCACGCTCACGAATACTGCTGAGGAAAACGTTCGTCAGGCGCTTGGCAGCATCCTCGAGCGCCAGGTCATCCCGGCCGGCCTTCGGTTGAAATCGCTGTGCGACCGCGATCATGATCGAAACGGAGGTGGGGCCGCCTTCTTGCCAGTGGAAGTCACGCCATGCCTTGAGGTATCGGCAGACCCGCCTCAGCTGCTCGCTGTGCTCGCTCACGCGGTCCCTGAACCACTTTGCCACGACTTCCGGATCGGAGGCTTTCCACTCACCCTCGCGCGTCGCCATGACGATATGGTCCAGGTCCTCCCACTGTTGCTGTTGCGCTTCGGCAAAGTCGTAACTATCCGCGGCGATTGAGTCGAAGGTCTTGCGCAAGTGGGCTTCCTCGAGCGCGATGCGGTCGCGGATCTTGCCGAACTCCTCCTCGGGCGCCGCGTAGAGCGGAATGTCGATATGGGCCCAGGCCGCGACCTTGATGCGGATGCATGTGTTCTTCCCCGCGAGAAGCGTCCATCCCTCCTGCTTGCACAGATCCACGAGAAGGCCCTCGACCAGTTCGAAATACGCCTTGGCCATTTCATGGGGCGGGCCATTTTCTTGCCAGACGGTCACGGGAAGGTAAATGCCGTAGTCCCAATCCATTTCCTGCGGGGGCGTGCTCGACGGCTCAACGCAGGTGCCGTACAGCCAGGAGCCCTGCGTACGAAAACGCGGCTCCACAACGCGCTCCATGCCCAGCTTCTCTTTGGTCGCGCGGCGAATGCGTGGCGTAAGGTGATTCTTCACCTTGGTAATACACGCCGAGAGGTATTTGCGATCCTCCGGGGCAGGTTCGATCCGATCCCCGAAAACGTCGCTGTTCACGTCGGACTTGTAGAAGAGCTTGTTGAGCTTGAGCATCAGGCGTTTCCTTGGACGGCATGCGCGCCGTAGTAGAACTTCACAACTGCGGGTTGGTGGGCGAGAAACTGCTGGCAGTCGGGCCGGCCGATGCATTTCTTGGAGCGCTCGGAAGCGGCACCCAGCAGCACCTCGCGCGCGGCTGCATCAGCCTTGTCGAGCGCCACGGCGCCGGCTTGTTCGTCGGTCAGTACGTCATCCATGTGCACATAGCGTCCCGGCAGGTTGTGCTTGAGCATGAAATCGCTCAGGGACTCTTGCACCGAGATCGCAAGCCCGAAGAGCCGCTTAGGCATGTTGGCCGGGTTCAGACCACCCCAATCCAGAGTCCCGCCACCGCGGTTTCGTCTCGGATCCGCAGTGAAGCGCGAGGACATCGTCCCGATCGAGAACAGATGGAGAGCCTGAGGCGGCTGATCAAAGAAGGTCTGAGCCTCGTGGGCGGCCAGCAGGCCTGGCGCATTGGCGAACAGACCGCCATCCACGTACTGGTTGCTGTTGAACGTGTGTCGCGGAAAGTATGCCGGCGCGGCACTTGTTGCCATGGCGACATCCACCAGGCGAAAGAGATGATCTCGCTTGAATGCGGCGTTGTGCGGGGTCTTGAACAGCTGCGGCTGCCCGCTTGAGTAATTGATCGACGGGACGATGACAGGGTGCCTGCATTCGCCCAGAAGTCGTTCGCCAAACAGCTGCGGCGCGCTGAGCAACCTCATGAGCGGTTCGGGTGAGTACAGCGCCCGCATGATGCCGTTGAGCGACCAGCGGCGTTTGAAGATTTCCTCCCCATGCTTGGAGAACAGATCCACCATCTGCCGCGCAGGAATTTCCATGGCGACAGCCAACGCGAGGATTCCGCCGATAGACGTCCCCGCGATCAGATCGAAGCGGCTCGCAATGGGCGCCTGAATCTCATCTTCAAGATCAGCCAGGATCTTGGCGGTGTAGAGCCCTCGGTACCCTCCGCCCGACAGCGCCAAAACTTGAAACCGGCGGGATTCGCCATCGACCATCGTCTCTCCCTTGAGTTCTTGGGTTGCCCGACGCTTGTCGGGGTTAAAGGCTCCCTAGCTGGGATGTAGGGGTAAAGTTCGCGCTTTCAAGAGGGTGAGGGAGTTGAATGTTCCCCTTCGCCCTGTTTTTGGGGCCTGGGTGTATTGCGCGGCCGAATCCGGCCGCGCAATACCCTTGCCTCAGCCCTTCGGCGGGTAGGGATCGTGGCCGTGGCTGTCCTTGTACTGGATGCGCCCGTTCTGGCCATGAACCACCAGTTCCGTCTGCTGGTTCTGCGAGATCTCGCGCGCCCGGTCGACCGCGTCCTGCTTGCGATCGAAGAGCTCGGTATCCCGTTTGGCGCCGGCTCCCCGGACCGCCCACTGGTCGTCCCGCGGAACGACGTGCTGATTGCGATTTGTCATTTCGGACTCCTGATGCAGCGGAAGTGCTGCTACGAGGATGTGCGGCGGTAAACCGAAACGCGGACAAAATTGCGCCGGATGTCCGCGTTTCGGTTTACCGCCGCACATACCAATAACGAGCTAGAGGGGCCACATGACCAAGAACCCATCGCACGACCCGGACTACGCAACGTCCGAGGAGGTTGGAGATGCCTTCGGGGCGCTCACCGATGCTGAGTTGCGTCGCCTAGGGAAGTTTGCCGAGGCTTACATATGGGGCACGGAATACACCGACCCATTGGAGTTGGTCGACGAAGCTGTCAAACGCACGCTCATTGGTGCAGAAGGCAAGGGAAAAGGTCGCCGCTGGCCGAAGACGGTGGCATTCATGGCCTTCATGGTCAAGACGATGGAGAGCATCGCCGACGGCTCTCGTGAATCGGTCGTGCAGAAAGAGACCGATCACCTTGAAGTCCTGGCAGGTGCGGACGGCGATAGCGAGCACGCGCTAGGCAAAGGTGGCCACGCGCACGTCGACGTGGTGGAGGCCGCCATCGAGCTCGAGGAAACCCAGGCGCGCCAAGCAGCGGCCAAAGCAGACGCCGATCTGATCGAGCGCCACTTTGCCGATGACCAGGAGGTACTTGCCATCATCGAAGGAGAAAAGGAGGGATGGAAGGCCGAGGAGACACGCCAGGCCTTCGATATGACCCCTACCTCCTATGACACTGCACGTCGCCGGTTGCGGCGCGGTCTGAACAAGTTGATGCCCGGAAGGACCAAGTCATGAACAAATCCAATCGAACGGCCATGGATTCCATCCGAGCCTTGGCGTTGCGAGACCTGGAGGCGACCAGCGACGAGGAGATTCGAGCTGAGATCGTCGCGCAAGGCGAGGATCCGGACGCAGCGGCACAGCGTATTCGGGCAAGAATCGACGCCATCATGGCCGAGGCGATGCGCGCTCGGACAATCGCCGCGAAGAAACTCATGGGCACGACAGCCGCGACCACTCAGCAGGCCCGCCCAACCATCGATCGCATCAAGCAACTGATCCAGGAGGCCTTTCGCAGCGACGCCGGCCTTGCCATGGCGTTCCGTGAAGGAACGCAGCAATCTGATGCTGACCTTGAATCCCTGTACGACGATCTTGTCGCCATGGGAAAAATCAAGCGCGATGACAATGGCCATTGATCCGCGATCGCTCTCGCAGCCGGAGCGTCTGTTGTGGTGGCACGGGGTTCGAGAGCCGGATCACATTGACCTCGAAGCGATTGCCAACGCGCGCGGCGCAAGGGTCGTGTTCAGACATCTGGACGGTTGTGCCGCGAGACTGGTCAGGAGTGGCGACGCTGCGGTCATCAGTGTCGCCGTCGACAGCATTCCCGGCCGGCAGCGCTTCTCCTTGGGTCACGAGTTGGCGCATTGGATTTGCGATTCACAGCGATCATCCTTCAGGTGCACGAGTGCGGACATCGGGCCGCAAAACGCCGAGGCCAAGTCTGTCGAAGCCGACGCCAACAGTTTCGCGAGCCAGCTGATCCTTCCTAGCTACCTCGTGGATCCTTGGAGTGCGGGGCGCAAGCTGACCCTCGATGTTGCCACCGCACTCGCAAAGGATTTCAGGGCAAGCCTGACTGCTTCCGCCATCAAACTGGTGAAGCGCGCAACCACGCCGGCTTGCATCGTTTGCCACGGACAGCAGAAACTGCGCTGGTTCCAAAAGAACAGTGGCATCCCTTTCGACTTCTACGTGAAACGGGAATTGCACCAGGACACGGCGGCCTTCGACATGGTCTTCGGCGCCGCGTCGGGCATGTCGCGCCCGCGAAAAGAATCTGCCGACCGTTGGCTTTCAGGTCCCAACGCATATCAGATGACTGTCGAAACTCAATCGGTGAAGCTTCCCGATGCCACTGTGCTGACTCTCATCGCTTTGGTTCAAAAGTAGAACGAAGTTTCGGATGCCTGAAATGCTCAAGCCTGATTCCCTCGACTCGCTCTTCTCGATACTTCATGAGATGACGCTCGTCGAGCGAAAAGGGGCTGCGCCCGAGTCTCCAACGAAGATGCAGTTGCTGGAGAAGTACCTGCTGGGCGGATATCTCGTCGTCACCGTGCTGCTGTTGCTTGTCGCATTGGCACAGTATGTGTGGCCTGGTCCAGCGCTGGCCGAGGCTGTTCGATCCTTCTATATTGCTCTTGTGCTGATTGCGTTGGGCTACCTGCTGAGTGCAACTTTCAATGCAGCGCACTTCGTCTGGCGCGGGCGCAAGCAACGCTTTCCCTGGCTGCTTGCGCCCATGCGACTTGACTTGCAAGTGGATGCCGGCTATCTGGCCAAACTGATGGCCTTTGACAAGCCGACGTTGAAGTACGCGCTCCTCCAGTACCGCTATCGATTCGACGTCCAGGACGGCCGGATCAGTTCTCTCGTAGGGGATGTACGCAAGCTTGGTCTCTTCCCCGCGATGGTCGCTTCCACCATCGCAGCGTCGACATTGCTCAAGAACGACAGCAACATCCTTTTCTGGATGTGGATACCGCTGATCCTGGCGGCCTGCTTTTATCCGGTGGCCTTCTATCTCTACACGCAGCGTGAGCGACCGCAGCAAATGATCGACTTGCTCGAGTTGGCAATCGCGCATGTCGATACGGATGCGTCCCTGTCAAAAAGCTCGTAGCTGTTTGTGTCACTGCAACTCATCGCAAAGTACATCACCCATGAAAAAAATCGCCATCGCGACCAGTATTATTGGATTGCTCAGTGCCATCCTCGCGCTATTCAATACGGTGTTTGCCGGGAAAAGCACACCCTCAGCGTCGGCACCGACACCCGTGACCATTTCGGTTGGCAACAACAGCGATCGTATGAGCGGCGTGACAGCCGTCAACGATGCAGGTGTGGTCAATGTTGCCAACAACTTTTTCGCAGGGAACAGCGACGGAGGAAAGTCGCAAAAGGTTAGCTCTGCCCTCGTGGGCAGATGGAAGGGGACCACCCGCCAGGTCCTGCCCGACGCTGAACTCACGACCGATGGCCATATGCAGTTTCAGCAGAATGGTGCCTTCAGTTTCAGCGGCGAGTTCGTCATGCGTTCGCACCGAGCCTCTGGAGAAATCGAGTCTGTTGTCTGGACGGTGGCGGAAACTGGCACTTGGAGTGCTCCCTCTGACAGCACCATCTCACTCGCAGCGACTGATTTGAAATCTCTCCGAACAGTGCTACACCTGCGCGACAAGACGTCCATGGATATCGAACGCTATGTCGCACTCGCCCCTCCGGGCATGCCAGCGGCACTACGCTATCGTCTCGAAGACTTCCTTCCGAAAGGGGCTTCGCAGGAATATCTGATCAGCGAGTTGACGCCAACGACTCTGCGTGCAACAGGGAAAGACATACGTGGCGTTCCCGTGGAGGTTATCGCTGTCCGTCAGCCCTAGGCAGTGACCAACTCTGTGCGCGACTCTCCTGCTGGAATTTCGTGGCAGGCAGCCCGAGTGCTCTGCTCATCAAAGCCGCGTCAGCGGCTGCTGAGGCGCTGAAGGCCGAGCAAGACGAGCGCCTCTCCAGCGATTCCGCATTCAAGGCGCAGGTAGCGATTTCGCAGGGCCGGCAGCCCAGAATACGAGTGTGATACGAGATGCCAACCCAGAGACGGTAGTGCGAACAGCACGACGACCGTCGCGAGAAACCATGTGGGCGCGTGCGGTAGCAAGGTGTCAAATGCGCTTGTCCAGAATGCCGCCCCTTTGGGGTTGGTCAAACCGGTCATCAGGCCCAGACGGTATGCCGTAAGCGGTGAGATTGGCGTTTCGACATCGCCTTGTTCCGTGCAATCCCGACTTCTTGTACGGAGCGCTGAACAGCTTTGAAGGCACGGAGCTGGTGGGCTTCGAGCCTGGACAGGCGCCCACGAACTTCTTCAGCATCTTCGTGGCGGAGCCTGCGCCTGCTCCTCCCCCAAGTCCAGGGGGTGGTCTCATTCATCAGCGGCAAACAGCCTCTGCGTTTGCGCGGAACTGACTGGAATTTTGGTGTTGCGCGCTACCGGAGATCCCACTCGCGCCGAAGTCTGGATTCCATGGGCAGTGCCACTTGATGCTGATCGTGAATGCCGACCCACTCGAGAAAAAATTCATCGATCAGTGCAAACACCTCCTCAATCACTGGGGCGATCTCCGGGTTCTTCAGCAAATTTTTCTGCATACGCAGATAGCAAAGTTGCGCCGCTTGCCTGAGACCGATCGACGGAGGGATTGCTTCCGCTTTGGCCATCAACACAACCACCGCTGTCAAAGCTTCGAAGGTCCCGAGTTGAGCGAGTGCCTTTGATACCTTGTCGTCGAAGTAACGGAACTGCCTGCTCAGTACTCGGGGCGGATTTCGATACACGTAAGACGTCGATACGAAGAGCACATGACGGACCTCGTCGGACATGGCCCATAGCAGAACATCGGCTTCTTCAATCGTGATGCGACGGCCTTTGCATAGGTCCCAGATGACGGAATAAAAATAGATCGCGGTTCCCGGAAATGCCTTCTCGGCCAGTTCGACAGGGGACGCCTTGCCCGCGATCCGGCTGGGGACCCTCGAGCCTTTCTTGTACCGAAAGAACTTACTGGAGCGCATTACCCCGTCAGCGCACGGACGGACGAGTTCTGGCTGCAAAAAACGCTCAAGGGCATCAGCAGAAGCCAAGCCGCTCCTGAACAGGGTCGCCCCAAACCACATCTGCGTACGCAGTTGATCCACTGGATGGCGGCAAGGACGCCCAACGCGTGACCGTTTGAGAGCAGAGGCCATCGCGCAAGCGTACAGAAATTCCGAATTTCTTGCGAGGTGGACTCGAAGCGAACTCCAGCGAACACTACGAGAAATCGCTGGACCAGAAAATCTCATGCCGCTATCCAAATTGGCCCCGTCTTCATTCGAGCAGCTTCACGCGGAGTTACGGGAAGCTCTTGAGGCCAAACACGGCCCTCTTCTGGGGGGGCGGGTCTTGGTAGCGTCCTTGGGGCACAACACGTCGGCAAGCCTCCGGCAGGCCCAGAAGCGAGGGCAGGTACCTATTTCCTTGTTCAACTTACCCCATCGAAGGGGGTATTTCGCTCTCACGAGCGACGTCGCGGCATGGCTCGCGAGAGCACGCCTCTCAGGCGTCGCCGGATCCAAGAAAGGCACGCCTATCGAACCGTAAAGAAAAAACCAGCGCCCAGAAACGCGAAAACCTGAGGGTGCAACCTCAGGTCTAGGCGTCCGGCCGAGCCAGGCGAGTTTGTATTTTGAATGGCAGGAGTATCGGTCGGGGGATTCCGCGCGTCAAGTACCGCGGAGGACGGGGCAACCCTCATCCTGACTGCTTGCCTCCGGCGGTCGACAGCTGGAGAAAGCGAATGAGGCTTCCTGTTCGCACGCAGCGCGAGATTGTGCGCCTGCACTTTCACTCACCATCAGAATCAAACCGTTTCATTGCCAGAAGCACCAGCGTCTCCCCAGACACGGTCAAGGCGCTCCGGGCCCGCCTGAAGAAGCAGACGCTCGCTTGGGGAGCGCTGAAGGAATTGGACGACGAGCAGTGGTGCCGCGCCCTTGGCACAGAGGACAAGACCATCCAGCCGCATCGGCCCGTGCCAGATTGGCAGTGGATTAACGCCGAGATGCAGCGCCCGAGTGCCACTCTCGAGCAACTCTGGCAGGAGTGGCGTGAGACAGCGCCGGACGGAGTTTCATATTCGCAGTTCACCGCACTGTACAGGAAATGGCTCAAGGACCAGCACGTGGTGATGCGCCGTACGCACGTACCTGGCGACAAGCTGTTCGTCGACTTCGCGGGACGGCCCGTCGAGATCCGGAGTGTGGAAGGCGGCGAGTCGGCATTCGCTCAGATCTTCATTGCTGTCTTGGGGCACTCCAACTTCACCTATGTTGAAGGTATGGCCAGCCAGACAGTTCCAGATTGGGTGAGCTGTCACTGCAATTGCTTCGCGGAGTTAGGGGGAGTTCCGAGATGGGTAGTTTGCGACAACCTCAAGGCGGGGGTCTTGCGACATGTCCGGGATCAGATCTCTATCAATCCCGACTACAACGAGATGCTTCGCCACTACAACACCGCCGCTCTTCCGGCGCGTCCGCGAAAGCCGAAGGACAAAGCAAAGGCCGAGGTAGGCGTTCAGATCACGCAGCGCTGGATCCTTTTCAAGCTTCGCGACCGCGTGTTCTTCAATCTGGAGGAGCTCAACGCGGAGTTGCGCCGACTGACGATCGCGCTGAACGATCACCCCTTCAAGAAGATGGAAGGGTGCCGGCGAGAACGCTTTGAGGCTGCAGACAAGCCTGCACTGCAGCCGTTACCAGATCGTCCTTATGAGTTCTGCAGTTGGTGCTACGAGATGCGGGTGAGCCAGGATCACCACGTCGAATATCGCAAGTGCTTTTACTCAGTTCCTTTTGCGTTGATTGGTGAACGTGTTGACCTGCGCGTTACGGTCGCGATGATCGAGATCTTCTTCAAAGGGCGTCGCGTCGCGCTGCACTCGATCCTCAAGAACACAGGCGAATCGAGCACCCTGGCGGAACATCGGCCCATCGCGCATCAGCGCGTTCTCGATGGCGAGCCTGCGGCTCTGCGGAACTGGGCGAAGGGCGTTGGTCCCTTTTCTGAACGCATGATCTTGCACCATGTCCAAGAGCGCAGCGACCTGGCCAACGGGATCAAGGCCGCACGACGCATGCGTGCCCTTGCATCCGACTATGGGGAAAGCCGATTCGAGGCGGTCTGCGCCTATGCGCTACCCCTCAACATCACTTCGTTGCACAGCATCACTTCCATCTTGAAAAAGGAGGCGGATTTGCGTTCTCAACAAACGCCTCAAGCAAATCCTCGCTCCACGCATGAGAACGTGCGTGGACCTGAATACTACGGAGGCGAGTCATGAGCGCGATCGAACAGACTGCCGCCCGTTTGCGCGAACTCAGATTGGCAACGATGGCACAAGCCTACGAGCTCCAGGCCGAACAGCCGAAGCTTCAAGAAAAATCCTTCGATGATCGATTCGCTCTGCTGGTAGAGGCGGAGGTGGCTGGCCGCGAGAACCGAAAGCTGACCAGGCTCGTACGGGTCGCGGCACTTCCCGAAAAGGCTGCGTTCGAAGAAATGGACAATCGCCCGGCGAGGGGATTGGACAAGGGATTGATATCGACCCTGTCCTCGTGCGCCTGGATCAAGCGACAGCAGAACCTCATCATCATCGGGGCCACGGGATGTGGAAAAACCTGGTTGGCTTGTGCTTTCGGACACCAGGCATGTCGTTTGAAAATGCCTGTCGCGTTTTATCCGGCCAGTGGCCTCTACGAGGCCATTGCAGAGGCTGTGCACGACGGCTCGCTGCCACAGCTCAAGCTTGCGCTCACCAAACCGAGTCTTCTCATCCTTGATGACTTCGGCCTTGGCGAGATGTCAGCGTCCGCTGCCCAGATTCTGCTGGATGTTGTCGACCGGCGTATGAGAACGGGATCTCTGCTCATCACTTCCCAGTACCCAACTGAGAAGTGGCATTCCTTCTTCCCCGATCCCACCATCGCCGATGCTGTGCTCGATCGGATCGTTCATCAGGCACATCGCATGCAGTTGAAGGGCGAGTCGCTCCGGAAGTATCAAGGGCGAAAGAAGCTCGAGGAAACCTAGTAGCCGATGATCGTGACTGCTCGCGCTCCTTCCCAAAGGAGTGCTGGCTGCTTGAGACGAACCGGTATGTGCGCTCAACTCAGCCGGTACGGTTGCTCAGATCCGCCTGGAACCGATGCTCAGGTCAAGCCGGAACAGGTGGCGAGGTCGGACTGGAACGGATGACCAGTTCAGATCGGAACGGGTGTCCACCTAAATCCTGATCTGAACCCCGAAACCTGGACAAACTCGAGGAATCGAAGTGACCAGGTACACAGAGAAACAGAAGCTTGCCGCCGTCACGGCCTACAGGAAGGGCGCCGGCGGCTTGCGTGCCACCGCCAGCGCGCACGACGTCGGCGTTGATTCGCTGAGGGCGTGGATCGCCGCATACGAGGCCAATGGGAGGGCTGGTCTGGTGGCGAAAAGGCGCGTCATCTACGATCTCGACCTCAAGCTCGAGGTCCTGTGCCGGATGCAGGATGAGGGTCTGTCGTGCAGGCAGGTTGCAGCCCTCTTCAACATCCGGCGGCTCGACCTGGTGGCAGAGTGGAACCGGTTGTACGCCGCTCATGGGGCAGCAGCCTTGCAGCCTGGGTGGAAGTGGGAACAGACGAGGATGAGCAAGCCGTCGAGCAAGCGCAATGACCGCGAAGCGGTGACGAACGACCAACGCAGCCGCGAGGAGTTACTACGCGATCTCCAGCAACTGCGCGCGGAGAATGCTTACCTAAAAAAAGTGCAGGCCTTGGCTCGAAGCAAGTCGCGCTCGGCGCCCGTGAAAGGACGTTGATCGTGCTCGAGTTGGGGCCGTACTTCCCTCTCGCCGATCTGCTGCGCGCTGCTGAGCTGGCGCGCAGCAGCTTCTACTACCAGTTGAAGGCTCTCCGCACAGGTGACAGGCACTGCGACCTGAAAGCGAAGATCCGCGAGATCTTCAACCGTCACAAGGGTCGGTATGGCTATCGCCGGGTCACCGCCGAACTGCGCCAGCGAGGTCTCGTTGTCAACCACAAGACGGTCCAGAGGCTGATGGTCGAGATGCAGTTGAAGTCGCTGGTCCGCCCTAAACGCTACAAGGCCTACGACGGCGCTACTTCCGAGACGGCCCCGGACCGCTTGGAGCGCGACTTCACAGCAGATGAGCCCAACCAAAAGTGGGTGACCGACGTGACCGAGTTCAAGGTGAACAACCAGAAGCTGTATCTGTCGCCGGTGATGGATCTCTACAACCGCGAGATCGTGTCGTACGAGATTGCAGAGCGTCCGCTCCCGATCATGATCAAGAACATGCTCACCAAGGCGTTCAACCGGCTCGACTCAGGCCAGCGACCGATCCTGCATTCGGACCAAGGATGGCAGTACCGCATGCCTGTGTACCGCAAACGCCTACATCAAAGCGGGGTCGTCCAGAGCATGTCCCGGAAGGGCAACTGCTATGACAACGCGGCCATGGAGAGCTTCTTCGGAACACTGAAGTGCGAGCTGTTCCATCTCAACAAGTTCGACACGACCGAGACGTTGAAAGACGCCCTTCACGACTACATTCGCTACTACAACGTGGATCGCATCAAGCTCGGGATCGGCGGCCTGAGTCCAGTGGCGTACAGGATGCAGGCTGCCGCGGCACCCGCATGAAACCATAACTGTCCAAGGTTTGGGGGTCGGTTCAATCCTTGGTGGACACCATCGTCATAGACACTGGGGCCAAGCTCAAGACGGGATCACCGCGCGCTTACGATCCGACAGCGACGAATAGTCGTTGTTGTCGAGGCAGACGATCGGAGGGAGGCCCTGCTTCAGCATTTGGTAAATCTTATTTCAGGCCGCCAGCAAAGGAAGCGGCTCAGCCAAGCCCATCGCCGATGGACATGGCTGCAGGTGTGGTCAATCCGAGATTAAGTGGTCAAGCGCTTTGCATCGCGCGAAACAACCGTAGTGGAAACATCCAGGGCCTGATAGCGGGCCTTGCCTTCTGGCGTCGACTTCTCCAACTGGAAGAGCAGAAATTCCTGCTCCGCCGGCAGCATCCGGTCGTACAGCGCGCGCTCTTCATCCGACATCAGATGACCAAACTGCTCGAAGCAGCTGGGTGGCGGCGCCGAGGGGGCCAGCTTGCCGATCTCGGTCGATTTCGCGAGGCAGACTGTGACGTGCTTCCAATGATGGTAGCCGGCCTGCTTCGCAACCTCGTCCTGGAATGATGCAAGCGGAATGGTGGTGCCGCTCGCTTTGCGAAGCTGCTTGGCACGCTGCTTGAGTTTCTCGACCGCCGTCGCGGTGGTATGGATAAATGCCATCGAGGCTCCTTGAATGTGAAGCGGATAACTCGGTGTCCACGGCCGAGCTCCGCAAGACATCGGGAGCTCGAAATCATCTCAACTGACAGTCGTTCCGGCGAACCGGATGGGCCATGGTGAACAGCTGGCGTCGACGAACGCGCACGGGCAGTTTATCCACCAGAAATCAATTTGGCAACGCTGCTCGATGGCCCGCAGGAAGCCATGCTCGGTGGACGGGATCGCCGCCGAAATCCCTGCGCGAGGCACCACACAGCAGCAATCATCCAACTCGATTGCATGTTGGAGCGCGCAAAAGCGTGCGTCCGCTTCTTCCCTACGATTGCTCGACCGCGCGCGTCGATGTCGGCAGTGAATCTGCAGGGCTTTCGTCCTTGAGCACGACACCGGTCAAGCCCAGACGCAGGGCCTGGCGCACAAGCCATGCCAGCTTTCTGGAAGCCAACGTGTACGAGAGCCCCGCGGGGCGAACATTGGAGATGCAATTCCTCTCCGCGTCACTGCGACCGCGTCTGGGGCCATAGGTGATGTAGATCCCCAGACTGTCTGGGGAACTCAATCCGGGACGCTCACCTATCAGCATGACGATCAGAGACGCGGCGAACAGTTCACCAACTTCATCAGCCACAGCAACTCGTGCTTGCTCGACGATGACAAGCGGTCCCAAGCGCAAATTGGCGGGCAACTCATCGCGCAACGCGGCAAGCAGAGGCGCGACATGACTCTGCACAGCCAAAGAAGACAGTCCGTCGCCGATCACAACCATCACATCCGGGCGCTCGCCTCGCTCCTGCGCCGCATCACCGAGCAGCCTGGCCGCGTCCAGGTCCAACTGTCGACCGAGATCGGGGCGCTGGAGATAGACCTGACGATCACGGGCACGACTGCGAGCGTGAAGTACATCCCATCCATGCGAACGCAACTTCGCCTCCAGGCCCACCGTATCGAGTGGCGCATGAATCGCATCTCTCGCCATCGCATGAGACCAGGAAAACTGAAGCGACTCGGCTGTCAGTGCAGCCACTCCCGCTCGCCCGATCGCGATACGCGCTGGTGTCAAGCCTCGTAGTGCAGTCCATGACTCCGCGACAGTCGGTGCATCAACTCGTCCGTCCTTTCCGTTATCAGCATCCATGTTGCCGGTACTCACGATGGCTCTGATTCAGGCGATGGCGGTGAACTGCGTTGCAGCACCGAGCAACGGCGGGCTGCTGACGTCCGCAAGGAGGCGGCCATCGACACCTGTGATACGCATCGCCTGAAGCCAAGCCTCAAACTCCGGAGCGCGCTTCAACCCCAAAGTCTCTCTCACGAATAGAGCATCATGAAATGAAGTGCTTTGATAGTTGAGCATGATGTCGTCCGCCCCGGGAACCCCAATGAGGAATGTCAGACCGGCAGAACCCAGCAAGACCAGCAGCGTGTCCATGTCGTCCTGGTCCGCCTCGGCGTGATTCGTATAGCAAACGTCGCAGCCGATCGGCAGCCCAAGGAGCTTGCCGCAGAAGTGATCCTCCAGGCCCGCCCGGATGATCTGCTTTCCATCGTAGAGATATTCAGGACCAATGAATCCGACCACGGAATTGATGAGGAAGGGCTTGTATCGGCGCGCCAGAGCGTACGCGCGTACCTCACAGGTCTGCTGGTCCACTCCGAAGTTCGCGTTGGCCGACAAGGCACTTCCTTGCCCTGTCTCAAAATACATCACATTGCTGCCCACTGACCCACGCTGTAAAGACAACGCGGCCTCGTAGGCCTCATCCAGAATCTCCAGCGTGACGCCGAACGACCGATTGGTCTTCTCCGTACCCCCGATGGACTGGAAGACCAAGTCCACGGGTACCCCCGATTCGATCAGGCGGATCGTGTTGGTGACGTGAGTCAGCACGCAACTCTGCGTTGGAATGTCGAACCGGCGAATGAGCTCGTCGAACATTCGCGACAGATCGCCAAGGACCGCCATGTTGTCGGAGACCGGATTGATCCCGATCACTGCGTCGCCGGCACCATACAGCAGGCCATCCAGCGTCGAAGCGGCGACACCTCGCAAATCGTCGGTGGGATGATTTGGTTGAAGCCTGACAGCCATGTGCCCAGGCAATCCGATGGTGTTGCGAAAGCGCGCAATGACACGGCACTTGCGAGCTACTGCAATCAGGTCCTGGTTGCGCATGATCTTGCTCACGGCCGCAACCATCTCGGGCGTCAGTCCCGGCGCGATCGCCGCGAGCATTTCGGACGTCGCTGCATCCCCGAGCAGCCAGTTGCGAAAATCTCCGACGGTGAGATGGGACACGTGCGAGAACGCCTGCGCATCGTGGTCATCGATGATCAGCCGCGTGATGTCATCGTCCTCGTAGGGAATGAGCGCCTCATTCAGAAAGACTTTCAACGGAAGATCGGCCAGGACGTGACGAGCGGCCATCCTCTGTTGCATCGTCGCCGCTCCAACACCTGCGAGGTAGTCGCCAGAGCGCATCGGACTCGCCATCGCCATGACCTGTCTCAGATCTTCAAAGACAAACGAATGGCCAGAAATCGTTGTTCGGTAGAGCATGACTTGTGAAATTGCGGATCTGGATTGCGGGAGCACCGCACCGCGAACAGCCTCGCGACGCGCTCCTCCGCTTAGGGCGGCAGCGCCTAAGCCGGGCGCCGCGTACGCTCACGGAGGTCGACCGGCGCGTCGCACTGGCTGCGGCTAAGCTTTTTCGTTGAGCAAGTGCAGCGCGGCTCGATGAAGCGCAGGTGTTGCCGCCGCCACCACTCGTCCGTCGAATCCCTGGCGCAGTGGCTGGCCATCCCAGTCGGTGATGACACCGCCAGCGCCTTCTACGACTGGCACCAGCGCCATGACGTCATAGAGCTTCAGATCGGCCTCGATCACGAGATCACAGCACCCTGATGCAAGCAGTCCGTACAGATAGCAGTCGCCGCCGTAGCGCCGCAAGGCGACGGAGCTGCTGACGCGTTCGTAAGCCTCTCGATCCGCGCCAACGAAGATGTCTGGCGACGTGGCGAAGAGCCTGGCCCGTCCAAGCTCCTCGCAGCCGCTCGTGCGAACTGGCTTGCCGTTCCAGGTTGTCGCCGCTGAATCACCCACCCAGCATTCGTCGAGGATGGGCATGTCGATCACGCCCAACTTCGGCACGCCGCCGTGAAGCAGAGCAATCAGCGTTCCAAACAGCGGCACTCCACAAATGAAGCTCTTCGTTCCATCGATCGGATCCACAACCCAACTCCACCCTTCGCCAACATCTCCGCCCAATTCCTCGCCGAGCTGCGCGTGCTCCGGGAAGGTTGCTCGGATTGCGGCGCGAAGCACGGTTTCGACCTCCCGGTCGGCGATCGTCACGGGACTTGAGTCCTCCTTCAACGTGACATCCAGAGGCGCCCTGAAATGACGTTGCAAAAGCGGGCGAACGGAGCGAGCCAGATTGACCGCAAACTCGCGAGTGGTGTTCAGATACTTCGTGGTGGTGTTGCTCATAGCAGTTTCAGCCAGTTAGGCCAGTCAGGGTGATGCAGAACGAGCCGTGCGCGGTTGTATTTCCAGAGACCGTACTTGCGGAAATCGAAGTCGAGCGTCGACAAAGACTCCTGAACCATCGCCCAGGTCGCCCACTTCAGGTCCGCCAAGGCGCGCAGAACGCGCACCCGGGCATCCAGGGCCCCGGTCCATCGACCGTAGTAGGCCTCGATCATTTCGCGCTCGACGCTGTCCTCGAAGAACATCTCTCCAAACCACAGCGCCAACTCGTAGGCACGCTCGTTGTTCGAGGCGTACTCCAGGTCGAGGATGACGATCTCTTTGCCCGGGCCGATCATGAAGTTTCCGGCAAGGGTGTCGTTCATGCATGGGACGAGGTCCAGGCCCGATGCCTCCAACGCCGCGCGCGCTTCGTCGCGCTGCTCAAGCATCCATGTCAGATCGCGAGGCTTCCAGGAGTTCAGTTCTGCTACCTGCGCAACGTGCTCGTCGATCATGTCGAACACCGTCTTGGTCAGCTCGAGCGGCCCGCTGTCATTGAATGCGCGCAGCGCTCCTACCGCGTTGTGGCGAATCTCCTTGTCCAGGAAGTCGAGGTTGGTCGACGTCCGCCAGCCATCAACAAACTCGAAGATTTCGACGCCCTCGTCCTTCATGAAGCCGACGACCGGCACCCCGTATCCGCAGGCATGCGCCTTTACGCTGGCTTCGTGAGCCGCGTTGCGCTCGATGAATCGATCGGTCCCCCGTCCTGGGATCTTGACGAAGAAGTCGCGGGGCGTCCCAGCGACATGAACCCGCCAGTTGGTGTTGCTGATGCCACCGCTCACGGGGCAATAGCTCATGTCCAGCCCGGTCCAGTCCGGCCACTTGCTGATGATTTTCTCGACACGACGTTCATCTTCCGAAGTGCCTTGGCCTAATAGTTGCCACATGGTCAGACTCCCGCAGTGCGCAGCCACTGCTCAAACGGCCAGGACACGGCAACTTGCCGGCTTCGCAACAAGCGCCACTGGCCGTACTTGAAGAACTCGATGCCGCCGCGACGCGACGCAGTCGAGCACAGGCAGCCCCACAGACCCCACATCAAGTCGTCGGCGAACCCGTACAGGCGCAATCTGGCGAGTGTTGCGCGATCCACAATCCCGGTCGTTCGCTCAAGAGCAGCCGCCCAGTCCTCGTCCAATTCGCAGGACTCAACAAGCGTGGCCGCCAAGTCGAGGTGGGGATCTTCGTTTCTGGCCAGGTCATAGTCGACCAACATGACCGCACCATCCGGCCCGAGAAGCACGTTGCCGCTTGAGCCATCGCCGTGGCACAGCGTCCTGCGCTCCGCCGTAGGGCCGATGGCTTCGCGTACGGCCTCCGCTCGCCGTATCAACCAGTCCAAGTCCGCCGGTACCCCCAATGCGTTGAGTCGCAATCGTGTCGAGAGTCTCGCAATGCGTTCGAACACATCCGGCAGGTCATTGACCTCCGGCAGTGGGCCGTTCGCATGCAACTTCTTCTTGGTGGCCAGCACAGCGTCGAGAACCGCTGGCTGCGAGAGGTCGGCCAATGTTGCAGTGCGCCATGGCGCACCCATCCATTGCTCGACATGGACATGGTTCTCTGGCACTGCACACCAGACGTTGGGCGCAACGCCCAGTTGGGCGGCGTGACGTTGCGTCGCAACGGAACCCGACCAGTCAACCCAATCAAGCATGTCAGAGTGCAGGCGCTTCGCTACCCCGACAACGGTACCCTCGCCGTTGACCAGCCGCACTTGCTCGCGCGCCGTGGCGCGATGCATCGGCGAGGCGACTGGCGAAAGACCCAGGGTGCCGGTGAGCCCTGGCGGTATGGCCGTGCCCATCTGCAGGAGCAAGTCACTCATGGGAATGGCCTTCGAACTCGGGACTGGTGAATCTGGTGATTTCAATTTGGCTCTCCAGATGCGAGAGGTTCAGTGCAAGCCGACCAAAGAACGTCGGTCAATGCTCGTAGTCCAAGCGCTAGGTCCGCCGGCGGTGTGCTTTCGTCCGGATGGTGAGTGATGCCCCCTGCGCTGGGGACGAAGATCAAGCCGACCTCGCAGAGGTCGATCAGATTCAATGCGTCATGGCCGGAGATCGTGTCCATTGCCATCAACGCAACGCCAAGTCGACTCGCACTTGCGTCAATCCAGCGCTGAGCCTTGGCAGACAAGGCTTTGGCCGGCCGGTGCTCCGTGGAAGCGCACTCGAATCTCACCATGTCCCGTTGCGCAGCGCTCGTAGCGATGTCGTGCAGGCATGCGCGAGCACGCTCAAGAACTGCGGGGTCTGCGCTGCGCAACTCGATATCGATCTCTGCTCGCGCTGCCACGGTGTTTGGCGAATTCGGCTCCACGTGTATCCGCCCCACGGACGTGTGCAGCGGGGAATCCGTGGTTCCAAGCTCTTCAGCCAGTTGGCGTAACTTCACGATGACACGCGATGCAGCAAGTAGCGCATCGCGTCGCTCGGCCATGGGGGTGGGGCCTGTGTGGGCCTGCGCGCCAACAAACACCAACTTCTGTTTGACAGCACCCCAGTTTCTTCGCACGACACCGAGATGCAATCCCGCAGCCTCAAGCATCGGCCCTTGCTCGATGTGAAGCTCTATGTAGGCACGGGGGTTGACGGGGATGGGGGCACCTCCGAGAAATCCGATTCGCCCGAGCGCGTCGCCGAGCTCAATGCCGTGTGCATCTTTTCTGGAGAGCGCGATCTCCGGCGACAGTTTCCCCGCATACACCGCGCTGCCCAGCATGCTGGGCTGGAATCGGGCACCTTCCTCGTTGCACCAGTTGACCAGACACAGATTGGATGAGAACGTCACGCCGGCCTCACGTGCTCGCATGAGCGCTTGGGCCGCGCAAAGGCCGGCCAACACCCCATAGGTTCCGTCAAGCTCACCAGCGCGCGGCTGGCTATCGAGGTGCGAGCCGCACAAGATCCAAGGAGCGTCTGCGCCAGCTAGCGCAAAGCGTCCATGCACATTGCCGACGGCGTCCACGCCCACCTCGGCGCCAGCCCTTTCCAACTGCTGTGCAAACTCGCGCCGGGCGGCACCATCAGCGTCGCTCGCCGCCAGGCGAGAAATCCCGCCACCCTCCAGAGATCCAAACGTCCCGAATCGCCTCAACAATTCGAAGAGTTGATCAACCGCGAGGTACTCGTGACCGAAGGGGGGCAGACCGGGTGGGAAAGCATGCGTGTCACTCGAACACCACTCGTACGTTGCCGGCATCAAAAGCCTCCTGCAACGCTCGAGGCGGTCGCTTGTCGCAGATGACGCAATTGACGTCGGAAAGCGAGAACGTCCGCACATAAGCTTGGCGACCGAACTTGCTGTGATCGACCACAAGCACAGACTGCCTTGCTTGCCCCAGCAGGATTCGACGCAATGCCGATTCTTCTTGGGCGTAATCCGTCCAGCCTTGTGCAAGCGTGCACGCGGCAATGCCCATGAAGGCGACGTCGTAGTAGTGGCGTCTCGTGTATTCGAGGGTCTCGATACCGATCAGCGCGTTGTCGTTCGCGCGCAGCGTGCCAGGCGTCACCTCGACCTGTGCGCCCTTGTCGCGCAATGCCAATGCGATGTCCAGCGAGTTGGTTGTTACCCTCAAATTCTGAGCCGTCAGCCTTCTGGCTAGCGCCAGTGTGGTCGTGCCCGTGTCGAGGAACACCGACATTCCGTCGGAGACCATTCGACTCGCCAGTTGCCCGATTCGCGCCTTCTCGCGCATGTTGAACCTCTCGCGCGCGAGAAGGGGTTCCTCTTGATCGGACTTCGGCGTGATGGCACCGCCATGGATGCGGCGCACCAGCCCGAGCGCTTCCAATTCCTTTAGATCGCGGCGCACCGTCTCGTCCGAGACCTGAAGCTCCTCCACCAAGTCGGTTACCGTCACGCGACCTTCTTGCTTCAGTTTCGAGACAATCTCCGCTTGACGATGAGGCAAGGACATATCGAAGGAAATGCTTTCCAAGAGATGCGATCGTGCGGGTCATGAACGAGCGTCCAGCCCCGACCGTTGGTGGCAGTGACCTCTTCATTGTGCCATCTCAAGATTTGCGCTTTCGGCCAGAAAGCACTGGGAGAATGCTTGCTCGCCACGCCAGAACGCCTTCGGAGCAGATTCTCGGCAGCGCTCCTGGGCCGACGGACACCGGTTTGCGAAACTGCAGCCGACTGGCAGGTCGATGGGACTTGGCGGCTCACCATCAAGCAGGCATTGCCCAGCATCGAAGGGGTGCGTTTCCAGCGTGGGAATGGCGGACAGCAGCGCTTTCGAGTAAGGGTGCCCAGGGTTGCGGAACAGCGCTTCGTTGGGTGACAGTTCGACGATCTCGCCCAGGTACATCACGGCGACGCGCGTGCACACTCGGCGCACCATCGCCAAGTCGTGAGAGATGTAGATGTAGGTCAGTCCGTGCTGCTGGTGCAATCGCTCGAAAAGCGCAATCAGTTTCGACTGCTCGACCTGGTCCAGTGAGGACAGCGTCTCGTCGAGCACCATGAGTTTGGGCTGAAGAATCAACGCACGCGCGATGTTGATGCGCTGGCGTTGGCCGGCCGACATCGCAACTGGGAGAGCGTCAATCAGGGACGCGGCGAGCCCAACCTCGTTCATCACCGAGAGGACGCGCCCGCGAGCGTCATTGCCGTGAGCGATCTTGTGAATCGCAAGTGGCTCGGCGATGATTTCTCCGATGGTGCGCCCGGATGGCAGAGCGTTGTACGGATCCTGAAGAAGCAGTTGAAACTGAGTCCGCAATGCGCGCAGTTCAGGCGCACTCAGAGCACCCAGATCGTGCCCATCGAACTCGATGGTTCCCGTGTCGGGCCGCTCCAACAGCGTCAGCAATCTCGTCAGGGTTGATTTTCCACAGCCCGACTCGCCAACGATACCGATGCTTTCGCCGCGCGATACCGAGAAGGTGATGTTGCGAACGGCCTGAACTTCATGTACGCGATTGAATGCAGTACGGTCGCGCACACGATAGAGCTTGCTCACGTTCTGCACTTTGAGGATGGGGTCACCGAGATTGACCGCGGGCGTGGATCGCGCGATCTCGCTTGCCCCTGTCGTCCAGATTTCCGGGATCTTCTTCAGAAGCTCGCGCGTGTACGGCTCGACCGGGTCCGTCGCGATCCGTTCGGGCTTTCCCTGCTCGATGACACGGCCCGACTGCAAAACGACGAGGCTGTCGGCGACTTGCGAGCACACCGGCAAGGAGGCCGAGACGAAAACAACGCTCGTGCCATAGCTGTCCACCAGCTCTCGCAAGAGCCTCAGGATCTGGGCGCCGACCGTGACATCCAGTGGCTGCGTGATGTTGTCCGCGATCAGCAGCGACGGCTCGGCTATCAGTGCATCGGCAATCATGACGCGCTGCATCATTCCGCCCGAAAACTGGAACGGATACTCGTTGTAGCGCTTGGCCGGTGCCGGGATTCGCACCGAGGCGAGCAACGACAGTACCTTTTCACGTGCCTCGGCCGCGCTCATCCCTGGACGAACCGCGCGAAGCTTTTCCGCGATCTGGGAGCCGATCGGCAGCGTTGGGTCGAGCGCACGCGTCGGGTCGGCCCCGATATAGCCGATTTCGCTGCCTCGCAGGGCAGCAAGCGGGTCGATCGTGCCAACGGCCATGTCGGCACCTTTGTAGAGGACCTTGCCCGCCCGAACATGAAGGGATGGCGGAAGCCACCCGACAAGAGCACGCGCGAGCACGGTTTTGCCGGCGCCGCTCTCTCCGATGATGCCCAGGACCTGGTTGGCTTCCACGCGCAGGTTGATCCCCTCCAGGATGGGGGTCTCGGCCAACGCGCTATGCCGTGTCGAATTGGATCGTGCTGCCACGCACAAACCCCTGACTTCAAGCAGCGGTGCGGTAGTCATGCTAGTTTCCTTTGAGTACGGCGTTGCGTGCACGCTCGAGTGCCGAGCCGATCAGGTTGATGCTGGTCAGGGAAACCAGAAGAAAGGCCCCGGGCATCGTTGCAATCCACCAGGCATTGATGAGGTATTTGCGCCCGTCCGCGATGATGTTGCCGAAACTCGGCGTCGGTGGCTGCACACCCAATCCAAGGAATCCAAGGGTTGCCTCGAAAATCATCATGCGCGCGATGTCCAGGACCGAAACGAAGGCGATGGGAGGCAGGACCGCCGGCGCGATCATGAGCAGCATGATTCGCCAGTCGGAGGCGCCCAGAATCCGCGCACCTCTTACTGCCTCGCGCTTCGATTCAGCCAGCGCGGCGCTGCGTGCCACGCGGGCATAGAGTGGCCATCCTGACAGCGCCAGCACAAGCACGATCGCCGGAATCGTCGGGCGGGATACGCCAAGCACGGTGATCGCAAGGATGATCATCGGGATAGACAACTGGGCATCCGCCAGTCGCATGATGATGGAACCAAGACGCCCGCCCTTGAACCCTGCGATCAAGCCAAGGGCGCAGCCCATCACGAACATGAGAACCACCGTTCCAATGCCGATCATGAGCGAGTAGCGCAGACCGATCAGACTTCGAACCAACGTGTCACGACCGAGCTGATCGGTACCGAGTGGATGCGCCCAGGTCGATCCTTCGAACGGTATCGGTGGTTTGAAGCGCATCGAGACCGCGGCCTTGCCGGGATCGATATTCGACAGCAAGGGGTAGAGCACGGTCAGCGCCAGTACGCAGATGAAGACAACGACCCCAATGCGGAACTCCCAGGAAGCCCACGCGCGATTGAGGATGCGGCGAGGCACCGAGCTATAGCGCACGACCTCGGGGACTGGCGCGCTCGGGCCAAGTGGTCTGCCGAAGTCAGCTGTCATGGTCTTGCTCATACGGTTTCCAGGCGTGGATCGATCGCAGCGGCGGCAAGGTCCACGATGATGTTGATCAATACGAAAATGGAAGAGGTGATGACCGCGATACCCTGAATCAACGGGAAATCCCGCTGCAACACAGCGTTCACGGTCAGAAGGCCCAGTCCCGGGTAGTCGAAGATGAACTCGACGATGAGCACCCCACCCAGTAATCCGGACAGTTGAATCCCGAACACGTTGAGAAGCGGCACGCTTGCGTTGCGAAGCGCGTGCCGCCAGATCATCTGGGTGCGGTTGATGCCGCGCACGGTGCCGGCGTCGATGAAAGGCTCGCTCATCACCTGCGCCATCGAAACGGTCAGCGTCCTGATAATGAACGGCGCCATCTCGATGGCCAGGACGATCGCAGGAAGGATCGTGTAGGCAAACCCTTGATAGCCGATGGATGGAATCCATCCAAGTTTGACCGACAGCACGATCGTCAACACGATTCCGAGCCAGAAGTTCGGCATGGAGACGAACAAAGATCCCGAATAGAAGGCGAGTTTGTCAGGCCAGCGCCCCGGATGTAGCCCTCCAGCAATGCCGAGCGGGACACCGATCAGCAACGCGAAGAGGAATGCGACCGATGCCAGCTGCAAGGTCATCGGAAGAGTCTGCGCGACCAGATCAAGCACTGCGGCACGCTCGGCCCGAGACGGGTCGTCGTAAGTCGAGCCTCCGACGGCAGAGCCGTTCACGGGCCTGACGAACGATTCGCCCATATCACCATGCGCCAGACGGACGATGTAGCGTCCGAATTGCACAGGTATCGGGGCATTCAGGCCAAGGCGCTCACTGGCTTCCTGCACGACGCTGTCCGGCGCCATCCCGCCAACCATGAGACGGACGGGATCTCCAGGAACCACACGCATCAGCGTGAAGATCAGCATTGCGACCAGCAGGACGATCAACGCGCCTTGCAGCAGGCGTCGCACAAGGAAGCCTAGGTAGTACATGTCGGTGCTTTGAACTGGTGCGGCGTCGTTTACTTGCCCGCGCGCGAGGCCTTGGACAAGTCGATCATTCCATTCGGATAGACGTACAGCCCCTCCAGGTCCTTGACCATTGCGTGAATGAACACCGACGTGAAGAGTGAGTACGCGGGAACCTTGCGCGCAAGCATCGGAAGGGTCTCCTTCTGGAGAATCTTCTTGCGCTCTGCGGGTGTGGCCGCATTTCGTTCCTTGTCGAGCGTGGCGTCCAGTTCCTTGTCCACAATGCCGCAGATGCGCTTGGACGAAGAGTGGAAGTGCGTACGAAGCACGAGATCAGGCTCGGGCGAACCAGTGCTCCACCCGCAGTCGATCATGTGTCCGGGACCGCCACCCGGTCGGTCGTACAGGCGCTCGTTCCACGCTGCAATTTCCATCACGTTCAGCGAGACCTGGAATCCCTGTTCCTGCAGCATGGACGTGATCAGCTCGCCATACTCCTTCGTCTTGGGATAGAAGCCGACCGAGGTGATGTACTCGAGTGGCGGCAGGCCCTTGCCCTTTGGGAAGCCTGCCGCGGCGAGCAGTTGCTGGCACTTGGCGGGATCGTATTCAGGGTACTCCGCGACATCGGTGTAGCCAAACTTGACCGGCGAGATGTGCGCGTTCGATTGAGCCCCGGAGATGCCAAGAACTTCGAGAATCTGCTTGCGGTCGATGGCATGGCAGACAGCTTGGCGAATGCGGACGTCGTTGAAGGGCGCCTTGGAGCAGCGGAACCACAGGTACTTGTTTTCAACGGAAACGGCCTTGTTGACCTTGAAGCGCGGGTCCTTTTCGATGCTGGCGACCTGTTCCGCTTCGAGTCTCTCGATCAAGTGAGCTTGCCCGCTCATCAAGGCCAGGGTACGGGTCGTCGCGTCTCCGACGAAGCTGTAGTTGAGCGTCTGAATCTTGGGCTTTCCGGCGAAGAAGTTTGGATTTGCCTCCAGGACGGTGTTATTTCCCTTTTGAGCGACGAAGCGGAAGGGGCCAGTTCCGTTCGGGCGCTTGACCATGTCGCCGCTCTTGATGTCCTTGGCCGACATCACGGGCAGGAAGGACGACAGGAAGTAGAAAAGGGCCGCGGGATAGCCGAAGTCGCCCGTCTTCACCTCGAATGCGTGCTTGGACAGCACGTTGACCTTGCACTGGCCGGGATACCACTGCGCAGGGCGGGACGGTTGCGACGCGTACTCGAATGTGGCCTTGAAGTCGTCAGCAGTGAGCGGCGTGCCGTCATGGAACTTGACGTCGTCGCGGATCTTGAACGCGATGGTTCCACTGTCGACGATCTTGATTTCCTTCGCCAGCTCCATTTGCAGTTGATCCGGGTTGTCCAACCGCATGGGGGCCCGGGTCAGATATCCGAACACATACCCTTCCAGATTCATCTGCGCGAGCGTGGTGTGCGACGAAGGATCCCAGTTGCCCGTGAGGTTCTCGGCCGACAGGATCGTCAGCGCAGAGTTGTTCTGCGCGAACGCTGAGCCGATCAAGAAATTGAAGTCAGGCCGGGCGGAAGCCGCCGCGAGTGCCATCAGTGTTGAATCGCGAAAGAGTTGCCGGCGCGTGTACTTCATGCTGCTTCCTTGGTGTGGTTTCGAGGTGGTTGGGGGGCGAAAAATCAGTCGCTGCGCAATGCGCGTTCCGCGGCGACCGAAAACTGGAGCGCGAGGTCGTCACGGTGTCTCGCGCTCACGATCTGCAAACCGACTGGCGTGCCTTCAGCCGTGACACCGCATGGCAAGGACGCTGCAGGTTGCCCAGTCAGGTTGAAAGGATAGGTAAATGGAGTCCACCGACCCCACGCAACCGGGCTGCTGGTCGGGTTCCAGTCGGAGGGGCCGTCCGCCTCTGCCGCAAATGGCAGAACCGGGGTGGTTGGCATCAGCCAGATGTCGACGGCCTCAAAGCTGCGCGCGACTTCTTGATTGAAGGCGGCCCTGGACTCGAGGGCCTTCAGATAACGCTCTGCACTATCCCCTTGGGCACTTCGCACAAGGCGCGCAAATCCGGGATCGAGTTCGTCCAACCGTCCCTGCACCGCGCCGCCGTATACAACCCCGCGACCGACCGCCCAGAGATCTTCGAACGTTTGAAACGGGTCCGACCACTTCGGCTTTTGCTCAAGAATCTGAAGGCCCAGAGTCTTGCCGATGCGTTCCACTGCGGCTTGGACAACGGAGCTCACACGTGGGTCGACTTCGGTGCCAAAGAGCGTCGGCGCATACGCGACACGAAGGCCGGCCGGAAGGGGCTGATCCGCGAGTGCGCTGTAGCTCACCGTGTCACGCGGTAGCGACTGGGGGTCGCGCCAGTGTTTTCCACTGAGGACGTCGAACGCAAACGCGCTATCCAAAGCGTTGGCGGTCATTGGCCCCACATGCGACAGCATTTCCGTCGCACTCCATGGCCAGGCCGGCACTCGCCCGAGCGACCCCTTCAAGGCGTAAATGCCGCAAAACGACGCAGGAATGCGAACAGAGCCGCCCCCATCACTCCCAATGGCCAACGTCACGGCGCCGCTTGCCACGGCAGCTGCCGACCCGCAGCTTGACCCGCCCGTCGTCAACGCGGGATTGCGTGGATTTCTTGTGATGCCGTGCAGCGGACCCGTGCTGGAGGCCTTCCAGCCGAATTCCGTCGTCGTGGTGCGGCCAATCAGGACAGCGCCGGCGGCAAGCGCACGCTCGACCACCGGCGCCGTTTCCGTGGCGCGGGTCTGGGCGTACAGCCGAGAACCCCGGGTATTGACCTGCCCGCTGACGTGAATCAGATCCTTGACGGCAATCGGAACTCCATGAAGCGGCCCCAGCAACTCGCCACGAGCGCGTTGGGCATCCCTTTGTGCCGCGACCTCTCGCGCTTCGTCGTCGTAGAGAGCGGAGAACGCATTGATCTCAGGCTGCGTTGCGTGCGCCCTTTTCAAGCTGTGATCGACTGCGTCACCTGAAGAAAGCGCGCCGGAGCGCAGCGCGCTGGCGAGTGCCGTGAGTGATTCGAAGGGGGCGGTTTGGTACTGCAAGATGGTCCTCGGACTTGAGTTGATTGCTATGCAAGCGATGTGCCAATAGTCAACAAAACCCACAAAACAGTCAACATGAGGATTTCCACCTAGACCAGCAAACGGGGCGATCTACGAGTGATTCCGGGCCTTTTCCTTCAAAGGAACTCACAGCAATCGCGACCAACCTCGGCGGGCATTGAGCAAGAAGTCAGCCATATCCAGATATCAACAAATGCCACATTTTGTGCATGCACTGCGGCGAATCTGGTGCAGCCGCACCGAGTGAGGGCGCGCGACCAGGTCCTGCCTGCGGGGAATGCCGTTCAATGCCAACCAACGCGACGGCTACCCAATCCACCTGGCCTCAACAACGACACGCACAGGACTCCCCGGATGCGCAGAGAACAGGAGCCAGCGCAGATGTGTGCACAAGACAAGCATCGACAGGCGGGCAGTACAGCGTGGCTACGCCAGGCGAGGGATCAACCCGTTTGGGGGACGATGCTCAGGCTTTCACACAACCAGGAGTTCGCAGTTGGCCTGACAGAGATCGTCAAATGCCGGAAGGTCGCAGGATGCCGAGTCGGTGATCAAGATGCCGATGTCAGCCATTGGCGCGTACACGACCCGGCTGGTCTGGCCGATCTTGCTGTGGTCGGCCAGCACTATCCGGCGCTTGGACCGCTCTACCATGGCACGCGCGATGGCGGCTTCGTGGTGCTCGAAACTGGTTGCTCCAGCCTCTCGACTGACGCCAACGGGCGAGAGCAATGCCACGTCCGCGCGGAACCGATGGATCTCCGCGACCGTTGTCTCGCCATAGGTGCAGGCCGACGTTGCGCTGACCTTGCCTCCCAATAGCACCAGGTGATTCCTTTCCTCCAACTCGGAGAAAGGGGTCGCGAGCTTGAGCCCTATGTTGAGGCCGTTGGTGACGATGGTGAGGCCTGCCATGGATGCCAGTTCTTCGGCCACAGCGGTGGTCGTGCTTCCGGAATCCATGAACACCGTTTGTCCAGGCTCGAGAAGCCCCGCCGCCGCACGCGCGATGCTGCGTTTTTCCTTGGCGCGGATCGTTTGACCGACGGCCGGTGAAGGCTCAGTTTGGGGTGCGATGGCGACGACACCGCCATGCACTCGACGAAGGACGCCCTGCGCCTCGAGTTCCAGGACGTCGCGCCGTACCGTTTCGCGCGAGACGGAAAGATCTTGCGCAATCCGATCCACACTCAGGTGTGGACGTATGAACAACAGGCTGCGAATGCGCAGCATCCGGGCTTCTTGCAACATGGTGGGGTACGGGTGAGAGAGAACCTCATACAGAGGAGGATGGAGACACCCAAGCCGCGCAAAACTGCTTGAGGTCCTTGTTGTCCTGCTGGGGCGCCGCCTCCTACTTCAGTTGTTCCTGAGAAACGAGTACGGCGGAGGTCGACGCAAAGATCCCATGCCTCAAGGCCCAAACGCAGGCCCCCAGGCGCAGCAATCTCTCCACATTGCTGTCGTAGAGCACGCTCTCTACATCCTCCTGGCCTATCAGATCGGAAATGCAGGCAAGCGCGTCCGCGGGCGTAAAGCCTACCCCCGCGCGTGCCATTTCGATCACCGTCACAAGAACATCGGTCTTCTTCATCTCAGGCCTTCAGGATCAAGTCGAATACGTCGTCGCTGCCATCGACCAAACGTCCACAGCAGGCTCATGTCCGTTGCCCTTCATGAGGTGGTGGTTTCAATCCTTGGCCGGGCGAGGACTGATGCTGGCCCCCGCTGTAAACGCCTCATCTCTTCTGTACTCTGTTGGCGTCATGCCCTTCAGTTGCCGAAACTGGCGGTTGAAGTGCGAGATGTTGTTGAAGCCGACCTCGTAGCAAATATCCGAAACCAGCTTGGATGTCTGGCGCAACAACCGACTGGCTTCGGCCACTCTGATTCGAGCGATGAAATCAGATAGATTCCATCCGGTCGCGCGTCGGAACGAGCGAGAAAACGCGTACTCGCTCATGTTCACCAGCCTGCTCATATCCGACAGGTACAACCTGTCCGAGTAGTTCACTTGAATGTGTTGGAGCGCTCGGTCAATTGGATGGATTGGACTTGTACGCAGGACCGACATGTCATTCCATGAAACCGGCGAGAGCCGGCGATATTCCGGCCGCCGGGCGAGGTACATCAGCAACTCCGCCAATGCTGCAAAGCGGGTCAAACCCGTGCTGCTTTGGATTGTTTCGAACCATACGCGCGCAGCTTGACCGACGCCCGGGAACTCGACGCCATGCTTCGCGTGCGCCAGCAGCGTTGAAATGTCACGCAACTCGGGAAATAGATCGATTGCCCTGTGCAACAGGTGATCCTGGAAGTGAATCCCCAAGCTGCGAACTTGCACTCCGCCTTCAGGAACATCGATCGAGATGAAGTTGTGTGGCACACCAGGTCCGAGAAGCACCAGGAACCCCGGCTCGAAACTCTCGACCGAGTCCCCGATGTACGCCTTGCCATGTGTCTCCACAATGAGGTGGAGCTCATACTCATCGTGGTAGTGCCATCGATCAAACTGGGAGGGGGCACTGTAGGCAAGGTAGCCGATGTCATCGGACGTGGCCGCCACGCCAAGTCCTTGATTTCGTGAAAGTGAATGCTCGAACGCAGCGCCATGCCACCGCGCCCGCGAATCTGTACGCACGGACGTGTGTCGACTCTGCGGCGCATCGCGACTCACCGCCAACTTGATGCTTCTCTTCGACGACCGCAGCAGTTCGTCGGCTCTTGCCATCACACTGCCGCCGTAACGATGACTTCAATCAACAACTCGGGCGCAGCCAACCTGGCCTCGCACGTCGCCCGTGCCGGACCGAAACCAGCGGGAATCCAAGTGTCCCAGACATCGTTCATTCTGATGAGGTCTGCACGCAGGTCCTTGAGCCAGATCTGAGCGCTCAGGATTCTCTCCTTGCTGCTGCCGACGCTGGCCAGACATGCGTCGATGGTGGCGAGCACGCTTTTCGTCTGCACGACGATATCGCCCCCACGAATGGCAGAAGTGATACCCGCAAGGTAGACGACACCGTTGTGCACGACGGTGCGGGACATGCGGCGGGTGGATTCGTTGCGCTGGATCTCAGACATTTGGTAGTGCCCTCTTCTGTGGGCAGCGAAGAAAGATGCAATGCGGTCGTCATCCACCAGCGGTTCTTCGCTCTGGCGAGTTCGTCGTGGTGGCGACCTTGGTTGGAGTTCGGTCACTTTTCCGCAGTGGTCGAACGTGGCGGATGGACTTCTGCACAAGGGCCGGGTTGGTAGCTCAGCTTGAGAAGACCTGCGAGGTGATCGCCGTCGCGAGTGCCGTACCGAGAACTGCGTTGTTCTCCACGGAGAAATGGATCCCGTCCACCCCCTCGGTATTGATCACGGCGCCGGCGTCGAAAAACGGGATTTGGGCGAAGTCCGCGAACTTCCGATAGAGCTGCGCCATCTGGAGCGTCTTGGTACGGCCGCCATTGAACAGTTCATCGAACCATGGGCTCGGCATCTCCGCGGCCAATGGCGGTGGAGCCACCAGCAGGACTTTCGGCGCCGGATATGCGGTGCCGACGCCCCCCATGGAGAAGGCGATTTGCCCCACCAGCTTCGAGATGCCGGCAGCGATCTCAAATGGGGTTCGATTGAAATAGGCCTTCGTGTCGTTGGTGCCCAGCATCAAAACCACCAAGTCCAGCGGCAAGTGCGATGCCAGCGCGGAAGGAAGATACATCGCACCGTTCAGGCGCGGATCCAGCGGGTCGTCAACGTTCGTGGTGCGGCCGCTCAACCCTTCTTCGATGATCTCAAAACCGTCGCCCAGCTTGCCAGCCAGCACGCCCGTCCAGCGCTCCTCCTTGCGATATCGTTCGACCGGAACGCCCGCAAGGGTGGGCTTCCAACCCCAAGTCAGCGAGTCGCCAAAACACATGATCCGTTTTGTCATTTCTTCTCCGTTGATGAGTGCGCTGCTAGGCCGCGCGGGCGTATTGGGTCGCAAGCTTCTGGAATTCACTCAAGGCCGGATCGCTTGAAACTTCTTCGCGCAGGATCTCCGCCACGCGGTTCGCGCAGCGCGAGGCCAACCGTGCGTCCAGGAACAGCAGTCGGACCCGGCGCGCCAGGACGTCGTCGACCGTGCGTGCGAACTCGTGCCGCGCCGCGAACCGCACCATGGCTTCGGTCAGTCCCGGGCAAAGCTCTGTGTGAGCACCAGGCATCTGCTGCACAAGGCCCGCTTCTGCGCCGTACCGCAACAACGCTCCCGACGGGAGCTGGTCGGTGGCGCCGACGAGCCTCAGTTCCTCGGTGCGGCAGTCTTTGGATTTGTCGAGCAATCCATGTTCGTAGCAAGCATCGAGGGTATCGCTCGCAATCACCCGATAAGTGGTCCACTTTCCGCCGGTCACTGTCACCAGCCCCGTCGCGCTCACGAGGATGTCGTGTTCGCGGCTTATCTTCTTGGTCGCCGTTTCGTTGGAGTCGGGGCGCACCAGCGGACGCAGGCCTGCCCAGATGCTCAGGACGTCATCACGTGTGGGCTTGGGATCCAGGAACTGCCCGAGTTCCTTGAGGATGAATCCGATCTCATCCTTGGTCGCCTGTGGATCGGCATCGGCCGTGGGCGTGGGCACGTCCGTGGTGCCTGCGAGAAGCTTGCCTTGCCAGGGAATGGCGAACAGGACCCGGCCATCGGAGGTCTTCGGCACCATCAGTGCCTCCTGCGAAGGCAGGAACTTCGAGTCCAGCACCAGGTGCGTGCCGCGACTGGGCTGCACGCGGTCCTTGAAGGCATCTGCGCCAGACGGTGCATCGGCCTTGCGCATCGTGTCTGCCCACACGCCGGTGGCGTTGACGACGCAGCGCGCTCGCACGTCGTAGCGCTTGCCGGTTTCCTGATCCGTGCATGCGAAACCCGCGATGCGCCCGCCCTCGTGCAACAGATCACCCACCGCGCAGTAGTTCAGGACCACGGCGCCTTGCTGTGCGGCGGTCCGCGCCAGCGCCAGAGCGAGGCGCGCATCATCGAACTGGGCATCCCAGTAGCGGATGCCGCCGACGAGTCCTTCCTGGCGCACCGTGGGCAGCGCGCGCAGGGTCTCTTCGGCACTCAGCCACTGCGTTCGGCCCAGGCTGCGCCTGCCGGCGAGAAACCCGTACGCGGTCAGGCCCAGGCCGTAGAAGAAGCGATCCCAACGCCGGTAGGCAGGAATGACAAATGGCAGGCGTTTCGCCAGGTGCGGCGCATTGCGCAAAATCACCGCGCGCTCTGCCAGCGCCTCATACACCAGCCGGACGTTGCCTTGAGCAAGGTAGCGCACGCCACCGTGCAGCAGTTTGGTCGCGCGCGACGAGGTGCCCTTGGCGAAGTCACGAGCCTCGACCAGAACGACGGAGTGGCCGCGCGAAGCGGCGTCGAGCGCGACACCGAGGCCGGTCGCTCCGCCTCCGATGATGGCCACGTCCCAGACAGTCGAAGACGCCAGCCGCCCCAGCAGCTCTTCACGCCGGGTTGTTTCCTTCAAAGTCATTGCTATTCCGTCCATGCGCGAGCCCGCTCGACGGCCTTGCGCCAGCGCTGCAGCTTTTCTTCCCGGCGATCACCGGTATATTCCGGCTCGAATCGCCGGTCCACCTTCCACAAGGAAGTCAATTCCTCGACGCTGCGCCACACGCCCGTCGCCAGGCCAGCGAGGTAAGCAGCCCCCAGTGCCGTGGTCTCCGTCACCTGAGGGCGCACGACCGGCGCGCCCAGGAAGTCCGCCTGCAGTTGCATGAGCATGTTGTTGCGGGAGGCACCGCCATCCACGCGAAGCTCACGCAACGCGATGCGCGCGTCGTTGGACATCGCCTCGAACACGTCGGCGGTCTGCAATGCGATCGCCTCGAGGGCCGCGCGGGCAAGGTGAGCACGGGTCGTGCCGCGGCTCATGCCGACGAGCGTACCGCGCGCATGTCCATCCCAGTAAGGTGCGCCCAGCCCCGAAAATGCGGGTACGAGGTAGACGTCACCGGAGTCGTTCACCTGCGCGGCCAGGGATTCGACCTCTGCAGACGCCTGGATGATCTGCAGGCCGTCTCGCAGCCATTGCACGGTGGCCCCAGCCATGAAGACGGCGCCTTCCAGGCAGTACGTGGGGGCCGCGTCCTTCGCATTTCCAAGCCAGCCGATCGTCGTGAGCAGTCGGTTCTGGCTCGTCACCGGCGTCGCCCCGGTGTTCATCAACATGAAGCAGCCTGTTCCATAGGTGTTCTTCGCCATCCCCGGCTCAAAGCACGCCTGGCCGAACGTGGCGGCCTGCTGGTCTCCCGCAATCCCGGCAATGGGAATCGGCACGCCGAGCACGAACGAGGCGGTCTCCGCCACGATGCCGCTCGACTTGACAACCCGCGGCAGCATCGAGCGCGGGATGCGAAAGAGCGTCAGCAGCTCCTGGTCCCAGTCGAGGCTTTGGATGTTGAACAGCATGGTGCGCGACGCATTGCTGACGTCGGTGATGTGCGCGGCACCGTCGCTCAGGTTCCACACCAGCCAGCTGTCGATCGTCCCGCAGGCGAGCTCCCCGGCTTCGGCACGCGCCTGTGCCCCGGGCACGGAGTCGAGGATCCAGCGGATCTTGGTCGCGGAGAAATAGGCGTCGAGCAGGAGCCCCGTCTTGGTCCTGATGTGCTCCTCGAATCCGCGCGCGACCAGGTCATCGCACTGCACCGTGGTTCGGTGGTCCTGCCACACGATCGCGTTCGCGATCGGCTGGCCGGTCTTGCGATCCCAAACGACGATGGTTTCCCTCTGGTTGGTGATCGCCAAGGCGGAAACGAGGCCATGGGTAGACGTCGCACCGCGCAACTCCTTCAAGCGGTGCAGGGCTTCCAGCGCGACGGCGTGCTGCGTCGCCCAGATCTCCCGCGGGTCGTGCTCGACCCAGCCGGGCTGCGGGAAGATCTGGGTGAACTCCTTTTGGGCAACCGCCACGGGGTTGCCGGTCTCATCGAAGACGATCGCCCGGGAACTCGTCGTCCCCTGATCGAGAGCAAGGATGTGTCGCATCAACCTTGCAGCGCCTGTTTGAAGAATCGGCGCACCGACTCGTTGATGATGTGCTTGTCGAAGTCGATCGTCGCCACGTGATACGAGTTCTTCAGCAGCACCATTTCGCGGTTGGTGGACTTGACCTTCTGCAGGATCTCGTAGGAGTTCGCGGGCGGGACGACATGATCCTCGGGCGATACGAGCACCAGGGTCGGCGCGGTCACACGCGGCAGCATGTCGCGCGTGACCGCCATCAGGCCGTAGATCTCCCGAATGCATCGCACAGGGACCTCGGGATAGGCGAGCTCCTTGACGTCGGGATCCTTCACGTCGTTGCCGACACCCTTGATCGTCAGGGGAGCGTCGGCTTCGAAAGCCCAGGCAGCAAAGTCCGGGGCGCCGAAGTCCAGGCAGGCGTTGATGGGGGCAACTGCCCTGAAGGTATCCGGGTACTTGGCTGCCAGGTACATGGTCAGGCATCCGCCCATGGACAGGCCCGCCATGAACACGTGCTTGCAATGAGATTGCAGCGTCTGCAGTCCTTCCTCGAGGGAGCGGATCCAGTCTTCCGCGCTTGTGCGGGACATGGCTTCCGGTGTTTCGCCATGCCCCTTGAGCCGTGGCGCCAGGATGGTCCAGCCCTCCTCGCGGTGCAGGTACTCACCCAGTGGCCACATGCCCGAGGTGGTCCCGGTGAAGCCGTGCGACAGCAGCACACCGACTTCGTTGCCTTCGAACAGGAACGGCTTGCCGCCCTCGACGATGTCGTTCGTCGTCGTCATAGATCTCTCCTTGCGATGGAATCAGGATTTGCTCGTTCGGATGCCGTAGACGATGGCCGCGAGCATGATGATCAGCCCTTGAGCGACCAACTTGCCGTCCTCGCGGACACCCAGCACCGTCATCAGCACGAACAACAGGGAAAAGCACAGGACGCCAACGAAGGGGCCGAGAACCCCTCCGGTGCCCTTGCCGAAGATCACACCGCCCAGAATCGTCGCGGCGATGGAATTCATGACCAGCTCTGGGCCGAAGCGGATGCTGCCGACGGCGATGGAGGCGGTCTGCACGAGGCCAGCCACGGAAGCCAGGATGCCGGCGATGACGTGCGCCATAACCACCGAGCGCTGTACCGGCACGCCAGAGTAGTGAGCAGCGGTAGGGTTCTCTCCGATGGAGGCGATCCAGCGACCGAACACCAGCCGCGAGAGCACCGCGGACATCAGCACCGCCAGCGCGGCCCAGAACAGGATGGGCGCTGGAATGCCCACCGGGCGCGTCTCATACAGTTCGCGAATCACGTCGGGCACGTTGCCCGGCGGCTTGCCGTTGGCCAGGTACTCGACGATGCCCATCAGCGCGACATTGACGGCCAGTGTCACGACCACTGCGGACAGGCGCCGTTTTCCGATCATCAGGCCGTTGAACAGCCCAACTGCAATGCCCGTGGCCAAGGCCGCGGCGACCATGGTTGGAATGCCTGCGTCGCCCAGGCTACCGGACGACAGGATGTAGTTCACCACGAGGATGACGCCGCCAGCGGAAAGGTCGATGGAGCGCGCGTTCATGACCAGAAGCTGGCCGAGCACCACGATGCCCAGCGGCGCAACCTGCCGGATGAATGTGCCCATGATGTTGATGTTCATCAGCTGGGGCCGCGTGGCCCACAAAGCGATGAGCAGTGCCACGAACACGAAGTACGCCGGCGGCCACTTCGTGACACGACCAAGCACGGCGGAAGGAGAAATGGATGTCATGGTCAGAGTCCGATGGTCTTGCGCGGCTGCATGGCGACGACCGCTAGCAGGATGAGGCCCTTGATGACGGTCTGGATGAACGCCGAGATGTTTTCCAGGTTCATGCCGTTGTTCAAAAGGGCAAGGAACGCCGCGCCAGTGAAGGCCCCGATCACGCTGCCAATGCCGCCGGCCAGCTGCACTCCACCGAGCGCGACTGCGGTGATCGACTCGATCGCGAACAGCGCCCCGATGTTGGGATCGCCCGAGGCGACCCGTCCCGCCACCACCATGCCGGCGGCGGCGGCGAACAGGGCCGACAGGACGTACGCGGAAATCGTGATCCGCTCGACCCGGATGCCATACGAACTCGCCACGGCCGCTCCGCCGCCGACGGCGAACAGATGCAACCCGAAACGCGAGGCATGCACCAGCTTCCAGCCCAGGGCGACCGCGCCAACGGTCCACACCACCGGCATGGGCACGCCCAGCACGCTGCCGCCCACCATTTGCGTCACGACAGCCGGAATCTCCCCGCCCGCCACCGGGCGGATGAGCAAGGTCACGCCCTGCACGACACTGGCCGTGGAAAGGGTGGCGATGATCGGATGGACGTTGAGCCGGGCGATCGTCAGGCCGTTGACCAGTCCGATCACCGCTGCCGCCAGGAAGAGGCCAGGAATGACCACATACGCCGGCGCGCCGCTGGCCAGGATGGCAGTGGTCAGGCTGATCACCGCGCCGACCGACAGGTCAAGGCCACCGATCAGCACGACGACCAGTTGGCCAAGGGCCGCGACCAGGAGCGGGACGGCCTGCGCCACGAGGTTGAGCAGGTTCTGGCTGTCGATGAAGGTCGGCTGACGCGTCGCGATCCAGACGGACAGCGCAAGCGCCATCAGCAGCGGCAGGATCCAGAGGCCCTGGCGCGAGTTCTGACCCGTGAGCAGCGACCGCAGGTATTGGGCGTTATGCATATGCGGGCTCCTTCGGGGACTTGGTGGTAGATCGCTGAGTTGTCATGGCGGCATCCACGATGTCGTGCTCGGTGGCGTCCGCACCTCTCATCTCTCGCACGACCCGCTGCCCGTGGATCACGTACATGCGGTCGGAGATACCGATCAGCTCGACGGTCTCGCGCGAGAGCACCAGCACGGCACCGCCGCGCTCCACGAATTCGCGCAGCAGCCGATAGATTTCGAGCTTCGCGCCGACGTCCACGCCGCGCGTGGGCTCCTCGATCAGAAGGATCTCGGCACCGAGCAGCAGGTACCGCCCCAACAGGGCCTTTTGCTGGTTGCCGCCGGAAAGCGCGCCCACGGGCATGGCGATGGTTCGCGCCTTGATGGCCATGCGACGCACGATCTCCTCGACCTTGTCGCGGAAGTTGCCCTGCGGCTTGAACGCCGCACGAGCCGCCTGCAGCCCGATCGCCAGGTTGTGGTCGACCGACAGGCCCAGGAACAGGCCCTCGTCCTTCCGATCCTCGGGAACGAAGGCGACACCCAGAGCCTGAAGCTTTCGCACGCCGCCGACCTCGCCGACCGGCAGCGCAATGCGCCTGCCACGGATCGTCATCTCGCCGGTTTGCGGCTGATGGCGCCCGATGATGGAACGCACGATCTCACGTTGCCCTTGGCCCTCCAGGCCGGCCAGCGCGACGATCTCGCCCGCATGGAGCGTCAAGTCGATAGGCTGCGACGATTCCGAGAGCTGCAGCCCCTGAAGCCGCAGGACGGGCTTCGATCCCATAGAAGCAGCGCGTGGCGGGAAAAGGTCGCCGATCTCCCGCCCCACCATCATCGCGATCAGCGATTGAGGCGTGAGCTCGTCGATGCTGCGCGAGCCGACCTTGCGTCCGTCCTTCAGCACCGTGACGGCATCACAGATCTCGAAGATCTCCTCCATCCGATGGGAGATGTAGACGATCGCCTTGCCATCGGCCTTCAGGCGTGCGATATGCCGCTTGAGAACGCCGACGTCCGCCGCATTCAAAGCGGCGGTGGGCTCGTCAAGGATCACGACATCCGCGTTGGCGCTGATGCCGCGTGCGATCTCGACGAACTGCTGTTCGGCGACCGTGAGGCGCGAGACCAGCGTCGAGGGGGAAAGACGCAGGCCCAACTCGCCAAGCGCCGCCGCGGTGCGCTGTTCCATGGCGCGGCGGTCCAGCCCGCGCACTGCGGAAACCGGCTCCTTGCCCAAGAACATGTTCTCGGCAATGGAGAGATTCGGGAGCAGCGAAAGCTCCTGGAACACGGTGGAAATGCCGCACTCCAGCGCCTCGCGCGGATTGCGCAGTTGGACGGGGGTCCCGTTTTTCAGCACAGCTCCTGCGTCGGGGTGAACCACCCCGGCGAGGATCTTCATCAGAGTGGATTTACCCGCTCCGTTTTCGCCCATCAGGCCATGCACCTGACCGGGCAAGAGTTCCAGCGAGACGTTGTCGAGGGCGACGGTGTTGCCGTAGGCCTTCGACACGCCTGTCATCGAGATCAAGGGAGTCATAGGAAAGACGCCGGGAGAGTGCGAGCCCTCCCGTTGCGATCACTTCTTGGTGCCGTAGTACTTCTGGAGGTCGGATTCCGGCAGCTCGGTGGGCCACCACACGTTCGCCGACAGGTCGGACCGGTAGTACTTCTTGACCTTGGCCAGGTCCCAGCCTTCCGGGTCATAGACGTAGCGCTTGTTCAGGACCTTGCCGTCGAGCAAGGCCGTCGCGGCACGAACGCCTGCCGCGCCTTGGGCGGGGCTGTACTCGGCCGACACCGAGTCGATGCCGGTGCTGATCCATTGGCCGAAGAAGCCGTTGTTGCCTTCGCCGGTGATCGGAGGCACCTTGGCGCCAAACTGCTTGAACACGTCAATGCAAGCGCGCGTCATGTCCGCGCCGGAGGACCAGATCCCATCGACCTTGGGGTTGTTCAGGTAGAACGTCTCGCAGACCTTCTTGCCGTTGTCGTACTGCCACTTGCCGTGGTCCTCGGCGACGATCTTGATCTGCGTGCCCTCAAGCGCCTTCTGCAAGCCCTTGTAGCGATTGATGTCCTCGGGGTGCGCCGGCAGCCCGCGCAGCACCCAGATGCTGCCCTTGCCGCCCAGCTTCTTCACGAGGAAGTCCCCCATGACCTTGCCGAAGTGCTCGCCGCCGCCCTGGATATCGACCGTGTAGGAATCCGTTTCGGTCAGCCCCGTGTGCACGATCACCGGGATGCCTGCCGCGATGGCCTTCTTGATACCAGCGTCTGCGGAAGTGGGTGTCAGCGGGGTCACGATGATCGCGTCGACCTTCTGCGCGATCAGGTCCTCGATATCGGCAACCTGCTTGGACTGGTTGATATTGGCATCCAGCAGGATGAACTTGCTGACACGCGGGTCCTTCTTGGCCGCGTTCTCTGCCTCATGGGCCATCTGCACGGTCCAGGTGTTCGCATTGACACCGAAATGGCTCATGCCGATCTTCCACGGCCCGTTCTTCTTGAACTCGTTGGGCTTGGTCGTACGGGTGTCACCCGGACGAGGGGTGACGCCGTCCATCAGTTTGACGTCCTGTGCGTGGACGCCCAGGGCCGCGGCCATCAAGCCGACGGCCAACAACGCGCCACGGGCGCTCACTGCAAGCTTGAATTTGGACATTTTGTTCGTGTCTCCAGGGTTGGCAGCCTTCACCTTGTCGACTGCTGGCCCGAATCGTATGTCGGCCGGACAATTAATCAACTTCGTAGATTATCTATTGACACTCATGTCGGTGAGGGGTAGAAAAGATCGGCCATCCCCTAGGAGAGTCCTGCCTACAACCTCTCTAATTAGTCAGAACCCTTGAATAACCAATCACCATTCTGGCCAAATTACCGCTCTGGGGCGAGCCGCAGCGGGGGGCGAGGTCCGGCTAAGATCGAACCCCGCTTTCAGAAAGCCCGCATGCCGGCCTCTTGGGGCCGAGCGGCCCACACCATGCGCACCGTTCTTTGCTTCGGCGACTCCAATACCCACGGACAAATCCCGGGAAAAGGTCCTGTTGACCGCTTCGGACCCGATCAAAGATGGCCAGGCGTCATGCGCAACGCCCTCGGGCCATCGTGGTTGGTGATTGAGGAGGGGCTCAGCGGCCGCACGACCGTGCGTGAGGACCCGATCGAGGGAGCACACAAGTCAGGCCGCCTGTACCTGACGCCCTGCGTGCAAAGCCACGCGCCCCTCGATCTGATCATCGTGATGCTGGGCACGAACGATCTGAAGGCGCGGTTCAGTCAGCCACCGTCCGAGGTCGCCATGGGCATTGGCGTGCTTGTCCACGACATACGCGAGCTCGCCGCGGGGCCCGGCGGATCTCAGCCCGAGATCATGATCGTCGCGCCACCGCCCATGCTCGCCGATCTGCGGGAATGGAATTCGGTCTTTGCCGGCGCGCCCGAAAAATCGCTTCACCTAGCGCTGGAGTTCGAGATGATCGCGGACTCCCTGGAGTGCCACTTCTTTGATGCAGGATCGGTGGCGCAATGCCACGAGGACGACGGCTTTCATTTGGGGGCCGAAGCCCAGCACGCGCTGGGCCTTGCGCTGGCTCAAGAGGTCGAAGCCATCGGCTGGCCCGACGCCTGAAGGAGTTTCAACGTGCCAGACATGCGGTTTGCCCCGCCCAAACAACTGCGCATCGCTGACCGGACCGACGGACTTAATCCGGAACGGGTCCGCAGCTACAACGAGCGCGTCGTGCTGTCCTTGCTGCTGCAAAACGAGGGCATTTCACGCCTGGAGATCGGAGCGCGCACCAAGCTCTCGGCCCAGACGGTGTCGGTGATCGTGCGCTCCCTTGAGCACGAGGGCCTGCTCTCGCATGGCGAGGCATTGAGAGGCCGGGTCGGCCCTCCGACCATTCCGGTGTTGCTCAACCCGGACGGAGCCTTTTCCGTCGGCATTGACCTGGGCGATCTGGATACGCAAGTCGTTCTGATCGATTTCCTGGGAGTCGTCCGCTTCCAGGCCAAGGTGTCGCACGCCGATCTGAGCAAGGATGCGCTGCGCGAGGCGATACACGACGCGGTTGGCTCGGCGTTGGAAGTGCTGACGCCCGCGGCCCGCACACGGGTCGCAGGCATCGGCCTGGCTCTGCCGGAAGACGGACGTGCGCTCTCCGCACCGCATGTGCCGACCGTAGAGGAACTGAGCCTGCAAGGCGAGTTGGAGCAAGCCTTCAAGTTACCAGTGTTCGTCCAGAACGACATCACATGTGCCGCAGGCGCGGAAATGATGTTCGGCGCCACGAAAACGATCAGCGACCACCTGTTCTTCTTCATTGGCGAAATGCTGCACAGCCGGCTGGTGTTGAACAACCACGTGTACACGGGCAACTACTCGATTTCCCCTGCCAGTTTCGACGCCGGGCTGCTGAGCCTTCAAAGGAAAGTCGCTCGCGTGGACGGCTCGTCCTTTGACCCCGAGCGCGGCGACGACTGGCGCGATCTGGGCGATTCGCTCGACCGCTGGAGGAGCGAGTGCGTCGGAATTCTGAAGCAGTCGACCCGCTCCCTTGCCCAGTTCGTCGACATTCGATCGATCATCGTTTCGGCGGCCATGCCCAACAGCGTGAGCGAAGCGATCTGCGGTGATTTGCAGCGTGCAATTCCGGGCGTGCGGGTGACTGGTGGCGCAGTGAAGATCGCCCCGAAGGCAGTCGGCGCAGGAAGCTTGCCCTTCATCGCGCGGTTGACCGTTCAGCATTGAAGCGCATGCGGACGAACTGCGCTGCCGCGGCACGCAGCTGTCACCTGCACAAGTGACGGCAAACGCCTGCGAATGCAGGCGCTGAGTTTCGTGTTGACTGCCGGCGCCCCCGTGGAGTGCCGCGGTGGTTGCTCCAGGGAAGTCGGCGCTGATATGCCGCCTGGCTTTCAATCGGCGCAGGGAGCGGGGTGCCCGCCTCAGGGCCATGGCGGTGGTTCGATACATTG
This sequence comes from Variovorax sp. YR750, assembly GCF_900109805.1. Classification (NCBI taxonomy): domain Bacteria; kingdom Pseudomonadati; phylum Pseudomonadota; class Betaproteobacteria; order Burkholderiales; family Comamonadaceae; genus Variovorax; species Variovorax sp. YR750. Next base: position 123,967 of record NZ_FOBJ01000015.1, read on the forward strand.
AGGGCCCCTTCCTTGTCGGGTAGATTTCCTCGATGGTCAAATACCCCGTTCACACCAAGCGCGACTCCTATCGAGGCGCTGATCCGAAAAAGCGCGCGAAAGCCTTGGCTTTCAACCAGATGCCGGCGGCCGTCGAGGACCATGTGAATCGAGTCCTTCAAGCCCAAGTTGACCCGCTGCACGTGTACATGTACTACGTGATCGCAATGGACATCAGGCACATCGCATGCAGTTGAAGGGCGAGTCGCTCCGGAAGTATCAAGGGCGAAAGAAGCGCGAGGAAACCTAGTAGCCGATGATCGTGACTGCTCGCGCTCCTTCCCAAAGGGGCGCTGGCTGCTTGAGACGAACCGGTATGTGCGCTCAACTCAGCCGGTACGGTTGCTCAGGTCAGCTTGGAACCGATGCTCAGGTCAAGCCGGAACAGGTGGCGAGGTCGGACTGGAACGGATGACCAGTTCAGATCGGAAGGGGTGACCACATCGGCTGGAACGGGTGACTAGGTCCACCGGAACGGATGACTAGGTCCGCTGGAACAGGTGACCAAGTCCGCTGGAACAGGTGACCAAGTCCGCTGGAACGGGTGACTAGGTCGAATGGAACAGGTGACCAGTTCAAACCGGAACAGGTGACCAGTTCAAACTGGAACGGGTGACCAAGTCCGGCTGGAATACGCACCCCCTGAATCACACCGACTGCAGCGACGTCCGTCGCGCTTCCGATGCAAAGCACAATGTCGCCGGGCTGGATGTTCTGCGAGAAGTCACCCAGTGTGCTGCGATCATTCGATCCGAGTTTGAAGTCAGGATCCGTCAAGTCGGCCTTGCGCAGGTCTCCAACATGCCCCCAACCAATGCGAGCTTCACCGTGGGCAAAGCAATACTGGCGTGTAGGGCTTTGCCCAGTCCCATCGATTGAAATCTTCCACACCCGCGGGCTGGCGCTAACGCCGAGTTGCACATCCTGCTTGGGAGCGCTCGACGCGGCCTCGCAAATTTGCCGAAAGATCCCCGGCTCCACCACATATCGGATTTGCCCAGCGTCGGAATTGTCCGTATCGGGCCGGATACCCTCCACGAAGTCCTCGTAGCTGAAGCTTTGGTGAAAGGTTATGAAGCGAATCCGCTTGGCTTCCGCGAGTTCGTCGTATCGCTCCTTGAGTACACCGCGATCTTCTGCGTTTTTGTCGAGGAACTCCGGATCCAGGATGCGCAATGCTTCGTCGATCGTGGCATGGGTCTTTCCGGTCCCAGGAGGGCCCTGAAGAATCGTGTTAATCGATGTTGGAGCTTCGCTGTAGTTGAGATCTTCGATGTCCTCGCTGGCATCCAAGTCCATTTCGAGTGTGTTCGCGTCTTCGGCTACTGTCTCCTTTGTAGGCGCCAAACCGAGCTCGGCGCTGTACAGTGCTTGCATGAAGCCATGGACGGTTAATTTCGAAATCTGCCTTCGAGCCTCTTCGTACACCTCTCTGAGCAACATCAGACGTGCCACAGGCTTCTTGACCGAGGGAATCAGAGCCGCTGGATAGCCCAATTCGATCAAAAAGTGGCGGATATGTTCGGAGGATGAGATCGGAATGATGTCGTCCGGATGATAGACACTCAGCAGACGAAGTTTTCGCCCTTCGCCGATCATGACTCGCTTGCTCTCTAAATTGGCGCGGGCATAGACCTGCGCGTCGTCGTCCACCCACGCGAGGTCGCTCAGTGCCGCGCTCGCAATGGCATGTTGGATTTTCATTGTGTACGCCACGGCATCCTGATCGGTAAGGTCGCGCAGCTTGCGGTTCTTGTACAGCGTGCCGTCCTTTCTCCAATGCACCTGATGCCCCCTGGAGGTTCCCGGCATATACCTCCCCAGCAGGGGCTGGAGTCCTCGTTCGATCCACCAACTAAAACTTGAGTTATCGCCCTTACCGATGCAGTATTCATCAACGGTCAGGTGTGCGAGCTTTTCCACAGGATAGGTTCGCAGAAAATCCCGGTACAGAGCGTTGGTCGATACCACTCTGTCGATAGGAAAGGGGCTCTGGCGAAGCAGGCTGAGCAGCTGCTCGAAACGAGGGGTGGGACTGAACATTTTGCTTTGGGATGGTGTGGTTATCTCGGGGCGGCGTTGTGCGGCACATTGGCTTCCGGTTCTAGCTTCTTCCAAACCGGCCGGGCGTCATTGAAAATCCATGCCGAGCGCGTTTCCGCCTCCGGCGGAGCCGACGGTGTCATCGCCGCTCGGGACTCGTGCTGATGGCTCCTTGTCAGCGTGATCTCCGGCAGAAATCCCCTTGGTCGAAGCAATACTGCAGCCCCGACTCGATATCGTTGCAGGGCTTGGCTAACGCCTCCTTGGCATAGGGCCAGCCGGTGGCGGCCGCCCGAAGGTACGGCTCTGCCTCCCTGCATTGCCCTGATTCGAGGAGCGACTTGCCAAGATTTCTGCGCAACGTGCTCGCGAACTCGGCCTCGGACTTTGACAACTGCTCCTTGACGGCTTCCAGCTCCTTGACGCCCGATTCGGCTCGTGTCAGGCTCGTCGAGGCAGCCTTCCAGTCAAGTTGCTTAGCCAGGACTAGGCCGCGATTGCCTTCTGCGAAGGCGAAATCAGGATTGCCTTGATCCAGGATGCGTGCCGAGGCCCCGAATTGCTTCAAGGCGACCGAACTTCGGTTCGCCGCCGGAGCCGCTGCAACCTTGGCCTTGGCGGCCGAATAGGTGGCAGCGCAGTCACCGCGCTTCTGGCACAGAAGTGCATTGAAGTTGGCGACGGAATCCAGAGCACCAAGAAGCAGCCGAGACTCCCTCTGGGCCATCCCTTGCGGCTCCAGGGCTGCGCGTACCTGCGCGGCGTCCGGGCCGCTGGACATGCCCCTTGCAATGGCGGCGATCCAGTCGGGACGGGAGGTTGCTGCCCGAGTGATATCGGAAACCCAGACGGCGGCGAGCGCCTGCGGCAGGTGGTTGCCGAAGTAGTCATCGAAGAAGTTGGGGTCGCCCGGGAGGTTGCCGTGCACGCTCTCCACACCCATCCGCCGCGAGAAAGTCCCGAGGCTCGGTTGGTTCATGGCACTCGCGTAGGGGACGCGTCCGTCGCCCCACGTCGACCCCCATTGGTCGTACTCGGAGATGTAGGGGGCCCGGTAGCCAGCCTGATCAGGGACTTTCCAGATGCGTGAGAAGTACAGCCAAGTAGGGTACCCGAGCGGTGCAGGCTGGAACTGCGAGCGAAACTCACGGGCTTTCGCGAGCACCTTGGGCAACGAGGCAGGAAGGGCATAGCTGTCGGAGTCGTTGCCCTTGCGAAGCATTTGCTTGCCGGCGGGGAGAGTCCAGAACGCGACGTCGTAGTAGCTGGTGCCTGGCGTTCCCTCCGGCTGGTCATTCCCTGCGGGAACGCCCACGCAGGAGACGTTGTCCCCGTTGTCTGACGGCGGCGGGCTGAGCTCGATGGCACCCGGCCAGCTCAGCAACAGCGGGCGGATGCCCTGCGTGAATTGCGCGGCAACACCGTTTTGAAACGCGTCGGCCAGTTTCTCGGTCCAGGAGGTCAACGCCTTCAAGGTGCTTCGCACCTGCAACTGGTCGTCGCGGGTGGGCTGGATGTAGCCGCTTTGCACCATCCGAACGATCTCGCAGCTACCGCGCAAGGGAGACCCGAGCACAGTCAACTGGAGCACGCGACGGCCGAGTCCGTATTCGCCGCGGGCGTGCTTGTCGGCCCATGTCCAGCTTACCAGGCCACCCATGCTGTGAGCGATGATCACCAGATCGGAATACTTTGCCTCCAAGCCGGAAATGCATCTGTCGAGGTCGCGGGCGCCGGAACGGATGTCTCGCCGCCAGTCGTAGCCGCACGCCAGCACTTGGACGCCGTTGGCGGTGCCCCATTTCTCGATCGCCGAGAAGGCATCGCCATAGAAGTCCATCGGACCGATCGATCGCAAGAGTGCTGCCTTCACGCCGGACTCAGCCTGTTCGTCCACCAGCCGCTCCGGGAGCTCGAGACGGGAAATGAGCGAGCCCGGGTTCTCTAGGCGGCCGAAGATGTTTTGCCCGTCGGGCGCCGTGAGTTCGGAGCCGAGGATCCCGGGCACGAAGACAAGGGCCAGCCGAGTGCGCGCCGCATCGAGCTCCGCCCCAATCTCCGGCTGAACTGCGGCAGCCTTGCGCAGTGCATCCCATGTCCTCGTCAAGGTGGTTCCCGCGGCCGTGTCCGACCACCCGATGGCCGGCGACTGCGCAAAGCCCATGGCCGAAAAGAGTAAGCAGAGGCAAGCCGCACCGAATCGGCGCACGATCAATCCGGAAGAATTTGACATGTCGATGCCCCTCCTCAGCGCAACGCCCGGCGCCTGGATTGGCTGTCGAGCAGGTCAGCGAACTCAAGCCCAGGCGCCTTCAAGAGCGGATGAGAGGCACCAGTGCCCGTGCACTCGCACTCTTCGGACCGGCCGAAATCGTACTGCGCGACCCGGCACTGCATCGCTACCTTGCTTGTGGGATGTCATAGCACTTCGAGCATCCATCACAGCGGAGCCAGTGGCACAAGAGACCGACGACGCGCCGGCTGATCTGGCGTAAAGCGGGGCCAAAATCTCCGAGAGGAGGTGGCAGACCTACCGTAACACGGGTGAAAGGCGCCGATTTCGTGCCTCTTTGTGCATGTTGACTGGGGTAGCGCCGAGGACCCGTGTGACCATCGCTGCGAGAAAACGGCCAGGTGCAAGTTCCTCCGGAATCTGCTTGTTGAGGATCTTCACTTTGGGCAACTGCGCGATGTCTTGGTCGACGATGGCATCGAGGGCGGGGGCTGGCACGCTCTCCTCCTCGACCTCGCGCCCGGGTTCCGGCAGGGCCGTCACGGCAGGCTCTTCGCCCGTCTCGGGGATCGCTTCGTCGCTGCCGTATTCCATCAGGACCAGGCAGGTCGCATGGTAGGCGTCGTCCTCGCGCCCGAGCTTGGCGAGCAGGTCAAAGAGCCACTCCGCGGTCGCAGCTTCCTTCTGGAGGATGTCGGAGCGAAGGCCGAACATGAAGCCCAGCGCGGCCAAGGGGTGTCGCAGCCGCAGGTTCTTCGCGTCGCCATAGGATTCCTCGATGCGATTGGGCGCATTCTTGCCATAGGAAGAGTCCATGCGCTTGGTCGAGATCAGCAGTTCCGGACCCGTCCTCCAGTCCGAGATCACGACGTCCACCTGCTTGAGGTAGTTCTTGCCGAGGATGATTCCGCTGGACGATGTCGCACCCGCGATCACACCGTCCCTCTCGATGCGGTCCACGACGGTTTTGCGGGTCCCGGCAGGCAATGCCTTCAGCAGGTTGGCGATGGGCGCCGGAAGGATGCGCGGGTGAACCGGCCGCGGCCAGACCTGGTCAGTGTCGAAGCCGGCGCGTCGCAGTTCGTAGCTCACCCACACGTCGAGCGCCAGGGCCGGCACGCCGGATTGGGTGCCGGCCTTCAGGTGAAGAGGAACGCCCAGCAGCAGGGCCAGGGTTTCGAAATCCGGCTCGAAGCGCAATTGCCCGTTCGCGCCTCGAATCCAGGGATTGCTGTGGACGTTGTCGGGGGCGGCGCGTGCAACGATTCGATCAAAGATGACCCAGGCTTTGGCCTTGGCGCTCAGTTCAGTGGCCACTGGCCCCCCTCAAGGTTCGACGACGCGCGAATTCTGCCCGCGCTTGTCGGATATGTGCGATTTGTTCTGCAGAAAGGTCACCGACGTCCGCCAGGAGCGCCTGATCCACGAGCGCTACGGCATCGAGCAGCCTGCCATCGGCAAGCAGGTTGGCGACTTGTTGTCTGATGGTGCGAAGCGCTTCTGCACGGGCCAGAACCAACGCGGGCGAGGGCATGGCCCAGACATCAGCTTCTTTGGGCTCGATCTTCAGGATGCCGCCCCCGTAGGCGCGCCCGACCATCTCCGCGTGCAGCAACGTGACCGAGTTCAGACTCGCCAGCGGCAGGAGCTCACAGCCAAGCTCGCGGTGCTTGGCTGTGAGGAAGACGCCGTGCACCGAATTGAGGTGCCGCGCCTTCGCTTCATTGGCGGTGAGCCTGGGCGTGTCTGCGTTCATGCATGTCAGCAGCAAGTCGGCAGCGGGGACCAGCGGCACCTGGTACCAGGTCTTGCGCACGCGGCACTTGTAGGCCGTATCGACACCAGTCCGGTGACCATCTGCGATGTACGCAGCGGCCTTGGCCGAAGGTGGTGTGCTCGGGTAGAAGAGGAGGGTGGCCTGCCCCTCTCGACCCAGTTTCGCGAGCAGGTCGCTCGAAAGCGAGAGACCACGCAGGTGCGAGCTCCCCGGCGGCGAGAGGTGCAACAGTTCCTTGTCGCGCAGGCCGAGCTCCTTGGCTCGCTGGGGCGAGAGCGTGAAGTATTTGTTGTTGCCCGTGACGATGCCGAGCGTGGTGTCTCCCCATGTCTCCAGACGGGTGAAGTGTCTTTCTTTCAGCAGCTTGTGCAGCGGCTCGACGGCATCGGGGTCGACGAGGCTAGAGGTCCACTTTGCAGCCGGGTCCGTGGGCGTCCAGGTTTGTCCCACGCCCAGAGAGGCGAGCTCTGCCGCGTTCCTGGCTTGTCGGATGGTGGCGTGGTTGGCCGGGCCCTCAAGGTACCCGTCGGCCAGCAGCAGCACGACATCCGCTTCGGCTTCGGGAAACACCTGCTCGGCAAAGAGCACGAGTTGCACGTCGCGAAAGCGCTCGAAGAGGAAGCGGCGCACGGGCGCCGCGTAGTTCACCGAGAGCAGCTCGGCCGGGAGCACAAGCCCGAGGCGCCCGCCTTGCCCCAGGAACAACGCGGAGTGGATGGTGAAGGCGGCCCAGCTGGAAGCGAGGCCGGTGAGCGACACGCCGCCCCGGAGGGCGGCTTCGCGCGAGCGCGCACGGGATTCGCCCGAGAAATCCTGGTAGCGGATGTACGGCGGGTTGCCGATGACCGCGTCGTAGACCGGCTCGGGCTCGATCGCGAAGAAGTCGCTGTGCCTCACATTGGCCTGGCCGCCCGCATCAAGCACGCGCTGGCGGGCGACCTTTGCACTGTGGGCATGGATCTCGACACCGTCCACGATGGGCTGTGCATCGGAGCCCGGTGCGAGTTCGCGAAGGCGATCCACGGCAGCGACGAGGAAGGCGGCGTCGCCTGCCGAGGGCTCCATCACGAGGTCGTCAGGCTTGCGGATGGCCCAGTGGGCGATGAACCGGGTGATCTCGTCGGGCGTGAAAAAGGCCCCTCGCTCCTTGCGCAGCGCAGGTGTGTCGTCGGGGTGGATGGAGTGCGCGAGAGTCACCGGGGGCATTCTATTTTGCAAAGCGCGCGCACCCGACGGGCGGCAGGTCTGTCAGGTCGCGGCTTGGGGGCTTGGAGGTGGATCGGCGGCGAATGCGGTCATGCGGCCCGACCATGGTTCGTCCGATCAAATCCCATCCGGTGGCAGATCACACCATGCAGGCGCATGCATTGCCATCGCGTCCGTGCGCGGCGGAGGGCGTGCGGGACCGCGGGTGAAGGCCTAACGTGTCTTGTTCGACTGAGACACCACGCTGCCGGCAAGCGTCTTGGTCACCTTGGACGCGTGAGGGTTGTCCAGCGCGCGCGAGGCTCGGTCTTCCGTCTTTGCCCCGGTCTGCGCGGCGCGGCCGCTTTGTGGCAATGCAGATCCTGAGAGGGAGCGCTGGATGCCGCTGGCCGATGCGTTTCCGAGCGTTCTGCCGGCGACGGAGGCCACGGTCGGGGATGTTTGCTTGGTGTTCCTGAACATGCTTGATCCTTTCCCTCCACGCATATGGAATCACCGGACGCCTGGAGGTTGGTGTCTGGATACTGGTATTTTATACAGTACCATGCATGTGTCCAGCATCCAGCATCCAGCATCCAGCATCCAGCGCCGCGGTCTGTCTCTCAGGGCCTCGCGCTGGTCAGCAGTCGACGTGATTGACCGTATCCGTCTGTTACGGTAGCTTGCGCTTCACCTCTTTGTTGACCGATTGCCCGGTAATCGCATCTGCAATGGCTGTCCTGATTCCTGCGTTGAGCACCTGCGTCTCTCGGATACGCTTCGCGCTCGCCGTGCGCCGGTCTGTATTCGCGACCTGCTGCCCGGTTCCGGGCTTGAGGTGCTGCACATCCCGGCCGCTCAGTCGAGTATGGGCCACTTGGCCAGGCTTACCGGGGAGATTGACCAGGCGGCTTTGCACGACATCTGCCGCGCGCTGCGCGCAGAGTTCATCGCCAGCGACACGAACATGCTGCGACTGGAATTCGACGACGGCGCGGAGCTGATCGTGTACGCCATCGAGGTGCGAGCCTTGGTGATGGCGGCAACCGGAGTCACGCTCATCGACGTGGAGGGGTGTCGCTGACGGACAGTTCCTGGAGGCTATGCCGGGGGCGATGGTGTCGCATTGTTAACGCTGAGCACCTTGAGTCGTGCAAGTCCTTCCGGGGCGTTCTCGCACCTTCCCGCCCCAGGGTCCATTCCTGGCTGTTCCCGGCTTGGTGCGGTAAAATTGGCCACTCTTGGCAAACAAATGACAGCAGCGGCAACTGTCAAAGGCGGACTTATGACTGAAACCGAAGGCGAAATCCTTACGCTGGACGAAGTTGCTGCGTACCTCAAGGCTGGGAAGCGAACTGTGTATCGGCTCGCTCAGAAGGGAGAGATTCCGGCCTTCAAGTTAGGCGGGACATGGCGCTTCCGTCGGGCCGAGCTGGACCGCTGGATTGCGGAAAGCATCAACAAGAACCCGGGGGCAGAGTGACCGCGCGTCAACGCAGACGGCTCGTCACCTCGCCGAAAGGTCACACGGAGGCACGCTATCGATGACTCAGCAGCAACTGACGCCGCATCAGAGCCTGTATTACGCCTGGCTGCTGACCCGACGCGCGGCCGGCGACTCCGTGGAATCGCTTAAATCCACGCTGGTGGACTCGCAAGTGGACCTCAACCCGCATCAGGTTGAAGCTGCCTTGTTCGCCTGCGCGAACCCGCTTTCTCGCGGCGTCATCCTGGCCGACGAAGTGGGGCTCGGCAAAACCATTGAGGCCGGGCTGGTGATCTCTCAGCGCTGGGCCGAGCGCCGCCGCCGCATCCTGATCGTCGTGCCCGCCAACCTGCGCAAGCAATGGCACCAGGAGCTGCAAGATAAGTTCAACCTGCAGGGCGTCCTCCTAGAGGCCAAGAGCTTCAACGTCCTACGCAAACAGGGCCGCCAGAATCCGTTTCAAGGGGCGTCCGGCCCCGTCATCTGCTCTTACCAGTTCGCAAAGGCGAAGGCGGCCGACATCAAGGCGGTTGATTGGGACCTGGTTGTGCTCGATGAAGCGCACCGCCTGCGCAATGTCTACAAGACCAGCAACGTGATCGCCAAGACGCTGAAAGAAGCTCTGGCCCATGTGCATTCCAAAGTGTTGCTGACGGCCACGCCTTTGCAGAACTCGCTGCTAGAGCTTTATGGCCTAGTCAGCATGATCGATGACCGCGTTTTTGGTGACATCGACAGCTTCCGCTCGCAGTTCACGGCACAGCCGAGGGAACAGGCTTTCGCAGCCCTGCGAGCCCGCCTTGCCACCGTCTGCAAACGCACTTTGCGCCGCCAGGTTCAGCAGTACGTGCCCTACACAGCACGGCGGGCCATCGTTGAAGAGTTTTCTCCCTCGAACGAGGAACGAGAGCTGTCCAACCTTGTCGCTGACTACCTCCGGCGGCCTAACCTCAAGGCGTTGCCGGAAGGCCAACGGCAACTGATTTCCTTGGTACTGTGGAAGCTGCTGGCCTCATCGACCCACGCCATTGCGGGGGCGCTGGAGACCATGGCCAAGCGGCTTCAGAGTGAACTCGACGAGTCGTCGAACATCCCCGATCTTGCCGAGGTGCTTGACGACGACTACGAGTCTCTCGACGAAACCGCTGACGAATGGGACGGGCCGGAGGGCTCCGCTGCGTCGCTTCCCTCCAATCAGCGTGATGCGGTCGCCCAGGAAATTGCCGAACTGCGGCACTTCAAAACACTGGCGACCAACATCCGAGAGAACGCGAAGGGGACGGCACTGCTGACTGCCCTAGACAAGGCATTCACCGAACTTGATCGGCTCGGCGCAGCAAAAAAGGCCATCATCTTCACGGAATCTAAGCGCACCCAGGAATACCTTCTCTCGCTCTTGGCTGACACGCCCTACGGCGAGGGCATCGTCTTGTTCAACGGCACGAATAGTGATGCCCGCGCACAAGCGGTGTATGCCGATTGGATCAAGCGCCACGAGGGAACGGATCGCATCACGGGTTCGAGGACCGCCGACACACGAGCCGCGCTGGTGGAGCATTTCAAAGAGCACGGTACGGTGATGATCGCCACCGAGGCAGGTGCCGAGGGCATCAACCTTCAGTTCTGCTCGCTGGTCATCAACTATGACCTGCCGTGGAACCCACAACGCATCGAACAGCGCATCGGTCGCTGTCACCGTTATGGGCAGAAGTTCGACGTGGTGGTAGTCAACTTCGTGGACCGCAGCAATGAAGCCGACGCTAGGGTCTATGAGCTGCTCGATCAGAAGTTCCAGCTCTTTGAAGGTGTGTTTGGTGCCAGCGACGAGGTGCTTGGGGCCATCGGCTCTGGCGTCGATTTTGAGCGGCGGATCGCGGACATCTATCAAAACTGCCGTGACCCGGATGCGATCAGGTCCAGCTTCGAGCAGTTGCAGCGCGACTTGTCTGGCGAGATCAATGAGGCCATGGTCAAGACCCGGCAAATTCTGCTGGAGAACTTTGACGAAGAAGTCCAGGACAAGCTGCGCGTCAGAGCTGCGGATAGCCGAGCTGCCCGCAGCAAGTACGAACGCATGCTGCTCGACCTTACTCAGGCCGAACTGGCCGACTGCGCCGTCTTCGACGACGACGGTTTTGTCCTTCAGCGCCTGCCAGCCACTACCTTGAATGCGGTTGAACTCGGCCGCTATGAGCTGCCTCGCCGTTCTGGCGACTCGCACCTTTATCGAATCGGTCATCCGCTCGCCGAGTGGGTAACAAAGCAAGCGAAGAACCATGAGCTTTCGGGCTCACGGCTCGTCTTTGACTACGACGCACACGGCACCCAAGTCAGTACTCTCAAGCCCTATCGCGGCAAGACTGGCTGGCTGACCTTGAAGCTTGTGACTGTTGAAGCCCTGGACAACCAAGAGCAGCGCCTAGTGGTGGCGGCTATCACGTCAGACGGCCAGACCCTCGCAGAAGACGATCCTGAAAAGCTGCTGCGCTTGCCGGCGCACGGACAGCCCGCTGAACTGGCTGGATTCGATGTATCCCCTCTCAGTGATGACTTGGCGATGCGGAAATCCGCCGTCTTGCGCGAAATCAATCAGCGCAACCTGGGTTACTTTGAGCAGGAGGTCCAGAAGCTCGATGCGTGGGCTGATGACCTGAAGCTGGGCATCGAACAGGAGATCAAAGAGATCGACCGGCAAATCAAGGAAGTGCGCCGCACGGCAGCCAGCGCCTCCACACTGGAAGAAAAGCTCTCCTGGCAGAAGCAGCAGCGGGAGCTGGAAGCCAAGCGCACCAAGCTCCGCCGCGAGCTTTTCAATCGCCAAGATGCCATTGAATCTGAGCGCAACGAGCTGATCAATCAGTTGGAAGCCAAGTTGCAGCAGGATGTGCAGGAGCAGACCCTGTTCACTGTTGAATGGGAGTTGATCTGATGGCGACGGCACCGATACGTCCGCTCGAACTGGACCTGCTGTGCCAGAAGTTGGACGCCGACTACGCAACACTTATCACGGGAACGGGCACAAGCCCGGAGTCCCGCCGCAGCAATTTCCTGTCCAAGGCCATCGCTGCATTTGTGTTGCATGAGGCCGCTGGCGCGACCTTGGAAGAGTCCGTCGCCGCGAGCATCGACGGCGGCCTGGATCACGGCATCGATTCGGTGTTCGTGGCCAATGATCAGACTATTTGGCTGGTCCAGTCGAAGTACAAGGAGTCAGGCTCCGGCGAACCGGAACTAGGGGACGTGTCCAAGTTCCGCGATGGCGTGATTGATCTCATACAGGGGCGCTGGGGCCGCTTCAACAACGCACTTCAGAACCGCAGCGCGGCAATCACCGCTGCTTTGAACAGCGGCATCTGCAAGGTCAAGGTGGTACTCGCCTACTCCGGCACGGCGGTTTCCGATGACCGGAGGGACATCTTTTCCGATCTTGAGCGAGCGTTCAACGGGCCGAATCCCGGATTTCTGCGATGCCACGCCTATGGGCTCACCACCCTTCACGATCTCCACTTGGACGGCATCTCGGCCCAAGCGATTGAGGCCGACATCGAGCTGAAGGACTTCGGTCACACCCAGGAGCCCTACAGGGCGTTCTACGGTCGCATGGACGCCAAGCGGCTAGCAGAACTTTGGGTGCAGCACGAAGACCGCTTGGTTGACCGCAACATCAGACGCTTCAAGGGAACGACGACCGTCAACGCTGGATTGACGGAGACCCTGCAACAGGAAGCGCAGCATTTCTTCTACTTCAACAACGGCGTCACGTTCCTCTGTGAGGCCATCAATGAGCAGCATCCCCGCGACCCCCATCGGGAGTCTGGGAGATTTCGTGTCAGAGGGCTTTCCATCATCAACGGCGCTCAAACCGTTGGTGCTATAGCTAAAGAGCCTATAGCGCACTACGACGCGAATCCCGCCATGGTGATGGCGACATTCGTGTGTCTGGACAACGCGCCGGACGGCTTTGGCGACCGGGTGACACAATCTCGAAACCGTCAAAACGCGGTGGACTTGGAAGACTTCGCCGCTCTGGATGAGCGGCAAGCCATGTGGCAGCAGACGCTGCGGATGGCTGGTATCGAGTACATCGTCAAGCATGGGCAGGACGATCTTCCGCCCTCGCCAACCAGCTTCAGTGCACGTGAGCTGGCACCGTATTTGGCCTGCACCGTTACGACGAACGATTGGCAGGACTACCTGGTCGCAGCGAAGTCGGACAAGAAGAGGCTCTTCGGACGAGAGGGTCTCGTCCCTGCGACCGATCCGTTACGTCAGTCCTACGAGCGACTGTTCGCAGATTCTCTGACCGCCAAGCAGATGTGGCGCATTGCCCAGATCGGCCGCACGGTAATCGGCAAGGTTCGTGATCGCGCAAGTGCCGAGGCCGATCCCCAAGGGTTACCCCAGGGCGCGTTGCCGGCCAAAGAAGTTCTCGGCCACGGTGCCTGGATGATCCTCCACGTGATCTTCATCCGGCTGTTCTTGCACAACGGCGTCGAGCTGAATCTCAACGCAGACGAACTGACGGCACTCTCTCGCGAAATCGATTTGGTGGCAGATCGCTTGGTTAGCGTGGTTCAAGCAGTTCAATGGAACAAGCAGGCTCGCAGCGTCTTTGAGAACAAGGCGGACTGTCGATCCGTGAAAGGCCGTTTGATGACTGCCTTGGCGCAGCAAGACCAGGGAGGACATCAATAGTGCAAGCGAATATCAAAGGTCTGGTAGACCGGCTGGAGCTTTCCCAGGCCAAGGCCATGATGCCTCTCTACGAGGCCATTTCCAACGCCGTCGATGCCATCGAAGAGCATCAAGACGGCTTCAGCAACCACTCGATTCGTATCCGGCTGGTAGCGTCCAATGATCTCGCCCACCAGGGTGGAGACGGGACTCTTGTCGTTGATGGCTTCGATGTCATCGACGATGGCGTTGGCTTCAACGACAAGAACCTGGCCTCCTTCAAGGAGGCCCACACCCTGTCGAAGGTGAAGCTGGGTGGTCGAGGTGTCGGCCGCTTTACCTTTCTGAAGGTGTTCTCGTCCGTCCGCATTCGCAGTGTCTTCAAGCGTGAGGGCCAGGGGCTGCTTCGCGAGTTCGACTTCAGCATTGAAGATGAGTTGAAGGGCGCGGATGTCACGTCCGAGGTCACCGAGAAGTGCGGCACGCAGACCTCTCTGCGCGGCATGGATGAGAAGTTCCGCGCTGGGTGGCCCACACAGCCCGAGACGATTGCCGAGCGCTTGATCGCGCATTTCTTGATCCGCTTTGCGGCACGCTCTTGCCCGTCGATGACGCTGGAATCACCCGGCCACGCGCCGATTGACCTGCACGCGCTGTTCCAGTCCACGGTGATGGCCCACATTGAGGCGCAGTTCTTCGATGTTTCCGGCCACACGTTCGCCTTGCAGGCCTATCGACACCGTGATGGCCGCTCGCGCCATGAGCTGAACCTGTGCGCCAACGGGCGAGAGGTCACCACCACGAAGTTGCGAGACCTGCTGCCGGAGCTGCCCGAGAAATTTCTGGATGACGACCAGTCGCCGTACACACTCATCGTGCTGGTGACCGGGGAGTACCTAGACGACCATGCTAACCAGGAGCGCACTCGGATCGCGTTCCAGAGCGATGAAGAACCCGAGCTGGAGCAGACACTGGTTTCCCGCCGCGCCTTGAACCAAGGCATCACAGGCGCATTGCGCTCCTTGCTCACTGGCGACCTGAAATCAACCAATGAAGAAAAGCGCGTCCAGATCGAAAAGTTCGTCGAGCAGGCACCGGAATACAGGGCACTGACGCACCCTCGCTACCGAGAAATCATCGAGCAGCGGATTCAACCTGGCTTGTCGGACGAGAAGCTGGACGAGGCGCTCCTGCATGTCAAACGGGACGTTGAAGACGGTGTTCGCAAGGATTTGCGCCACGCGGCTACCTATTTTGAGAGCGAATCGTTTGAGCAATACGCAGAACGCTTCCAAACACTTGCCGAACAGGCCAATGAGCTGGGCAAGGCTGAGCTTGCGAAGTACATCACCCATCGTCGGACGATTCTTGACTTAGTATCGATGAGCCTGAAGAAACGACGCTCGGATAATAAATACCCGCTTGAAAAAGTCTTGCACAAGATGCTCTTCCCCATGGGGGCCACATCGAAGGATATTTTCTTTGAGCAGCAGAACCTGTGGGTGATCGACGAGCGGCTTTGTTATCACACGCTACTCACCTCAGACAAAAAGCTCAAATCGATCGAGGGGCTTGAAGACACGTCCGGCAAGGAGCCCGATATTTGCGCCTTCTTCTACGACACCCCTATCGGTGTTAGGGAAGAAGAGGACTCCACAGGTGCGATTGTAGTGATCGAGTTCAAGCGCCCCGGTCGCGACGACTATCAAGCAGACCCCGCACAGCAAATCATCAAACGGTTTGTCGAGATTCAGGAGAGCAAGCTCGATGATGTGGATGGCAGACCCATCAACGCCCGTGGCATTCGATTTTTTGGCTATTTGATAGCGGATTTGACGCCATCCCTCAAGCGAGAGATGCGAATGAACTATCACGAGTCTATTGATGGCGAAGGGTATTTCAAGACACTCACGGGTGGCAACGGCTACGTCGAAATCATTTCCTATGACAAGCTTCTGAAGGACGCAGCACGCCGAAATCGCGTGCTGTTCGAGAAGCTTGGCCTCCACAAGAATTAAGGTAGCAAGACCATGAGCAAACAAAAATTAGAGCTAACCTGGATTGGCAAAGAAAAGCGACCCAAACTGGAGCCGCGCATCCTGCTCGAAGACCCGGAAAAGTCCTACCACGCCCGGCACCGCGTGACCGAGAGCGATATCTTCGATAACCGGCTGATCTTCGGAGACAACCTGCTGGCACTAAAGGCGCTAGAGCATGAGTTTTCCGGGGAGGTTAAGTGCGTCTTCATCGACCCGCCCTATAACACGGGTAGTGCTTTCGAGCATTACGACGATGGGCTTGAGCACTCCATATGGCTAGGACTGATGCGCGACCGACTTGAGATCATCCAGCGATTACTAGCAGAGGATGGCTCCCTTTGGATCACAGTTGATGATAACGAGGTTCATTACCTAAAGGTGCTTTGCGACGAGATTTTTGGACGCAAAAATTTCGTGGCTAATGTCGTTTGGCAGAAGCGGTACTCGCGCGAGAATCGTGTCGCAATTGGCGATGCTCATGATCACATGTTGATCTACGCGAAAGACAAATCAAGCCCGCGATTTAAATTTAATAAACTGCCGCTAGAGGATAAGCAGCGCAAGGTCTATAAGAATCCTAATTCGGACCCCAAAGGCCCGTGGCGCGGAGTTTCCCTCGCCGCACAAGGCTACCGGCCAAATCAGATGTACACAATTACTGCGCCGAATGGGAAGCAACACAAACCACCCACCGGGTC
The DNA here is from genome assembly GCF_900109805.1 of Variovorax sp. YR750. Lineage (NCBI taxonomy): Bacteria > Pseudomonadati > Pseudomonadota > Betaproteobacteria > Burkholderiales > Comamonadaceae > Variovorax > Variovorax sp. YR750. The sequence goes on from NZ_FOBJ01000015.1 coordinate 140,141, forward strand.
GTGCTGGAAGGTCATTGAGTCAAAGTATCTCGAACTACTCAAAAACGATCTAATTTACTTTGGCAAGGACGGGAATGCAGTTCCCTCTCGGAAGCAGTACCTTGCCGATATTGAGGGCGTGGTTCCGTGGACATGGTGGCCGCATGAAGAGGCTGGACACACTGATGAAGCCAAAAGGGAGAGCCAGACTCTCTTTGGGGCTGATTGCGCATTCGCAACTCCGAAGCCAGAGCGGCTGCTTTTCCGTGTGATTCAAATCGCCACCAATTCCGGCGACCTCGTCCTTGATTCATTCGCTGGTTCAGGCACAACTGGCGCAGTCGCTCACAAAATGGGCCGCCGTTGGATTATGGTAGAGCTTGGAGAGCATTGCCATACTCACGTTATTCCGCGCCTGAAGAAGCTCATTGACGGAGAAGACAGCGGTGGTATTACTGACAGCGAAAACTGGTTGGGTGGGGGAGGATTTCGCTATTACAAGCTCGCACCGAGTCTGATCGTCAATGACCGCTGGGGCAATCCGGTCATCAACCCTGAATACAACGCCGCACAGTTGGCCGAAGCGCTCGCCAAGCTGGAAGGCTTCACCTACGCCCCATCGGAGGTTCAGTGGTGGCAGCACGGGTACTCCAGTGAGCGGGACTTCATCTACGTCACGACCCAAAACCTGTCGGCGGAACAACTGCAAGCGCTGTCGGATGAAGTCGGCAGCGACCAGAGCCTGCTCGTCTGCTGTGCGGCTTTCCACGGTGTCACTGCAGCCAAGGCATCCGAGCGTTGGCCAAACCTGACGCTGAAGAAGATTCCGAAGATGGTTCTCGCTCGCTGTGAGTGGGGCCACGATGATTACAGCCTCAACGTCGCCAATCTGCCGATTGCGGAGAAGACAGAGCCAGCCGAAGAGCCCGAGCCTGCAATCGGCGCTGCCGCACGCAAAACCAAGAAATCCGCCGCCACGAACGCGGGGCAAGGCGGCCTGTTTGGGGAGAACGAAGAATGAATTCACGCGTCCAGAACGCCGTCTCCGGCCGGCTGTCTCTGCGCCCGCCACAAGCGGAGTCACTTGCGAAGCTCGTGCGCGCCATCGAGGCCGCGCCGGAGTTGCTCGGCCATGACCAAAATGTGGCAACCATCCTTGCCACGTTGAAGGCGGAATTCCCTACGCTGGAAGACTTTGAACGCGAATTCCCCTCGCTGTGCTTCTCACTGGCCACAGGCGTGGGCAAGACGCGGCTGATGGGCGCGTTCATTGCCTACCTGCACCTGGCGCACGGCATCAACAACTTCTTCGTGCTGGCGCCCAACCTGACGATCTACAATAAGCTGATCACCGACTTCACGCGCAACACGCCCAAGTACGTCTTCAAGGGGATCGCGGAGTTTGCGCAGCAGCCGCCCTTGATCATCACGGGCGACAACTACGACCAGACCGGTGCGGTGGTTCAGGACCAGACGATGGGCTTTGCGCACGACGTGCGCATCAACATCTTCAACATCTCCAAGATCAACTCCGAAGTGCGTGGCGGCAAGGAGCCCCGCATCAAGCGCATCCGGGAGGTGTTGGGAGATAGCTACTTCAACCACCTGGCCAGCCTGGACGACCTAGTGCTGTTGATGGACGAGTCGCACCGCTACCGAGCCAGTGCCGGCGTGCGCTCCATCAACGAACTGAAGCCCTTGTTTGGCCTTGAGGTGACGGCCACCCCGTTCGTGGAATCCACGCGTGGCCCTGTGCAGTTCAAGAACGTGGTGATGGACTACCCACTGGCGCGGGCGATGGAAGACGGCTTTGTCAAAGAGCCTGCAGCCGTGACCCAGCGCAATTTCGACGCCAAGGCGCACTCCGCGGAAGAGATCGAAAAGATCAAGCTGGAAGATGGCGTTCGCCTGCACGAGACCACCAAGGTCGAGCTGCTGACCTATGCCCGAGAGAACGGCGTGAAGGTGGTCAAGCCCTTCATGCTGGTGATCGCACGGGACACCACGCATGCCTCGCAGCTAAAGACGCTGATTGAGTCATCGGCCTTCTATGAAGGGCGCTATGCGGACAAGGTGATTCAGGTGGACTCCAGCCGCACGGGGGCCGAAGAGGAGGAGATGATCTCCAAGCTCCTGGCGGTTGAGAGCGTGGACGAACCCACCGAGATCGTCATCCACGTCAACATGCTCAAAGAGGGCTGGGACGTGACGAACCTCTATACCATCGTGCCCCTGCGTGCGGCCAACGCGCGCACGCTGATCGAGCAATCCATTGGTCGCGGCTTGCGCCTGCCCTACGGCAAGCGCACGGGTGTCGCTACGGTGGACCGCTTGAACATCGTGGCCCACGACAAGTTCCAAGAGATCATCGACGAGGCGAACCGAGGCGACTCGCCGATCCGCCTGAAGCAGGTGATCCTGGAGGCACCAAGCGCTGACGACAAGAAGGTGAGCGTGCAGGTCAGCTCAGGCGCAATGGCGCGGCTGGGTCTTGCAGAGCCCCCGCCCGTTGCCACCAGTCCTGTCAGCGTGGGGTCGGCTCCGACCACAGCGTCTGCGCCCGTGTTCACCACGGAGCGCGAGCGCCAAGCAGCGCGCATGGTGATGGATGTGATCGGCAAGTACGAGGTGAGGCGTGACCTCGTGCCGACGAGCAATGCGCTGCTCACCCCGGAGGTGCAATCGGTCATTCTGGCTGAAGTGACCGAGCGGCTGAAGCCTGCCCAGGGGGAGTTGCTGGCTGAAGTGGACGATGCCGCACCAGGTCTTGATCTGTCGGCCGTTGTGTCCAAGACCACTGAAATAGTGGTGCAGCAAACCATCGACATTCCGCGAATAGCAGTCGTGCCCACTGGAGAGGTCACCACCGGCTTTCACCCGTTCAAGCTGGGTTCACTACCCAACTTCCAGCCGGGTCAACGGGAGATCGTCGGCCAAGAGCTGCGCACGAACCATCAATTCACCATGAGCCGCGAGGCGGGCATCAGGGAGCAGCGCTTCGAGGACTACATCGTCAAGAAGCTAATCGACTATGACGACATCGACTACTTCACGCAGGCCGAGTTGCTCTATGACCTGGCCGGTCAGGCTGTAGCCCACTACAAGGCACAGAACTACTCGGAAAACGAGCTGCATGAAGTGTTCGACATTTATGGTGGAGAGCTGGCCCGCCTGATCAGGGCCGAGATGATGGCCCACTTCTGGGAAGAGGCCACTGACTACGAGGTGCAGGTCAGCCGAGGTTTCACAGAACTCAAGCCCTGCAACTACACGGCGGTCGCCGGGCAGACGGCACACAACTACCGCGAAACGGTTACCGATCTGGGCAAGATCAAGCAGATGTTGTTTGGCGGGTTCTCACGATGCCTGTACCCGCTACAAAAGTTTGACTCGGACACCGAGAGGCGCTTCGCGGTCATCCTTGAACGCGGTGCCTTGAAGTGGCTCAAGCCCGCCAAGGGGCAGTTCCAGATTTACTACAAGCTGGGTAGCGAGCAGCCGGAGTACATCCCTGACTTCGTGGCCGAGACGGATTCAATGATCCTCATGGTGGAAACCAAGAAGCGGGACGACTTGAGTTCGGACGAGGTGAAGTCAAAGGCTGCCGCTGCCGTTCGATGGTGCTCGCACGCTTCTAGCCACGCGGCAACGGTCGGTGGCAAGCAGTGGCGTTACCTGCTGGTGCCGCACGATGAAATTGCTGAGTCAAAGCGGCTCAGCGACTTCTTGCGATATGAAGTGCAGCGCATGGGAGGGGCGACGGCCAACGGATAATCAGGACGACTGCCCTGTAGTGGCGTTTTTCCTCCCTGATGCCCGCAGTCTTCGCCGTCCCACGTCGTTTGGGCGGCTCCTTTTATGTCCACGGCAACAGCTTGGCGATGTTGTGTGCGTCGTCGAGGCCTCGGTCGGTAAGCGCGCGGTGATCCCGTCTTGACGACGGGCGCAGCTCATGAGGTCACTGCTGGCTGCCAGCAATGTGGCAACAACTCCTCGATACGACTGGCCGGCTGCGTCGGCAACCGCTCGAGGATGTCCTTCAAGTACGCGTGGGGTGTTAGTGCCGTGAGCGTCCAGTCCGACCATCTTGACCGGCCGAACGCGGCTCACTTGGACTGCAGCTGTGCTCCGATGTAGGCCACGCACTCCACGAGGTTGAGGGCGGCCAGCAGCAGGTATTTCTCGGCGTCGGTTCTCACGGCCAGCAGGTCGTGCTCGCTGAGGTAGCCGTACACGAACGCCAGCAGGTAGCGCTCGGGGTGTTCGACGCAGGACTTCGTGATCATCTGCTCGACGAGGTCTGGCGGCACGCCCTCGGTGAACCTCATCGTCGCAGTCAGCCGCTGCAAACAGGTTTCCTGGACGTCTTCAGAGATTGTCGGCAAGGCGTGCCCGCAGTGCTTCATGGCCTGGAAGGCGACCAGCAGAACATAGATCGGGACCTCAAGCTGCAGCATGTCGACTCCGTAGCGAGGCAACACGAGGATGGAGGCCAGTAGGTTCGGTTGCTGGACGTAGATTTCGTCAGCCAGCTCAACCCTCTGCTGCGCGCTCATGCGGTCGACGTCGATGTTCGCCCGAACCATCACGGCCTGTGTGAGCAAGGTCATGGTGCCGCGCTGGATTCTGGCTGCCATCGGTGTGGCAGCAGTTCCTCGATCCGACTGCTGCGCTGCGTCGGCAGGCGCTGCAGCACGTCGCGCAGGTAGGCCCAGGGATCGTGCCCGTTCATGCGCGCCGACTGCACCAGGCTCATCACGATGGCCGCGCGCTGGCCAGCCAGTTCGCTGCCCACGAACATCCATGCCTTGCGTCCCATCGCCCACGGCTTGATTTGGCGCTCCAGGTGGTTGTTGTCGATGGCGACCGCGCCGTCGTCCAAGTGCCGCGTCAGCGCGGCCCAATGCCCCAGCGCGTAGTCGATGGCCTTGGCCGTCGGGCCGCCGTCGGCTACCAGCCGGCGCTCCAGTTGTAGCCAGTGTTTGAGCTCTTCCCACAGCGGCTTGGCAAGCCGCTGGCGCTGCGCCCGGCGCTCGTCATCGGTAAGCGTGCCCTCATCACCCAGCTTGACGGCGGAGCGGCTCAGATGTCTACGACGTGACGCAGCAGACCGAAGGCCACGCGCCATGTGGTCCCATCGCCGGGGTCGATGGTTGCGGTGCGCTGGTTGATGCGCACGATCACGCCCACGACGGTGTTGAAGTACTTGTCCTCGAAGGACACCTTCTCGCCGCAACGGAAGTCATTACGGCTGGCTCGTGGCGCAAGCGGTTGTGGCTCTGGTGCCGTTGCTCTTTGGGTATTCGGCTGCGGTGGCTCTACGGCCGTGTAAGGCAGCGTCCAGGCACGCCGCGTGTGTTCTTCCTGGATCGTGACCTGAGTGTCCTTCATTGCCACCACAGTCCCAGTGCGCATCTGGCCATCACGCCAATCCAGGAAGCTCACCACCTGGCCCAGGTGCAGGTCCTTGCGCACCGCCAGGATGCGTTTGGGATCGGCCAGTAGCCGCTCGATGACGGCACTGAGTTGGAACAACTCCAGGCTGCTGGCGCGGCCCAGCACTTCCAGCAGTCGCGGATCGACGCCGGGCGTGCTCACGCCGCCAGCCTCTGCGCGTCGCGGCGCTGTGCAAGGTTCCAGGGCAGTAACTCCTCGATGCGGTTGATCGGATGCTCGGCGATGCGTGTGAGCACCTCGCGCAGATACGCCTGCGGATCGAGTCCGTTCAACTTGGCCGTCTCCACGAGGCTGTACAGCGAAGCCGCCCGCTCGCCGCCGTCGTTGGAGCCCATGAACAGATAGTTGCCCCTCCCGACGGCCACGCCGCGCAACGCTCGTTCGGCAGCCGAGTTGTCGATCTCGATGCGCCCGTCATCCACATAGCGCGTCAGTGCCTGCCAGCGCGCCAAGCTGTAGCGCGCGGCCTTGGCCAGCTCCGACTTGGCCGACACCCGGGTGAGCACGCCGTGCAGCCAGTCGTGGAACTCGGCCAGCAACGGGCTGGCGCGCGCCTGACGCTGCTGCTTCCTGATCTCGGGTGGCCGGCCCCGCACATCGGTCTCGATTGCATACAGCGCCTGGATGCGGCGCAAGGCCTGGGCCGCCAAGCCGCTGTCGTCTCGGCGCTCCCGGTACAGGTCCCACCAGGGCCGTCGCGCATGAGCCCAGCAAGCTGCTTCGCTTACCCTGCCACTGTCGTACAGCCCGCTCCAGCCACCGTAGGCATCAGCCTGCAGGATGCCGGCGAAGCCCTTCAGATGGCGTCTTGGGTGCTCGCCCTTGCGGTCCGGTGTGTAGCGATACCACGCCGCCGGCGGCGCCGTGTTGCCGCTGGGGCGGTCATCGCGCACGTACACCCACAGCCGGGCTGTGCGGGTCTTGCCTTCGCCAGGGGCCAGCACCTTCACCGGTGTGTCGTCGGCGTGCACCTTGCCGCCAGCCAGCGTGTAGCGGCCCAGCGTTGCCACCAGTGGATCGAGCAGCGCGTGGACCTGGCCGACCCAGCCGGCCATCGTGCCGCAATCGATGTCCACGCCTTCGCGGGCATAGATACGGCTCTGGCGATGCAAGGGAAGGTGGTCGCAGAACTTGGAGACCATGACGTGCGCCAGCAGGCCGGGGCCGGCCACGCCACGCGGGATCGGGCGGCTGGGCGCTGCAGCCTGGAAGATGCTCTGGCACTTCGTGCACGCGAGCTTCGGGCGAACGGTGCGGATGACCTTGAAGCGCGCGGGCACGTACTCCAGATGCTGCGAGACGTCCGCACCGATGCGCCGCAGCCGGCCACCGCAACTTGTGCAGCCGCAATCCTGGCCTGCGGCATCCTGATGTGCGGGTGTGGTGTCGGGGCGCAGCTCCTGCTGCTCGCGCGGAAGGTGATCCGGCAGGCGGCGATCCAGCGTGCCGGCATTGGCGGCAGCCCTCGGCGCGCGCGGCAGGGGCAGCTCATGGAGCGCGGCCGGCTCCAGGAGGCTGACTTGGGCGTCATTGAATCGCTCGCTGGAGGCACCGTACTGCGCATGCACCCGGCGCGTGAGTTGCAAGGTGAGCTTGTCGACCATCAGCTTGAGCGCCGACACCTCGGCAACACGTTCGCGCAGGTGCTGCTTGAGCAGGTTCGCGTCGTCGGGCAGGTCGCTGATCGGGTCGAAGGCACTGGGCACGGAGCAGCACTGTGCCCGATCCGCCGACGGATGTCATCAGCCCAGTTGCGAAGCGCCGCGCCTACGCAGCAAGCTCAGGGTTTTGCGTGCGCATTGGCATGCGCCAGTCAATGCCTTCGAGCAGCATCGACAACTGCGCGGCAGTCAGAACGGCTCGGCCATCGCTGGCCTGAGGCCAGATGAAGCGGCCTCGCTCCAGCCGCTTGGCCAACAACAGCAGGCCCTGGCCATCGAACCACAGCAGTTTGATCAGGTCGCCTCGTCGGCCGCGGAAGACGAACACATGCCCGCAGAAGGGGTTGGCGTCCAGCGCCGCTTGTGCCACGGCGGCCAGGCCGTCGAAGCCCTTGCGCATGTCGGTGTGGCCGGCCACCAGCCACACACGGGTGTTGGCGGGCGGGCCGATCATGCGCCGCTCGCGCGCAGTGCGGCCAGCACGCTGCGCAGACTCGTCTCGTCGACTGCGCCGCGCAACCGCACGCGAGCGCCGGCCACCTCGATCTCGATGGTACCCGCCGGGGTGCCGGGGCGAATTGCGGGTGCTGTCGCTGCCATAGCGAGGCTAGGCGTTGCTTCGGGCATGACTTCCACGGGCACCAAGGCAGCACTTCCTCCTACGGAGCTCGCGCGCTCGGCTGGCACAGGTGAAGCCGTAGCCCTCGGATGCGCTCGGCGCCACGCGAACAGCAGGTTGGCGTTGATGCCGTGCTCCATTGCCAGCGCCGCCACCGAGGCGCCTGGCAGCAGGCTGCGCTCGACCAACTCGCGCTTGAGCGCCTCGCTATGGACGCGTCGTCGCGGTTTGGCAGTGCGCTCGGCTACGGACTCTATCTCTGCGGACATGATGTGCATGATCGGTCTTGATGCACACCATCCCGGCGCACATGCTCACGCGAGCATGCCGGTCGCCGTCCGTTCAGGAAAGATGGGTGGTGAGAGCGCGCTTACCGTCATCGCTGAGCTCTTTGAGCTGCGCCTCGACCCCGTAGATGCGCGCGAAGCGACGCACCGCCTCCAGGCCCACCACGCTGGTGCCGTCGTGCGTCAGCTCTTCGAAGTTGCGGCGCGCGTGCGCGGCGCAGGCTGCGCCCAAGCGGTCCGGATACAGCCGCGGATCGACCACGGTCTCGTAGGCGCTGTAGCGGTCGGTCAGCAACGTGCCCGACCATCGCCTGCCGTGTCTATCCTGGCCTCCCAGGAATGCCAGCGGATACTGCGCCCCGCGTCCCGGGCAGAACTCGTAGATCACACCAGGCACCTTGTCGTGCCAGCTTCTGGCGTAGGCCCAGACGTAGGCTCGGCGCGTCTTGCCCGCGCCCGGGTCCAGCATGGCCACCGGGGTCTCGTCGGCGTGCAGCACCGCGCAACTGAGGATGAAGCGGCTTCGATCGCGCATAGCCCTTCGGCAGGTCGAGCCGCTGCTCGTACTCGCGGTGCCAGCTCTTCAGCGCATTCTTGGTCGGGTATCCCAATTGACGGATGGTCGCCCTGACGCGCTTGTCGAGCTTGATGTACAGCTCGACCGCTCGAATTCTGTCGTTGTATGAATACATGAACTACCTCCTGGTAGTCCAAGTTTTTGTCCGCACCCCCTCCTGATCTCGATTGCGCTGGCGCTAACAGCATGCAACGATCAATTCCCTCTTGGGGCTTCGTCGTAGACGCTGCGCCCGTCACTCTTGCGCCCCACAACCAGCCGACCTTTCAACTCTGCGTACTGCTCTGTCATGTCTACATGTCCATGTTGCTCTACATGGGCACGTAGCCTCACAGCTCATCGTTCACTGAACAAGGACGTGATTAATTGACCGCATATTTTTGTCTGGTCGGGTGAGAGGATTCGAACCTCCGGCCTCTACGTCCCGAAACTTGAACTCCGGAGTGCTGCGCCGATGCAGACCTCTAGATGACCTGACCTTTTCCTGGTGAGAGACCCGGGCACCGGATCAGTATCAGTTAGACCCGGTGGTCCAGACCAAAGGTCTTACGCTCGATCAACACTCAATCGGTAGCCTTGAGCCGGCTGGCATATTCGAGGAGTAACTTTCGCTGCTTCATATCCAACTGACCGAACCAAAGGATCAGCTTGGCCAAGTCGTCATCGGCTGAATAGAAATACGCAAGTGGGACACGAAGCTCCTCTGCAAGGCGATTCGCAAATGAAACGTTGGGCTCGTGTATTCCGCTCTCGTACCGAGAGATGCGAGCGCTTGCGGTTCCTTCGTCCAGTCCTGCCTTGACGCCGAGTTTGTCTTGCGGCAGCCCGGCCGCCAGTCTGGCAAGTCGCAACCGAGCGCCGAAGACCGAACGAGATGGAGAGGGGCTGGCTTTCACCCTACGATACTCGTAATGCCGGCCGCCAACGTCTCTACGTTTATCGTAGAATTGGTGCGTATCGGATCGCGCCAGGCTGCTACTCGTGACCAATCGAACGCTTACATCCCCTTTGCCGACGGCCCGACCGCTGCGCTTGCCGGTCTCGGTGACGCGTGGGCGGTCTCGGCCACTTGTACCTGTTGTGCGGAGCCTGTCCGCGGCCCGCATCGGTGCGCAGGTCAAGGCGCTGCGCATGGCGACGGGTGCGTCTGCAGGTCGGCTGGCGTTGGATTCAGGGATCTCTGCCTCGATGCTTTCGCGCATCGAGCGCGGGCTGGTCTCTCCGTCGGTAGAGACCTTGGAGCGGCTCGCGCAGGGCTTGCATGTACCGGTGTCTCGCTTCTTCGGGGACCAGGCCCGGCGCACGGATTTCTGCCATGTGAGGGCAGGGCAGGGGCTGGTGGTCGACCGCATTGGCGCTATGGAGGGCTACCGCTATGAGCTGTTGGGGCATTCGTTGTCGGGCAACCTGTTCGTGGAGCCCTATCTGGTGACGCTTTTGCCGGAGGCCGGACCGTACGTGACCTTCCAGCATCCGGGGCTCAAGTTCCTGCACTTCCGGTCGGGGGCGGTAACCTACAGGTACGGCGCGAAATCGGTGGAGGTCGGGGCAGGGGACACGCTGCTGTTCGATGCGACGGCGCTGCATGGCATCGAGGTGATCCATTCGGGGCCGGTTTCCTACCTGTCGGTGGTGTTCACACTGCGCGAGTGACCCCAAAGCTGGCGCAACCTCTACATTGATTCTCATCAATGTGGTGAGATCGTGCTTCTGGTCGCTGGCCTCAGTTTGGATGAACAGGTCTATCGTTGCTCGAAATTTCCCGGGCAGGATGGCTTGGCGTCGAACTGGCCGATGCGGGGCTTGGAGTTCCAGCGGATTAAATGACCGCTCAACGATCTGGAGAGAAAAAGTGCGCTTGCTGATTGCTTTGATCCTGCCCTGGCTGACGTTCTTCACCATCGGCAGGCCGATTGCCGGAGTCATCTGCCTCGTTCTTCAGGTCACGATCATTGGCTGGTTGCCGGCGACCATCTGGGCGGTGTACGGGCTGGGGCAGTACAAGACCGACAGGAAGATCGAAAAGGCGCTCAGCCAAAGGACGTGAAGGCGGTTGGCGCAGGAGCCGACCCGTACTTTTTCATGCTGGCCGTGCATCTGGGCGGAAGGTGATTCGGCAACCTGCGCAGGCCTGGAAGAACGCGGACTTCTTCCGCCTGTGCCATTGCGCGCGGCCTGTCGATGGCTTCCCCTTGGATCCGCCGTGCGGTGCATCCTCTCCCGTCCTTTCTGATGTTCGGCGTGCCGAACAATGGGCAACTGCGCGCGGTAATCCGCGTCCGCCTGTCGAAAGTCGCAGCTTTCTGAAGATCTATCCGGATGCCGAATTGGCTCGGAGCTCCTTCCTGTAGCGCTTCATGAGGGATTGCATGAGCTCTGCGGGATCTGTTTCGAGCCCGTTGCACAGGAGGACGAGGCTGGTCAGCGAGGGACTCGAGGTGCCCGTCTCGAGCTTGGCGATGAATGTGCGATTGAGTCCCGACGCAAATCCAAGCTCCTCCTGATTGAAGCCGCGCACCGCTCGCCGAGCTTTGAGCTCGGCTGCAAAGGCTTTCAGCAGTGCGGGATCCTGCGTCGATCGCATGCGATGACTCTCATCGCATGGTCTTCTTTATGCACCCGCTTGTATGGTACAAAGCGCCAGCTGCGATGCTCTCGTATCGAATTTGGATCGAGGGTGGCGCCGGAGAACTCGGCCAGAACTCTTCGATTCAGGCCTTCCTTGCGGGCACGAAATCCAGATGACGCGTCGCCAAATCGCCTCGCCCCTGCCTACCGCACGACCGCTGCGTCTGCCGACCTCGGTCACGCGTGTCCGGCCGAAGCGGCCGGCGCCTGCGCCGCGCAATCCATTCATGTCGCGCATCGGCATGCAAGTGAGGGCGCTGCGCATGGCCGCCGGGCTATCGGCCGGGCAACTCGCGTCGGCGTCGGAGATCTCGGCGTCGATGCTCTCGCGCATCGAGCGTGGGTTGGTGTCGCCCTCGGTGGAGACCTTGGAGCGGCTCGCGCATAGCTTGCGCGTACCCGTGTCACGCTTCTTTGGGGATCAGGCGCGGCGGACGGACTTCTGCCATGTGCGGGCAGGGCAGGGGCTCGTGGTCGACCGCATCGGCGTCGTAGAGGGCTACCGGTACGAGTTGCTGGGGCATTCGCTGTCGGGCAACCTGTTCGTGGAGCCCTATCTGGTGACGCTGCTGCCAGAAGCCGGGCCGTACGTGACCTTCCAGCATCCGGGGCTCAAGTTCCTGCACTTTCTGTCAGGGGCGGTCACCTACCGCTACGGTGCGAGGGCGGTCGAGGTGGGGGCAGGGGACACGCTGCTGTTCGATGCAACGCCGTTGCACGGTATAGAGGTGATCCATTCGAGGCCGGTTTCGTACCTCTCAGTGGTTTTCACGCTGAGGGAGTAGGGGCGGGCGCTGGGCTGTCCTGTCCCGCAGGAGGACGCTTGGATGCTTCATCCTCTGAGCGGCCTTGAGGTCGAGGCTTGTCGTGTCCGTTCCGCGATCCCCATGGCCGAGCGTTTCCGGTCAGGGGCCGTCGCGCTTCCTGCGCTTCGGCGCCTGCGGCCTCGCTGTTCTCTTCTTCGTCTTCGTTGTCGCGGTTGTTGTCGTTGCTGCCGTGGGAGCGGATGCCGCTTCCGGTGCGCTCAAGGCATAGAACTCGTGCAGCTTCTCGGCGAGCATGCGCTTGTCCGGCAGCTGCATCTGGTACTGGGCCACCAGCGCGGGCGAGAGCGAGCGGCTCAGCGCGTACTCGACCACCTCGGCGTCCTTGCTCGCGCACAGCAGCAGGCCGATGGCCGGGTTCTCGTGCGGCTTCTTTACCTGGCGGTCGAGCGCCTCCAGGTAGAAATTCAGCTTGCCCAGGTGCTCGGGCTCGAAGGCGGTGACCTTGAGCTCGATGGCCACGAGGCAGTTCAGGCCGCGGTGGAAGAACAGCAGGTCGAGCGCGAAGTCCTGGCCGCCCACTTGCACCGGGTACTCGCTGCCGATGTAGCAGAAGTCCCGGCCCAGTTCGGTGAGGAAACGCCCCAGGTTCATCAGCAGGCTGCGGTGCAGCTCGGCTTCGGAGTGCGGCTCGGGCAGGGCCAGGAAGTCCAGCAGGTAGGCGTCCTTGAAGTGCTGCGCGGCCTGGGGCTGCATCTCTCTCAACGCCGTCGAGACCTTGGGCGGCTGGAGCAGGGCGCGCTCGAACAGGCCGCTGTCGATCTGCCGGGCCACCTCGCGCACCTGCCAGCCCTGCTGCGCCGTCATGCGCAGGTAGAACTCGCGCTCCTCCTCGCGCTTGGCGCGGCTGAGGATGTGCAGGTGCGAGGACCACGGGACTTCTCTCAACAGTGTTGAGAGTTTCGAGTCCGGCGGATAGGCCAGGAAGAACTGCCGCATACGCCACAGGTTCTGGGCCGAGAAGCCGCGCCGGCCCGGCTCTCGACGGGCGATGTAGGCGGCGAGCTGCTCCACGGTGCCCATGGCCCAGCCATCGGCCTCGATGCGCCGGTGCAGGTACTCGCCGATGCGCCAGTAGAGTTCGATCACTTCGGCGTTGGCCACCCGGGCCACGCGCTGGCGTGCGCCCTGGATCAGCGCGAGCACTTCGCCGAAGGCGGCTTCCGAGGTCGTTGTTGCCGCTGCTGCGCGGCGTGCCGGTCCGACGGTCTTGCTCATGCCTGGTCCCTGTTCATCTGGAGGGCGGGGCGTGCGCTGGTCGTTTTCCGCGCAGGCCGTGCGAGAAGGTCCTGCGCGGTGCAGCTCTCGCGAACCTGGCGCATGCGCCAGGGGCTCGCGGCGCCAGCTTCGCGAGATCGGGGGCAGGGCGCCTGGGGATGGCACTTCAGCTGGTCGACCACCGCAGTGCCGCGGCCGCGGCGTGCCTGTAGCGCGCGGATGGGCTGTCCGATGTTCCGGGACCGAACCATCGGTTCGCGGTTGATGGCGTGCGCGACCGGCCGCTGCTTGCCGTCGACTCGGGGTTTCAGGTCCTTGGTGAAGCGCAGGTCATGGAGCAGGGTGGGGGTGATGGAGGCAGGCACCGGGCAAATGTAGTGCCTCGATGGTGCTTGCCCGTCCCACGGTCGCCGCTGCGCGGCATCCGGGCCCGGCCGTCCGAATCGAGCCGCGCGGCAGCCCGGCGCGTGTCCGTGGGTTTCCGGTTCTTTCTCTCAACGGCGTTGAGAGTTTCGCGCCCGCCGGACTGGCAGGGCAGACAGGCCCTTGCAGACCGCCTCGGCTCCGTGTCGTCGTGTTCATGCAGTTCTTGTCGCTCGGATATACCTTTTTGACCCTGCGGTTTTCATGCGGGTTCGGCATTGGAAATGCAATACGAATTACCGAGGACACGGAAATTCTGAGGCGATGTCTTGCCGCTTCGGGTCGATTTTAGATCGTCGATCGCTGTAATTTTGGAGCTGGCCTCGGCAATTCGAATTAACCCGTCTTCGGGATTGACTTCGGCGAACTGGTTCTTCCGTTTTCAAATTGAAATCCCCAAAAATCACGATCGACGTGCAGCTGCACCATGCTGGTGAAAACTGCCCTCCGCCGCCCGCTGTGGCGCGGTCTCGGTGCCTTGTGAGGCGAAGGGGTTAATCCAAAGATTCTGCTTCGGTGGCCGGTATTGGTTGTAATGCCGTGAAATTGATTTTTCCTGAATTGATGGATTCGCGGTTTCTTCATTTTTTGGCCTAAAAAGGAAATTAATTCCTTGTGCCTAATTGAAAAATTAATTCGCCAAATCCATTGGCGCTGGCGAAATAAATTGATAGGCTGCGCGGGCCAGTTGCATGCAGTTACAGCAAATAACCGGCGCATTCCATGGCCAGCTTTTGCGGGCGATGAATCACAGCCCGCTCGAGATGGTTTCCAGCTTCCCCAAGGAGAGAACCATGTTCACAGGACTTACAGGACACCCGCCGCGCGGGCATGCCAGGCGCCCGTCGGGCGCCGCCCGGCCCTCCGCGGCCGCGTCCCTGCCCGGCCACTTCGCCCTGGCGCTGCAAAGCGAGGAGAGCGCGGCCGCCATCCAGGAAGCGCTCGCGCGCTGCGACGCGGCGCGCGACATCGCGCCGGTGTCGCTGAGCGTCGAGCGCGGCCAGCAGCGCGTGCTCAGCAGCGACCCCGCCGACGCGTCGGCGGTGGCCCCGCTCATGCTCACGACCACCGATGTCGATCTCTTCAAGCGCTGGATCGGCGCGCCCGACGAGAGCTGCCGCGCACATGCCGCGACCTACCAGTACTGGCCGCTGCCCACGCGGGCGTGGTCCGGGCGCTCCGTGTCCTCGCGCCGCGACTTCACCGCCGAGGAGGCCGCCGACATCGAGCGCGCGGGCCGCGTCTACCTGTTCGGCGATTCGGCCCTGGTGCGCGACTACCGCGACGTCATCGGGCTGTACCACGGCACCTTCGAGGCCGCCATCTACGCGATGGACGAACTCAGCGTCATGCCCGGCGCGCGCCTGAGCGTGGTCGGCGCCCCCGCGGTCCTGCTGTGCAGCAAGTTCGACCTGCACGCACCCGGCCAGCTCGTGCTGCACACGCCCTGCCACGCCCATTTCGGCAGCGTGCGCAAGTTCTGCGGCGCCCCCTCGCTCAACTGAACGGAAGGACCCGCCATGGCAACCAAGACCCCCCAATCCCAACCCGCCGGCATGACCGACTTTGCCGAAGGCGACGTTCGCGTCGTGACGCCCGGCAATCCGCTGGTCGTGAACGAGGACCCGGCGAACTTCGGCGCCGTGCAGATCGCGGGCGGCGAGGTCATCGTGCAGGTGAAGTCGACCGTGACCTTCGCTTCGCTCGAGAAGAAGAGCTGAGCCCCACATCCCACGCAAGCACGCAAGGAGTACACACATGTTGATCGACGACGTCCCCCTGGGCGATATCGTGGTGCTCGGCTACTCGGGCACCAAGGGCACGGCCGGCACGGCCGGCCCCAAAGGCAGCGACGGCTCCAACGGCCGCAACTGCGACTGCAACTGGGCCAGCGGCTGCCGTGACAGCACGGCCGGCGGCAACGGCGATACCGGCGGCAACGGCAGCAACGGCACCGATGGCGCCGACGGCAAGCAGGCCTTCCCGGCAACGATCACCGTCACCAAGCTGCTGGGCGACGCCAGCCACAACATCGTCGTCTTCAGCGCGGGCGGCAATGGCGGCTCGGGCGGCGACGGCGGCGGCGGCGGCGATGGCGGCTCGGGCGGCCAGGGCGGCAAGTCGGACAAGGACGGCGCCTACAAGTGCACCGGCAGCGGCGGCGGCAACGGCGGCACGGGCGGCAACGGCGCGAACGGCGGCTATGGCGGCAACGGCGGCGACGGCACCACGGTCACCGTCCGGTACTCGCTCGACAGCGGCGCCTCCGCCGCCATGGTCGGGCGCACCGCGCAGTCGCAGCCGGGCGAGGGCGGCGGCGCCGGCGGCGCCGGCGGTCCGGGGGCGGCGGGCAGCCCGGGGGGCAGCGCCGGCAAGAGCGGCAGCCCGGGGCGCGCGGGCAACCGCGGCAGCAAGTCGGGGGCGACCTCGACCTTCTCGATCACCAAGGTCTGAGCGCCCGGGCGCCGATCCGCATGACGAACGTGCAGCAGTCCGCGCTGCGCACAGGCGTCGAGCGCCTGTGGCAGGAGGGCGCACGCCTGGCCGGCCTCGACGCCCGCGAGGTGGCCGCCACCGGCTGGGCGCTGCTGTCGCCGCCCTCAGGCGGCGATGGCCGCCGGGGCGGGTTTTCCGAGCTCAACAACGACGGCAGCCCGGCCCAGCTGTGCCTGTCGCAATCGCGCGAGGGCACGGGGCTGCGCATGCTGGTCGACCCGGCATGGCACCTGGCCGACGCACCGGCGCGGCTGGTCGCGAGCCGCGAGGCGCTGGCCCTGGCGCTCGAGCGCGGCGGCGCCGGCGATCTCGCGCCCGCGTGCGAGGCGCTGCTGGATGCGCTGTTGCTGGAAGAGCCGGCGCTGCACGCCTACCCAAGCAGCCTGCTGTGGATCGGCACGGGCCTGGGCCAGCCCGGCTGCGCGGTGTACGTGGACGTGCGGCCGCTGGGCGACGCGGTCTGGGCGCGCACGCGCGACTGGCTGCACTTGGTCCTGCCCGATGCCGCGGAAGCCCTCGGCACGCTGGAGCGCCTGCGCCCGCATGTGCAGCTCTCGAGCATCGGCATCGAGGGCCTCTCCCGCCAGCGTGCGCGGGCCAAGCTGTACTGGCGCCTGCGCACACCCGTGGGCCTCGCGGCCCTCGGGCTGCCGCTGCTGGACGATCCCGGGCTGGCGGCCTTCCTGGCCACGGCCGTCGGGCTGCGCGAGTTCCCGCTGTCGGGGCTGGTGATGAGCGCGGGCTTCGACTTCGCCTCGGGGGCCCTCGAGGACACCAAGATCGACCTGTGCGGGCACTGCATGCCGCAACCCGCCGCGTCCTGGCTGGACTTGGTGGCGCGCGTGTCGCACGGGCTGGGCCTGCCGGTGCCACCCGTGCAGGCCGCCCTGGACGCGCAGCACTGCGAGGTGGCTTTCCTGGGCGCCGGCGTCGACCGGCGCGGCCAGCATCGCCTGAACATCTACCTCAAGCCGTCGGGCCCGGACCTGCCGGCCGCACTCGACCGCCGCGCGCTGCGCGCGTGCATCGCCTCGGCCTGCGCCTACCTGTGCGAGCTGCAGGCTGCCGACGGCGGCTTCGCCGACTACCGGCTGCCCGTGGGCGCCTCGACCCAGTGGGTGAGCGCCTTCGCCGGCCTCGCGCTGGCCGAGGCCGCGTGGGTCGCGGACCTGCCCTGGGCCCTCGCGGCCGCCGGGCGGACCGCCGACCGGCTCACGCGGGACCGGCCCTATGCCGCGGGCTGGGGCTACAACGAGACGACGGGCATCGACGCGGACTCCACCGGCTTCGCGATCCGCCTGCTGCGCGCCCTCGGCCGCGAGGTGGCCCCGGCGGACAGGCGCAGCCTCCTGCGGCACTGGCGGGAGGAGGGCGGTTTCGCCACCTACGACGATGGCCCGCAGGCCTGGGGGCAGGCGCATCCCTGCGTGACGGCCGCCGCCGGCCTGGCGCTCGACGACGAGGCCCGCCGGGCGCTGTCGAGCGCGCTGCAGGCCTGCGTCGCGCGCACCGCCCTGGCCGACGGCAACTGGCCGGCCTACTGGTGGCGCACGCACCACTACAGCACCTGGCACCACCTGCTGCTGCTGCGCCGCCTGGGGCAGGGCGCGCGCGGCGCGGCGCCGACGCATGTGGGCATGGGTGCGGGCACCGGCGTGGGTTCGGGCAAGGGTTCGGGTGCCGCCCATCCGTCCCCGGGGGCCTTCGAGCTCGCCTATGCCGCGGGCATCGCGCATTTCCGCGACCCCGGCTCGGCCGAGGCCGACCGGCTGCTGCGCGACCTGCTGGGTGCCCAGCGCGTGGACGGCGGATGGACCGGCGGCTTCAACCTGCGCGTGACCGACCCCGCCTGCACGGCGCCCTGGCAGCAGCCCGCGGGCGAGCTGTACCGGGACCAGGCCGGCACCATCACCACCGCCAGCGCGCTGTTCGTGCTCACGGAGGTCCTGCGTGGATAGCCCGCTGCTGCACGGCCGGCGCGCCGCCTTGCTGTTCTTCAAGCGCCAGTGCCCGCCCTGTGTGGTCCTGTCCCGGCTGGCGGTGGTCCTGTCGCTCGGGGCCGTGCGCCGCGTGCCGCTGGACGCCGCGCAGGCGCGGGACTTCTACGCGCAGCACCCGGCGCTCGAGGGCATGCCCGTGCTGGTCCACGGCGGGCGCGTGGCCGCGGGGCCGGCGGTCTTCCTGGCCCTGCCGCGCGTGGTGGCCTCGCGTGCGTGGCAGCGCCTGCGCGCGCTGGGCGGGGCGCGCGACGGCCGCGGGCCGACCGGGCCATGAGGGGCACGCCCGCCGGGTCGCCGCCGCGCGCGGCGGCGACCGTGACCCTGTGCGATGCCCGTGCCGAGGCGGACTTCGCGCGCGACGGCTGCGCGGTGGTCGGGCTGCTGTCGCCTGCCGAGCTGGACCGCCTGCAGGCGGCCTTCGCCCCGCATGCCGTCCTGCACGAAGGCCCCTTCGCGGCCAGCCTGCTGATCCCCGATGCCGCTGCGCGCGGCGCGGTCCACCACGCCGTGCAGGCGGTGCTCGCGCCCGCGCTGGCGCG
The DNA here is from genome assembly GCF_900109805.1 of Variovorax sp. YR750. Taxonomy (NCBI): domain Bacteria; kingdom Pseudomonadati; phylum Pseudomonadota; class Betaproteobacteria; order Burkholderiales; family Comamonadaceae; genus Variovorax; species Variovorax sp. YR750. The sequence continues at coordinate 158,849 of NZ_FOBJ01000015.1, forward strand.
CGTGCTGGCCGGCTACCGGTCGGTGTTCTGCGGCTTTGCCGTCAAGGCGCCGTGCACCGACGGCGGCGAAATGCCGCTGCACCAGGACATCAGCTTCTCGCGTCCCGAGGGGCGGCCCGCCGTGAGCGTGTGGGCGCCGCTGGTCGACGTCTCGGGCCTCAACGGCTGTCTGGTGCTCGTGCCGGGCAGCCACCGCGTGAACATCGGCGCGCGCGCGCCCGGCTCGACGCCGGCGGCCGACAGCCTGCAGGCCTACGCGCAGGCGGGCCTGCTGCGCGAGCTGCCCATGCGCCGCGGCGAGGCCGTGGTGATGGACCAGCGGCTGCTGCATGCCTCGCCGGGCAACCGCTCGCAGGCGGTGCGCGCCGTCGCGACGGCCGTGGCCGTTCCTGCCGAGGAGGGCCTGCGCTACTACCACCGCAGCGTCGTCGACGGCGTGGCCCTGCTCGAGGGCTTCGCCGTGGAGGACGACTTCCATCTCGGCCACCCGCTGGGCAGCCGCCCCGCGCGCGGCACGCGCCTGGGCGTGGCGCCCGAGCGCGTCGACTTCATCCACCCGCGGACCCTGGCCCCCCGGCCCGGGCCCGCCTGCGCAGTCCCTTGATCGAGGAACCTTCCATGTCCGGCTCCAACACCACCGACACCCAGGGCCTCGGCGCCCAGGCCCAGACGCCCGCGGAGCGCGTCTTCCAGATCGACCCCAGTGGCCTGGGCGGCATCGCCCAGAGCGTGAACCTGTTTCGCGGCGACGTGAGCGTGCCGCTGAGCGTGGTGTCGCTTGCCAGCCGCAGCGGCATCGACGCGAGCCTGGCGCTGATCTACAACAGCAACACCGGCGAGCAGGTCGACACCTGGAACCTGACGGCGCCCACCGGTCCCGTGGGGATGGGATGGTCGCTGGGCTACGAGTTCATCGCGCGCGACCCGGCGCTCGCGGCCAAGCCCATCGACGGGGTGTGCTACCTGGTGGCCGGCGGCAGCTCCAACCGGCTCTTCCGCACTGCGGTCACATCCACCTACTGGGAGTACGAGGCCGAGAACTACCTGTTCTGGCGCATCCGCTACTACCCGGATAAGGAACAGTGGGAGCTGGTGCAGGAAGACGGCACGCGCCGCCTGTACGGCGGCACGGCCGGCGCGAGTGCAGGCGGCGCGAGTGCAGGCGGTGAGAACGGCCCCGTGCAGTACGGCGTCAAGTGGGTCGGCGCCGAAGGCAACTGGAGCGATGCCACGGTGGTGAGCTCGGGCCAGAGCCGCTACGCGGTGGGCTGGAACCTGGCCGCGATCGTGCCGCCCTGGGGCGACGGCGTGCGCATGGAGTACGAGAACACCCTCGCCGTCATCGGCGACAACGCGGGGCTCGCCTACACCGTGTCCTCGCGCCTGAAGCGCGTGGTGGTGCCGATGGTGCGCACCCTCGTCTTCAACTACGCGCCCAAGCGCAACGACGACACGGCGCGCGAGTACCAGGTGCCGCACCTCGACCCGAACACGCCCTCGCTGCACGCCTACCAGGACCGCTACGAGACGCACTTCCTCGCCTCGGTGGAGGTGCGCAACGCCGACGACGCGCCGTCCGCGCCTGGGGCGCTGATCCAGCGCGTGGGCTTCGAGTACGCGCTGGTCAACATGTCGCTGGACCACCAGGACGACCCCGACTACGTCAAGCGCTACCTCACGGCCGTGACCTACACCACGCCGCAGGGGCTGGCGATGCCCGACGTGCGCTTCGACTACTACAACGACCCGTCGCAGCAGCTGAGCGCCGACTTCAACCGCGGCGCCCTGCGCAGCATCCTCTACCCGCAGGGCGGACGCATCAGCTACACCTACCGCCACACGCTGCTGGCCGGCACCGACCGCGCGCTGCCCGTGGCCTCGCGCGGCACGCCGCGCGTGTGGTTCGGCGCGGACTACGCGGTGCTCGTGAACTACGAGGGCGCGAACAGCGGCCTGGACGTGCGCATCTTCTCGTGGAACGGGCAGTGGGTGGAGGCCCCCAGCACCTACAACCTGTCGCAGGACATCGACCTGGCGACGCTGCAGGTGTCGGTGCAGCCCGAGTTCTTCGCGCTGGCGTGCCGCACCGCGGGCACCAGCGCCGACTTCCTCGTGCTGCTGTTCCACAAGCAGAAGGGGCGCTACGGCCAGTGGATCGCCGAGCAGGGCTTCACGAGCCTGCCGCTGCAAAACGGTGAGCAGGCCCAGCTCGCCACCGGCACGGACTTCGCCGTGGCGCTGAGCTCGGGCCCGAACCTCATGGCCAAGGTGTGGGACGAGCGCACCGGCCGCTGGGTCGACGAATCGGGGGCCTTCGCCGTGCCCTCGAACGCGAGCTACGCGCTTTCCGCGAGCGCGGACTACGTGGCCCTGGCGTCGGCCGATGCCGCGTCGCGCCGCGTCTCGCTGCAGCTGTGGTATCGCGTGCGCCAGGGCTCGGGCTTCGCCGCCGCGCAGATCGACCAGAGCACCCTCAGCGATGTCGACTGGCAGTCCGACAGCACGCCCTCGAACTTCTGGAGCCTGGGCTCGTGCTTCGCCTCGATGACCTACGTCAACGGCGGGGACGACCGCACGATCCGCTACACGGTCAAGGTGCTGCAGTGGGACGACAGCTTCTACGCGCGCACCGTGCTCGACGAGCGCCTCACGATCGACGCGGACACCGAGCTGCCCTACGCGCAGTCGGTGGTCAGCGGCAGCGTGCTGGGCAACGTGGCGAACCTGTTTCGCTACGACGGGCAGACCTGGCAGCCGGGTGCGCTGCCGGTGCCCGGCGGTACAGGCGACCCGCCGCGCTTCGTCTACGGCAGCGACGTCGCGGTGGTCTCGGGCAAGGAGGAGGCGGCCATCGCGCTGTTCAACCCCTACCAGCCGAGCTGGGAGGCGGCCGTCCAGATCCCGATCTCGCAGCTGGGCATCACGCCCACCGCGAACGGCGACTACGTGTCGGTCGACCGGCAGGTCTACTACCGCGACCCGGCGAACGTCCTGCAGCCCGTGTACGTGCTGGACTCGAACATGGTCGCGCAGAGCCTGGTCAACCGCGCGCCGTACTTCATCGCCTACGAGGACCAGAGCGGCAACACGCACGTGCTGCCGCTGAGCAACGGCACGGTCGACGCGGCCGCGGAGGTGGTGCTGGCGAACGAGCGCATCCATGTGCCCGACGGCGGCCAGGGCACCTCGCTCGCGGGGCCGAGCGCCCTGATGACCTACCAGGGCAGCTTCGACAACCCCAGCGCGCTCAAGCTCTACCAGTTCGTGCAGCACGGCATCGAGGGCCAGGTCGGCGGCTACCCGGTGGAGGCCCTGCGCATCGACGACGGCTACCCCGACGACTGGGGCGGCGTGTGGGCGGCGGCAAGCAAATGCTCGCGCTTCTACTACGACTGCGACAACGTCACCGTCTCGCCCGAGGGCACCGTCACCGAATTCGCGGCCGCCACCGTCGTCTATGGCGCGGACGCAGGCACCGCGGGCGTGGCCTACCCGCCCCCGGTCGACACCCTGTTCGGGCGCTCCGAGTACCGCTTCCACAACAACCGTTCGCCGCGCACGAGCGGCCTGGTGCCGGACGACGCGATGCTCGATCCGTCGGCGACCACGTACTACAGCTTCCTCAACGGCATGCTGTTCGACCAGACGGACTACGACGCCGAGGGCATGCCGGTGGAGCGCACCTACAACGTCTACGACGTGCGCACCGAGATCGCCTCGATCGACGACGCGTCGACGCGCCTGCCGATCATCGGCGGTTACGTGAAGCGCCCGCGCACCGAGATCAGCCAGTACGAGCAGGCGATCGAGGTGCCGCAGGCCGGCCTCGCGCTCGCATCCGTCTCCGCGTCCTCGTCCGCTTCCTCGTCTGCCTCCACCCGCGGCCGCGCGCCGCAGCCCGTGGCCGTTCCGCCCGCGCTGGTCCGGGCGCTCGGCGAACGCGACGTGGCGCTGCCTGCCGAGGCCCTGCTGGTGCCGGCGCGCGACGGGGGCCACTGGCGCCTGCATCCCGATCCGGCCTCCCCGCGCTACCTGCCCGTGGCGGTGCGCGACGGCAACCTGGTCGCCTCGGTGGCGGTCACGCGGCAGGTGGGCTCCGACTACTCGTGGCAGACCGGCCTGCTGGGCAGCGACTTCGTCGACAACTACAACAGCCAGGGCAAGCACGAGATCCTGTCGCGCGCGGTCTACTACGCGTGGCAGGTGAGCGCGTACGCGCAGCTCAAGGCCGCGCACATCTGGGCGCCGGTGGCTGTCTCGATCCGCTTCTGGCGCGAGGACGGCATGGCCGAACCCGGCCTGCCGCAGACCGTCTCGCTCAACACGCTGGCGCCGTGGTTCGACGACCCCGAGGGCGCGGGCGAGCGCTGGGCGCCCAGGCGCAGTTTCGTGGCCGCAAGCGCATCGGTCTATGACCCCACGCTGCCGATTCCCGTGCGCTTCGACGCATGGGACAACGCCGCGCTGCCTTCGGACGACCTGTGGCGCCTGAGCGGCGAGGTCACCGTGCGCGACAGCGGCGGCACCACGATCGAGGCGCGCGATGCCTTCGGCCGGCCCACGGCCACGCTGCTCAACCGCTGCGGCACCGCGCGCGTCGCCGAGTTCGCCAACGCGACGACGGCGGAAACGCTCTACAGCGGCTTCGAAAGCTACGAGGACCTCGCGCGCTGGCGCCTCGGCGGCCAGCCGCTGCCCGGCGACCTCGTGGTGCCCGGCGACGCGCACACCGGCAGCCGCGCGCTGCGCCTGGCGGGCGACGCCTCGCAGGTGCTGTCGACCGGGCTGTCGCTCGAGGGCGGCAAGACCTACATCCTCGCCTGCTGGGTCAAGACGCCGGCCGGATTCGACGGCGTGGCCGGCAAGGCGCAATGGCAGGTCGTGGCCGGCGGCCAGGCGACGCTGAGCCTGGAGATCGCGGGCTCGGACGGCGCCTGGGCCTACCGCCACTGGCCGGTGGTGTGGCCGGCCGGCGGTGGAAGCAGTGGAGGCGGTGGTGCGTCGGCGAACGCGGTGTCGCTGCAGCTGTGCAACGCCAAGTCGGGCGCACAGGGCGTGCTGCTGCTGGACGACGTGATGTTCGCGCCGCTGATGGGCAGCGTCGGCGTGAGCGTGTACGACGAGCTCTACGGCGCCGAGACGGCCACGCTGGCGCTCAACGGCAACACCGCGCGCAGCGTCTTCGACAGCCGCCAGCGCGTGGCGGCGCAGGCGGGCGCGAGCGGCCAGGTGCACGGCGGCGGCATGGCCTACCTGGTGCGCGAGAACGATCCGCGCGCCGACTTCGTGTTCGCGCCCACCGATCCCAACGCCGTGACGCAGGTGGCGTCGGCCGGCGGCGGCGTTCTTGCCGACTTCATGCAGGGCAGCGACTGGACATCGCAGTGGGACATCGCGAACACCGCGGCCTGGCAGGTGATCGACGGCGTGCTGACCCATGCCGGCAGCGGCACCGACAGCATCGTGTTCCGCCCCTCGAACGACCTCGCGGACTACGGCGTGATCGTCACCGTCCGCCTGCCGCAGGACACGGATGGCGCGCCGATCCCGCCGGCGGGCGCGACGGGGGTGGACATCGGCGCCGACCTGAGCGTGCGCTGGGAGCCGGCCACCGGCTGGCGCCTGACGCTGGCGGGCACGACCCACGATCTCGGCGCGGCCCGCTTCGCCAACGACTGGGCGCTGTTCGTGCCGGTGGATCCGGCCAGCGGCACGAACTCGGTGCACTTCTACGCCGGGGGGCGCCTGCTGTTCGCGCAGACCGGCGGCGCGCTCGTGCGCGGCGCGGCCAGCCTCGTGCTCACGGGCACGGGTGTCGGCGTCTCGGCGCTGGCGATGCTGCGCGCGCCGGCGCTCTCGGCGGTGTTCCTCGACGGCTCGGGCAAGGAACGCCAGCAGCAGTCGTTCACGGGAGAGGGCAGTATCGTCTCGGGCTCGCTGTACGACCCGATCGGGCGCGCCGCGATCGGCGTGAAACCCGCGAACGCGCCGGGCCGGGGCCTCGCCTACGACGCGGACTACGTGCTGAGCTTCGATCCGACCAGCGGCGTCATGACGGGGCGCGCCGCGTCGGCCTACCCCGACGACGAGGGCTTCCCGTACGTGCGCACCGAGTACTTCCGCACCGCGCAGTCGCTCGCCTCGCGCCAGGGCGCGCCGGGCAAGGCGCTGGCGATCGCCTACGGCACAGGCGGCACCGGCGCAGGCGTCGACCTCAACCCGCACATCCAGCAGTTCAGCTACGGCACCAACGTGCAAGGGCAGTTCGGCGGCGACACCTGGCCGTCGAACCAGTACTTCGTCAAGAAGATCACGGACCCCAACGGCAACCCGGGCTTCACGCTCACGAGCCAGACCGACCAGGCGCTGGCCAGCCTGAGCCTGACGGACGACGGCGGCCTCGCCGTCACCCAGTACTTCTACGACGGCAGCGGCCGCCTCGTGAAGACGCTGCCGCCCGCAGGCGTCGATGCGCAGCGCGCGGGCGACCCGGATGCCGGGCGCTGGGCGAGCACCACCACCTACAACTTCCTGGGCGAGGGCATCGAGTCGAGCGAACCCGATGCGGGCCTCACGCGCTCGGTGTTCGGCCCCGGCAGCCAGCTGCGCTTCGCGGCCGGTCCCGACGACAAGGATGGCCTGGCGACCATCCGCTACGTGAAGTACGACGCCATCGGCCGCGACATCGAGGCCGGCGTCGTGCGCACCGAGTGGAACCGCGAGGCGCTGCAGCGCATCGCGCTGGACGACCCGGCCTGGCCGGGCGCCGCGCAGGGCGCGGTCGTGAACCGCAGCTACGCCTACGACGGCGACGGCAGCGACCCGACGCAGTTCGGCCGCATCGTGCGCAGCACCGAGCAGGCGCCGGACGGGCTCACGCAGGTCGATCAGCGCTATGCCTACGACACGGGGGGCCTGGTGCGCGAGGAGACGCAGACCGCCACGGCCTTCGACGCCACCGCGCGCACGACGCGCTATGCCTACGATGCGCTGGGCCGCGTGGTGGGCCTGACCTACCCGCAGGACAGCGAGATCGCGCAGATCAGCTATGCCTACACGCGCCTGGGCCAGGTCTTCGAGGTCGGCACGCCGCAGCAGCCGGACGCCTTCGCCACCTTCTCGTACAACGCGGCGGGCCAGGTCGAGCGCTCGGTGGTCCGGCTGGCCGCGGCCCTGGACCTGCTGAGCCAGTGTCGCTACGGCCCGCCGGGATGGCTGCAGGGCACCACCACGACCACGAGTGCGGGCACCACCATCTGGGAAGAAGGGCTGAGCTACACCGAGGGCGGCTACCAGGACGCGGGCTACTTCGACGGCAAGATCGCGAGCGTGGAAACCGTCTCGGATGCCGGCGACGCACAGCGCTTCGCGTACGCCTACGACACGCAGTCGCGCCTTCTCATGGCGCAGCGCAGCGAGAACGGCCAGGACAGCACCGACGCGGCCCTGAGCTACGACGCCAACGGGAACTTCGCCACGCTGGAAACACTCGGCGTGTCCCGGACCTACGCCTACCAGCCGTACACCGACCGCGTCGACACCGTGGACGCTGTAGGCACCACGCTCGACGCCTTCCGTTACAACGCGCAGGGCGCGGCCATCGCGGCGCAGCGTCTGGGCCTGAGCGACATCGCGTACAGCCCGTCGACCGGCATGACCGACACCATCACGCTGGACAACGGGCACAAGGTGATCTTCGGCTACGACGCCAGCCAGGCGCGCAGCGTGAAGCGGCTCACCGATGCCGCGGGCGCCGAGATCAGCGCCAAGCAGTACCTGCGCGACAGCAGCGGCAACCCGCTGCTGGAGCTCAGCCGCACGGCGGGTGCCGAGGACACCAGGGCGCAGTACCTCTACGGCCCTTCGGGGCTGATCGGGATGCAGCTCGGCGGGCAGCGCTACGCGGTGGTGCGCGACCACCTCGGCTCCGTGCGCTGCGTGGTCGACGCCACCGGCGCGGTGGTGGCGCAGTACGACTACACCGCCTTCGGCGTGACGGTCACGCGCGCCGGCTCCAGCCGGCCGGACATCCTGTTCTACCGCTACACGGGCCAGGAGTTCGACGCCGAGACGGGCCTGTACAACTACCAGGCGCGCTTCTACGACCCGGAGCTGGGCCGCTTCGTCGCCGTCGACCCGCGGCGCCAGGGATCGTCGCCCTACGTCTACGTGCTGAACAACCCCATCGGCCTCGTGGACCCGGACGGCGAGGAGGCGCTGACGGCCTTCCTCATCGCCGTGATCGTCAGTGCGATCATCGGTGCCGTGGTCGGCGCGGTGACCTACGCCGTCACGCACGAGGGCAACTTCGATGTCGGCAAGTTCTTCCTCTACGCGGCCGCCGGCCTGGTCGCGGGGGCGGCGGGGGGCGCCGCGGCGTTCGGCGGGGGCCTGATGGCCACCGCCGCGCTCGGCGCCATCGGGGTGTCGACCTCCACCTCCATCGGCAGCGGCATCGTGGTGGGGGCCGTGGCCGGCGCGGCGGACGGGGTGGTGGCCGGGACCATGAACCAGGTGGGCGTGAACCTCATCGAAGGCCGACCGCTGAACGAGGGCGTGGGCCAGGCCGCGTGGATGGGCGCGGCGATCGGCGCTGCGTCCGGCGCGGTGCTGGGAGGCATCACGGGCGCGGTCAACTACCGAACCGCCTCCCGGCTCGCCCGGCCGAGCAGGGTCATCACCAATCGGCCTACCGGGCGCCTGAATGCAACCCTGCATGGCGCCACTGTCGTGAGCGAAGGCAACATCGGCCCTGGCGTGGCGGGCATTGGCCGGCGCGACGTGGTGGGGCTGAACGCGCATGGGGGCGCGCGCAACACCAGGCTGGATTTCACCAACGGACCTGTGGGCCCGGTCGGGCAGGGATTGCCCAACCAGGACATTTCGCATGTGATCGCCGACCTGGGTGGGGCGAACTTCGCCGGCGGTGGCCTGGACCTGTCGGGGGTTTGCTACGCGGGCACATCCGGCGTGGCCCGGACGGCGGCGCGTGACCTGGGGCAGCCGGTGCGTGCCGCGACCGGATCGACCTGGACCGCCGGTAACGACTTTCCCAGGCGAGGGTTTCGGATCGTACCTGCAGGCGAGAACTTTCTTCGGGTCTCGCAGTCGCTGCAGGGCATCACCTTCCGGACCTACTACCCGAGCCAGTTGCGCACCGGCTGGAACTACCTCTTCGGCTATTGATGGCGATGGACGCGACCTTGCTCGATCCGTTCTCGCCGCAGGCGCTGGCCGATCCCTACCCGGTCTACCGGCGCCTGCGCGAACAGTCGCCCGTGCACCCGGTGGCGCCCGGGCGCTGGATCGTCTCGCGCCATGCCGATGTGCTGGCCCTGTTGCGCGATCCGCGCTGCGCGCACTGGGGCCACGCGCCCGAGCTCGATGCCTTGCGCTCGCCGCACGAGCGGGCGCTGGCGCAGGCCCTGCGCCTGTTCGCGCCGTCCGACCCGCCCGGTGCGCTGCGCCGCCAGATGAGTGCCGTGTTCAACACCCAGGTGCTGGAGCGCATGCCGCAGCGCCTCGCGCCGCTGGCCGACCGGCTGCTCGATGGGCTTGGTGGACACGGCGGAGGCGGCGGACTCGATGGACTCGATGGACTCGATGGACTCGGAGAAGGCCGCAGCCGCGACGTGCTGGCCGCCTATGCGCACCCGCTCACCATGCAGGCGGTGGGCGACATGCTGGGTCTTTCGGATGCGCAGACGCTGGCACTTGCGCAGGCGATGGGCGGCCTGGACGGCTCGCTGTTCGAGGGCCTGCGCGGCGCGGGCATCGCGGCGCCCGCTTCGGGGCCGGTCGCCCGGTTGCAGGCCTGCATGGATGCGCTCATCGATCAGGCGCAGGACAGGCCCGACGCGCTGATCTCGGGCCTGCGCGCGGCCGTCGACGCGCAGGGCCCTGCGGCGGATCGACGCGACCGGCTGCTCAACGCCTTGCTCGTGCTGGTCTACGCCGGGCACCACAACATGCTCAACTTCATCGGCAACGGATTGCTGGCGCTGGCGATGCATCCGCAGGCGCAGGCCCGGCTGCGCCAGGAGCCGGCGCTGGCCGACCGGGCGATGCTGGAGCTGCTGCGCCACGACAGTCCGCTGCAGTACATCGTGCTCGTGGCGAGCGAGCCGCTCGCGCTGCACGGGCGCGAGATCGCGCGCGGCGACGAGGTCCTCGTGTGCACGGGGTCGGCCAACCGCGACGAGACCGTCTTCGAGGATCCCGACGGCCTGGACTTCGCGCGGGCCAACCCCATGGACTCCCTGTCCTTCGGCAGCGGTGCGTGGCGCTGCATCGGTGCGCGCCTGGCGCTGCGCATCGGGGCCACGGCGTTCTCGAAGATCGTGGCGCGCGGCTTCGCGCTCCCCGCGAACATGCCGGCCCTGCGCCGGGTCCGGGGGCCCCTTGTGCAGCGGGGACTGGCCGCCCTGCCGCTCATGCTGCTGAGCCAGGAGGAGGGGCGCCATGGGTGACGCCGCATTCGTCGAGCGCTACGACCGCATGATCCTCGACGCGCAGATGCGCGCGTTCTACGGTGGCGGCGACTACTACAACGTCGGCCACTGGGACGCCGCGACCGGCAGCCTCGCGCAGGCCTGCGCCGCGCTGGTGCGGCGCGTGGCCGCGCCGGCCGTCCCGGTGGGCGCGCGCGCCCTGTGCCGCCCGGGCGACCTCGTGCTGGACGTCGGCTGCGGCCTGGGCGCTTCCACCGCGCAGCTCGCGGCCCTGTTGGCGCCGTCGCGCGTGATCGGGGTGAACCTGTCGCCCGCGCAGCTCGCGCATGCGCGGCAGCGGCATGACGGTCCGACCTTCTGCGCGATGGACGCCACGCGGCTGGGCTTTGCGGATGCGAGCGTGCGATGCGTCGTCTCGGTCGAAGCGGCGTTCCATTTCCGGTCGCGCTTCGATTTCCTGGTGGAGGCCGCCCGTGTGCTGCAGCCGGGCGGCATGCTGCTGATGAGCGACATGCTCTTCAATCCCGTGGTGGAACCGCCGTGGTGGGTCCCCCCGGAAAACGCCCGGCAGGACGCGGCGGGCTACCTGCGCGACTGCCATGCCGCCGGCTTCGTCGTCGAAGCGATGGACGACCTCACGGCCGCGACGCTCGAGCCGTTCTGCGAGCACCTGACGAGGCGCTATCCCGCCACGGGCGTTGCGCAGGCGTTGCGCGAGGAGGTCGATGCGTACGTCCTGGTGGCCCTGAGGAAGGCCTGAGCGGCATGCGCGTCACCGCGCACGAGGCCGGTCGCCACGACCTCCATGGCGGCGAGCAGGCGTCCCGCGAGCACAGGAACCTCCCCATCTCCACCGCAGCGCGCAAGGCCGTGCACATCCACCCCAGCACCTGCACCGTCGACCCGGCCGACGGGACCCCATGGCACGTGGCCGTCGAAGCCTGCAACTGCGAGAAGAAGGGGCCGTCGATGTAGGTTCGGCAAGCATCACGGATCTCATCGAGCCGCGCGCGGCGCTTCTTGCCGCTCATGGCCTCAAGCTCCGCCACGTCTACGGCCTGATGAAGGTCTTCACGGAACACCGTGATGTCGATGTCCTCCGAGAACCGTGAAATCAGGCTGAAGGCTTTCGAGAGCGATGTCCCGCCTTTAAAGAGAAGGCGCGGACCCCCGGGCTCCAGTCCATTGAAAAGCGCATCGAGCGTCCAGCAGACCCAGAAGTCTTTCTCGACGTTTTGGACGGCAGTGCCAAGGCGAGCCGCCGTGCCAAGAAACAGATCGCGGCGTTCTTCGTCGCTGGCAGTGATGACGGTCTGATAGGCCTCGTTCATTTCACGCCTGCCGGTATGTCGCTGTGCGATTTCTTCTGGACAGGCGTTGGCTTGCTGGCGCTTGCCGCGTCCGGCATGAGATCAAGGAGGGGGCGCAGATAGTCCTGCATCCAGATCGGAAGCACGCTGAATCCTTGCGTCAGGTCATCGCGAATGGCATCGCCTTGCTTCTTGTCCGTCAGAAGCCTGCCGATTTTTTGCCGGATATGGTCGCTGTCCGAAGGCAGCGTGTCCTTCAGCCAGTGCAAGGCTTGCACTAGGCGCATGGCCGGACGGCCCGCCCAATACAACCGGCTTGGCGCGCACAGCTTGAACTCGATCAGCAGCTTGTCAAGCTGGATGGAGCGGCGCCGGGTGTCGGTATAGATGGTGACGTGAGCAGGGACGGCATCGGTCAGGCCCAGATCGTTCGCGGCCGTCATGCCGTCAACCAGGATGCGCAGGTTGTCGCGGCGGGCATCCGCATCGAAGCTGGTGCTGTGGGGCACGCGGATGACGTTGCTGGTGCTGTCCAGCGCGATGGCCAGGGTGTTGTTGCACACGACTCGCACGGTCGTCGGTGTGACGCTGGTGGCCAGCGTGCCGTCGCAGGAGGTCGCCAGCAACAGGTAGCCGTTAACGGTGTCGCTGCCCTTGAGCACGGCCTGTTTGCCGGTACGCGCGAGCGCCCAGACCTTGCGCCCGCCCTTGAGGACACCAGCCGTCTCCATCTCGTAGCCGCCGATCTCGGTGAGGTCGCGGTAGAACTCGAGAACGGCGCGAGGTTGCACGACCTGGTAGCGGCTGCTGACGACCGACAACGCGGCCCGAGTGTCGCTGCGGTAGAGCACCTTCTGCTCGGCAAAGGATTCGAGAGCCTGGAAGGAATCGCCTTCAGATTGGGTCATGAAGCGCACTGGGGTTTCGTGGATGCTCCAGTCCATGCCGGCTTGCTGGGCCCAGACCTCCAGGGGTTGCTTGGGCGGAAGGCGGTGACCCAGGCGGTGCCACGGTGTGTCGCCGGCATAGGCCATTGTTTCGATGAGATGTGCCATGGGAGGGGTCCTTTGCAGTGGGATATGAGGAAGAGGAGACGGAGAAAGGAAAAAGCCCGCAGCAGCGGGCTTCGAGCGTGATGAGAGAGGGGATTTCGGCACGAGGTCGCGCCACGGCAGAGCCATCAGCCGCGCGGGAGGCGGAAGGTGTGGCCACAACCCAAGCAGCGGCGGTTGCGCAGGATGGCGTCGTCGATAGCCTCGCCCAACGCCGCGCCAACAGCGCAGCCTGCGATGCCGCCGCTGAAGCCTGCAAGGATGGCTGCGGCCACGATGCCCAGGGGTGTCACAGCAGCAGCCGCGGCAACCCCAATGGCTGCTCCGATCTCGGCGCCCGTGATGGCACCGGACAGTGCGCCCGAGATGCCACCGGCCGCGCCGGCCACGGTGCCGACGACGGCGCCGGTCTTCTTGCCGATGTCGCGGGGCACGCTTCGAGACTGACAGATGGGGCATGTGGCGTTGACGAATCTCTCGGGTGCTGCGTGCATCTCGTGTTGAGGGAAGGGGTCGTCGTCGAAACTGTTGGATGTGAGTTCGTGGTCCATGAAGGGTGAGAGAGGGGGAATCCCTGCGAGGGGAGATACACGGCTGCGGAAGCCAGACGGCACAAAGCCCAGCGCGGCGGTGAAGCCGGGCTGGGCTTTGCGGATGGAAAGGACAGACTTTCTAGGGTCTGTCCGGTGTAGTCATATGGGGCTGAAAATTTTTGGAATCAAGAATCCTTGAAAACGCCATCACTGAAGGTCAGCGTGCGTCGCATGTGCAAGTTCATGGCGGTCCACCCCAGTGCTACTACGCTTGGAAGTGCGAGCCGGTGAGCGCCCGTAGCAAGGACGATCAGCGCCTGCGTAGCCTGCTCAGACAGGCATGGCTGGAAAGCGGTGGTGTCTACGGGTATCGCAAACTGACCATGGACATGCGCGATCTTGGCGAGACCTGCGGCAAGCACCGCGTGGCCCGTTTGCTTGGGCTCGAGGGCCTGCGCTCACAAACTGGCTATCGTCGCCGACCTGATTCGCGTGGTGGCAAGCCAGCGATGGTGGCGCCCAACCGTCTGCAACGGCGGTTCAACGTCCGTGACCCTAATCAGTCCTGGGTCACTGACATTACCTACATCCGCACGCATGAAGGTTGGCTGTATCTGGCCGTCGTCATCGACTTGTTCTCCAGGTAGGTGATCGGCTGGTCCATGGGGCACCGCATTGACACGGAGTTGGTGCTCAACGCGCTGCTGATGGCTTTGTGGCGCAGACAACCCCAAGGCGCAGTCACGGTGCACTCGGATCAGGGAAGTCAATTCACTGGACATGGCTGGCAGGACTTCCTGCACGATCGCCGACGCCATGCTGAACCGCCGATTCACCGTCTACGAGCGCGAGCAATCTGGATTGACAAAATAAATGACAACGATATCATTCAGAAGACTGCACACGCAGATTTCCGGGAATTCGTATACGCACAAACCATAGAGATTGGGTATACAAAATTGATAACGATATCAATTTGGTGCTCGATGCGCGATTGGAGACTTTTTATGAAGCGATTCCTGGCGTCCATCACGATTAGCGCCGCGGCTTTGAGCGCTTACGCTCAAAATTGGCCCGGCAAGTCCGTCACGCTCGTTGTGCCCTTTCCTCCGGGTGGCTCGACTGACCAGGTGGCGCGGGCCGTGGCGCCCAGGCTCACAGAGAAGTTCAAGCAGTCTTTCCTCGTGGACAACAAGGCGGGCGCAACTGGAACCATCGGTGCCACTTTCGTGAAGCGCGCGCCAGCAGATGGCTATACCTTCTTGGTCACCTCGCTGGGCCCCTTGGTGATCGTTCCGCACCTGATCAAAGGCCTCCAATACGATGCGCTGAAGGACTTCGACCTCATCACGGTCGCCGTCGCCTCACCCAACGTACTGGTGGTGCCTGCGAATTCACCCCACAAGAATGTTGCGGATGTCATCGCCTTTCAGAAAGCCAATCCGGGAAAGATGAGTTTCGCGTCCGCAGGCAACGGCTCCAGTGACCACCTCACGGCGGAACTGTTCTGGCAACAAACAGGTACCAAGGGTATTCATGTTCCCTACAAGGGAGGCGCTCCGGCGCACACCGACCTGATGGGGGGGCAAGTGGATGCCTCGTTCCAGAACATCAACGCGGTGGCTCAATACATCAAGGGGGGCAAGATGCGCGCTTTGGCCATCACAAGTCCCAAGCGTTCGCCGATCCTGCCCGATGTCCCGACGCTTGCGGAGGCTGGTGTCAGCAACGTCGAAGTTGCCTCCTGGCAAGCAGTCGTCGCTCCCAAGGGCTTATCCCGCGCCCTGCGGGACAAGGCAAACGCGGCATTCGTGGAAGCGCTCAATGATCCGGTCGTGAAAGAGCAATTCACGTCCATCGGCTTTGAGATGGTCGCCAATACGCCGGCCGAGTTCGCAGCGTTCCAGCAGAAGGAGTATGCGAAATGGAAACAGGTCGTTGAGATCGGAAAAATTTCCATCGAGTAAGGCGTGCCAAGCCCGACGCCAGGGCCGCACCCGTTCGCCCCGTCCTGCGCGCAGCGCGCGTCATACAGTCCATACCCTTTGAGTCTCTCCACAATGTCGCACGACAGCATCGCCCACATCCGGCTTTCCTCCTGCTACCTGCCGCTGGCCAATCCGATCAGCGACGCCAAGGTGCTGACCGGGCGACAGAAGCCCATGACCGAGATCGCGATGCTGTTTGCGGAGATCGAGACCCGGGACGGCCACAAGGGCCTGGGCTTTTCGTACGCCAAGCGCGCGGGAGGCCCCGGCCAGTTCGCACATGCCAGGGAGGTGGCGCCCGCCCTGATCGGCGAGGACCCCAGCGACATCGCCAGGCTTTGGACCAAGTTGTGCTGGGCCGGTGCGTCGGTGGGCCGCAGCGGCCTGGGCGTACAGGCCTACGGCGCCTTCGACGTTGCGCTCTACGACCTCAAGGCGCGCCGCGCCGGGCTGTCGCTGGCCAAGCTGCTGGGCTCACAACGCGACTCCGTGCGCTGCTACAACACCTCGGGCGGCTTCCTGCACACGCCTATCGATCAGCTGAAAGTGAACGCGGCCGCGTCCATTGAACGCGGCATCGGCGGTATCAAGCTCAAGGTCGGCCAGCCCGATGGCAAGATTGACATTGAGCGTGTGGAAGCCGTGCGCCAGCACTTGGGCGACCACGTGCCGCTGATGGTAGACGCCAACCAGCAATGGGACCGCCCCACGGCGCAGCGCATGTGCCGCATCTTCGAGCAGTACAACCTTGTCTGGATTGAGGAGCCGTTGGATGCCTACGACCATGAAGGCCATGCCGCGCTGGCTGCGACCTTCGACACGCCCATCGCCACCGGCGAGATGCTGACCAGTCTCACCGAGCACTATGACCTGATCCGGCACCGTGCGGCCGACTACCTGATGCCCGACGGCCCGCGCGTGGGGGGCATCACGCCCTTCCTCAAGATTGCCGCGCTGGCCGAGCATGCCGGGCTGAGCCTGGGGCCGCATTTCGCGATGGAGTTGCACGTTCACCTGGGCGCGGTGTATGCCACCGAGCCTTGGGTCGAGCATTTCGACTGGTTGGAGCCGTTGTTCAACGAGCGCCTGGAAATCCGGGATGGCCGGATACTGGTGCCCACGCGCCCCGGCCTGGGCTTGAGCCTGAGCGAACAGGCGCGCGCCTGGACGCGCGAGTCGGCGGAGATCGGCCAGCGCGCCTGAATCAGATTAGGCGCCGCGATAGAAACAGCCACCACGATGATCAGCGCCCCGCTCTACATCACCATGCACCCAGCCGACAACGTGGCCATCGTGGCCAACGATGGCGGATTGTCCGCAGGCACCGTGTTCCCCGACGGGTTGACCCTGGTCGAAAAAGTGCCGCAAGCACACAAGGTGGCGCTGCAGGACATTCCCGAAGGCAGTGCCGTGCGTCGATACAACGTGATCATCGGCTACGCCAGCAAGGCACTGCCGCGCGGCAGTTGGGTGCACGAGCGGCTGCTGATCATGCCCGCCGCGCGAGAATTGGAAGGCCTGCCCATCGCCACCGTCAAGCCCGAGCCACAGCAGCCGCTCGAGGGCTACACGTTCGAGGGCTATCGCAATCCGGACGGCTCCGTTGGCACGCGCAATATCCTGGCCATCACGCAGACTGTGCAGTGCGTGGCCGGCATCACCGACTTCGCCGTACAGCGGATCAAGGCCGAGTTGCTGCCCAGGTTTCCCAACGTGGACGACGTGGTCGCGCTGGAGCACACTTACGGCTGCGGCGTGGCCATCGATGCGCCGGACGCGGTCATCCCGATCCGCACGCTGCGCAACATCAGCCTGAACCCCAACTTCGGCGGCGAAGTGATGGTGGTCAGCCTGGGGTGCGAGAAGCTGCAGCCCGAACGGCTGCTGCCGCCGGGCTCCATTCCGCTCATCGACGAGCGCAATGTGGCCGATGTGGGCACGACGGAAGAAGCCAAGCTGGATGTGGTCTGCCTGCAAGATGAGGCTCATGTCGGCTTCATGTCCATGATGCAGTCCATCCTGCGGCAGGCCGAGGAACATCTGGAACGCCTGAACGCGCGCCGCCGCGAAACCGTGCCGGCAAGCGAACTCGTGGTGGGCGTGCAATGCGGCGGCAGCGATGCCTTCAGCGGTGTCACCGCCAATCCGGCCGTGGGCTACTGCACCGACCTGCTGGTGCGCGCTGGCGCGAGCGTTATGTTCAGCGAGGTGACGGAAGTGCGCGACGGCATCGACCAGTTGACCTCGCGCGCAAGCACTCCCGAAGTGGCCGAAGCCATGATTCGCGAGATGGCCTGGTACGACGCCTACCTGGACAAGGGCCGCGTCGACCGCAGCGCCAACACCACGCCGGGCAACAAAAAAGGCGGGCTGTCCAACATCGTCGAGAAGGCGATGGGCTCGATCGTCAAGAGCGGCAGCGCGTCGATCACGGGCGTGATCTCGCCCGGCGAGAAGCTCAGGCAGAAAGGCCTGATCTACGCGGCCACGCCCGCCAGCGACTTCATCTGCGGCACGCTGCAACTAGCGGCTGGGATGAACCTGCACGTGTTCACCACGGGTCGGGGCACACCCTACGGCCTCGCCGCGGTACCGGTCATCAAGGTCGCCACGCGCGATGACCTGGCCCGCCGCTGGCACGACCTCATGGACATCAACGCTGGCACCATCGCCACCGGCGAGAAAACGATTGCCGACGTCGGCTGGGAAATGTTCCAGCTCATGCTGGACGTGGCCAGCGGCCGCAAGAAGACCTGGGCCGAGCACTGGAAGCTGCATAACGCCCTGGTGCTGTTCAATCCGGCGCCCGTGACCTGAAATTCAAGTGTTTGAACAGCTTGATTGCGGCGGTGGTGGACGCAAGCGCCGCGATCTTGCGGTCACCCTGGTCGAAGCGCTCGAAAGTCGCATTCTCGCGGGGTTGATTCGAGAGGGTGAAAAGCTGCCGACAGAAGCAGCCTTGATGGGACAATTCGGCGTGAGCCGCACCGTCGTTCGCGATGCGCTCTCAAGGATGAAAGCTGGCGGCTGGGTCAAATCTCGACAAGGGTCGGGCACTTTTGTCAGCAGCACAGGCCATGGCAACGCGCCCGGCACGCAAGGTCCTCCCCATCTTGTCGGTCTTCAGTTTGCGCTCGACATTCTCGAACTCCGCGTCGGCTTGGAATCAGAAGCGGCCGCATTGGCTGCCCAGCGCCGTTCAGCGAGCGATCTCAATCACATCCGGAACGCACATGAAGCCCTTCAAACCGACCTGCCGGACGAGGACGTCAGAGCGTTAGCGTATCTGGATTTTCACTTGAAGATTGCGCAGGGTGCGCATAGCCCACAGTACTTGTCAGCGCTGGAAGCCGTGAGCGCTGCGATGGTTTCGCTATCCGTTTTCCAGCGTATGCACGCCATGAATGCACGCGTCACCTGGGAACTCCAGGAGATGAGCGAACACGGCGAAATTCTTCTTGCGATAGAAAGACGCGACTCCGAGGGTGCTCGCGCGGCCATGCGACTTCATCTGGCAAACAGCCGCGTACGCCGCCTTGCGACCTCGCTAGAAACTACCGTCGCGGATCTCCGCCGAGATTAGGTTGCACAACCCTGCGGAGTCCCCTGGGTCGAGCCCCGCTTGTCATCAACTCAATGAGACATTGGTGCAGCTACATATCACGTATTCAATCGTGCTCAGCTCTGGGAAGTCGACTCTCGCTCGACGATTCGGAAGCCGACGTCCACGATGGGCTGCGCAATGGCCACACCGCGGCACCTGTCCACGATTAGCCGCGCGGCGGTACTGCCGATGACGGCACCGTCCACTTGCACGGTGGTCAATGAAGGCTGCATGTGCGCAGCAAAGTCGGCATCCCCGAATCCGCACACAACCAACTGCCCCGGCACTCGCAGCCCCCGCGCCTGAGCCTCGGCCAGCACCCCTTGGGCCAGTTGATCGGAACTGCAATACACAGCCTGCAGGGTCGGGTCCTGCCGCAGCAGTTCGGTCAAGGCCCTGCGGCCCAGTTCCATGCTGCTGGGCGCGGGCACCACGGCGGTAGGCACGTCGCGCCCGAGGGTCGCGAGCAAGCCCTCGCGGCGAAGGGCACCGCGATGGTCGTCGCCGGTAGCGATACCTATGCGCTGCCAGCCCTTGCTCAAGAAGTATCCCGCGATCGCGCTGCCAACCTTGATGTGCGAAAAGCCCACCAACATGTCCACCGGCCGATCGCTCAAGTCCCACATTTCCACCACTGGAATACCGGCGTTGCGCAGCTGTTCGCGCGAGGCGGTGGAATGCACCAGGCCCGTGACCACGATGCCGTCGGGGCGGCGGCTGATCATGGTGTTGATCAACGCCTCTTCGCGTGCGTGGTCGTAGCCGGTCTGGCCCAGAATCAACTGGTAGCCAGCGGCGTCGAGAGAGGATGTGAGGCTTTGCACGGTTGGCAGAAACTGTGCCACCGAAATCGCCGGCACCAGGCAGGCCACCATCAAGCTGCGCTTGGACTTCAGGCTGCCGGCCAGCAGGTTGGGAATGTAGCCCGTACGTTGCACGGCCTCGTGAACCTTGGCGATTGTGCCTTCAGACACGACAGCGGGGTTGCTTAGAGCGCGGGACGCCGTAATAAGCGACACCCCAGCTTCCCGTGCCACGTCATGCAGCGTGGCGGACTTGGTGGCGCGAAAAACAGTCATGACGGATCTGCGGCGAAGGTGGTGTCGGCAAACGCAGTTGCGTTTTCTTGCTGCGCGAGGTGTGCCCTATGGTATCCAATCACGCAGGCGCGTCCGGCGATGCGGTACGCACAGAACCGGCTCCGCAAATCTGAACGCGCGGCAAATGGATAAGCGGCCCCTGGGGCGAGCATGGAGCCCGATACGACAATCGCCGATCTGGCCAAACACGATGTGCATCCCCATCAGATCACGGGGTGGCGACGCTAGCTCATCGAGCGTGCGGCGGATCTTCCGAAAGCATCACGGCGTCGGAGACGCCGCCGGTTGACGCGCAAGTGGTCGAGTTACCCGAATTGGAACGTCTGCGATACAACTTCAAACAGGATCTCGAACACGCTTTGCTCTCATTGGTGCGTGGGGTAGTTCAATCATGGAAGTCGTTGCGAACCTAGGCATGCTCGATGGCGCCGTCCGGGCCTGTGCCTTGACTGACACGGACCTGGAAGCTGCGAGAGGTTCGTTCTCACGGCCGGATGTCGGGCGACGGAATTGTCGCGACGCCCTGGGCACTGGCTACAGCCGCTTGTGCCGACATGGCGGCTTGGTATGCGGGGCGCGCCTGCAAGCGTTCCCAGTAGGTCGACACGGCTGACGTGAATCGTTTGTCCAACCCCAAGTGCTGGGCGAGCAAAAGCGCGTAGCCGACCGAAATATCGGCTGCGGTGAACCGGCCAGCGCAAAGGTACTCCTGCTTCGCGAGCAGAGGGTCCAGTGTTCGCAGACGCGCTAGAAACCATTTGCCATAGTCTTCGGCGACCTGAGGTTGTCGGCGCTCCCCCACCTCGAAATGGGTGTATCGCAAGACAAGCGTTTGCGGGAAGGTCAACGTCGCTTCTCCGAAATGAAGGAAGTTGAGATAAGCGCCGTAGCCTGGCTCGTTCACACTGACGTCCAGATTGCCGGCCGAGTACTGTGCCGCGAGGTACTGGCAAATGGCCACCGACTCCGTCATACGGATGCCGTCCTGGGAAAAGGCAGGGACAGTGCCTAGTGGATTGATGTCCAGGTACGAGCGGGCTAACGCTCGCGGCGGAAATGGAAGCATCTTCAATTCGTAAGGAACGCCGATTTCCTCGAGTGCCCAAAGCGGCCGGAATGACCGCGCACTGACGCAATGATGCAAGGTGATCATTTCTGTATTCTCTCCGTCTCATCTGCGACTGAAAGTAACTCCTTTTGAATTGCTCATGGCTACCAACCTGCCGACGGAGTTCGAAGTGCCTCGTCCCATTTCCTCATGAACGAGCGTCGCAAGCTCCCCCGCCAGATTTATGGCTCTGGATCAGGAAGCCTAGAGAGACAACGACATCAACGTCGCGCGCCCTTCCATCGCCGATGATCTCCAACGCGCTCTCAAGCGTCCATGCAACCCTGTTAGAGCAGCAAAGACGTATGACTGATTCAAGCTGATGAGGCAACCTTGGTGATACCTTTATCGGGTACCCCTCACCAACATTTGCTGCGGAGAGAGCTTCAACCAGTGAGGCTCTCAGGAGTTTGGCCAAGTTCGTAGCATCGTCACTGGGTTTCATGGTCCTTGAGATTTCTAACACCTTGCTTTCTCCAAACTCGCGTAAGGAAGATTCGCTGAAGCAATCGCAGGTACGACCGAGCGCCACCGAGCAGTCACGTCTGATTTCAACGCGCCCTCGGCATTTCAACCGGCCCTACGCAAGCGCGCGCTGGATCAGCAGCTTCTGGATGTCCGAAGTGCCTTCGTAGATCTGGCACACGCGCACGTCGCGGTAGATGCGCTCCAGCGGGAAGTCGTTCACGTAGCCGTAGCCGCCGAGCGTCTGGATGGCGGCGCTGCATACGCGCTCGGCCATCTCGCTCGCGAAGAGCTTGGCCATGGCGGCTTCCTTCAGGCAGGGCAGGCCGGCGTCGCGCAAGCTGGCCGCGTGCCAGATCAGCTGGCGCGCGGCCTCGATCTGCGTGGCGCATTCGGCGAGGCGGAAGCCCACGGCCTGCTGGTCGAAGATGGAACCACCGAAGGCCTGGCGCTCCTTGGCATAGGCCAGCGCGGCGTCGAAGGCGCTGCGCGCCATGCCCACGCTCTGCGCGGCGATGCCGATGCGCCCACCTTCCAGCGCGCCGAGCGCGATCTTGTAGCCCTCGCCCTCCGCGCCGATGAGGTTCTCGCGCGGAATGCGGCAGCCGTCGAAGTTGATCTGCGCGGTGTCGCTGCTGTGCTGGCCGAGCTTGTCTTCCAGCCGTGCCACGTTGTAGCCGGGCGCGTCGGTCGGCACGATGAACGCGCTCATGCCGCGCTTGCCGGCGCCCTTGTCGGTCACCGCGATGACGATGGCCACCTGGCCGTTCTTGCCGCTCGTGATGAACTGCTTCACGCCGTCGATCACGTAGCCGTCGCCGTCCTTGCGCGCCGTGGTGTGCAGGCTGGATGCATCGCTGCCGGCCTGCGGCTCGGTGAGGCAGAAGGCGCCGAGCATCTGCCCCTGCGCCAGCGGCTCCAGCCATTGCTTCTTCTGCTGCGCGTTGCCATAACGCATGAGGATGGCGTTGACCGGGCAGTTGGTCACGCTGATGGCGGTGCTAGTGCCGCCGTCGCCGGCCGCGATTTCTTCCAGCACCAGTGCGAGTGTGAGGTAGTCGAGCCCGGCACCGCCATGCTCCTCGGGCACGCAGATGCCGTAGGCGCCCAACGCGGCGAGGCCCTGGTGGGCCTCCTTGGGAAAGCTGTGCTCGCGGTCCCACTTCGGGGCGTGGGGCCACAACTCGGCCTGCGAGAAATCGCGCACCGCGTCGCGAATGGCTTCTTGGTCGGAGGTGAGCAGCATGTTTTCAGATGAGTTCAATCGCCACGGCGGTACCCTCGCCTCCCCCAATGCACAGCGTGGCCACGCCACGCGTCTTGCCGCGCGCCTTCAGCGCGTGGATCAGCGTGACCATGATGCGCGCGCCGCTGGCGCCGATCGGGTGGCCCAGTGCGCAGGCGCCGCCATGCACATTGACGATGTCGTGCGACACGTCGAGCTCGTGCATCAGCGCCATCGGCACGACGGCGAAGGCTTCGTTCACTTCCCACAGGTCGACGTCACGCGCCTTCCAGCCGGTCTTGGCGAACAGCTTCTGCACGGCCCCGACGGGTGCGGTGGAGAACCACTCGGGCTGCTGCGCATGCGTGGCGTGGCCGACGATGCGTGCGATGGGCTTCGCGCCGATCTTCTTTGCGTGCGACTCGGTCATCATCACCAGCGCGGCTGCGCCGTCGTTGATCGACGAGCTCGACGCGGCGGTGATGGTGCCGTTCTCCTTCTTGAAGGCGGGCTTGAGCGTGGGGATCTTGTCGAGCTTGACCTTGCCCGGGCCTTCGTCGACCGAGATCACGGTCTCGCCGCCGCGGCCCTTGACCGTGACGGGCACGATCTCGTCCTTGAAGAGGCCGATGTCGGTGGCCTTCTTGGCGCGCTCGACGCTGGCGATGGCGAAGGCGTCCTGCTGCTCGCGGGTGAACTTGTACTTGGCGGCGCAGTCCTCGCCGAAGGTGCCCATCGAGCGGCCGGGCTGGTAGGCGTCTTCCAGGCCGTCGAGCATCATGTGATCGAAGATGCGGTCGTGGCCCATGCGGTAGCCGCCGCGGCCCTTGAGCATGAGGTAGGGCGCGTTGGTCATGCTTTCCATGCCGCCGGCCACCATCACGTCGTGCGTGCCGGCCAGCAGCAGGTCGTGCGACAGCATCGCGGCCTTCATGGCCGAGCCGCACATCTTGCTGAGCGTGACCGCGCCCGCGCTGTCGGGCAGGCCACCCTTGTAGGCCGCCTGGCGCGCCGGGGCCTGGCCCTGGCCGGCCATCAGGCAGTTGCCGAACAGCACTTCGCCCACGCCGTCGGGCGCGATGCCGGCGCGCTCGACGGCGGCCTTGATGGCTGCGCCGCCGAGGTCGTGCGCGGAGAGGGAGGCGAAGTCGCCCTGGAAGCCGCCCATGGGGGTGCGTACGGCGCCGACGATAACGATGGATTCGGACATGGGAATTCCTTGTAGACGTGAAGGAGCGCGAAAGGCTTAGGCAGGGACTGGGATCGAGATTGCGCTGGTCTAACGTGGTGGCAGACGAATCGCTCCGTCCAGACGAATCACCTCGCCGTTGAGCATGTCGTTCTCGATGATGTGCTTCGCGAGCTTGGCGTAGTCCTCGGGCGTACCCAGGCGCGAAGGGAAGGGCACGCTGACGGCCAGGGCGTCCTGCACTTCCTGCGGCATGCCGAAGAGCATGGGCGTGCCGAAGATGCCGGGGGCGATGGTCATGTTGCGGATGCCGCTGCGCGCGAGGTCGCGGGCGATGGGCAGGGTCATGCCGACCACGCCGCCCTTCGAGGCGCTGTAGGCAGCCTGCCCGATCTGGCCGTCGTAGGCGGCTACGGATGCGGTGGAAATCAGCACGCCGCGCTCGCCGGTGGATTCGGGCTCGTTCTTGCCCATGGCGTCGGACGCCAGGCGGATCATGTTGAAGCTGCCGATCAGGTTGACCGTGACGGTCTTGCTGAACGTGGCCAGCGCGTGCGGGCCGTTCTTGCCCACGGTTTTCTCGGCGGGCGCGATGCCGGCGCAGTTGACGAGGCCGACCAGCTTGCCCAGCTTGAGCGCTGCTGCCACGACGGCCTGGCCGTCGGCTTCCTGGCTCACGTCGCACTTGACGAACACGCCGCCGATTTCCTTGGCAACGGCTTCGCCCTTTTCAGCCTGCATGTCGGCAATGACCACCTTGCCGCCGTTGGCGGCAAGCATGCGCGCTGTGCCTTCGCCGAGGCCCGAAGCGCCGCCGGTCACGATGAAAACCTGGCCGTTGATATTCATTTCGCTGCCCTGCTTTTGGCGACCATGATGAAAGGGGAAAACCGTGTAGCGGATCACCGAGCTTTGGCATCGGGTGATTGACGAGCGTCGTAACGCCGCAGCCTCTTGCCCGCGCGCATCACTTGGCCTGGCAAGGCACGGCCCAGCACTTCCTCCATCAACCATGCCGCCTGCACGAGCGAATCGAGGTCGATGCCTGTGCTGTGGCCTTCCTCGTGCAGGTAATGCACAAGGTCTTCCGTGCAAACATTCCCCGTGGCGCCCGGTGCAAACGGGCACCCTCCTACGCCTGCGATCGACGACTCGTATTCTTGAATCTGCAATTCAATGCCGGCGGCCACATTCAGCAGGCCGAGGCCCCGCGTGTTGTGGAAGTGGAGGGAGATTCTCACGTCAGGAACCGCGTTACGCACGCTTTCGCATACGGCCCGCACGATGCTGGGCGTGGCCATTCCCGTCGTGTCTGCCAAGGTCAGATGCCTTACCCCCGTACGAACGAACGCCCGGGCGACGCGAACGACAGAATCGACGGTGATGTTCCCTTCAAATGGGCAGCCGAAAGCAGTGGCTATGGCGGCGCGCAACTTGACGCCTTCCTGAGTTGCCAGTTCGGCGACCTCTTCGATATTTGCAAGGGACTCGGCAACGCTACGGTTGAGGTTCTTTCTATTGTGCGTCTCGCTGGCTGATACGAACGCGACCAGTTCGTCGGCGCCAGCGCGGATGGCGCCGTGCGCGCCCCTGACGTTGGGCGCGAGCACGCTCACCACGGAACGCTCCGGCCTCTGGATCTGCCTCAACACTTCCGCGGCATCCGACATCTGCGGAACCGCCGAAGGGGAGACGAACGAGGTCGCCTCAACAGAGCGTATGCCCGATGCGAAGATCGCATCGATGATCTGCACTTTCCTGGCGGTAGGAATGAAGGTCTTCTCGCTTTGCAGGCCGTCACGCGGTCCGACTTCAGAGATGGTGATATGCATGGGTTCTTTCGACGAGTCAGCTGTTCGAACGCCAGATCCACGGACGCACCTGACGGTCCCTCTGCTGGAAGGCTGCGATGTCGTCCTTGTGCCGCTCCGCGACGGTGATGGAATCCAGCCCCTTGAGCAGGATCTCGCGTTGAGCCTCGTCAAGCACGAAAGCATTCACGGACCCGTCGGGCAGGATGATCCGGGATGCCTGGAGATCCACTGCCACTTCCTTGCTTTCATCGCGCTCGAGCATGTTCAGAAGACGGTCGACGACCTCCTCGTCCAATCTCACGGGAAGGACGCCATTTCGAATGCAGTTCTCATGAAAGATCGAAGCGAAGCTCGGCGCGACGATGCAGCGGATACCGAAGTCGGCCAGTGCCCAGACCGCATGTTCGCGCGAGCTTCCGCACCCGAAATTCGATCGGGCGACAAGAATCGACGCCCTTCGGAACGGTGCACGATTCAGCACGAAGTCTTGTATCTCCAATCCGTCCGGCGCAAACCGCCACCGATGAAACAGGTAGTCGCCCAAGCCCGATTTCTTCAGCGTGTAGACATGCTGAACCGCGATGATCGCGTCGGTGTCCACGTTGGCCTTGGGCATCGGCGCGGCGATGCCTTGCCATTGAGTAAATGGATTCATGACCGGCCTCCCTTGCGTCGAGCGTCGGTGATCACGCCGGTGATCGCTGCAGCAGCCGCCGTGGCAGGGCTTCCCAGGTGGGTGCGCGCGCGCGGCCCCTGGCGCCCTTCGAAGTTGCGGTTCGAGGTGGAGACGCAACGTGCACCAGGTGGAACGAAGTCATCGTTGACTGCTGCACACATCGAGCATCCCGGCTCTCGCCACTCGAAACCGGCGTCCAGAAAGACGCGGTGCAGGCCTTGCGCCTCTGCTTCGCTCTTGACCGTCATGGAGCCCGGCACCACCAAAGCCCTCACATGATCAGCCACCTTGTGCCCACGTACGATTTCAGCCGCAGCCAACAGGTCCGACAGCCGGCTGTTCGTGCAAGAGCCGATGAAAACGGCGTCGACTTTCAGTCCGAGCAGGGATGCGCCTGCCTGCAGCCCCATGTAGGAGAGTGCGCGCTCGGCGGCGCTGCGTTGTTCGACCTGCGCGAACTGCGAAGGATCGGGCACGATCGCATCGATGGCCATGACCTGCTCCGGACTGGTGCCCCAGGTGATCTGAGGAGCGGCAGCGCCCGCATCGAGTCGAATTTCCCTGTCGAACACCGCGTCGTCATCGGTCCTCAACATTCGCCAGGCCGATACCGCACGATCGAAAGCTTCGCCCTGGGGGGCGTACTCACGTCCCCGGATGTAGTCGAACGCAATGTCGTCGGGCGCGATGAATGTCGTGCGAGCGCCAGCTTCCACGCCCATATTGCACAGGGTGAAGCGCCCCTCCATTTGCATGGCGGAGATCGCTCGCCCCGCAAGTTCGAGGGCATAGCCGGTCGCGCCTGCCGTGCCGATTTCCCCGATCAGGTAAAGGATGAGGTCTTTTGCGGTCACGCCGGTACCCAACTCGCCATCGACCACGATACGCATCGTCTTCGGCTTGCGCACAGCAAGAGTCTGGGTCGCGAGTACCTGCTCCACGGCGGATGTACCGATGCCCCAGGCCCACGCACCCAACGCGCCGACGGTGCCCGTGTGGCTGTCACCGCAAACCACCGTCATGCCCGGCAAGACGATGCCGAGTTCCGGCGCGATGACATGGGCGATCCCTTGTTGGGCATCTTGCACATCGAAGTGCCGGATCCCGTGGGCGCGTGTACTGGAGCGAAACGCGCGAATCAGCAAGGCCCCTCCTTCCACAGTCTCGTCGCCGCGATTACGCCGCGTCGAAACAAGGTGATCTGTGGTCCCGAAAGTCAGTTCCGGGTTCCTCACGCGCCGGCCCGCCTGCTGCAGGCCGTCAAACGCTTGGGGGCTCGTGATCTCGTAAAGCAGATGGCGATCGATGTGGATCAAGGTTTCGCCGCCGGGCAGATCGGCGATGCGATGCTGATCCCACAGCTTCTCGAAAAGAGTGCCGGCAGTCATGGCGAGACTCTCACTGGATGACCGCACCGGAGCGCGACACCAGCGCGCCATGCTTGGTGTATTCGCTCTTCATGAACGCCATCAGCACGTCGGGCGTCATTGGCATCGGCACCGCGCCTTCCGATGCGATCTGCCCCTTGAAGGATTCGGACTGCACGATGGCGGTAATGCTCTCGTTGAGCTTCTGAGTGATCTCCGGCGGCATGCCCTTGGGGCCGATGACGGCATACCAGGCTTCGAGAATGCAGCCCGGAAAGACCTCATCAAGGGTCTTCACCTCGGGCATGGCGGGTGAGCGCTTCGCGCTCGAGACGCCGAGAAGCTTGAGCCGGCCCTGCTTCACGAGTCCCTCGACACTGGCATAAGAGAAGAACGCGACGTCGATGGTGCCGCTGACTAGGTCGGGGATGACGGGGGCCACGCCCTTGTACGGCACGTGGGTGAGTGTGAACTGCCCCTTTTCCTGCATGTACATGCCCATCAGATGCAGGATCGTGCCGTTGCCCGAAGATCCCAACGTCAGCTTGCCCGGACTCTTCAGGGCCAAAGCCTTGAGTTCGCTCACGTTGCTCGCCGGGAGGTCCGCTCGCGCGACCAGCACCATGGGCGTGGAGGCAACACCCGCGACGGGCGTCATGTCCTTCACAGCATCGAAAGCGAACTTCCTGTACAGATGAGGAAACACGACGTAGTTGGAGCTGATCAGGCCGATGGTGCTGCCATCGGGCGCCGAGCGCAGCAAGTTTTCGCTGCCCATCAAACCACCGGCTCCAGGAAGGTTCTCGACGAACACGGGTTGTTTCAGCGCCCTGCCCAAGTGATCCCCAAGTCGCCGCGCCATTCCATCCGCTCCGGAGCCGGCAGAGTTCGGCGTGGTCAAGCGGATGGGTTTGCTCGGGTAGGTCTCGTTCGCGAAACCAAGCTGTGGAATGCACAGGAGTGCGGAAGTTGCAAGAAAGCTGCGGCGGTTCAGTGGGCTCATAGTGTTGTCTCCTTTTTTTGCTGTGTGGGGAACTGGATCGACCTTGTCTGCTAATGAGGTCCAGCGACGGCGTTCCGGCTGAACAAGTCATTCGCCTCCGCATCGGTGAGACCCCAGGCGCGAAGGTATTTGGCCGTCTGCGCACCCACGTCTTGCGGCTGCAGCCGAACCGCCGGGGAGTGGCCATCGATGCGGAAGGGCATCGCCGGTACGCTGGCGCTCCGGTCGCCGACCGTCACCTCCAGAAGCGAACCATTGGCGCGCAGATGCTCATCGTCAAGCAGGTCCAAGGGAGTTCGGACCGGCCCGAAAGGAATCTCGGCTTTCTTGCAAAGGGCCTCAAGGGTTGCCATCGAGAGCTTTGCGAACATTTCGTTAAGGCGAGGAAGGAGCCAGGGCCGCTCGCGGGTCCTGCTCGTGTTGTCCGCCAGGCGTGGATCGTCCAGAAGCTCCTCGAGCCCGAATGCGATGCAGAACCGCTTCCACTGCGCATCACTGGTGATGCCGATGAACATCTGGCCATCGGCGCATTGGCAGAGGTCGTAGAGGCACCAGGCCTGGGTCCTGGCCGGCATCGGTACGACCGGCGTGTCGCCGAACTGCGCCATGGCCATGTGCTGCCCCACCAGGAACGCGGTGGTCTCATACAGGGCGCTCGTGATGAACGCGCCCCGGCCGGTTGTTTCGCGGGCACGCAGGGCCGCAGTGATACCGATGACCCCGAACATGCCTCCGGTCATGTCCACGATGGAGGCTCCCGCGCGGATCGGCTGGCCGGCCGGGCCGGTCATGTAGGCCAGCCCGCCCATCATCTGCACAACTTCGTCCAGCGCAGGTCTTGCCTGATACGGCCCCGGAAGAAAGCCCTTGAGAGAACAGTAGACAAGCCGCGGATTGATGGTGCTCGCTTGCGCATACCCGTAGCCCAGGCGTTCCATCACCTCGGGTCCGAAGTTCTCGATGACGACGTCCGCCCACTGCAAGGCGCGCTCGAGCGCGGGCCGCGAGAGCGGATTCTTGAGATCGATCGCAACGCTTTCCTTGTTGCGGTTGAGATAGCCGAAGAACCCCGACCCGAAGCCCTTGAGACTGCGCGTCGGATCGCCTTCCACGCGCTCGATGCGCACGACCTCCGCGCCAAGATCCGCCAGGATCAGGCCGCATGTGGGAGCCATGACCGTATGGCCGAAGTCCAGGACTTTCAGCCCGGCCAGCGGCAGTCGGGCGTCGTCGTTTTCGTCATTGTGTTTCATCTGATGATCCTTTATGATCGCTGAGTGAAACAACTTTAGCGTTGGAAAGGCTGTATGTCAAAAGAAGACTCCCCGGCAGGGACATCCGCGCTCCGCGTCAATGCGCTGGAGCGAGGGCTTCGCCTGCTGATGGCATTGCGCTATGACAAGGGCCAGAAGCTCAGCGAGGTGGCCCGCGCTACAGGTCTGGACAAAGCCACCGCATCCCGCCTGCTGCGCTCGCTGGCGCAGTACTCTTTCGTGCTGAAGGATGGGGACGAGCGCTATCGGCTGGGACCGGCCATCGCGGTGCTCGAGCGCACTGGCAACGCGACACAAGGCATCGCGGCCGTGGTCCAGCCGACCTTGAATCGCCTGGCAGAAGACACCGGAGAGACCGCGAGTTTTTTCGTGCCTCACGGCGACCTGCGTTTGTGCGTTGCAGTCGCCTCCGGAAATCAGGCCGTCAGCCACGTTCTGAAGGTCGGCGACACCCTGTCGACGGAACGAGGCGCCAGTGGTCGGGTCATGCGCCAGTTCGAAACTGGCAGGCCCACTGGTTCCCCGGATCTGTTGCAGACAAGCCTGGGCGAGCGAGATCCGGAACTCGCAGCGGTTGCGTCGCCCGTCTTCGACACGCGCAACAGGTTGTTGGGAGCACTCTCGCTATCAGGCACCTGCACACGGTACTCATCGCCCAGCCACTTGAAGAGCCTGCAGGCGGCCGTCGCCGCGGCGACCCAGGAGATCGAAGCACTCTTCACCATGCCTGCTTTGTAGATTGGCATGCTGATGATGCCGTCTGTCCCCCGATCACCGGGTGGAACTGTCGGTTGTGCCACGGGCCTTCAACCATGAGGCGCTACTGATCTTCCGCCGCTGGTGAGCTCACGCTTTCGGATCGGTGGTCCACTGCTTACGGCACCGGCTAGTTCGCGTTCGCTGCTTATCGCACTGCGATGGGATCGTCTTAACTGAAGCGGCCTTATCGAAGTTGAATAGCGACTGCGTCACTGCCGTTCTAAAGTTTGTCATTCACAAACGAACGGAGTTGATCATGGAAGAAGTCAAGGTTTTCTGGGCCCCTGGATGCTCTAGCTGCGTCAGGGTCAAGGAGTTCCTTGCGGACAAGGAAGTCAGCTACACCTCGGTGAATGTGGCCGCAGATCCCGCAGCTATGAAGTTTCTCGCGACATTGGGTGTTCGAACAATCCCCGTCGTTGTGCGCGGCAAAGATTATGTGTTTGCCCAGTCGCTTGACGACGTCGCAAAGTTTGTCGGCGTGGGACACAGGGCGGAACGCTTGCCGCCCGCGGAACTCGTCGACCGGTGGATGACGATCCTGGACATTGCAACGGACACCATCGCTCGTGTGCCCGAGTCACGTTTGGACGAGAGGCCGGCCGCCCGGCCGCGCTCCATCCGGGACATCGCGAACCACATCTTTCAGGTACCGGATGCTTTCCTGCAGACTGTGGTTAACGGCATCGAGGACTGGTCGGTGGTGACGACGGAAAGCGCGCCACCTGGTACCGACCTCCCGGCAATTCTTGCGTACGCCGAAAGGCAGAAGAAGGAACTGGCTGGCTGGTGGCGCGATCTCGACGATCGCAGTTGCACCCGAGAACTGAAGATGTTTTACGGCGTTCATCCGATGCACGTATTCCTCGAGCGGTCAGTTTGGCATTCGGCGCAACACACCCGTCAGATTATTTCGTGGGCGGAGTCGGACGGCATTGCTCTGGGCAGGCGCCTGACGAGTGATGTTCTCGACGGGCTTCCGCTGCCCAGAGGGCTTTGGGAATAATCACAATAAACCGCTGCCATTGTCATTGCCGACCTGACCTGCCCCCTTTAGACGTGCCAATGTTTAGTTAGCGAGTCCAAGGTGTGGAGACTACTTGATCTCCGGTGATTGCCTTGCATCACCAGCGCGTTGGCGATGCAAGGCAGCGAAGCTGGCCGGCGAGATGCGCCCCAGTGGGCTGTGGGGCCGCACCTCGTTGTAGTCGCGTCGCCAGCGGGTTATCTCCTGACGGGCCTGCGCCAGCGTCTCGAACCATTGCTCGTTCAAGCACTCGTCCCTGAACTTGCCGTTGAAGCTCTCGACGTAGGCGTTCTGGGTCGGGCATCCGTAAGCGGCCAGGGAACCAGACTCAACCTTGTCTTCATGCGAGGCCTCACAGACGGTGTGATGAACACCGGGCAAGCTTCGCCGATAACCGTGCTCGACCAGCAGGTGGTGCAGATCCGCGAGAGCCTGCGCCGATGCACGTGGCGGGCCCAGGGTCAAGGCAGCACAGACGGCCGCGTCCAACATCCAGCCGGCGACTGCAATGACGACGCCATGGGCAACCTCTACGTGGACGAGTTCACCCGTGGCACGGCGCTCGCTATACACGCGGCGCAGTCGGCGGCCATACAGCGCGTGCCACCGGTAGAAGACTTCAACTTCTTGCCCGACATGGGCAGAATGAACCGGAACTGGCGCTTGGAAGACAGAACTGGCTGTTCGCCGGCAGCTTGCGCGCCGGCCAGCGAGCTGCGGCCGTCATGAGCTTGGTGCACTCGGCGCGTCTGAACGGCCACGAGCCGCACGCGTACCTGAAGGATGTTCTCGAGCGGCTTCCTACGCACCCGGCCAGCCGCATTGCAGAGCTGCTGCCGCATCGCTGGTTGCCAACCACGGCTTCCTGATCCACGCCGTCGTCAAGACGGGTTCACCGCGCGCTTACGACACAGCAAGAATAATGCAGACATAGCCAGATCCTTGTGCCTGCGACTGCCGCATACAGAACATCACGCAGATCGTGATGGCCTGCGCGTACGGCACTCCCGCCTTCGCCCTTCACACGCGCGATCCGTCTGCCTGTTGGCTCTCCCGTGGGCTACGTGGTGACGGGCATGTCAGCGACATGCTTAAACGTGTTCACCGGTGAGAAATCACACTGAACCATTCGAGTTCCAGAAAGAGAATTTTCTTGCGTGGAGAAATGCATGCTGCACGAGCCTGGTAACGGCATGCCGCCCCGCGTCTATGCACGAACCCAACGTATATTGAAGGAATTTGAAAATGAAGACCTCTAAGTGTGCCGCTGCCGCTGTCCTGTCTCTGCTCGCCGTGACTGGCGTCCAGGCCGAGGAATACCATGGCGTGCAAGCTCCCGTATCGGCCCTTAGCCGCACTGATGTGTACCAGCAGGCCGTGAGAGCGGCATATGCCCCCAACCAGAACGTGCCGGCAGCCGCTATCCCGATGGCGCCTCTGGAAAACGGTCGTGACCGTGCATCGGTGAATATGGAAGCCGTAGCCGCCGCGAACAACCCGGTGCAAAACTTGGGTCGCGGTGCGTTTGTGAACAGCATTATTCCGCCCGAGTACACGACGGGGAGCTTCGCTAAGAACCCTGGCATCGCAGCCGGATCGCGATAAGCACCTTCTTACGCGGGCTCGACGCAGCCCGCACCAATGGGGCTTGGCCTCAATTAAGCCGCCTACGCTTGCAACGCCGGAGCATCCGCGCGGAATGCAGCCACGGATGCGAGTGCGTTTCTCCGAAAATATCTTGGCGCCCTCGTACCGTGGCGCTCCTATACCCGCCAGACCGCTCAACTCAAGTGCGACTTGGCTCCACGAACAGAGTCAGTCTGAAGATGCAGGGCTGTCCATTTCTCATGTAAGCGCGATGCACGTCAGCTAAAGCGAATGCAGTCGCTGCTCCAATTCGGCTACATCATGGAGCACCAATGCGCGACGTGTGGACGTGATGAGGCCCTGCTTTCGCAGGCGTGCCATTTCCCGACTGACCTCTTCCCTTGAGGCCGCGATCCGTGCAGCCAACTGAAGATGACGCGGCGCAGGAGAAAGAACCGAACGGTTATCCTCGATTCCGGCCTGCTCAGCCAACTCCAGCAAGTAGCTATACAGTCGCCCGGAAATTCTGAATGTGCCAAGCTCAACCAAGCGGCTTATCAACTGCTCGGTCGCTACCTGTTGCGCCTCCAGCAGAAAACCTCCCAATACAGAATCCTCCTTGACCAGCTTCACGAAGTTGGCACGCGTCAAGCACGCAAGCACTGATGGAACTAACGCCTGGGCTTGCAGGGAAGCAGCACTGGCACCCATCACGCGAACAACGCCGAAATGGCCGCCCTGTGAAAAGTCCGATATGAGTAGCTCGCGTCCATTCGGAGACAGCGCGGAGATCCGCATCTGTCCTTGGCAAACAATGAAGAATGTCTCTTTCGATCCGCCGGCGGCAGTTTGTCCTGGCTCCAAGTGTTGCCAGGTGCATAGACTCGCAACCTCGCCAAGCCGCAGATCATCCATGCCATCAAAAAGATGGCAGTTACGCAGTCTTCGAATCGAGACTTCCGATTGGATTTCTTTGGTCAGAAGCATGGCATTTCGTGGCTTTCAACGTCGTGCCCGATGCAGTTATTGATTCCACCGGCGGAATAGGACACTGGCATTGACGCCGCCGAACAGCGACTCAACGGTGCCCGTTTCTGTCACCACGATTCGATTTGAATTTTGAGTGCTCATCGCATCACCGCTCTTTTCATCTGTGCGTCGCTTCACGACGAGCACTGCTGTGGGCAACTTCCCGGCTTGCGAATCTGAGTAGGCGCCGTGGTTCCGGCCGGCCTTCAACCAGCGGTTGACACGTCGAAGACAAAGCAGGTTGTCGTTGCATGGGCGTACAGCTTGCCTTGCTCATCTTCGATGCGAGCTTCGGCCGTAGCGAGACGCCCACCTCCATGGATCAAGCGGCCAGTCGCTCGCAACGGGCCGGTCTTGTGCGAAGCCGGCCGCACGATGTTGATGTTTAGTCCGGCTGTCGTGTAGGAGCGCCCGGCCGGCAACGTGGTCTGTATTGCGCAACCAAGCGCGGAGTCCAGCAGCGCGGCAAACCACCCCCCATGCACGCTTCCCAGCGGGTTGTAATGCTGTAGCAGCGGAATGCCCTGAAACACCGCGTACCCCTCGCCAACCTCCAGCAGCGTCATGTTCATGGTTTCATTCATGGGCGGGTACGGCAGTTCGCCGGACATCATGGCCTCAAGAATCTCGCGCCCGCTCTTGCCCGCGAGTTGCTCCATGCGAGCGAGGCCGGGCAACCCGCCGTTATCGCGCATACGCTGCATGGCGCCTGCCTGTTGGCGTTCCCAAATAGGTGATGCCTGATTGTTTGCCATGACTTTCTCCTTTACGGTCTACGAACGATCCATTCCTATGCGCCTTCTGGACTCGCATCCAGGGCATGGGATTTGGCAATGGCTTCGGGCGACGTGTTCACCGGCAAACACAAGGCTGCGGTGAGCAATGCCAAGCCGATATGGCACAGATAGACGGCATCGAAGTCGGCGCGCTGCAAGCTGGGACTGCCGAGGAACAGGACGGTCAGTGCAACCCCCATGACCGATCCGATCTGTCGTATGGCCTGGTTGACGGCACCGCCCACGGCGTAGTGGTCTGCCGGCAGGCGACTGACAGCCGCACCCGACAGCGATGGCATCACCATGCCGATGCCGATTCCACTGAGCAACATGCCAGGCAGCCATTGCGTGAGGTAGGCAGGCCCTACGCCCGGCACGAACAGGAACCACAAGGCGCTGATTGCGTAGATGAGGCAGCCAACCAGCAGCAGCGGACGATGCCCGTGCCTGCTCGCCACCCGGCCCGACAGCGCGGCAACCGGCACCACCGTCAGCGGCCCGGGCATCATGGCCAAGCCGGCCAGTGACAGCGGGTACTTCCAGATCGCGCTCATGTAGAAGAAGAACGCGAAGAACATCATCGAGAACGCGATGCCGAAGCTCAACGTTGCGAGATTGACGTACCGGTATGTGCGGTGGCGGAACAAGCGCAAATCCACGAGCGGGGTCAAGGTCGACCGCGCCCAAACGATGAATCCGATGATGCAGGCCACCCCGATGCACGCCGCGCCCAGCAGCTCATGGCGTGACCAGGCCGGGGACTCCGATTGCACGATCGACAGTGCCAAGGCGCCGATGCCTGCGATCAGCAAGCACATGCCCACCAGATCCAATGGGCGCCCGTTCGTCTGCTGCTTCGTCTCCGTCAGCAGCCTCGCGCCGCGCCAGATCGCCAGAATGCCCACGGGCACGTTCAGATAGAACGCCCACTGCCAACCGAGCGATGCGATCACGAATGAGCCCAGGCTGGGGCCTACAGCCGCAGCCAGACCCCCGACCGCGCCCCAGAGACTCACGGCCACTGCGCGCTTGGTGGTTGGGAACGCGGCCAGCACAAGCGAGAGCGATGCGGGAGTGAGCAAGGCAGCCCCGACGGCTTGCAGCACTCTTGCCGCCACCAGCCATTCCACGCTGCCCGCCAGACCGCAGGCAACGGAGGCCGCCACGAACAGCGCGACACCTCCGAGGAACACCCTCTTGCGCCCGTGCCTGTCCGCCAATCCGCCGGCCGGAATCAGTATCGCCGCATAGACCACGGTGTACGCATTGAGCACCCAGGACAAGTCTGCTGGTGTGGCTTGCGCAAACCCTGCCCGCAAGGCGCTGAATGCCGCGAACAGCATGGTGCCATCCATCGACACGAGGAACACCGCGACGCTGACCACCCAGAAGACCGGCCACGGAGAGGCGGCCGCAGGCGGCATGCAGCCTGGCGATGCCTGTTCGCCGGGGGCCGGCAAGGCGCTGGTGGTGTGGCCGTCTGGGTGGATCATGGCTCGACTCCGCTTATTGGGTGCAATTGATCTCCCGGAGCCGAGCGCATGGAGTGATCGCCGCTAAGTGATGGCACGGGTTGGCTCAGGCCAGGCCGAACGTCTTTCTCAGGCCTTTCTCGACGGGGCCGGCAGGCAAGAAGCGGCGCAGCTTGGCCAGCAGCGAGGCCTCGCCCTTGGGCGTGTGGCGCATCTTCCATTTGCCCAATGCCGCATTGACAACGGTGTCGGCAACACCGTCGGGGCCAGGCGCCTTCTGGACAGCGTTCTGGATGGCTTGGGTGACGATGCCCAGCTCTTTGCTGTAATCGGCGATGCTGGCCGTTGTCTGCGGTGCGTTGGCGTCCAGGTTGGTCTTGGTGAAGGACGGTTCGACCAGCGCCACGCGGATGCCGAACTGGCGCACTTCGTTATCCAGCGTTTCGGACAAGCCTTCGACGGCGTGCTTGGACGCCGCATACAGCGCCATGTACGGCGCCGGCAGAAAACCCAGCACCGAGCTGATGTTGACGATGCGGCCGGCGCGCTGCTCACGCATGTGCGGCAGCACGGCCTTGAGGGTGCGCAGGATGCCGAAGAGGTTGGTGTCGAACAGCGTCTGCGCTTCGGCAATCGAGGTTGCTTCGGTCGCGCCGAGCAGGGTTACACCGGCGCTGTTGACCAGCACGTCGATGCGCTGGGCTCGGGCGATGATGACGTCGACGGCCTGTTGAATCGAAGCTTCGTCGCGGATATCCATTTCGACAAGCTCAACGCCCGGGATCGGCTGGGCCTTGGCGATGTTGCGCACGCTGCCGAAGACGCGGCAGCCCTGCGCGACGAACTTGATGGCGGTTGCGCGGCCGATGCCGGACGACACGCCGGTCACGAGAACGACTTGCTTGGAGGTGGACATGGCAGTTCCTTAACGAGCGATGGGATGGGATGACGACGGCGAGGCTGGCCTGATGCGGAACCAGATCGCGTACATGGCGGGCAGGAACACCAGCGTCAGCACCGTACCGGCGATCGTGCCGCCGATCAGGGTGTAGGCCAGCGTTCCCCAGAACACCGAGTGGGTGAGGGGAATGAACGCGAGGATCGCGGCCAGCGCGGTCAGGATCACCGGGCGTGCACGTTGCACGGTGGCTTCGATCACGGCATGGAATGGATTCAGTCCATGCTTTTCGTTTTCATGAATCTGCCCGATCAGGATCAGCGTGTTGCGCATCACGATGCCCGACAGCGCGATCAGGCCGACGAGTGCATTGATGCCGAAGGGCTTCTGGAACAGCAGCAGGGTCGGCACCACGCCGATCAGGCCCAGCGGGCTGGTCAGGAAGACCATGATCATCGCGGCGATCGAACGCACCTGCAGGATGATGATGAGCAGGGTGACGGCCAGCATGATCGGGAAGATCGGCAGCATCGCCTCGGTTGCCTTGCCGGACTCTTCGATCGAGCCGGCCTGGTCGATGCGGTAGCCGCTGGGCAGCTTCGCGATCAGGGGCTGGAGATGCTGGCTGATGGCGGTCGAGACGTCCGGCGGTTGCAGGTTCTCGTCGATGTCGCCGCGCACGGTGATGGTCGGTACACGATCACGGCGGCGCATGATCGGGTCTTCCATGCGCACGTCGATCTGGCCCACTTGCGACAGCGGAATGCGTTGGCCGTTGGCGCCGGCCAGTGTGAAGTCGCCGATCTTCGCCGGGTCGAGCCGCACGTCGCCGGCTGCACGCGCCACGACCTGCACGGTGCGGATGTCCTCGCGCACGGCGGTGACGGGCACGCCGCTGAACAGGAACTGCAACTGCTGCGCGACGGCGCTGGAGGTCAGCCCCACGGCCTGCAAGCGGTCCTGCTGCAAGGTGAAGTGCAACGTGGGCGTGCGCGTGCCCCAGTCGGTGTTGACCGTGCGCATCATCGGACTGGCGGCCATGACTTTCTCCACCTCGGCGGCAATGCCGCGCAGCTTGTCCGGGTCTGGGCCGGTGACACGGTAGGCGACGGGGAATGGTGAGTACGGGCCAAA
Organism: Variovorax sp. YR750; assembly: GCF_900109805.1. Taxonomy (NCBI): domain Bacteria; kingdom Pseudomonadati; phylum Pseudomonadota; class Betaproteobacteria; order Burkholderiales; family Comamonadaceae; genus Variovorax; species Variovorax sp. YR750. The sequence goes on from NZ_FOBJ01000015.1 coordinate 197,690, forward strand.
CACGAGCTGGGTGACACGCAGGCGTGCCTCCGGCGCCAGGCCTTCGGCGATGGTTTGCCGCAAGCGGTGCTTCAACGCCTCGCGCTCGTCCTGGTCGTCGGTGCGCACCACGATCTTGGCGAATGACGGATCCGGCAGCTCAGGCCCCATCGAGAAGTAGAAGCGCGGTGCGCCCTGGCCGATGTACGCGGTGACGATCTTGGCTTCCGGCTGCTTGGCCAGCCAGGCTTCGACCTTGGCGGTGGCGGCGCTGGTCTGATTGATCGACGTGCCATAGGGCATCTGCACTTCGACCAGCACCTCGGGGCGGTCGGAGATCGGGAAGAACTGCTTCTTGACGATGCCCATGCCCAGGACGGACAGCACGAAGAGCGCGACCACCGAGGCGGCCACCAGCCACTTGCGGTCGATGACACGCGCCAGCACCTGGCGGAAACGGTTGTAACGCGGCGTGTTGTAGATCGCGTCGTGGCCGCCTTCGACCTTCTTGAGATCGGGCAGCATCTTCACGCCCAGGTAGGGCGTGAAGAACACCGCGACCACCCATGAGGCGATCAGTGCGATGCCGACGATCCAGAACATATTGCCGGTGTATTCGCCCGCGGTGGAGCGGGCGAAACCGTTGGGCATGAAACCGACGGCGGTGACCAGCGTGCCCGACAGCATGGGCGCGGCCGTGTGGCTCCAGGCATAGGCGGAGGCGGCCACGCGGCTGTAGCCTTCCTCCATCTTCACCACCATCATTTCGATGGCGATGATGGCGTCGTCCACCAGCAAGCCCAGCGCCAGAATCAGCGAGCCCAGCGTGATGCGGTCGAAGTTCTTGCCGGTTGCCAGCATCACCACGAACACCACGGCCAGCGTCAGTGGCACCGCCGCGGCCACCACCATGCCCACGCGCCAGCCCATGCTGACAAAGCACACCACCATGACCACCAGCAGTGCGACAAAGAACTTGATCATGAATTCGTCAACGGCCGAGGCGATGTTGACGGACTGGTCGGTCACCTTGCTCAGGCTCAGGCCCAGCGGTTGCTCGGCGTTGATCGCAGTGACCTCGGTATCGAGCGCCTTGCCCAGATCCAGCCCGTTCCAGCCATCGCGCATGACCACGCCCAGCAGCAAGGCCGGCTCGCCGCCGTTGCGCACCAGAAAGGTGGCCGGGTCTTCATAGCCGCGTTTGACCGTGGCGATGTCCGACAGCTTGAGCGTGCGGCCTTGTGCCACCACGGGCGTGTCACGGATTTTTTGCAACTCGTCGAAGGCGCCATCCAGGCGGATGAACACGTCTGGGCCTTTGGTTTCGATCGAGCCAGCCGGCGTCAGCGCATTCTGGTTGTTGAGCGCGGCGAACACCTCCTGTGGGCTGATCCCCAGCGTTGCCAAGCGGTCATGCGAGAACTCGACAAAGATGCGTTCGGCCTGCTCGCCGATGATGTTGACCTTCTTCACGCCCGGCACGTGCAGCAACCGCTGGCGCATGGTTTCCGCGTCGCGCACCAGCTCCCGTTGCGGCTCGCCCTTGGCCTTCAGCGCGTACAGCCCGAAGGTGGTGTCCGAGTACTCGTCATTGATCAGCGGCCCGATCACGCCCGACGGCAGATTGCTGGCCTCGTCGCCCGCCTTCTTGCGCGCCTGGTAGAACTCTTCCTGCACTTCCGACGGCGGCGTGCTGTCGAGCAAGGTCAAGGTGGTGAAGGCCAGACCGGGGCGGGTGTAGGTCTCCGTGCGATCGTAGTAGCGCAACTCCTGCATTCGCTTTTCGAGTTTCTCGGCGACCTGGTCCTGCATTTCCTGCGCGGTAGCGCCGGGCCAGACGGTGATGATGTTCATCACCTTGACCGTGAAGGCCGGATCTTCCGCGCGGCCCAGCTTGAAGAACGCGATCAACCCGGCCAGCGAGATCAGCACAATCAGGAACAGGGTGACGGAGCGCTCGCGCACGGCGAGCGCCGACAGGTTGAAACGGCCTTCGCTCACGGGCGGACTCCTCCGGTGACCTCGGCGGTCTGGCCGACCACGCGCACCAATTCGCCTTCGCGCAACAGGTGCGCACCCAGCGCGACGATCCGGTCGCCTTGCTTGAGCTGGCCAGCGATGCGCGCGACGTCGTCATCCAGTCGCTGGACCGCGACCGGGCGCCAGCTCACCTTCGCCGGCTCTCCGTTGATGACCCACACGCCCGGCCCCTTGCCCGCGTCGAACAGCGAGCTGATCGGCACCAGCACCCCGCCTTGCGCGGAGGGAAGTCCATCCGGAATCCGGATGGTGACCGTCGCGCCCAGTGGTGCATTGGCGAGGTCGCCCTTGAGCACATATCGCGCCTCGAAGGTGCGGGTCAACCGATCCGCGGTCTCCGAGAGCTGGCGCAACGTGGTCGATACTGTCACGCCCTCCTTACCGAAGAGCGTGGCCTGTCCGGCGGAGCCGACCGCCGGACGCAGGGTTTCCGGCAGCTGGACCACCGCTTCGCGGGCTCCGGCGCGGGCCACACGCACCACGACCTGGCCGGCATTGACGACCTGCCCCGGCTCGGCGAGCGTTTCCATGACAACGCCGTCGGCATCGGCCACCAGTTCCGCATAGCGGCTGGCATTGCGGGCCACGTCGGCTTGGGCCTCGGCGGCATGGAGCTGGGCTTTGGCGGCATCCGCCGCCGCCTTGATCTGGTCGTAGGCCGACGCAGATATCGCGCCTGTGCCGCGCAGGTCGCGGTAGCGGGCCTCGTCTTCCGCCGTCTGCTGCGAGCGCGCCCGCGCAGCAGCGACCGCCTCCTGCTGGGCATGGGCCGCGAGCTTCAAGTCGACAGGGTCGATGCGCAGGAGCGGCTGGCCGCGCTTGACGGCCTGCCCCGCATCCACCAGCCGCTCCAGCACCTTACCGGAGACGCGAAAGCCCAAGTCGCTTTGGACTCGGGCGGCTACGGTGCCGGTGAAGCTCCGCGATGCGGAGCTGGCCGCTTCGACGGTAGCGACGCGCACCTGAGGCGCCAGGGTGCGTGGGTCAGGCGGCGCCTTTTCGCCGCAAGCGACCAGCGCAAGGGGCAATGCGCAGATGACTGTAGAGATAGCAAGGCGGCGCCTAAGCATGGAGGTCCCAGTGACGAAGTGATCAGGATCTCCATTCTGATTCTAGTGACCAATCTAGTCAATAGTCACAACAAATAAATCTCATGGCGACAAACTGCGCAGTACCAGGCCGGACAGTTGTGCCGGCGCTTCCGCCGTGTAGTCGAAGCTGTGCTGCAGGAGCAGCGGATTGATGTAGGGGTGCATGACGAGGTAGATGGCCGCGGCCGTCTCGTCCAACGGCGTCTTGCGCTCGAACTCCCCCATTTCTCGGCCTTCGCGCAGGATGTCCTGGAGCAATTGCCGAATCTGCGCCTCATGCGTGAGCGCCGCCTGCCAGCGCTCGGTGGCGGCGGAGATCGCGATTTCGTAAAGCTTGCGATCTTCGGAAAACAGGCGAAGGCTCGCCTCAACCACAGCCTTGAACATCCGGCGCAGCTTCTCTGGAGGGCGATCTGCCCCGTCGATCGCCGCCCGCACTTCGGCGTGAATCTCACGCAGGCAGTTTGCACAGATCATTTCGCCGATGGCCTGCTTGGACTCGAAGAACTTGTAGATGTAGGCCTTGGAAAACCCGATGGCCTTGGCGAGATCGGAGACGGTCGTCTTTTCGTAGCCGTATCGGCTGAAGTGCTCGGTGGCTGCGGCAACGATCTGGCCTCGCACCTCGTGATCGGCCGGGCCGCGCGCCGAAACGGAAGAAATGGTGGCAGTGCTCATGGCCGACAGCTTAGCGCTTCACCCCAGAATCGACAACAAGTGACCATTTTGACTTATAGTCACGCCATCGACGGCGCCATCGACGGCGTTTTCTTTCTCCTTCCGGAAGAAGTCCATGCTCAGACGCACCCTGTTAGTCACACTCATTGCTGCCAGCCTCACCGCAGGCTGCGCCGTCGGCCCGGACTATGTCCGACCCGACATGCCACTGCCTGATCGGTACATGGGCCAAGCGGCCGTCAACGCACGGCCCGCCGCCGCCAACGCCGATCTGCTCGCATGGTGGACGGGCTTTGGCGACCCGCAGTTGGCCCGATTTGTCACCCTGGCACTGGCGCAGAACCTCGATCTTGCGCAGGCATCCGCCCGTGTCACGCAGGCACGTGCGGGACTGGGGGCGGCAAACGCCGCCTTGCTGCCTTCCGGAAACGTCGGCGGGCAGGCAGCCCGGGCCTACCAGTCGGTTGAAACGCCGCTGGGACAAGTGCTGAACTCGCGGCCGAATTTCGATCGCTACGGCAGCTCCTACGAAGCGACGCTCAGCGCGAGCTGGGAACTCGACGTGTTTGGCGGCCTGCGTCGCGGGCGGGAAGCAGCGCAAGCCGAGTACCAGGCGTCGGAAGCCGGTGCAGCAGCCACCCGCCTGAGTGTTGCGGCGCAGACCGCCGACACCTACATCACCATCCGTGGGCTGCAGGCTCGCCTCGACGTGGCGCGCCATCAAGTGCGCACGCAGCAGGAGCTGCTCTCCATCGTCAATCTGCTCTACGGCAAAGGGCTGGCGGCCGAACTTCAGGTGCGGCAGGCCGAAGGTGCGCTGGCGCAGGTCCGGGCGTCCGTTCCCGTCCTCGAGACGGGTCTGGATTCGGCCATGAACGCGCTGGATGTGATGCTGGGCTCGCCTCCGGGTACGCACCGGGCGGAACTGGCTGATGCCGGCGCAATCCCCGTGGCCCCAAGGATCGCGGCTGCGGCGTCGCCCGGCGAATTGCTCAGGCGTCGGCCCGACCTGATCGCAACCGAGCGTCGCCTTGCCGCGTCGAACGCCCGGATCGGTGTCGCCATTGCCGAGTACTACCCCAAGGTATCGCTGAGTGGGCTGATCGGCAGCGCGACGTCGGTCGCCAGCGGCAACCTGTTCACCAGCGGTGCCAGCCAGGCCGCCGGGGTGCTGGGGCTGCGCTGGCGCCTTTTCGATTTCGGCCGCATCAACGCGCAGATCGACCTTGCCAAGGGGCAAGACGCAGAGATGCTTGCGGCGTATCGACTGGCCGTGCTGCGCGCGACGGAAGACGTGGAGAACGCCTTCTCGGCGCTGGTCAAACGCGAGGAGCAGGCTCGCGTGCTTGCCCAGGGCGTGGACTCGCTCGGCCGCGCGCGAGGCGCTTCATTTGCGGCCTACCAGAAAGGCGTCGTCAGCCTGATCGAAGTCTTGCAGGCGGATGAGAACCTGCTGCGCGCCTCAGATGCTCGAGTGCAGGCACAAACCGAGTCGGCCCGGGCCGCGGTCGTTGCCTTCAAAGCACTGGGGGGTGGCTGGCAACCCAGCGGGGTCGACGCCGTAGCTATCCGATAAGACCTTTGGTGTACCGAATTGGGGAACGAAAATGAACGATGAGCGCGGTGCCACCCAAAAACCTGTGCAAGGCTTCTGGCAAAAACTGAAGCTGGCACTTGAGGGCATGGACGAGTCCTATGTAGCGGGCTTGGAATCTCGCATTCGCCTGCTTGAAGTCGAAGTAGCACGACTCAGTGAACTGGAAAGAAAGCGTCACGGCGTCTGCGAACCTGGCGTTGCCTGAATCGCGTCCTTCCGTTCCGGCCATCAAACAGCGCAGACGCCTCACATCGCGTGTTCGCGCGCGTACAGCCGAAGACCATCCACGTTCAGCACGTCGATGCTGCCGTAGCGGATGTGCAGCAGGCCTGCTTCCTCAAGTTCGTGGAGGGCGCGATGAGCGACCTGACGGGAGATACCCGCGAGGCGACCGATCTCCTCCTGCGATATCTGCAGCACCGGATTGGTCTGGGGATTGAGCTGAGGGTTGAAGAGTTCGGCCAGGCAGTGCGCGACTCGCGAATTGATGTCGTGCATCCGATAGCCTTCCGCTTGAGCGATGAACTGCCCCAGCCTTGCGTTGAGCTGGTCAATCATGAAATGGCAGAAGGCCAGGCTGTTCGCGACCAGGTAGCGAAAGGTCGGGCTCGGCATCAATGCGATGCGGCTGTCTCGCAGCGCGACGACGCCGTAAGGACGCGGCTCTCCTTTCAGCACAGACCCTTCTCCGAGCCAACCACCATCGGATACCCCGGTCAATGTGGTGCTTCGGCCATCCGCCGAAAGAACGTCTACCTTGACCATGCCTTCGACGACACCGATCCAATGCGTGGCAGGGCTCGATTTCTGACAGACGATTTCACCAGCCGAATAGAAACGATCCTGCGTTTCCAGCTCGACGCGCTGAAGCTGCTCTTGCGTCAACCCGCGGGCCCAAGCAGCAGATCGCAACATTGCGATGGTCTGCACGTGGTTTGTCATTGGAAAGACTTTCTTCCCCAGCCTTAGTGCCTAGCATGCGTTGCGCAGGCGCTGGCCCGAGTCGCCTGAGTTTATGTGGCAGTACAAACAGGAGACAAATCATGAGAAACCCTCTCTCGGCGGCGCGCTTCACGCTCGCTTGCATCCCCATCCTGCTGACGGCCTGCGGCGGTGGCGGAGGCGGCGGAAGCAACTGGCCGATGCTGTTCCCGACACCAACGCCAACGCAAACACCGCCAGCCCCAGCACCCGTTGCGTCGGCGCAGGAGAAGTGCAACGTCTTCGCCGGCGCTTCGCTTGCCGGCGCGACGCTCAAGGAAGCGACGCTCGTCCCGGCGGCAACAGGGTCTGCGGAATACTGCAAGGTCACGGGCAGCCTTCACGGCACGCTCAACTTTGAAGTGCATCTTCCCACCGTGTGGAACAACAAGCTCCTGTATGCAGGCGGGGGCGGCTGGGATGGCAGCATCAGCATCACGCCCCTCTCGCCTAGCGGGTCGACCGCAGGCTACGTCCTCGTGGCCTCCGATGGCGGGCGCCAGGGCGACGGCCTCGACGCCTCGGTCTTCCTGAACAATCCCACGGCGCAGGCGGATTTCGGCTATCTCTCGATCCACTCGGTCAATGAAGTCACCAAGGAGATCGTTCGCAAGCGCTATGGCTCGGACGCCGAGTTCAGCTACTTCGAGGGCTGCTCCAATGGCGGCAGGGAAGCATTGATTCAGGCCACGCGTTTCCCGAACGACTTCGATGGCATCGTCGTGCGTGCACCGGCCTACTCCTTCACCGAACTGTTCCAGGCCTTCGTTGCGAACGGAAAGGCGCTCGCAGCGCCGGGCGGTCAACTCAACGATGCGAAGGTCTCGCTGATCGGCAAGTCCGTCACTGCGCAGTGCGACGCCCTGGATGGCGTGGCGGACGGTATGGTGAGCAACCAGGAAGCCTGCACGTTCAACCCAGCGGTGCTGCGCTGCACGGCAGGCGATGCCGACACATGCCTGACCGACCCGCAGATCGCGACTGCCAACACGATCTACTCCGAGCTCAAGCGCAAGGACGGAACAACCGTCTACCCTGGCTGGGGACCTGGCGGCGAAGACCAGGGCTGGCCTCTGTGGGTGACCGGTTCCGCCATTGGCGGCACCGGCCTGCAGTTCATGTTCGGCAGTGGCCTGGTGAAGTACTGGGTCACGGGAGATCCGGCCTTCAACGTGCTTGGTTTCGATCCGGAGCTCTACGCTCCGGGACTGAGGCTCGCAGCCACAACGCTCGATGCAACGCCGGACCTTCGGTCCTTCTTCGGGCAAGGCGGCAAGATGATCCTTGCGCACGGCACGAATGACTGGGCAATCAGCTACAAGGGCTCGATCAAGTACTTCAACGATGTCGCGACCACCGTGGGTGGCGCATCCACGCGGGATGCCTCGATGGAGTTCTTCCTTCAGCCGGGCGTTCAGCATTGCGCAGGCGGAGTCGGCCCGGACACCGTCGACCTTGTGGATGCTGTCGCGAAGTGGCGAGAGGGTGGCACAAAGCCCTCCACGCAAAATATCGTCGCGACAAAGATGGATCTGACGACCAAGGCCCCCGTGCTGACCCGCCCCTTGTGCAAATACCCGAGCTTTCCGAAATACAAGGGCAGCGGAGACGTCAATTCGGCGGACAGCTATACCTGCCAAAACTCTTGAGCGGCGCGGTGTCGGGTGCTGGTGAGCGGCCGACTGCCTTGCGTACGCGCGACGAAAGTTTGATGAACTGTTGCGCGACGGCGGGCACAGTACGGTCGCGACGGCAGGCGCCTGCTTACCCGAATGCGGCGCGTCACCCCTCGTCGCGTGACCTCAACTTAGAGTTCCGGATCGAACAAGGTAAGCGTCTGCAGTACACGCCTTCATTTCTAAGGAGAAGGTGAGTGGATCTGGGCCTCTATGATGCGTGCGCGCAAAGGAACCGCTGCCATGGAACGCTTCACCATCTCCCTCGACGACGAACTCGCCCGTCAGTTCGATGAGTTCATCGCCGGCAAGGGGTATGGCAACCGCTCCGAGGCCGTGCGCGACCTGATCCGCTCCCGCCTGGGCAGCGCCACGCTCGACAGGCCTTCCAAGCGCCCAGCAGCCTGGTGTGTGGCGAACGTGAGCTATGTCTACGACCATCACGAGCACACCGTCACCACCCGGGTGATGGACCTGCAGCACGATCACCATGACCTGGTGATCACTAGCCTGCACACCCACCTGGACCACGACCATTGCCTCGAGACGGTGGTCCTGCGGGGGCCGGCCGAGGCCGTGCAGGCCTGCGCCGAGCAGCTGGTCGCATTGCGCGGCGTGCGCCACGGCAACGTGCACCTCGTGCCACTCGACGTCAGCGAGCCGCACGCACATGGCAAGAGCAAGCCGCATCGCCACCTCAAGCCCATGAACTGAGCTTGTGCGCCGAATGGCGTATTCGGCGCACGCCTGTATGTATGAATAATTTCCAATTGTTCTTACAACAAGAGGGAATCCACGTGCGCGCCATCCTCCGACGCTCTCCGGGCCTGTTCATAACAGCCTTGCTCACCGGCGCCCCGGCATGGGCGCAGGACAGGCATCTTCCCGAGGTTGAGGTCCGTGGGCCGCGTGATGCCACCATCGGCTCGGCCGACAGCGCCAGCGAGGGGGCAGCCGAGAAGGAATCGTTCCAGGCGCGCCCCAAGCTGCGCCCGGGTGACATCGTCGAAGCGGTGCCCGGTGTGGTGGCCACGCAGCATTCGGGCGACGGCAAGGCCAACCAGTACTTCCTGCGTGGCTTCAACCTCGACCACGGCACCGATTTCGCGGTCACGGTCGACGGCATGCCGGTCAACATGCCCACGCACGGGCACGGCCAGGGCTTCGCCGACCTGAATTTCTTGATTCCCGACCTTGTATCAGGCGTGCGCTACCGCAAAGGACCGTACTTCGCAGACAGCGGTGACTTCTCACTGGCCGGCAGCGCGTCGCTCGACTACGTGAGCGCGCTCGGCGTGCCTTTCGCAGAAGTCACGCTCGGGGCAAACAACTTCCGCCGCCTGCTCGCGGCCGGTTCGCGCACGGTGCAGGACCAGACCTGGCTGGGCGCGGTCGAGCTGGAGGGCAACGACGGCCCCTGGGACACGCCCGAGCGCCTGCGCAAGGCCAACGCGGTACTGCGCTATTCCCAGGGCTCGCAGGTTCGCGGCTTCACGATCACCGGCATGGCCTACCGGAGCCGCTGGACCTCGACCGACCAGATTCCCGAGCGACTGGTCGACAGCGGCGAGCTCTCGCGCTTCGGGTCCATGAACACCACCGATGGCGGCAAGACGCGGCGCATCAGCCTGTCGGGCAAGTGGTTCGACAACAGCCCCGAGGGCCAGACCCAGATCAGCGCTTATGCCATCGACTACCGTTTCGACCTGTTCTCCGACTTCACCTACTTTCTGAACAACCCGGAGCTGGGCGACCAGTTCGAGCAGACCGACCGCCGCCGCGTCTTCGGTGCACAGGCCTCGCACAGCCGGCCCAACAAGATCGCAGGTCTCGACGGCATCCTGAGCTTCGGCGCACAGTGGCGCGGTGACCGGATCGGCGAGGCCGGGCTCTACAACACCGTGGCGCGCGAGCGTATCTCCACGGTGCGCAATGACAAGGTGTCGCAGGATCTGTTTTCGATCTACGGGCAGCAACTGGTGAACTTCAGCGACCGGTGGCGTGGCTACATCGGTCTGCGAGGGGATGCGCTGCGCTACCAGGTCGATGGGCGGGAGCCGGTCTACGGCCCCTTCAACAGTGGCCGTGGCCGCGACTCGCTCGCCAGCCCGAAGGCCGGACTGGCCTTCACCGTCACGCCAGAGCACGAGCTTTACCTAAACGCTGGCGTGGGGTTCCACAGCAACGACGTGCGCGGCGCTACGATCAGCGTCGACCCGCAAAGCGGCTTGCCGGCCGAGCGGGTTCCCGCGCTCGTGAAGGGGCGCGGCGCCGAGATCGGTTGGCGCTTCCAGCCGAACGAGAACTTCACGTTCACCACGGCCCTGTGGCAGCTCAGGCTCGACTCCGAACTTGTCTATGTGGGCGACGCGGGCACGACGGAACCCGGCCGCGCCAGCAGTCGCCGCGGGATCGAGGCAACGATGCGCTGGAAGGTCGATTCGCGCTGGCGGCTTGAGGCCGACGCGGCGCTGTCGCGTGCGCGTTTCCGAGGTGTAGCCCCGGAGGGCGAAGGCAACTACATCGACAACGCGGTGGAGCGGGTTGTCGCGGCTGGCGTGACCTACACGGACGGCCCGCTGACAGCGTCACTTCGCCTGCGGTACATGGGGCCACGCGCGCTCGACACGCTCAACAGCGTGCGCTCTCGTGCGACGACGCTGCTGAACTTCGGCGCGCGCTATGCGGTGAACAAACACCTCACGCTCGGCCTGGACGTGTTCAACCTGGCGGGCAGGAAGGGCAACGACATCGAGTACTTCTACGCCTCGTGCAGCGCAGGAAACGTGGCGCGCGGTGACTGCGGCAGCGGCATCGATGGCAAGCACATCCATCCGATGGAGCCTCGCAGCGCGCGGGTGAGCGCGCGCTGGACGTTCTGACGGAATAGAGCCCGCAGCACTGTGAACAGCCAGCAAACGGGTAGCTGCGCAGTGATCTCTGTCATTCCTCGCCAGTGGCTGTATTCACGCCCCCTAACGCATAGTTGTCCCCGAGACCGGAAGCTTGCCGCCGCACAAGCGGTCGCTATTGAACCATCGGCGGTCTTTCGCAGACGGGCTAGGCGAGGCAAGCGCTCCATACGAGAGTGACGGGGAATGGCCACCGCCGTAAGCACGTCACGGCGATTGCTCTCCCACTTGTCGCGCTTCCAAACCTCGCGGCCAACTCCGGCCATGATGGCTCCGCGCAGATTTTGAATCTCTTCTTCCGCCCGTTGGCGCCACCGACGTCAGGCGCCACCGCGGTTACGCTGCTCAGCCCCTGAAATCCCCTTACATCCACCCTTACATCGCAAAAAAATCAGATCAAAGAAAAAGAGTTTGCTATCGAATAGATAGCAAACTCCTCAATGACTGCGGATTTTTTTATGGTAGGCCGTGCTGGGCTTGAACCAGCGACCAACGGATTATGAGTCCGCTGCTTTGCGCACACCGTCGGCGTCTTGTCGTTCGGCGAGGGCTGCCTCGGTTTCGAGGAGTAGCTCGCCAGCAGTGCGACCAAGGGCCTCTGCGATTCGCAGAATCATGGCGAGCGTTGGCATGTGCTCGCCGCGCTCGATTTTCCCCAGATGTGACCGTTCGATGCCTGCCTGATGCGCCAGGGTCTCTTGCCCGACCCCATCTGCTGTTCGAAGTGCTCTCACAACCGCGCCAAAAGCTAAGGCAGGGCCAACCTCAAATGTCGTCGCCCCTGGCGGCCTTCCTCTCCGAGTCACTTGCTTCTGCATGGACAAGAGGCTCGGGTAGAGAGACAATTAAAACCACGTTATCTTTAACTCATTTGCATTGCTTTGAAGGCTTTGATGAACTGCGCATCGGCGGCGCCGATGAAACCCCAATGACGCGTCGACAAGTTACTTCTCCGTTCCCGATGCCCCGGGCACTGCGCCTGCCGGCTTCGGTGACGCGTGTGCGGCCTCGGCAGCCCGAGCCCGTCGTGCGGAGCCTGTCGGCGGCACGGATCGGTGCGCAGGTGAGGGCGCTGCGCATGGCGACGGGCGTATCTGGCGGTGCGCTGGCTTTGGCGTCGGGGATTTCCTCCTCGATGCTCTCGCGCATCGAGCGGGGGCTGGTCTCGCCTTCGGTGGAGACCCTGGAGAGGCTCGCGCAGGGTCTGCATGTTCCGATCTCGCGATTCTTCTGCGACCAGGCGCGGCGTACGGACTTCTGCCATGTGCGGGCAGGCCATGGGGTGCTGGTCGACCGCATCGGGGCGGTGGCGGACTACCGTTACGAACTGCTGGGCCACCTGCTGTCGGGCAACCTGTTCGTCGAGCCCTATCTGGTCACGCTGCTGCCGGGCGCCGATCCCTACGTGACTTTCCAGCATCCTGGGTTGAAGTTCCTGTACTTCCTTTCCGGGGAGGTGCGCTACCGCTACGGCGCCAAGGTGGTGGAGGTGAGGGCAGGGGACGCGCTGCTGTTCGATGCGACTGCGCTGCACGGCATCGAGGCGATCGAGGTCCAGCCGGTGTCATACCTGTCCGTGGTGTTCACGCTGAGGGAGTAAGCCTGCCTGCGGGACTTTATCTCGTGCCGATCGAAGCCAGAACCTGCGCGATGTCGCTCGCGCTCATGCTTCGCGTTCTTGCCAGCCGTGGCCGCGGCGATGCTCGGCATGCTGAATATCGCTGATTTGCGATAGCGGCATTTCGAGGTGTATCGATCCGAGGGCGCTGCACAGACGCGTCGAGTCTTGTCTTGCCCTTTCGTGCCCTGGACGCCAAGCAGTTATGCTTTCATCGTTGGGATCAGAGGTAGAAACATGAGTCTTCGCCTAAGTACTTGGGGTTGCGCTGTCGCGGTGCTGGCACTCTCGGGCTGCACCGCGTATCCAACCGAGGTCACATCAGAAACTTTCGAGACTGCCATGCAGGGGCGATACGATCCCTCCAAGCAAGCGCTTCTGGCCGATTGCATCTTCGACGGATGGGACACCGTGATGAACTACGCAATTCCATCGCAGGCCAGGCTTGTCAAGCGAGCGTGGGGCTACAGGGTGGACGCCATATCGCTGACCAACAAGCTCCTGATCGCCGAACTGCGCGACGACGGCGCGTTCTCCGTGGCACGCATGAAAGAAAGAAAAATGGTCACGACGTTGAAACTGGAACTCGACGCCGCGACCGCGTGCCTGAAGCGGTATGGCGCGAGTGTTTCGGTGGTCGAGGGCAACTGAGGTCGCACCTCCTGGGGGCCTGGTGAGCGGCCTGCTCCCCACTACTTGCCGGCAGCGCATTCTCTCGCCTGGGCCAGGCCCGCGTCCGCCCGCAGATTGTGGTAGCTCGGCGGTACACCTTCCGCCTCGCGCAACACCACGCGGTGCCCCGCACGCTTGAGCGCTTCGGCGAAGCGTGCCTGCAAGGCAAATGGCGTAACGGAGTCCTGCGGATCTCCGATCACGTACACCGTGCGGTTGTCGTCGCGCACGATGCCATCGATGTGGTCCAGGGGGTCGTACATCCTGGCGGCCAGTTGCACTTCACGCGGCGGGGACGGCCCAAGGGGATCGTTGCCGCGCTGCATACGCCACCGCTCCAGGTAGGCGAAGGTCGACGAGGTCATGACTGTGCAGCGCACGTCGGTGCGCCCCATGGTCAGCAACGCGGCTGCAGCCGTCGCACCGCCGCTGTGCCCCCAGAGCACAAAGCGTTCGACACCGTAGCGGCGCTTGAGTGCGTCGAGTCCCGCGTTCAGTGGGGCGAACTCCTCGGCCATGCGCCGGCGCTGGTGGTGATCGCCCGACGAGCCGTAGGTGCCAGGGCGAGCCAGCATCACGACCGGGATGCCCGCACGGCGCGACAGCTGCGTGTAACGTGCGGTCAGCGCTTGAGAGGTGTTGTCCTCGATCTGATCCCAGGGCTTGGAGAGCATTGCGTCGCGATCGCCTGTCATGTAAACGACCAGCGTAGGTGCCCGATTCAGGCCTTCGGGAGCGAAATAGCGCAGGCAGGCGTCGCCGGAACTCAATGGCAGCCACAGGTAGCCGTCTTCGTCCGGGCAGGTCTGCCGGTTTGCCGGCTGCCCCCAAGGCAGGGGGGCATTGGAGAGCTGAAGGCCATGCGCGGTGAGGGTAAGCGCACAAAGTGCACCGATCACCAGCGCTCGTCGGGGGACAACAGAAGAAGGCTTCATGAAGCCTTCATTGTGTCCAGCTGGAGCACGGTCGAGCGTGTCGTGCGCGACATACAGCACGGGCGCATCGCGCATCGGGATGTGCTTGGCGCCGGAGACCACCGAGCGCACAGACCACCCGGGTGGCGGTTCGACGGTCCATGTCCCGCCTGTGATGGCCGCCAGTTGCGCCGCGTCCCACGTCTGGCCATTCGTGCTGCTCAGCAACCCGGCGTCGAACTCGGTGCGGTATTCCGGTGGCGCATTGGCTTCCGGGGTGGCCTCCTTCCCGGGCACTGCCAGCTCGAAGAACACGTCGAGCGCCTGCACGTGCTGCCGCTCTCGCTGCAGGACGAGGGCTACCTCCAGCTGCAGTCGGCCGTTGACCAGGTCCTTCTGTTCGGGAGGCCGCAGCGGGCAGTAGTCGCGGTAGATCGTGCCGGGCTGCCACTGCGACGTGGGCATCAGCCAGTCGCACGGGTCGTGGTCCATGCCGAATCCCCAGGGCGGCATCGTCGACTCGCCGAGCGGCTTGGCGCGCAGATCGATGCGGTGGTCGCGGGTTAGGGGCTCGTCGCAGCGCCAGAAGGTTTCCACCCAGATGTTTCGACGGTTGGTGATGGGGTCGTCCGGGTGCGCAAGCACCCCGAGGAGCGTGAGCGGACCGATGCGCAGGGGGGCTGGCAGTGCGGCAGCCGTGGGCACTTCCTCTCGCGTGCAGCTTGCAGGCACCGGGCGCGGGCGCCGCACGGCACGAAGGTCATAGCGTACCGGCGCTGCTTGCTTTGTCGACGCCAGAGGTTGGAGACCGGTCTGCTCTCGCGGTGTTGGGGTCAAGTCGATCGCCGCCGTCCCGTCGGGGCGGCACTGCAGCTCGACGCCGAGTTCGGCGCAACGCGCGATGTAGCGCTGCGCGGCAGCCGTCGCAGTAGCGCCTTCCCGCTGGGTGCTTTGCCCGAAGCCCACGTTCACCGGCACGAACACCAGGCGCTCGACGCCGCGGGCACCGATCTCCAGTTCGAACACGCCACTGTCGCTGTCGCTGCGCCGTGCATCGAACAGGAGGTCGCCCGCATCGTGGACGATGGGGCGGCCCCGGTGCAGTTCGATGCCGTGCAGCACATGCGCAGAAGCGCCCAGCACGGCGTCCGCACCGGCGTCGATGATGGCGCGCCCTACGGCGGACTGCCGGGCATCCGGCCGCGCCGCGTGGTTCTCGCCCCAGTGCACCGCGACCAGCACCACGTGCGCCTGCGCGCGTACTTTCGCGATCCGGGGGGCGAGGCAGGCGGTCCATTGTGCCGGATCGCCCA
Source organism: Variovorax sp. YR750 (assembly GCF_900109805.1). Taxonomy (NCBI): domain Bacteria; kingdom Pseudomonadati; phylum Pseudomonadota; class Betaproteobacteria; order Burkholderiales; family Comamonadaceae; genus Variovorax; species Variovorax sp. YR750. The sequence goes on from NZ_FOBJ01000015.1 coordinate 213,161, forward strand.
GTGGCAGATGGGCACTGCCGGGGGCGTCGGCGCTCGCGGCGAAGCGAGGCTGCGTCGCGTCGAGCGAGAAGACGGCCACGTTGTACGGCCCTGCGGGCAACACGGCCGGCGTCAGGGCGGCTTCGAGGTTGATGCCGCTGCCGGCCTGCGCGATGCCGGTGGCGCGCAGCCAGCGCAGATGCTCCCGCAGGGCATCGGGGCCGTAGTCCCCGGAATGGTTGTTCGCCGTCGTGACCAGGTCGACGCCGGCAGCCGTGAGAACCTCCAGCATCTCCGGGCGGGCCCTGAAGTAGTACGGTCCGCCTTCGCCCTTGGCAATGCAACGCTTGCCTCCTGTGGCCACCACGCATTCGAGGTTCACGATGCTGAGGTCGGCCTGTGCGATCGCGCGCACCGGCGCGAGCACGCGTTGCATGCCCAACCGCGTGGCCATGTAGTGCTGGCGACGACCCAGGTTCACGTCACCGCCCCAGAGCACCACAGGTCCCCTGCGCTCCGGCCGCGGTGCGCCTTGGAGGTAGTGAAGGTAGGCCACGTAGCCCGACAAGTAGTGCTCCACGTCGTCGATGCGCACGCGGTAGCTATGGTGACGGATGAAGAAGCTGCCCGCGATGCGCGCCGGATGCTCGAAGAACATCGCGAGCTCCGGCCAGAAATGGCCGTTGAGCAGATAGCGTGCGCGGAACTCGAGCGCGCGGTGGAACTTGTCGAGGTCGAAGCCCTGCAGCAGATGCGCATGCGCAGGATCGGCCTGCAGCCGAACGATCATCTTCTGCGCCGCCATCATCAGTTCGAGCAGCGTCGGAAATCAACAGGGCGATCCTCGGCACAGGCTCGACACACGACCAACAAAACGTCCGAGGGCGTCCGGTTTCATCCACCGGACGCCTTTTTCATTGGGAAACCGGGCGAAACTTCTAGCTCGAGAGCGGCGCTGGCGGATGTTTTGCTAGATGCTTGATTCGGCCCAGCGCGAACTGGTCTCCCGCGCCGGGCGGGCTCAGGCCGTGGCCGCCTTGCCCCCGCGCATCTTCGGGAGCACGAGCGACGGGGCGACGGACAGGGCGCGGGTGACGACCAGCGAGGCAACGCACAGACGTTCCGCAGTCCATACTGCGGTGCGCCACCCACGGTTGCGCTTGACGTATTTCGGTCCGAGCCGGGGCCGATGGCCCTTGCATTTGCTCCCCCCACATGGATTCATCGATGAAGAGACTGCTGCCGCTGCTCCTGTCTGCCTTGTTCGTGCTGTTCGCCTGCCAGACCCGAGCCGCACCACGCGATCCGTACTCGGCAGGCGAGGCGCAGGCGCTGCTCATGCAGCTTGGTTCTCATGTGATGGTCATCAACTCCGACCTGACCCTGATCAGGAAGAAGCCGGCGCGCGAGCTCGACCTGCTGACCTACTACCCGCTGCCCAAGGCCAAGGTCGACGAGTACAGGCGGAACGGCCACATCGTCAACAGGAACGACGACATCGCCGACTTCGCCACCTACCGAGTCAAGGACTACGAGCTGACGAACGAGAAGCACGAGAAGCTCCAGATGAAGAACGACATCGCCGCGTCGCCACTGCAGGATTTTTCGCTCTGGACCTACGACCAGGTCCTATGCAGCCAAAGAGGCTTCTACGTGAAGCTGGACAAGACCTTCGAACGCGTCAGGGGACACATCACGCTGGTGTTCGAGATGCCCGGAAACGTCTCACGCGAGATTCGGGTCCCGGTTGATCTCTCTATCGCGGACAAGGATCCGCGGCCCGGTATTTGAGCTTCGGGTCATCCGGGCATCGGCGTGTGATTCGGTGCGCGACGGCTGAGCGCCAGGCGCCTCGCCTTTCGTCAGCGCTGCAGATAGGCACTGAGCTTGTCGATGATCTCGCGGCTGCCTCGCTCCCGGCTGCCGTTGTCATCGAAGCCATCGAGGAACGCGCCCTGTTCTGTCATGATCAGCTGAGTCCCCGTGCCCGACGCCTTGAACTCGAGGGTGGCCAGTGAGATCGAGATCTTGCGTCCGTCCAGGTGCATCTCGTAGGTGTAGACGATCCGCTCTCCAGGAATGATGTCGAAGTAGGTCGCGTCGAACTCGGTCACCATGCCGGTTTTCCATTTGCCCTTCAGTCGCTCGCGGCCGCCGACCTTGAAATCCATGGTCCGCTCGACGATGTCCCAGTTGTCATTGGGCGCAGTGAACCAGCCGTTCTTGCCCTCGATGCTCGCGAATGCGTCGAACACCCGCTGCGGCCTCACGTCCGCATAGGTGCGTTCGATGGTGAAGACTCCGTGGGACACGCTGCGGTTTTGTTCGGTCTGATTTGTCAATTTGATTCTCCGTCTGGGAAGTGCTTGAGGTGTTCGCCGAGGCGGTCGAGACGCTGGTCCCACTCCGCCCGACGCCGGTTGAACCACATCTCGGCAAGGCTGAGCGTGGCGGTATCTATGCGGCAGGTGCGTACCCGTCCGATCTTCTCGGAGCGCACCAGGCCGCTGGCCTCCAGCAGCGCCAGGTGCTGGACGACGGCCGGCAGCGACATCGCGTAGGGTTCGGCGATCTCGCTGACAGTGGCCTGGCCGCGCGACAAGCGCTCCACGATGTCGCGCCGCGTCGGGTCCGCGAGCGCCTGGAACGTCAGGTCGAGATTGGCGCTCGCGTGTGGCATCAGCCGTTCCTCAGGGGGAAGTACTGGAAGTAGGGTTCGGCCTCGGCCAGCACGCGGGCCACGCTGGGTCGCGCCTTCAGGCGACCGAGGTAGGCCGCGAGTTCGGGCCATTCGGTCAGGCCGACGGCGTGGTCGGCGTAGAACAGCGCCGGCAGCGCCGCGCAGTCGGCCATGGTGAAGGACTCGCCCATGGCCCAGGGCCCGCTGCCGCTGATCATGGGGGCGACGAGGTCATAGCCCGCTCGGATCTGGCGACGCGCCTGTTCGACGCCGAAAGGATCGTGCTGACCATCGGGGCGCAACCGTTCGGCAACGACCTGTTGGAATGGCGCGTGGATGTAGTTGTCGATGAGTCGATCGAGCAGGCGGGTCTGCATCGCCAACTCGGGATCCCCGGCACCAGGGACGCGGCGCGGGGCTCGGTGCGCGCCAGGTAGTCGATGACGACGCTCGACTCCGGGATCGTCTTGCCTCGCGTGTTGTCGCGCAGCACGGGGAACTTGGCCAGCGGCCAGACCGCCTGGAAGGCGGCACGGTCGGCTGGATCGCCGAGATTCACCAGCCGCGCCTCGAACGCGATGTCGGCTTCATACAGCGCGATCAGCGCTTTCCAGCAGAAAGAAGACAGCGGGTGGTAGTAGAGGGCAAAGGACATCGCTGGCCTAAAACTTAAGAAGATGCTTAAGTATCTGGGCTGGCCGGCGAAGCGTCAAGCGGTTTGCGGGTGGCACAGAACGGGCCAGCATGTTCCGTGGCCTGGTGTGCCTGGTCGCGGACGTGGCTGCGTCTCCACGGCTGAGAGGGCGGTGCCGGCTCTCCACCGGATGTGGATGAAGTTGCACTCGGGATGTGGGACACCCGAACTAGCATGTGCCGAGGTGGTGACCGTACGGGCACCACCGATGCGTCGTCGCCAGATCGTTGCGACTCCAGCGCGCCCATTCGGCGTGAGGGGTGTAGGGCCCTCTCTCAACATGCGCACACAGGAGTGCGACTCGTTGAGAGGGCGCTTGCCACCGCGCCAAGCCGGCAATTCTCCAAAGCAGGAATCTTGCGATTCGCGTTCATAGCGTGTGTCTGACTGGTCGGTACCCACAGGTTCTCGTTGGCCTTGGCTCTGGCGAGCCATGGGCTCACCAACGAACAACGACATCGACGGGCGCTCTGCAGTCGGGATATCGAACGCGACATCGAAAGAGTTGGCGCCGGGCCTCACCGGCCGTCGTGGCGGCGTTCGAGGCGGACTGGCTGCAGGCTGAAGGAGCGGGGCAGGCTGGACTCTTTCGTCGTTTCAGCGGCAGACACGCATCCATCCTGGCGGCGTGCAGCACCGAAATGGCGGCACGCAACCTTTGCCTCTGACGAGGCCCATCCAAAGAGAAGTCCCATTCAAGGAGGTTCGAAGATATGAAGTTGAAACTGGTTCTTACCGCTGTCGCGGCCGCGGTCCTCGTCGCTTGCGGTGGCGGGGGAGGAGGCGGCGGCGGATTTTCCTCACTGCCCATGGGATCCGTTGCGCCGCCGGATTCTGGCAGTACGCCAGCGCCTTCTCCGGCGCCGTCTCCCGCCCCCGCACCTGCTGCGGCAGCACGCACGTACATGTACGAGGCGCTGTCGCCCGCTGCCGACAAGGATGCGTTCCTCGGTCATCTCAATGCCGAGGGCGCACGGAGCTTTCGCTTTCTCACATCCCTGGCTTTTGTGTCCGGGCAGAACGTCAGTGCCGTCGAGACCTATGTGAAGGATGGGAGTGCAAGCTACGTCTACGAATTGCTGGATACCACCACCAATCGCAGCGCGTTCCAGGCGCAACTCGATGCACAAGGCGCACGGGGATTCCGCTGGGCCGGCTCCTATGCGGTGGGCGGTGCGAGCGTCACGCTCTACAGAAAGGAAGACGCCGGCACCTATTCGTATGTTCTCACCACCGCTTCCTCGAGCAGTGCGGGCTTTCTTCAGGAGGCCAATGCACAGGGTGCAAACGGCTACCTGAACTTGGCGCCGGGCTTCATGGTCGGCACGGAAACCGTGGCCATCTACGAGAAGGGCAGCGCCGGCGGTGCGCGCTACGTCTACGAATTTCCCTCCTCGCCAGGCAGCGATGCGGATCTGTTGGCCCAGCTCAATGGGCAGGGCGCACGTGGCTTCCGGTTTCGTTCTCCGTACAGCTTCTCAGACCGCAGCGGCCTGCTGTATGTGCAAGACGGCAGCCAGTCGTCCACTTTCAGCTTCTCTGCGCTGGATCCGGCTGACGGCAGTGCCAAGTGGATGGAGCAGGTCAATGCGCAGGGGGCGCAGGGCCATGGACTGATCGGGGACTACATGATGCCAAGTGGTCACGCCAAGAACCTCTTTTTTGCGGCCGCCAATTGCGCCGGCGAACTTTGCAATTCGACTTCTCTTTTTGGTCGATAGGCTCAGCCAAGTGATTCCTGGGGAGCGCGCCTTCCCAGGCATCGGCGGGGCGATCCCTCTGCTGCCGGTGGTGTGATTTCCATCTAAAACTGACCCACGTCGTAACCCCGGCCTGCCGCTTTCAGCGGCGGGAGCACAGGAGTGATTGACGTGGCGACACTGAGTGTCATCAGACGTTGGGCCTTGCTGGGCCACGGCGTTGTTGAGCTCGCGCACTGGGCGGCTGGTGCCCTTTTGGGGATTTGGGGTGACCTGGGAAATGACAACGCCCTTCAGGTGTTCGTATGCCAGCCGTTGCGACAGTTGCTCGATGCCCGCTCCCGAGTACGCGAAGAGCGGCGCGGTGCCGCCGCTGATGCGATTGGCCTCGACGAAAGCATCTGTTGGAGCGCCGAGGCGATCAGCGCAAAGACGCACAGCGTCATCGCGGAGGCGCCGCCCCGCGGAGCGTCGATGGCCGCGGACGTCATCAGGCGCTCGCCTGGTCTACCGCATCTAGCTTCCCTTGGCCTTGCGACCGCGCGCGGTCGACTTCACCGGGACGCTTTTTCCATGCTCGTTCCACCAGGCCGTGAGCGCCTGCATCGTCGGACCGAGTCCCCGGGCCTTCGATGTGATCTCGTATTCGACGCGGGGCGGCACTTCCGCGAAGACGGTGCGCGACACCAGGCCATCCGCCTCGAGCTCGCGAAGCTGCGCCGTCAGCATGTGTTGAGTGATGCCGGGAATCGCCTTTCGCAGTTCCCCGAAGCGGTAGATGCGCTGATTGAGCAGCCACATGATTTCCAGCTTCCATTTGCCCGAGAGCAGCGCGAACGCGCGGCGCATTTCCTCGTGCATGTTGATCTCGGCATTTCCCTTGGTCTGCTTTTCCATACTAGGCATCACTTTTTCATCCTACTTGTGGTTTTCGATGTTAGGCGACATCCTTGCTGCGGATCGATGCAATGACGCTCGATCAGGAAAACCTCATGACTGGAAACTACACATACTGGATCAGCACCGCGTTGCTGTCGCTTCTCTATCTGGCTTCTGCCGCCGCCTACGTAGCCAAGAGGGACTGGGTTCGCCGAGCGCTGGCCGATCTTGGCTACCCTGGCTATCTCGTGCCGGTCCTCACTGTCGTGAAGATCCTGGCTGTGGCCGCGATCCTGTCGCGCATCAGCGTGCCGCTGAGCGATCTCGCCTACGCGGGCATGTTCTATCACCTGCTGCTCTCCGGGCTTGCGCACATTGGTGTGCGCAAGCCCGGCGGCGCCCTGCCTGCAGCGGTGGGCCTCGTGTTGCTCGTCGCTTCGTTCGCAACGCAGAACCTTGCCCGCGATATCCCGTCGCCTGATGCCCTGGCCATGGCGGCGCAGCAAGCAACCCTCAACTGATGGAATTCATCATGACTCGACTGAATGGAAAAGTTGCTCTCGTCACCGGCGCCGGTCGCGGCATCGGCCGCGCCACCGCGAAGCTGTTTGCGGCCGAAGGCGCGAAGGTGGCCGTTGTTTCACGCACTGCCGAAAACGTCGATCGTGTCGTCTCCGAGATCCGGGCGGCAGGCGGCGTTGCGCTTGGCGTGGTCTGCGACATTGCCGACCCCGATCAGGTCAAGGACTCGATCGACAAGGTGGCGGCCACGTACGGCGGGATCGACATCCTCGTGAACAACGCCTTCGATCCGTCGTCCGTCTCGTCATCGATCCTCGAGTTGTCAATCGAGCAGCTGCAGCGCAATTTCGAGATGGGCCCGATTGCCTATCTGCGCACGATGCAGGCCTGCTATCCCCACCTCAAGGCCAGTGGTGAGGGCCGCGTCATCAACTTCGCCTCGTTGGCTGGCGTCCTTGGCTCGGTGGGCTATGGCCCTTACAACATGGCGAAGGAAGCCGTGCGCGCTTTGACCCGTTCTGCCGCACGCGAGTGGGGTGCCGACAAGATCACCGTGAACAACGTGCTGCCGATCGCGGACACCTGGGGCGCGGCGAACGTTCCTCCGCCGGCCAATGCGCTGGCCCGCTACGGATCGCCGGAGGAAGACGTCGCGCCGGTTGTCCTGTTCCTTGCCAGCAAGGATGCACAGTACCTGACAGGGTACAGCCTGACGCCTGACGGTGGCCAGATCATCGACAGCGCCCGTTGAACCCATTCATTCAAAATCGATCTTCAGGGCGGGAGTTCCCGGCTTCGTCTTGCGAAGGACCGGTCCGCGCAACGCCGATGATGGACTTCCGTGTCTCCTCCCTGCACGCACGCCTGTGCGTGACGGCGCAAGGCTTTTCTGCTCGGCCCCTGGAGGTCGAGCGGATTTCCTTCAATCTCTGCTCTTTCCTTTCAGGGATTCGTGAGGCAACTCGCTCGGCCTGTGATTGCGCCTGGAGGCGTCCAGCATTCTTCAGGACGACCGTCAAAAAACCATTTCCTCAGCGTCTGAATTGGTGCGTTCGGAACTTGCGGGTATGTTCATCCCTGCCTGTGCCCACGCCGAGCCATTGATGCGGGATCGCGCGCCCGCGCAGAGTCACGAGGTGTGTCATGAATGAACAGACTTTTATTCACGAAACCCGCTCGGGGCCATGGACCTGCACCATCTATCTATTGAAAAGCAACGAGGGCGACTTCTCCGCAGTGGGGGACATTGCCTTGCGCGGTCGGCATCGATGCAAGCTCGTGCTTTGCCGTCCCGAAATTTCCACCAAAGCAGGCATCGCCATCCTGAAGCAGCAATGTATCTCCTGGATAGAGCAGACCGAGCAGGCAGGCAAGCCGACGCCTCCGGCGTCTCCTGAGCAGATCAGGAAGTCCTCTCCAACCGACCAGCCGTGAAGCCGGCCCAGTGCTCCCGGATCACCGCCTTCAACGTGCGCATGCCTTCCGGATCGCCCTGCCACAGCGCCGAGGAACAGGCCCTGGCTTGCGCCAGCGAGACATCGGGTAGCACCGCAGCATCGGTCACCATCTCGAGAGCAGCATCGGCCTGTCGGCGGCAAAGGCCACAGTCGCCAACTCGGCCACAAGCGGAAGTCCAACGCGACGGGCCATGGGCGAGCGGTGAGCGGCGTATTCACCCGAACTCAATGTTCATCCAGCCACTCGCCGGGTGGCCAGCCTTGTTGTGCTTCTTCGATGAGGTGTCGGCCGGACATCGGTGCTCCGAAAAAGAAAACGAAAGCAGCTTCTTGCCCGTTGGAAGCCCTCTGCATGCGGGAGCAGACTGACCTCGAATATCGTCCCGGGCTTGCGTAGAGGGCGCGTGAACAGGTGCCGCCCGGTGTGTCATGTTGGGCGCACTCGGACGAGAGCGAATGAGCCCGGTCTATGCCGCCGTCCGCACTGGTTCCCCGAGCGCCTCGCGAGGCAACTCGTAAAGGAAAAAGGGTGGCGCGTCGGGCCGCGTGCGCTGCAGCAGCGGCCTGGCGACGTTGTAGACCGGCACGTCGTTGATGGTGCGCGCCTCGAAGGTGCCGCGGTGCGCATGGCCGTGGAAGACCGCGTCCATCGGATAGCGCAGCAGAGGCTCTTCCAGCCGGCTGCTGCCCAGGAACGGGAAGATTTCCGCCGGCTCGCCTTGCACCGTGCCGACGACCGGCGAGTAGTGCAGCAGCGCGATCCGGCGCCGGGTGCGCAGCTTGGCCAGCGCCGACTCCAGCTTCATCGCCTCGTTGAGCGCCTCCTGCACGAACAGCTTGATCGCCGGCTCGCCCCAGGCGCCCAGCGACCCGCGTCCGAAGCCGCCGCCGAAGCCCTTGACGCCGGCGATGCCCACACCCTCGATCTCGCAGATGGAGCCATCGAGCAGCCTGGCGAGCGCCATCACCCAGAAGCCGTCGACGAAGGGCCAGATGCCGCGTTTGTGATATCGATGCACGATGTTCTCTGCTTGTGGTGGCCCATGTAGGCCCGCCACACGGCGGGCTGGCGCGGGCCAGGCTTGCCGGTGGCGCTGACCAGCGGTCATAGCCACGTGCTTGCGAACGACCGCAGCCGGGAATTCGAGCTTCTGTACAAGCCATATCCTGCGCTGGAGCTTCAGGCGTCGTTCGACCGGGCGTTGAAAACAACAGGACGGTGCGAACAGGTCGAGCGGGCATCGGTACAGCCGTCGTAGCCGGGTCGTAGGAAGCAACTGACCCTAACTCTGCGGGTGACCTTGCATCACGGAGTCTGTTGCGACGCGATCGTTGCCCTCCCCAAAATACCAGGAGACGTACGTGCAAGACAACAGTCGCGAGCTCTTCGCTCTTGAAAAGAAATTCTGGCAGTCGATGGTGGACACCGAGACGGACACGGCCATCGAGTTGCTGTGTGAACCAGCCTTCATGGTGAGCTCCCATGGCTCGATGAAGTTCGACCACGCTGGCTATCGAAAGATGGCAGAGCAAGGGGCCATGACAATCGAGTCGTTCGAGCTGAGCGATATGGAGGCCACCTTCCCCAGCGATAGCACCGCCGTGCTGAGCTACAAGGTCCATCAGATTCTGTCGCCGAGAGGAAAATCGGACAGGGTGGAGCAGCACATGGCGGACACGTCCACCGTGGGTCCGTGACGGTGGCGCTTGGCGCTGTGTCATGCACACCGAAGCGCCTGTGTCAGGGTAACGATGACGCGGGTCAGCGGATGCCCTCGCGCTCAGCCACCGAGCGGCCATCGCGTGTCCAGACCTGGAGCACGAAATCTGCTTCCTCATGGAACGCCAGGCGCGCCAGGCCGAGCGAAGCCAGCGCGTCGTGTACCTCCTGTGTGGGGAGCCTGCGCTGTGCGAAGTCTGGCCGCCAGTCGCAGGCCACCAGAGTGCCGTCGGCCGCCAGCGTGTCCTGGCAGCAGGCGGCCAGCAGGTGCATGTCGTTGCGGTCGAGGAAGTAGCCCAGCTCGCTCAGCACGATGAGGTCGAATTGGCCCGCCTCGCGCGGCCAGTCGGCGGGCAGCACGTGGTGCGCAACGTGCGCGTTGGCGAGCTCGCCGGTGCGCTTGCGCGCAATGTCCACGGCATGCGCCGAGAAGTCGCTTGCCAGCAGATGGTCGCAGCGCTGCGAAAGGGCAAGCGTGAGTTCGCCGGCTCCGCAGCCGGGCTCGTAGGCACTCCGGAAGCGCTCTCGCGGCAACGCGGCCAGCAGCAGTGCCCGTTTGCGCGCCTCGTACCAGCGGTGGCGCAGTGCGTAGGGGTCTTCGCTCGCCGCATAGAGCGATTCGAAATAAGGCCGCTGGTCATTCATTGCCGCTGCTCAAAGGAAGACCACTTCGAAGGGGCGCGCCGCGCGCTGGACGGTGGTGGCGCGAAGCACCGGGCCCGAGCCGGTGGACGCATCGCGCCGCAACTGGCTGGTGAATGCCTTGACTGCCATGCGCTTGCGCCGCACGGCCTCTTCGCTCAGCGGGAGCCGAAAGGCGCGCTGCCAGGGCATGCACGCATCGCCGGGACGGGACCAGTGCCAACCCCAGACGGGCACTTCCACCAAGCGGGCGCCCGTGCTCGCAGCCGCCAGCGCGCAGGCCTCGCCGGTCGCCTCGTGGTCGGGGTGGCCGTCCTGGCGCCATGTGGTGAACACCACGTCACCGGGCCGGAGCAAGGAGACGAGCTCGGCCGTGAGCATGGCGCGCAGTTCCTTCAGGCCGCCGTCGGGCAGGCCCAGTCTTGCGGGCTCGATGGCCAGGCCCAGGCAGTGCAGGGCCTTTCGGCTTTCCCGTGGCCGGGTGCGCGCGAGCCGTTCGACGGGCCATTCGGTCGAGCCCCGATGACTGGCAGTGCCGTCGGTGACGGCGATCACTTCAACGGGCCTGCCGCAGTCGGCCAGCAGCGCGAGAAGGCCACCAACCGAGAGCACCTCGTCGTCGGGATGCGGCGCGACAACCACGGCGCGGGCACCCGCCGGAACCAGCTCTTGCGGCTCGATCACAGGCAGTCGCGCGATGCCGGGCCAGCGGCTCCACTCGATCTCGGTCGTGCCTTCACCCCGGATGGCGCGGCGCGCTACAGCGTCCATGACGAAGGCTCTTCTTTCTCGTTCGCGGCGAGCTGGCCCAGCGCCGCAAGATCGCGCTCGGCGTGGCTCTGGCGAAGGAACACGGGCAGATCCGCCATCGCGTGGGCGAAGTGCGGGTCGCGGCACAGCGGGCCGGCGCCGACCGCGCGGCCGGCGTGGTGCATGACGTCGTTGGCCGCCTGCTCGACGGCGAGGCGCGCACGCAAGGCGATGCGCTGTGCGTTGTCTTGGGGGTGCCGGTCGATCCAGGCTGCGGCCTCTCGCAGTTGCGCGGCGGCCGCGGTCAAAGCCACTTCGATGGCACCAATGTGCGCGAGGCGATGGGCGTCCGGCGCTGGTCCCGCGCGCTGATGAACCCCGCGCGCAATGCCGAATGCACCGCCGAACCAGCATGCCGCAATGCCGGCACCACCTTGCCAGAAGCCTGCGCGGTTCACGTAGTCGCCGGGCCGCCCGATCTGCGTGGCCACCGCGCGGTCGAAGCGCACATCGACACTGGCGCTCGCTGCCATGCCGACGGCATGCCAGCCGTTGCCGGTCACTCGTACACCGGGCTGATCCATGGCGACAGCCGCAAGGCACGGTTCGCCGGCCGCGTTCCAGCAGCTCACGACGGCGTGAGTCACGCTCGCGGCGCCCGAGCACCAGGCCTTGGTGCCGGTGAGACGAACGCGGTGGCCCTCTGTCGCGTCGAGCATCACGCGCGCGTCGGGCGGCTCCGCGCACCAGGTGCCCCAGCGCGCAAGCGCAGGTGCGGCCGGCGCAGCGCCGAGTTCGGCAAGGATGGCGAGCGCATCGGTGTGCCCTTCGAACAGCTTCACCAATGAAAGGTCATGGGCCGCCACATCGGCCAGCACACGCCAGCGCGCCAGGGTCCGGCCGGCGCCCGGCTTTGGAAGCGCGTCGATGCCCGCGTCGACGAGGTGCTTCAGCGCGAGGTCGCAACCGTAGCGAAGCTGCAGTTGCCGCAAGGCATCGGCGAGCGCGGGTTCGGACATGTGAAGCAGCGGCTGTCGCGCGGGGCCCTTGGCACCACCAGCCGGCGTCAGGCAGTCACCGGCGAAGCGGCGACCAGGTGCTCGGTCAGGAACCACACCTGCAGTTCGTTGGTGCGAAGCACGTTGCTGACGAACACGTCGTTGCTGCCGGCGTCTCCGGACTTGTCGACCTGCTCAGCCGCATCACGCGCCGAGATGATGATCTGCTCATGCGCCTCGGCCAGTCGGCGCAACTGCACGGCAGCCGGTTCGCGTCCACGGGGCGGTCGTGCGATCTGCGTGGTCTCGGCGATGTCGGGCGCCATGGCGAGCGCGACACCGCCAAGCAGCTGAATTCGTTCGGCGACGATGTCCACCAGCAGCACTTGGCCTTCGTAGTGCTGGTCGTACATGAGGTGCAACTGGTTAAAGGTCGGCCCCACCACCTGCCAGTGGTGCTTCTTGTACATGTCGCGCAGCGTGATCGTGTCGGCCAGGCACTGGTTCAGCAGCGCCACGCTTTGCTTGCAGACCTTCTCCGAGAGTCCATTCGGAAGCTTGATGATCTCGCCGTACCGTTGCGTCTCGTGGCTCTGCTGATGCAGGTTCGGCTTCACCTCCTTTATCGACGACGACGGTGAGGTAGAGGCCGACTTTGACTTGCCGTCTTTCGATGCTGCCATGGGCGTGCTCCTGAGTTTGGAAGTTCAACTCTTCTAGCACCCGTGCCGTGACCCGCGCGTAGTCCATGCGGCCGCGTCGCCCGGCTGTTTTCCTTTCCCTGGATGCCAATCGCCTACAGGGCCCCCGCGCGTCGCCTGACGCGGCATAGCGGGGCCGATCTCTATCTTGGGTACTTGGCAATCCGACCCCGAAACGCACTACGGCAAGAAGGCTCCACCATGCTAGGTATCGTCATCCCGGCGCACAACGAAGAACAACTGATCCGCGGATGCCTGTCCTCGGTGCGCCTCGCATCGCAGCACGCCGCACTGATGGGCGAGCCCGTCGAGACGATCGTGGTGCTGGACGATTGCACGGACGCCACCGGCATCCTGGCGGCCAGTTGCGGCGTCATGACCGTGACCATCCGCGCACGAAACGTCGGCATGGCACGCGCCGTGGGTGCGAAGGCGCTGCTGGCAAGAGGGGCGAGGTGGCTGGCTTTCACGGATGCCGATACGCTGGTTTCCGAAGACTGGCTGGCGGCTCAACTCTCTCTTCAGACAGAGGTCGTGTGCGGAACGGTGTCCGTGCGGGACTGGTCGCCTCACGGCCGCCACGCGGCATTGCTCCAGGCGCATTTCCAGGAGACCTATTCGGACTGCGAATCCCACACCCACGTGCATGGCGCGAACCTTGGCGTCTCGGCTGCGGCGTACCGCCGCGTCGGCGGGTTCCGGCATCTCGCGTGCAGCGAAGACGTTGCGCTGGTGAAAGCGCTGGTCGACGCGGGCTGCAGCGTTTCATGGAGTTCGTTGCCACGGGTTGTGACCAGCGCTCGCACCGATGCCAGGGCGCGCGGCGGCTTTGCGGGCGCCCTGCTGAATGCCGTGGCGCAACGCCTGGCCGAGTCGGCGGGCGCGGCGGCGATGCAACCGGCGATTGCTGCCGGCGCGTGACGCCATGGGCGAAGTCCTTGATCTCGTTCAATGGCCGGCGTTCGTTGCCTCCCTCTCCGCGGCTTGGTTGATCGCATCAAGCGCGAAGCCGCGCAGGAACGTGGGCTTCTGGACTTTCCTGCTCAGCAATGTGCTGTGGACCGTCTGGGCCTTGCACACTTCCGCCACGGCCCTCGTTGCCCTCCAGGTCTGCTTGGCCGCGCTCAACGTTCGGGGCCTTTTCAAGACGGAACCACCGCCTTAGGCCGGCCAGTTTCCGACCTTGGCGCAATCCCGGTAGCGGCGGCTTCCCCGCCTACCCGGCAAAAGCTTCACCGCCGACCCACGGGGCGTCTGCCGCTGCGCAGTGTGTTGCCTTATTTCAGGAACAGGAGAAAGCAATGGCCGAACTGACCGATCCTCTGCGCCGCAGTCCATTGGGGTCCGTATCCCTCGACGACGAGGCGTTTGCAGTGCGAGCCGCAAGCGGCGTCTCGTGGGGTGCGATCTTCGCGGGCGCAGTCGGCGCATGTGCGCTGTCGCTGATCCTGTTGCTGCTTGGCACCGGACTGGGTATGTCTTCGGTGTCTCCCTGGTCCGGGCAAGGCGCGAGCGCCACGGCCATTGGTATCTCGGCCATTGCCTGGATCACTTTCACGCAAATTGCCTCCTCCGGCATGGGCGGCTATCTGGCGGGCCGGTTGCGAACCAAGTGGGCCGGCGTGCACACCGACGAGGTGTACTTCAGGGACACGGCGCACGGCTTTCTCGCGTGGGCCGTGGCCACGCTGATCACGGCAGCGCTGCTCACTTCGACGATCGGAGCGATCCTGGGCACCGGAGCGCAAGCGGGGGCCACGGTCGCGGGAGGGGCTGCGTCCGCAGCCACCTCCGCCATGACAGGAACCCCTGGCGCTGCCGCAGGGAGGGAAGAGTCGGCTGGTAGGAGTGCCTACTTCGTCGACGCGCTGTTCCGCAAGGATCCGAACGCCGCAGCGGCGCCGGCCGACGGCGCGGCCGCAGCGCAGCAGGCCACGACGGAGCGATCCGGTACCGCCGCGTCGGTGGAGGTGGGGCGCATCTTCGCGAACGGCATCCGCGCCGGCAGCCTTCCGCCCGAAGACACGCGCTATGCCGGCCAGCTGGTGGCGCAGCGCACCGGCTTGAGCCAGCAGGATGCGGAGAAGCGCGTGAACGACACCTTCACCCGGGCCCAGGCCGGGCTCAAGGATGCGGAAGACAAGGCAAGGGCGGCCGCCGACACCGCCCGCAAGGCGTCCGCGTACAGCACGCTGTGGATCTTCATCTCGCTGCTGATCGGTGCCTTCGTGGCCAGCTTGAGTGCCACCTACGGCGGTCGTCGCCGTGACCTCTGAACCTCTTCTCACCCCAAACGGAGATGAACCATGCGCTCACTGCTTCTGTTTTTCCTCGGCGTGCCAATTCCCATCATCATCCTGATTGCCGTGCTATTCCATTGATGGTTTCGCACGGGCGCGATCCCTAGCCGGAATGATCCTCCGCTCGGGCGGCGCAATAGGTCAGGAATTCGTTGACTTCGGCCGCCTTGTCGAAGACCGCATCGGCGCCGAGGCGCAGGCACTCTTCCCGGTTGTCTTGCGAGGCCGCGTTGGTCAGCGCCACCACCGTGCCCTTTTGCGGGCAGTGGGCCAGCGATGCGAGCACGCCAAGCCCGGACCCTTGCGCAAGCAGCAGGTCCACCACGAGCAGGTGCCAGCCTCCTTCGTGCGCCTGAAGCCAGGTAACGGCCTCGGCCTCTGTCTGGACCGCCCCGATCACCTCGGCGCGCAGAAAGCCTTCGATCACGACCTTGAGACTGTCCTGTACCTGAGGCTCGTCCTCCACCAGGAAAACGCCAAACGTCATGGTTGCTCGGTCCTGCGGATGTTGAGATCTGCAGACGGTCTCCTGCCGGCACGGTCGCCGCTGTAGGCCGACATCGTGTCGTCGTGTTCGACAAGAAGTATTTGTGGGCGGCTCGCGCATTGGCTTCGGCTGCCAGGCAGGAAGCGGCCGGTGTGCGTGTGCGCGAACGCCGCCTCGTCGGACAACCGGCTGCGCGCAGGGAGGAATTGCTTGAAGAGCTTGGCACCACGACCTGAGTTTCCGTCGATCAAGGTTGGCAAGGCGGCAGCAAAGAGGCGTGGCCCCCACGGTATCGAATCTGCTGCGGCGTCCTACAAGAGGGGGCGGTGTCGAGCTTTACGTTCTGCCTCTCCTCGAACCAACCCGGATGAGAGACCATGGCCAAACAACCCGGTACGAGCGCCCAAGCTTCCTCCGTGCTCGTGGATAAGGCGGGTGACTTGGCGCCGCCCGATGCAACGCAAGAGGAGGAACTGTCCACGCAACACAAGCTGACGTTCTGGAACAAGCTCGGCCCCGGCCTCATCACCGGCGCGGCCGACGACGACCCGAGCGGCATCGCCACCTATTCGCAGGCGGGCTCGAAGTTCGGCTACGACATGGGGTGGACGCTGCTGCTGACCTATCCGCTCATGGTCGGTATACAGCTCGCCAGCGCCCGCATCGGCCGTGTCAGCGGTCGCGGCCTGACGGAAGCCTTCCTGCGGCTGTGGCCCCGCTGGGTGGTGTGGCTGCTCGTGGGCTCGCTGGTTGTCGCCAACGTCATCAACCTGGGTGCTGACCTCAACGCGATGGCCGACGTCGCCGCGCTGGTGGCGGGAGGCTCCAAGGTGGGCTATGCCATCGGTTTCGGAGCGGTGTCGCTGGTACTGCAGATATGGCTGCCCTACGAGCGCTACGTGCGCGTGCTCAAATGGCTCACACTGTCCTTGCTTTCCTACGTGGCGGTCGCTTTCACGGCGCACGTCGACTGGGCCGCTGCGGCCAAAGGGGCGCTGCTGCCGCACCTGCAGTGGAACAAGGAGTTCATCACCACCGGGGTCGCGATCCTGGGCACCACCATCAGCCCGTACCTCTTCTTCTGGCAGGCCTCGCAGGAGGTGGAGGAGATCGGGCGCGTGCCGCAGGACCAGGCACTCAGGCGCGCCCCCGCCCAAGTCCCGGGACAGCTGCGCCGCCTGAAGATCGACACGTGGGTGGGGATGGGCTTTTCCAACGCCATCGCCTTCTTCATGATCCTCGCCACGGCTGCCACCTTGCACGCGCATGGACAGACTTCCATCGAGACGACCGCGCAGGCGGCCCAGGCGCTCAAGCCGGTCGCGGGGGAGGCCGCTTTCGTGCTGTTCGGCATGGGCATCGTGGGTACGGGCCTGCTCGCGCTGCCGGTGCTGGCCGGGTCGGCCGCCTACGCGCTCGCCAGCCTGCTCGGCGTGCGCAAGGGGCTGGACCGAGCGCCGGGCAAGGCGCCGGCCTTCTACGCCATCCTCGCCGCCGCGATGCTGATCGGGTTGGTCATCGGCCTGTCGGGCATCAGCCCGATGACGGCGCTGGTCTATGCCGCCATCATCAACGCGCTGGCGTCGGTGCCGATCATGGTCGGTGTGATGCTGGCGGCGTCCAGCCGCAAGGTGATGGGCGAACTGGTGATCGCGCGCCGGCTGAAGGTCGTGGGCTGGGCGGCCACCGCCGTGATGCTGATGGCGGCCGTCGCGACGCTCGTGACGGCCTGGTCCCGACCCGATCGGGGAGCGCCGCTGCGCCGTCGGCGCCTGTCTTGGCCTCAGGCCATCACTTCCATCTCCGCCATCAGCTCTTCCTTGCGCTGCGCGAGCTGCTGGCGCATGGCGACGAGGTCGAGCCCGCGTGCCGCGCGTGCCTTCACGAAGATCTCGTTGCGCTCTTCCTTCACGTGATGGTCGATGTATTCGCCGAGCACTTTCACCTTGGCATCGAATTTCTCGTCGATCTCGGTGGCGTCCTGGAGCTGCGCAATCAGATCCTTGGCGCTGGCGTGCTCCACCTCGGCTTCATCGAGCAGATCGGTCTCCTTGATGGCTTCTCGCAAGGCCGGATAAAAGATTTCTTCCTCGAGCCGTGTGTGCACCTGCAGCTCCGTGCAGATCTGCATTGCGAGCTCGCGCTTCCTGTCCGGCGCGCTCGCGGCCCGGGAGTGGGCGAGCTCGTCGTAGGCCGTGAAAAGCTTCTTGACGTTCTTGTGGTCGGTGTCGAGAAGGCTGCAGGCATCGGGTGTGGCGCGATGGGTTGTTGGCATCGTGGGCTCCATGGTGTTGGACAGGGTTGAAGAAAAGGAAGAAGGGAGTCGGGAAGATGGAATGCGCGCCACCCGCGCGGCGTAGGAAAGCATCGGGCTCAGCTGGCGGCGCATGTCCACCTGCGCAACAAGCTGCAACACCCGGCTGCACCGAAGCACCGACCGGGAGGGGAATCGACCCGACGCGGCGCTTGAACGGTCAGTGGGTCGTCAAGGTCGGACGGCCGCCAGGCAAGTCGCTCTCCCACAAGGAAGCTTCCCGCTCGGGCAGAGAAAGAAGATCTCTTCAATCAACACGCAAGGATTCACGATGCAAGACGCAAGCCAATCACCGGACAACGACAAGCTGCTGGACCACCAGCGCACGCCGACTCCCACGCCCCAAGACGTGAAGCGTAAGGCCCCTGGGCAGCGACGCGACCGTCAGCCCGATGCGGGCCGCGCCCCCCACACGCAGCACCAACGCGGGACGGGCGAATGATGCCCAGGACCGATCACGGGCGTGACTTGGCGCGCTGTGCCTCGCAGTCGCCGGCCGTTCGGGATGGTCGGATTTGGAATGGGCGGATTTCCTACACCCCTGCGGTACCGCAACTGATGCCCATGTATTCGCACCGGAGGGAAACCCGCTGCCTGGGCTTTGCAAACAGACGTCGGCGTTTTCCCAGCGATGCCGGCAAGGATGATTCATCATGCAATCCACTTCCATTGCCAACGTGATCTCGTCGGATCGCGTTGAAGGGACCAAGGTCTACAACCCCTCCGGTGACAAGCTCGGCACGATCGACGACCTCATGATCGACAAGCTCACCGGCCAGGTGCGCTACGCAGTCATGGAGTTCGGCGGTTTTCTCGGCATGGGCACCGATCGCTACCCCATTCCCTGGAACCTGCTCAAGTACGACACCTCGCAGGATGGCTATGTCGTTCCGATCGACAAGACCATGCTCGAAGGCGCACCGCGCTACGCGCAAGACCAGATTCCGGACTACGACGACCGTTACAGTACGACCATCAACAAATACTACGGACTCTGAGGTGCGGGGGCCGCTTAGGTCGGATCACATGCCGGACACCTCAACAGCAAAGCGTGGCGTGCAGCAAGCATCAGGAAATCCCGGTTCCAGCATTCCCGCTTCCCCCAGCGACACCGACCTCGACAACGTGGGCGAGCGGCTTCTGACCTTTGTCTACCGCGGCTGGCTGGTTTCCTGTGGCACCCGTCGACTGAACGGAGGGTGCCACGAACCTGTCGTGTCCTGCCGGCCGAGCAATTCGGACGGGCAGAGCACCAGGTTGCCCGCCGACACCGACAACTCCGCTTACGCAACCGAAGCGGAAGCGTTGCGCCATGCCGAGCAGCAAGGCATGCGATGGGTTCAGGAGCGCACCGACCGGCAAAGCGATTTCTGATCGCGTCCAGAACGCGCTGCATGCGTCTGACGCAATGTCTTGACGCTAAGGTCGCGTGTGGACGAAGCAGAGCTTGTGGCCTTCCGGATCTCGGCAGTAGGCTGCGTAGAAGTCCGAGGCGTAACAGGGCCGCAAACCTGGTGGGCCTTCATCGCTGCCGCCCAGGGCCATGGCGGTGTTCCACGCGGCCTCGACTGTGGCGCGCCGATCAGCCAGAAAGCTTACCTGTGAGCCGTTGCCGACGGTGGCCTCCCGGCCGTCAAACGGGTGGTTGATCACGAACTGGGGCCAACGCTGTCCCGGCCGGCGCCAGTACACGCCTGCAGGTCCCACCTTTTCCAGCGCCGTGATTCGCTCCAGACCGAAGTGAACGAGCACACGGTCGTAGAAGTCGCACATGAGGGCCAGGTTGCGAACGCCGAGTTGAATGTGTGCGTACATGGTTGGATGCCTGCCGAGGCTCCGTCACTCAGATGAAGGGAACGCCTCCGGTCACAGCCACGGTGGCTCCGGAGATGTAGCTCGCCTGATCGGAGGCGAGCAGCACGTACACCGCCTGCAGCTCCGCCGGCTGGCCGGGCCGCTTCATCGGCGTTTGCATGCCGAAGTTCTTCACCTTGTCGGGCGGCAGGGTCGAGGGGATCAGGGGCGTCCAGAATGGGCCCGGCGCCACGCAGTTCACGCGGATGCCTTTCTCAGCCAGCAGCTGCGCCATGCTGCCCGACATGTTCTGGATCGCGCCCTTGGTAGCGGCATAGGCCACGAGCGTGGCGTTGGGCTTGTCGGCATTGACCGACGCGGTGCTGATGATCGCGCTGCCCGGCTCCATGCATGCGGCGGCCGCCTTGCAGAGGAAGAAATTAGCGTACACGTTGGTGCGGAAGGTGCGGTCGAACTCTTCCGCCGTGATCTCTGCCAGTTCCTTGTGCGCCATCTGGAAGGCCGCGTTGTTCACCAGGATGTCGAGCTTGCCGAAGCGCTCCATCGCGGAGGCCACCAGTTGCCTGCAGTGCGATTCCTCACGGATGTCGCCGGCCACGGCGACGCAGGTGCGACCTTCTTTCTCGATGAGTTGCGCGGTGCGCTGTGCGTCGGATTCCTCCTCGCCAAGGTACGAGATCAGCACATCCGCGCCCTCGCGCGCGAAGGCCAGTGCCACGGCGCGGCCGATGCCGCTGTCTCCGCCGGTGATGAGCGCGGCCTTTCCGATGAGCTTGCCGCTGCCGACGTATGAGGATTCGCCGAAGTCCGGCGGTGGCTCCATTCGTGATTCGAGACCCGGCGGGTTTTGCCCGGGCGTGTTGAAGGGGGGGCGCGGGGTGGCCGTAGTGGGATGTGTCATGGGTTTCTCCAAACAAGGGAACAAGCAGGAACAGGGATGGATCAGGACCTGTGCGCCCCCGCGGCGGGCAGGCGGATGCGCGAGCCTGAAGTGGTCGCGATGCCGAAGACCGTCGCGCACTGCTCGAGCAGCATCGCGTGGCGCCGTGCCGTCTGCGTGGCGGTGCAGTCCTTCGGAAGCACCACCTCGAAGTCGCGCATGCGGGCATCGGTGGCCGTGCTCAGCACGCACTGGTCGCTCGCCACGCCGGTCACGATGAGCCGGCGTGCCTGCAGCACGCCCAGCAGCTGCTCGAGCGGGGTGGCGACGAAGGCCGACTGCTGAGGTTTGAGCACGAAGTAGTCGTCATGGTCCGGCGCGAGGCTGGCCGTGACTTCCGGACCCTGACCGCCCCCGGTCATGGACAGGTCGACCAGCGCGCTGAAGTCGGAACGCCAGCGCCCGCGGTTGTCGTTGGCGTAGATCACCGGCACACCCCTTGCCTTGCACCGCCGCTTCAGCGCGGCGATGGGCGAGGCGACCTCCACCGCCGCGGGCAGCAGCTTGTCGGCGTCGGGAAAGTCCCAGCAGCTGATCATGTCGATGATGAGCAGGGCGGTTTCGCCATTGGCCGCCTCGACGGCCAGCGCGCCGCGCGGTGACGACGAACTGACGGAGAGGCGACGGGGCACAGCCATGCCGAAAAAATGGGATCGTTCAGCCTTGGCCGGGTTCGCGATGGGTCTGGGGCGTGAGGTCCTCGGTCAAGCCGAAGGGCGCGGAGTCGTCGTGCTTCGTGGCCGCCACGTCCTTTTTCTTGTCCTGCATGCGTTCGCGTGGCGCGGGGCCTGCGACGTCTTCGCCGGCATTGGTCTTGCGCGCGGTGAAGGACTCGGCGCCGCCGATGTTGTCCACACCGCCGCTGGTGGTGGGTCGGCTGCCGTCTCCAGTGCTGGCGATGCGGGTGTTGCTGCTCATTGCGTTCTCCTTGCCTTGGGATGAGAGGGAAGTCGGCAAGGCCTAGAGTGCTCTCGGTGGTTGCCTCCGCGAGTGAAGCAATCGCCGTTGCTGCGGGTCGGCGCTTTCTTACGCGGGAACGGAGAAAGGAGGCTCAGTCAGGGCCGCCGCTTGACGATGCTCAGCTTGCCGTCGCGCTCGAGTACTGCGCGCTCCACCTCGTCCAGCGGCACGCCGCCGGCCTGCTGGCGCAAGGCCTCGTCGAGGTCCTTGGGGGACACCAGCGCGTGGCGCATGGCGTTCTTGTCCATCCGGCCGTCGCGCACCAGCGTGATCTCGTGGCCGTTGACCAGGTCTTCGAAGCCTTGCTAACGCATGCTGGCCAGGGCTACCAGCCGGTGCGTGACGACAAGCGCCGCACCGGCGGCCATGGTGCTCCAGAAGGGCGATGCACCGACTACCGCGCGGCTCAGCACCGCGCCAAGGAGTACCGTGATGCAGGTGTCGAACGGACTCTGCTGCCCGAAGGAGCGACGCCCCGATGCGCGAATCATCACCAGCGCGAGGAAGAAGACCGCGAGCGCCCGTGCGGCCATCTGCCAGGGAGCGAGTTCCGACCCCTCGCCGAAGAGCCAGTCGATGAACTGCATCGGCGTCGTCATCATTGGGCTGGCGGCTTGGAGGCCTTGGGTGGCTGATGGCGGTCGGAGGCTTGCTCCTTCTTCTCTTTCTTAAACACGCTGAGCGTCCCGTCGCTCTCCAGCCGCGCGATGCGCACCTCCGAGAAGTCTGCGATGCCTTGCTCGCGCAGCTTGCCGCGCAGTTCGTCCGTCTTGATCATCTCGCGCCTCAGCGCACGGCGGTTCAGCCTGCCATTGCGGATGAGCACCTCGGGGCGAGGCTCCAGGAAGCGGGCGACGCAGTCGAAACGAAAGCTCAGCCAGTCGAGCGCGAAGTTCCACGCGACCAGGGTTGCGAGCAGCACGAGGCCGTCGTCGACGGACTTGTATTCGCCCTGCATCGCATTGCTCGATGCATCGGCGACCAGCACCACGAAGAGCAGGTCGGCCACGCCCATGGAGCCGATGTCGCGCCGCAGCACGAAGCGGAACACGAGGAGCAGAAACCAGTACACGACCGTGCCGCGCACCACCATGTGCCACACGGGGAATTCACGGGCGAAAAGATTCGCGACTTCGCTCATGGCTGCTCGTTGACTTGGGAATCGATGCTCAACCTAGAGCCAACCGCATCGGCGCTATGTCAGCAAGGACTTCAGAGGCCTGTAGGCGCCAGAGATGCAAGCGACCGACTAACAGGGCCTTGTGCATGCATCTTCGAGCAGCGTCAGGACATGCGCCGGCCGAAAAAACACCACCGCGCCTGGCTCTGCCTACGCGACACGACAAGGATATCCAGCAAGGCCAGTCCGGGCTGCCGCTTTAAGGTTGAAAGCTGTTGTCCGGGATCGGGTCTATTCTTCGCGAATGAGCACCGAGTTGAAGGCTATCAATTTGCCCGAAGGATGGACTTGTTTTATGGAGGTGAAACCGACGGCCGAAGGAACGTTCTCTGGCAGGGTCCAAATACACCAAGGGCACCATACCCGGTGTGTACTGATCCTGACCCAGTGCCCGACAAGGGAAGCTTTGGTTGACCTCTTTCAGCATCGGGTGGAAGGGTACATTGCCAGCTTGAATGGCCCGCGAGGCAACGATGTTTCGCAGCCATGAATGAGCTGCCTCAAAGGGGTTGCCGTGCTGCGAGTCTGCGCAGTCGCGCAAGCAACGTGAGAAGCTCGGGTCGGAGCTGGCGCGTTGAACAAGTGACGAACGACCCCTGCGCTCAGCATGCGCGAGTCGCTCTCACGGAGCCTTCGTCATGAAAAAACCGCCCGAAGTCGGCCTTTTTCTCCCACGCCGTAGCCAACCTAACGGCGCCGCCAGGGAGAAAGGGTGATCAGCACTATCAGTGCTTCAACCCGATAGAAAAATTTCCATCTTGAAATCGGCGAAGCATCGCCTATCTTCTCCTCCGTCGGAAACTGGTCGACCGAAAAGGAGGTACTGCAATGACCATGAACTTGCTCAAGCAAATCGCCGGCTCTCGCCTACCTGTCACGTTCTATCGCAGCGGGGACATTGATCAGGTCCGGATACTTCGGGCCGCCGGGCTTGTCGTAGCCCTGGTGCCATCGCCCTCGGATCCGCTGTCCATGTCCGGTTCCGCCTCGGCCGCGCAAGTGCTGGCCATCACGCAGAAGGGGCGTGAGGAACTGGCGAAATTCAACTATCCGGAATCGCGACCTCCGCGCTGGCGATACCGCTCGCCGCGCTTCACGGCACGGGCTCGCTCCTACGCGAGCGGGCCTCCACAGTCGAGCAGTTCGCAACATCTGCCCCATTAAGGACCTCGGTCCGTTTTCAGGTCGTATTCGTTCCAGATATTTGGAGGCTTAGCCATGTACCGATCTTTCTTCCCGCGCGACATGCTTGCGGAAATGGATCGCCTGCAGCGGGACATGCAGCAGGCGTTCGACCTGGCCCCCACCATCCGGGGCTTCGGCAGCAACGGTTTCCCGGCACTGAATGTCGGCGCGACTGCTCAGGCTGTGGAAATCTATGCCTTTGCGCCTGGCGTCGACCCGGCCACCCTGGAGGTCCACCTCGAGCGCGGTCTGCTGACGATCGCCGGCGAGCGCAAGAGCGTGCTGCCCGGGGCGGACGCGAAGGCAGCCGTGCACATCAACGAGCGCTTCGAGGGAGCGTTCCGCCGCATGCTCACGCTGCCCGACGACGCAGACCCCGAAGCGGTCGACGCCAAGCTGCGCGACGGCGTACTGCACATCACCGTTCGCCGCCGCGCGTCGGCGCAGCCGCGACGCATCACCGTCCAGTGAAATCAAGGAGATGAACACCATGAACAACGACATCCAGACTCGTTCTTCCGGTGCTCCGGCCAGCACCGATCCCCGGCAGAAGGCGTCGCGCTACGGCAACGCCGCACTCACGCCTCCCGTCGACGTGGTCGAGGACGCGGGCGGTATCACCCTCTATGCCGACCTTCCGGGCGTCTCGCGCGAGAACCTGAGCCTGCATGTGGAAGCGGAGACCCTGACCATCGAAGCGGAGTCGAGCCTGACCGTGCCCGATGGCCTGAAGACCAGCCACACCGAGGTCGGGCTCGGGCGTTTCCAGCGCGTCTTCACGCTCAGCAAGGAACTGGACACCGAGAAGGTGGCCGCTGAACTGGTGCAAGGTGTGCTCAAGCTGCGGATACCCAAGGCCGAGCACGCGAAGCCGAGGCGGATCAACGTCGAAGTGGCCTGAGCGGCATCAGCGCCGAGGCGCATAGATGCGCTTCGGCGCTGGTTAGCACCGGATGCCTCAGACCTCGTCCCGACGGCCGTGTCTGCACCTGGCCGGGGCGAATCCCGACGTAGCTTGTCACCACGACGAAAGCGAAACGCTCAACGACATTTCGCCCCGGGGGAAGTCTCGCGCGCTCAAAAGACGGCAATGTCGACCTTTGCTGCGCGAGTTGATGGGCGTTCCGGGCCAACGAAAAGACCGTCCCCGATGCGCAACGCGGACGTGACCGGGTCATGCTCTGGCCTGTCTACCTCGGGATCGAACATCTTCGGCGTCTGTTTCACGTCGAAGGTAGGCCGGACGCGCGGATTGATTTGTCAGTAGGCGGTCAGCCGCCACGAACATCCCGACGCGCGTGGTTGAGGAATC
This sequence comes from Variovorax sp. YR750, assembly GCF_900109805.1. Lineage (NCBI taxonomy): Bacteria > Pseudomonadati > Pseudomonadota > Betaproteobacteria > Burkholderiales > Comamonadaceae > Variovorax > Variovorax sp. YR750. The sequence continues at coordinate 238,376 of NZ_FOBJ01000015.1, forward strand.
GGCAGGCCATCGGATGACTCAACCGGACCTCGGCTCCTGCAGAAGCAGTTCATGACGGACGGCTTGCGCCAAGCCGAGAAGCGCCGGTCCCAGGTCCTGCGCGATCGCAGCAATCGACTCCCGGGTCGAAAGGCTGACGTTCAGTACGTAGATGGTGCCTTCCACCTGCAGCGGCGTGGCCAGCGCGACGACCTCGGGTTGCCAGGCCGCGGCGCAAAAGCCTTTGGTGCGCACATCGGCGCACGCTTGCCCGATCTCGGTCTCGATTTGCTTCCAGCGCACGCGGCGTTGTGAAAGAAGCCGCATGAGCTGGGCCCTGTGCTGCGGCGCGAGCACAGCCAGGTATGCGCGTCCGAGCGAAGTCAGTTCCATCGGCACGCGTTGGCCGGAGACCACGTGGCGCAGCGCCGCACGCTTGGCATAGCGAATGGATTCCAGGTAAACCATTTCCTCCCTGTCGGGCGCGGCCAGTCCTACGTTGATATGGCGATGCCTGGCCAACTCCAGCATGAGCGGGGCCGCTGCCTGCAAGACGCGCGACGCGGTCCGCATCGCATGAGAAAGGCTCAGGACCGCTGGCGCCAACCGGTAGGCCCGTTCGGCTTTGTCGAGTTGCAGCATGCCGCTGCCCACCAGCGTTTGCGTGAGCCTGCTCACCGTGGCCTTGGACAGGCCGGTGCGCTCGGCCAGTTCGCCATTGCCCAGCAACTCGGAGCCGGGACGGAATGCGCGAAGGATCTCTATTCCCCGTTCCAGCGAGCGGTTCGTGGGTGATCGACCGGGCTTTTGGTCGAGGAAATGGCGAGCTTGGTCAGTCATGTCGTGAGATGCAGCGGCTTTGCGAGGCCGGCTCATGCCCCGCTCTCGTTCATCACATGGTTCCGAGCCGAGCGAGCTCTTTCCGGCGTGGGCCATCTTAGGATAATTCCAACCAGTGGAATTGGGCTGCCCTGAATGAATCACTTCCTCCTAAAGTTCATGAACCCACCCGCGGCGTAGCCAAGAACGCTCGCGATCACAAGGGATTCATTGCTTGGCTCTGGAGACATCAGATCATGGTTGCCTATGGCTTGCGCCGACTGCGCGCGCTTTTCTTTCTTTTCCTCGGCCTCGCCGCGTTCGGCGTGGCATTCGCCTATCCGGACAAGCCCATCCGCATGGTCGTGCCCTTCGCGCCGGGCGGAGGAACCGACCTGATCGCCCGGACGCTGGGTGCGGAGATGTCCAAGGATCTCGGCCAGCCCGTGATCGTCGACAACAAGCCGGGCGCCGGAACGCTGATCGGCACGGACAACGTGGCCAAGAGTGCGCCTGACGGCTACAGCGTCGTGGTCGCCTCGTTCGCCCATGCCGTCAACCCGGCGCTGCAGCCCAAGCTTCCCTACGGCAGCAACAAGGCCTTCGCGCCCGTCCTCCTCATCGGTCGCGGACCCAACGTGCTGGTGGTGCGCCCCGACAGCCCCTACAAGTCCGTGGCCGACCTGCTCGCCGCCGCGAAGGCCAATCCCGGCAAGCTGACCTTCGCATCGCAGGGCGCTGGCACCTCCGCCCACCTGGCCGGCGAGATGTTCGCCAACCTCGCGAAGGTCAAGCTCTCGCACATTCCCTACCGGGGCGCGGGTCCCGCGCTGACCGATCTGCTGGGCGGACAGGTCGACATGATGTTCGCCACCGCGGCGGCGGTGTCCACCTTCGTCGACACCGGCAAGCTGCGCGCGCTGGGCGTGACCACGGCCGAGCCGTCGCCGGCATTCAAGGGCGTTCCGGCCATCGCCGCCAGCGTGCCTGGCTACCTGGTGGAGAGCTGGTACGGCCTGTACGTGCCGGCCGGTACGCCGCCCGCGGTCATCGAGCGTCTCAACGCAGCCGGCCGCAAGGCCGCCCGCGCACCCGACTTCGTGCGGAAGATCGAGCACGAAGGTCTTGCGATCAATGCCGGAGCGCCGGCGGAACTCGACAGCTACGTGCGAACCGAGGAAGAGCGGTGGGCGCGCGTCATCAAGGAAAACGGCATCAAGCCCGATTGAACGGCCGACTCGGCCGGCCCAGGAAAACAGCAAATGACCTACACCCTCATCGACTTCCAGGTGACGGACGCCATCGCGACCGTGACATTCAACCGCCCGGACAAGCGCAACGCCATGAGCGACGACATGCGCACCGAATTCATCGACGTGCTGGAGCGCGTGACCGCCGACAAGGCCATCCGGGCGATGGTGCTGACCGGCGCGGGCAAGGGCTTCTGCGCCGGCGGCGACATCAGCGGGATGCAGAAGCGCATGAACGCGCCGGCGGGCGAGGTTGGTTTCAACGGCTGGCATCGCCAGCAGCGCGTGCACCATGTGCAGGCACTGCTCCACACCATGCCCAAGCCGGTGATCGCGGCCGTCAACGGCGCTGCTTCCGGGCTGGGGGCGGACACCGCGATGGCCTGCGACTTCGTCATTGCCAGCGAGTGGGCCAACTTCGCCTGGAGCTATGTGCTGCGCGGCATCATTCCCGATGGCGGCGGCATGTACTTCCTGCCGCGCCGCGTGGGCCTGCCCAAGGCGAAGGAACTGATTTTCACCGGCCGGCAGGTGAAGGTGGACGAAGCCCTCGCGCTGGGCATCGTCGATCGCAAGACCAGCGGCGAGACCTTGCTGGCCGACGCGCAGGCATGGGCGCGCGAGCTGTCGTCCGCGTCCTCCACCGCGCTGGCGCTGACGAAGACCATCCTGAACCAGAGCTTCGAGCTCTCCTCGCACGACGTGTTCGCGCGGGGCAGCCAGGCGCAGGGCATCTGCTACACCAGCAGCGAGCACCGCGCGTCGGTCGAGGCCTTCCTGGCCAAGACGGCTTCGAAGGAGTGAGGCCATGAACGAAGCCATCGCCAAACTGCTTTCCCCGCGCAGCGTCGCCGTCATCGGCGCCTCGGCCGATCCCAAGAAGACCACGGGCCGGCCCGTGGCCTACCTGCAGAAGCACGGCTTCGCGGGGCGGATCATGCCGGTGAACCCCAAGGTCGAGCGCATCGGCGAGCTGCCGTGCTATCCCGACATCGCGTCGCTGCCGGAAGTGCCGGACGTCGCCGTCGTGCTGCTCGGCGCCGAGCGCGCGCACCTGGCGGTGAAGGAGTTATCGCAGCGCGGCTGCGCCGCGGCCATCGTGCTGGCCAGCGGCTACACCGAGACCGGCGAAGAGGGTGCGCGGCGCCAGCAGCAGTTGGTCGAGGCGGCGGGGCCGATGCGCATCCTGGGGCCCAACACCATCGGGCTCGTCAACCTCACGGACAACATTGTCCTGTCGCCGTCCGGTGCGCTGGAGATGGACGAGTTCCAGGCCGGCGGCATCGGCGTGGTCTCGCAAAGCGGGGGCATCCTGGGCTCGCTGCTGTCGCGTGCCGCGGCGCGCGGCATCGGCCTGTCGAAGCTGATCTCCACGAGCAACGAAGTCGACCTCGAACTCGCCGATTTCATCGACCACCTGGCCGAGGATCCGGCCACGAAGGTGATCGCGCTCTATGTCGAAACCGTGCGCGACCCCGGCAGGTTCCGCGCCGCATGCCTGAAGGCCGCGCGACTCGGCAAGCCGGTGGTGGCCTTCAAGATCGGTCGCTCGGAAGCGGGCGCCAAGGCCGCCGTGTCGCACACCGGCGCGATGGCGGGCGCCGACAGCATGTACGACGCGCTGTTCAGGCAGGTCGGCGTGATCAGGGCGCAGAGCTTTTCCGACCTGCTGGACATTCCCGCCGCACTGTGCACGGGCCGCAAGCTGCGCGGCAGGCGTGTCGCCATCCTTACTTCCACCGGCGGCGCCGGCACGCTGGTGTCGGACGACCTGGGCGTGGCGGGTTTCGACACGCCCGCGCCCGACGTTGCCACCGCCGATGCGCTGCGCGCGCTGCAGACCGGCAGCGAGGCCGTGCTGGACCGCAACCCCATCGACGTGACGCTCGCGGGCCTGCGACCCGACCTGCTGCGCGGCGCCATCGATGCGCTGCTGGCGAGCCCGAGCTACGACGCGCTGGTGATCATCGTCGGCTCCTCCAGCCTGGCCATGCCCGAGCTGCTGGCCGGTGCCATCCAGAAATGCCTGCCGAACTCCGACAAGCCGGTGATGGCCTACGTGAGCCCGCATGCGCCCGAAGTGGGAGCACTGCTTACGCGGCGCGGCGTGCCGGCATTCACCGCCGCCGAGAGCTGCACCGCCGCGCTGGCCGGCATGCTGCGCGTGCAGCGCTTCGTGGCGTCCATGGAAGACGTCGCGGCCCTGCCGCCGGTGGAGGCCGGTGAGCTGCTCTTGGGTTCGCTCGACGAGGCGCAGGCCAAGCAATTGTTCTCGCGCTTCGGCGTACCGTGCGCCGCGGAACGGGTGGTCGCTGCGCCGGCCGAGGCGGAAGCCGCCGCGCGCGAGCTGGGCGGGCGCGTCGTGCTCAAGATCCTGTCGTCGGAGATCACGCACAAGAGCGACGTGGGCGGCGTCGCGGTCGGTCTGACCGGCGACACCATCGGCGAGCGCATCGGCCGCATGGCGGCCGAGGTGAAGGCCCGCACCGGCGTGCATCCGCAGCGCTTCCTCGTGCAGGAAATGGTGTCGGGCGGCACGGAGCTGATCCTGGGCATGCACCGCGATGCGCTGGGCACCGCCATTCTGTTGGGCATGGGCGGCGTGACGGCGGAGCTTTTCAAGGACACCACCATGCGGCTGCTGCCGCAGGACGCGCAGGGGCTGAAGCCGCTGGGCCGCGCCGAGGCGCTGTCGATGGCGCACGACCTCAAGACCTGGCCGCTGCTGGATGGCTTTCGGGGCAGGCCGAAGGCCGACGTCGAGGCGTTGGTCGATGCGATCGTCGCCTTCTCGGGGATGGCGGCGCAGCTTGGCGAGCGCCTGGTCGAGGCCGAGATCAATCCCGTCTTCGTGCTGCCGCAGGGGCAGGGCGTGCGTGCCGCCGACGGGGTAGCCGTGCTGGCCTGAGCGGTTGGCCGGCAGCACGCGCTGTCGCCTCCCGTCTTCTTTTTCTCTTCTTCTCGAACCGATCGGACACCCCGTGCACGCCACCGAAGTATTCGCCCGCTACGCCACCGAATTCCGCCAGGCCCGGCTGGACGACGAGGTGCTGCATCACGCCAAGCGCGCGGTGATCGACTGGCATGCCGCGCTGTTCCCCGGCCTGGAAGTGGCGCCCATGCCGCAGCTTCGTACGCTGCTTGCCGACGACATCGGCCGCGGGCGCGCCCGCCTGCCCAACGGCCGCCTCGCGACACCTCGCGCGGCCGCCCTGCTCAACGGCACCGCCGCCCACGCAGCCGAGGTGGACGACAGCTTCCGCGATGCCATGTACCACCCCGGCGCGGCCACGGTGGCGGCGGCGCTGGCCGTCGCGCAGGACCGCAACGCGAGCGGGCTGGACTTCCTGCGCGGCGTGGTGCTCGGCTACGAGGTCTCGACCCGCATCGGCGTGACGATGGGGCGGGCGCACTATCGCCACTGGCACAACACGGGCACCGTGGGCACCTTCGGTGCTGCTTCCGCCGCCGCGGGCCTGCTGGGACTGCACGGCCAGCCCTTCGCCCATGCGCTGGCCACGGCCGCCACTTTCGCGGCGGGGCTGCAGCAGGCCTTCCGCATGGATTCGATGTCCAAGCCCCTGCATGCGGGCCGGGCCGCCGAAGGCGGCGTGCTCGCCGCCCAGCTCGCCGCGCAAGGCGTGACGGGCTCGCTGGACGTGCTCGACGGCGAGGCCGGCTTCGGCCGCGCCATGAGCGACGGGCCGGACTGGTCGAAGGCGGGCGACACGCTGGGGCGCGACTTCCACATCACGCGGCTGACCTTCAAGAACCACATCGGCTGCGGCCATACCTTCGCCGCCATCGACGCCGCGCTCGAACTGGTGCGCCGGCATGGCCTGCGGCCCTCGGACATCCAGCGCGTTCACGTGGCCACCTATGGTCCCGCGCTGGACATCGCCTGCTACGAGGACCCGCGCACGGAGAACGAAGCACGCTTCAGCATGCGTTTCGTGATGGCCACGGCGCTGGTGCATGGCAGCGTGCGGCTCTCGGCGTACACGCCCGAGCGGCTGGTGGATGCAGACACGCGCGCCATGATGGCGCGCGTCGCGACCGCGGTCGATCCCGAACTCGATGCTGCCTTCCCCGGGCGCCGCTCGGCGCGCGTGGAGATCGAGACGGTCGACGGCCAGCGCCACGTCTGGCTGCAGCCTGACCGCAAGGGCGACCCCGAGCTGCCGCTGTCGGACGCGGAGCTCGAGGACAAGCTCCTGGAGCTGGCGGCGCCGGTGATCGGCATCGAGCGCGCGCGCACGCTGCTGCGCAACATCTGGTCGCTGGACCGGGCGGGTGAACTGCAGGGACTGGGAGGATGAACGCGTGCAAGCCGGCTTCGCTGCCGCGCATCGGCAAACGGCAATGAATAGGCGAAAAACATGGCTGCCATAGGCGCCATGTGCTTACCCTTGGTCCGGGTCCCGGAAAGACTTCGGGTATGGAGACAACAAACACCACTGCACAGGCTGCGACGCAGGCCCGCGTCGCCCCGAAAGTTGATCACCTACCCTTCGGCGCGCGACGGTACCGAAGTCCACATCGAGTACGCCGACGAAGGCCGCGGGCCAGCGACCTGCATCCTTCCTGTTGATTTCCATCTCGAAGTGCCCCAGCTTTCCGTGAGGCGTTGATCCGCATGCAGAGCTCAGCCTGCCTGATGAACAATGATCAGGGAGGACATTTCAATGGAGCAACGCTCGATGGAAGTGTGGGTCGATCGCGCGCGGGAATCCACAGCTGGCCTGCAAGGCTTCGGTCACACCGCTGCCGTCGTTGTCCGCCACCGGCAGGCTGGCCCGAGGGGAGCAGACAGTCAGATCAGGAGGCCCGCGCCGTCAGCCACTTGTCGGCAGTCAGGGGCACGCCGACGATGCGCATCTCGCCGATGCTTCCCAGGAAGCCCGTCGACATGTTGCCGGCCCACTGCCCGCAGCCGATCGCGAGCTGCTGCGTGGGGGCCACGAACTGGATGCCCTGCATGTTGGTGTTGTTGCGCAGGACGGGCGCACCCTCCACGTACATGGTGGTCGCATATGAAGCTGCGGGGTCGTTGACGATGGCGACGTGCAGCCACTGGCCGGCCGACACGCCGCCCGACCAGCAGGTCAGGTTGGTCGCCTGGTTCACCGGAGCGACCTCCCACTGGAATTCCATCAGGTTCGAGAAGGCGAACATCAGCGCGCAGTCGCCATCGTCCGAGGCGAAGCCAGGCAGGTTCGACCGCGCCCCCAGGCGGTACAGGATGCCCATCCAGCCGTTCTTCGTCGCATCGAAGCCCGGGTCGATGTACACGAACGCCTCGATGGTGTAGCCCTTGGGGAAGGTCTCCACGTTCAGTGCCGAGGCCTGGTCGGTGGTGAAGTAGGTGAACCTGGTTTTCGTGGCGTTCAGGAAGCGCAGGCTGCCGGGCGCGGCCGACAGCGGGTGATGGCTCTTCGACCAGACCAGGTCGCCTGATTGTCCTGCCCACGTGTTCACCGAGACGGGGTTCTTGCCTCCCGCAGAGACGTCCTGGATCTGCTGTCCGGGCTGATAGGGGAAGAGATCGCCCTCCGCGGCCGTCACGTTGAAGAAGCGCCAATGGGCGAGCGTGTTGTCGACCTTCGGATAGTCGTCGGGGCCCGACGGCAGCGCGGCCGCCTTCTGCGGAGGCTGGCTGTAGTTCGTCAGGATGAGCGTCTTGGCCGCATCGGTCAGGCTGCCGTCCATCGACCCCGCGGGCACGGAGAAGCCAGGATTGAAGGAAGAAAACCGCTGCGCGAAGTCCATGTCCAGCGTGAAGGACTGGTTCGAATCGGACAGCCAGGCGGCATCGAACTCGTTGAGCGTCGCGGCCGGCTTCAGCGGCACCCACGGCGAGAACGAGCTGGCGACGATCTTCTTGTTGGTCAGGTCGAACTCGAACATGCGCATCAGGCCGTTGCCGCCCATGTAGGCCATCTGGTAGTCCACCACCATCAGGTGGACGTCGTTGCCGCGGGAGTTTTTCTTCGTGCCGATGCACGAGCCGTGGTAGTGGCCGCTGACGGCCATGAAGATCTGGTCGTTGTCCTTGATCAGCTTGTCCCACATGTAGTTCGAGTAGGCCGTGTCCGCCGCGGTCTTGCCGTCGCTGCCGATGCCGACCAACTGGTGATTGACCAGGATGACGGGGATCGTCTTGTTGGCCTGGACGACCTGGTTGGCCCAGGCGATCGCGTCGTCCGACGCCCGCCACGACATCGAGAGCACCAGGAACTTGTTCCCCTCGGCTTCGAAGACGTGGTATTCGTGAAAGCCGGATGCGTGCCGTCCCCCGAAGGTGGCCTGCCGCTTCGCGCGGTTCGCGGGAAACACCTGCAGGTAGGGCTCGAACAGGCCCACGCGGTGGCTGCCGCCGTCCTGGTAGCCGTCGTTGTTGGCGAAGCCCGTGACGCCGACGCCCCAGTCGGGTCCCCACTGCATGTCCGAGCCGATGGCGCCCACGTCATGGTTGCCGGCGCAGATGGAGTAGGGGCACTTGGCGGCCTCGAGCACCTGCATCGCCTGGCTGGCAAGCTCCCATTCCTTCGTGACCTGCCCGTTGCCGATCTGGCCGTTGCCCACGAGGTCGGTCGTGGCGCTCCAGGGCGTCGAGCCTTCGGCCTTGTAGTACCAGGACTGGTCGACGATATCGCCCAGATGGATCGTGAACGGCATTTTCAGCTGGCTGGCGTTCTGGGCGATCCATTGCGTCTGGGTCTTGAAGGGGTTGTCGTATTTGGGATCAATTCCCGCATAAAGCTTCTGATAGAGCTCGCCCATCTTTTCCGACGCATAGCGGGGATAGAACTGGGTATCCGGAAGCACGGAAATCGTGAAGCTGGATATTTTCTGGGGCGTGGCGCCCGGTGCTGCAGGCGGGGCACTGGCAGGCGAGTTCGTCGACGATGTGCCGCCGGTCCCTGTCGCCGGAAATGGAAATACGCCTGCGCCATTGCTGCCGCCGCCACCGCAGCCCGGCAGTGCGGCAGCCGCCACGCCCGTGACAGAGCCAGCCAGCATCAGTTTCAGCAATTCGCGGCGCCTGTTTTCGGGGACGCGTGCCAATTGATGGAGATCTATGTTCTTGCTATCGAGGGATATGTGTTTTGTCATGGCATTTGAATTCGGAATGCATCAAATTCTTTTTCCGGCATCCGATGAGTCCGGAAGGCGCAAACTTTATGGATTGAATATGATGCTTTCGTGAATTTATTGCCGCATAAATTCGCGTATTCAAAGGCCATTGCCTCAATATTCCGGGTAATCGGCAAATTGATTTTTGGCAATTAAGGAATTGATCTGACGCGTGGCTGACCGGATGGCTCGGATCGGTCAATTCAGCCGTTTTCGGGGCACCGGCGCCACACGATGGGGCGCCGTGCGTCGGCGTTCATGGGAATGACTTCTTGCGTCCCTAGATTGCCGGGGCCGCGGGCATCGCCCGCTCTGCGCAGAGCCTTCACTTCTCCCTCCATTCATTTCTCCATGGCCCATCTCCTGCCCTCCGCCCGTCCCTTTGCCATCACCCTCGTCGCAGCCCTGTGCCTCTCGGCCTGCGGTGGTGGAGGCGGCAGCGGCGTCTCGTTCCCGATCGCCGCAACGCCACCGGCTGCGACCAATCCGTCCGCCGTGGTCGTGGCCGGCCCGCCGAAGGACCTGGGCTTCACCGACACGGCGCCCGTGCCCGACACCGTCGCCGTACCGCCCTTCGTCGACAACGTCGCGACCAACCAGCGCGGCGATGCGCGCTACGCGACCAAGGACACCAATGCCGGCGTGCGCGTGGTCGCCGGCTTCCTCGACTTCTGGCAGCCCAGCACGCTGCTGGTCGACGCAGGCGTGTCGGCCCCCGCGCAGGGAAGCTTTCCGGCGGTCGTCGCCTCCACATGGAGCGGCGTCCCGGGCGACGCCACCGATGGAAAGATGCTCAACACCGATGTGCTGAACCGCAACATCCAGTACGTCGTCGACGCCACCAACGCACGCACCAGTGCGCAGGAACTGGCCGCCTATCTCGACGACCGCCGCGGCAAGGGCTACAGCATCAGCGACGGCATGGGCCCGCTCACGAGCGCCTGGCGCACGGCCACGCAGCAGGTCACCACCATCACCGGCATCGCAGCGGACGCCACCACGGTGCTCTACAACGACGGCGGCAACGACGTGGGCGTGGCCGGCGCCGCGAACCCGGGCTTCGGCACGGTGGTCGACCTGCTCAAGAACATCGGCGAGAACGGCTCCACCGAGCCGGCCAAACGCTTCTACAAGTACGCACGGCCCTGGCGCTGGAGCAGCAGCGTGAAGGTGGTGCCCGCGCTGGAGCCTGCCAAGAGCGGCACTCCGGCCACGGACGGCGGCTTCGTGAGCGGCCACACGGCCGAGGCGGTGCGCGATGCGATCGCCTCCGCCTACGTCGTGCCGCAGCGCTTCCAGGAGATGGTGGCGCGCGGCCTCGAGCTCGGCGAGAACCGCATCCTCGCGGGCATGCATTCGCCACTGGACGTGGTCGGCGGGCGCCTGCACGGGCAGGCCGTGGCAACCGCGAGCCTTGCCACCGGCGCCAACGCCGCGCGCAAGGCCGCGGCCTATGCCCAGGCGCAGAGCGTGCTGACGGCCGCGGTGGGCGCGGGCGATGCCGCCGCCTTCAACGCCTTTGCCCATTCGCAAGGCACCGCCACCGACCGCTTTGCGGACCATGCGGCGAGCAAGGCCGACTACCTGCGCCGGCTGACCTTCGGCTTCAAGCCGGTGGGCGACACCACCAAGCCCGCCGTGGTGCCCAAGGGAGCCGAGGTGCTGCTCGAAACGCGCCTGCCTTACCTCGACGCGACGCAGCGCCGCGTGGTGCTCAAGACCACGGCCGTGGCCTCGGGCTATCCGGTGATGGACGATCCCGAAGGCTGGGGCCGGCTGAACCTGTTCGACGCAGCCGATGGCTACGGCGTCTTCAACGGCGATGTGGTCGTGACCATGGACGCCGGCCTCGGCGGCTTCAACGCGCTGGACAGCTGGCGCAACAACATCTCCGGCGCCGGCAAGCTCACGAAGAAGGGCAGCGGCACGCTCGCGCTCGGCGGCAGCAACAGCTACACGGGCGGCACGCAGCTCGTGGCGGGCACGCTGCAGGCGGATGCCGCTGGGGCCTTCGGCCAGGGCAACGTCTATGTCGGTGGCGGCACGCTGGTCTGCAATGCACCTTCGACGGTCACGATGGCGGGCGCCTACACGCAACTGGCGGGCACGACGCTGCAACTGAATCTGGGCGGCAACGGCGCCGGCAGGCTGAACGTGGCCGGGGTGGCCGCCCTGGATGGCACGCTGAACCTGAGCTTCAAGCCCGGCTTCGCGCCCGGCGCAGGCGACACGCTCACGGTCATCAGCAGCGGAGCCCTGACCGGCCGCTTCTCGGCCATCAATGCGCCGGGCTTCAAGGTCACGCCGACTTACACGGGGACTCAGCTCATCGTGCGCTTCGACGCATGAAGGCAAGCGTCTCGCAGGCCCGTCCTGACGGTCTGCGAGACGCTCGCGCTACCGTCGATTGCTTTGAAAAATGAGTGCCTGCATTCCATTCTTCAGGGCTAGTAGAAAGCACGCAGTCCGCAAATAATCGCCGCGCACTTCTCGATGACGCATGCAGGCGGAACTCGACACGCACTCGCGGCCGGATTTCCTCCCGTTGGACGGCTGAGCCCATAGATACCCGTTGAGGTTCTCGCAGTCCCTATGTACTTTTCACCCATGCATGTGGTGCGCGCCACCATGATTCCGCTCGTTGTCGCGCTGGCAGCGTCGCCGGCACAGGCTGCTGGCGACACGATGAGCAAGATTCGTGAAACGCGCACGATCGTGCTCGGTGTGCGCGAGGCCGTGCCACCCTTTTCGTTCGTCAATGCACAAAAGCAGCCTGCTGGCTATTCGATCGACTTGTGCCTGAATGCCGTCGAAGAGATCAAGCGCGAACTCAAGCTGCCCGACATCAAGATTCAGTACAAGCTCGTGACCGGGCCGGAACGCATCCCGAAGCTGCTCGCCGGCGACATCGACCTGGAGTGCGGTTCGACGACCAACACCGTGGCTCGCCAGGAGAAGGTTGACTTCAGCTACACCTTCTTCGTGGCCGGGATGCGTGTGCTCACGGGCAAGGACCTGCATGTGGCGGCAGTGAAGGACCTCAATGGCCTCTCGGTGGCGCTGAGCAAGGGCTCTACATCCGAAAAGCTCTTCAAGCAACTCGCCGGTACAGATCTGCGCGAGGCGAAGCTCATCACCTACGAGAACAACGGCGAAGCCTACAAGGCGCTCAAGGAAGGCAAGGTGCGCGCCTTTGCGCAAGATGATTCGCTGTTGCAAGGCCTGGCCTCGAATGACGGGACGCTCGACAAGCTGAACTTGAGCAGTCTCGCCCTGTCGGTCGAACCCTATGCGGTGATGGTGCGCCATGGCGACACCGCGCTCTTGGCGGCCGTCGATCGCAGCCTCGCGCAGTTGTATGCGAGCGGCCAGATCAACGCGCTTTACGACAAGTGGTTCAAGACCGATACGCTCACGATCAAGATGGGGCGCCTGACGCGCGACAGTTTTGTCCGGCCGAACAAGCAGGCCGGCATCGCGATGGTCCTCGGCTATTCGATCTGAGGCACCGTCTGGTGTGCGCACCAGCAGTTCGTCCGCTCAGCAGCGGATGTGGCCGCGCACAGCGACGAAGTCGCCTTCAGCTCAGGCCGGGTTCGGAGCAGACGGGTTCGCGGGAGAGGGCCTGCGACCGCTCGGCGACCGGCGCCTGCAATGCATCCCGGCCCTTCGTCCCCGCTCGGATCATCCAGCGTTGCCGGGCGCAGGCGTGTTGAGCAGCTGCTGTTCCCACAGGTACGCGATACCGCTGCCGCCGACGTGCTGCTTGAGCACTTCCGTCAGCTCTGCGACATGTTCCGTCCTGGCCCAGTCACGCTGCCATTCCGAGACCACCGCCAACCACGTCATCATGTTCGCGCCCGCGCGGATCATGCGCTGGATCGCGACCTCGTGGGCCTCCACCGAAGTGCCGCCCGACGCATCCGTGACCACCGTCACGTCCCAGCCCTCGCCCAGCGCCTGGATCGCCGGCATCGCGACACAGACCTCGGTCCACAGGCCAGCGATGATCAATTGCTTGCGCCCCGTTGCCTTGACCGCATCGACAACCTTCCGATCCTCCCAGGTGTTGATGAAGGTCCGGTCGATCACTTCCTGATCGGGGAACACGTCCGTGACGTGCGGGAAGATCAGACCACCTCGAGCCGCGATCACGCTGGTCAGGATGGTGGGGACGCCGAAGGCCTTGGCGGACTTGGCCAAGGCGGTCGTGTTGTTCACCACCGCCTGCGGGTCGTGGCTGTTCAGATTGGCGAGCTGGTAGGGCTGGTGGTCGATGAGAACGAGTACCGAGTCTTCGGGACGAAGAAGCGAAGCAAGGCCGTTGCGAAAAGTCATGGATGGATCCTTTGTGCCGGTGTGAGCGGAATTGCCCTTCGGGAAACATGCGTCGTCGACGATGCGGCCCGACCTCAGGATTGTGTTGTTCCCCTTTTTGACGCGGTAGTACCATCCCGCAGCGAGCTGTGTCGCAGAAAGAGGAACACCGATTTGGACATCGAAGAGCTGCGGACGTTCGTGGAAGTCGCCGATGCCGGCGGGGTTTCGGCTGCCGCGCTCCGGCTCGGCGTGTCCAAGTCCATCGTCAGCCGTCGCCTCTTTCGACTTGAAGCGGAACTCGGTGTCCAGTTGCTTGCGCGATCCACCCGCGGCGCTGCTCTCACTGAAGCCGGGACCACGTTCCGGGACCACGCAGCCAGGGTCTGCGCCGAGATCGACGCGGCCCGGGAAACGATCCTGCCCGCCGGTGAACTTCGCGGCCGCCTGCGTGTTGCCGTGCCGTTTTCTCTGGGCCCGACTCACTTCGCTCCCATCCTTGCGGAAATGGCACGACGCCACCCTCGGCTTCATATCCAGACCTGCTACAGCGATCGCTTCGTTGACCTCATCGCTGAGGGTTACGACTGTGCGATACGGGTTGGCTATCTTCCGGACTCCAACTTGATTGCAAGACGCATCGGCCCGATCCACGGGAAGCTCGTCGCGAGTCCGGACTATGTCAAGGCGCATGGGTCGCCCGAGACACCGGAGGAACTCGCCGCCCATCAGGCCCTCATGCAGGGAGCCGAGGCCTGGCAACTTATGGACGGCGACAAGGTCATCACGGTCCGTCCGCAAGGGCGCTTCAAGGCCGACAACGGCACGGCTTTGGTCGCCGCAGCCACAGCAGGACTCGGGATTGCTTACCTGCCTGACTGGCTCACCCATGAACATTTGGCTTCCGGGGCACTCGTGCCGGTCATGACACGTCATCCACCACCCCCGGCCGGTGCCTATGTCATCCGGCCACCAGGGCAGCATCCCGCGCGGAAGGTACGGGTCCTCACCGAGCTCCTGATCGAGTATTGCGACCGGTCTGCGCACCCGGCAGGCGCTGAATCTGCCTGAGTGGTGCGTCGACACTGACCGTGATGGTGTGCCGGGGTGAAACTGGCGGCACTCGCCTCCGGCGAGTCATGGCAGGTCAACGGATCGCCCGGCGCGCTGATGTACCTGGACATCGACGGGTTCAAGCGGATCAACGACCAGTTCGGACACCAGGCGGGAGACGAACTGCTGCGGGGCTTTGCGGGCAG
>NZ_FOBJ01000002.1:0-620792 GCF_900109805.1 Variovorax sp. YR750
TTTTCTTCACCCCCTCCAATCACCTCCGAAGAGACCGACTGGGCCTGAACACCAGGGGTATTCAGCAGCGAAGCCCACGAGTATATGACAGATTTTGAGGTCCCGTCTACTCTTGAGCACTTTTTTGCTCGGAGGCTCTACACACCTCCCCTCATAAATGAAGAAAGCCGCCCGAGGGCGGCTTTCTTCAGTCAGCGAGACGCTACTTATTAGTAGTAGCGCGAGCTGTTCATGCGACGCATGGCTTCGTACAGCGTGGGCATACGCACTTCTTGCGAACGGGCGCTCATGCGGGCCAGTGCGTCGATCTTGGCAGCCTCGGCCGCCGGGACAGCGCCTTCAGATTGCTGGCGCCACATCGCGGCTTGCAGATCCTGCATCACGCGCGGATCGTTCTTGGCGGTTTCCAGGAAGCGGGCATCGGCACGGGCAGCAGCGCGGCGTTGTGCGGCGGCGCGCCAGGCGGTACCGATGGCACCCTGGCTGATCGAACCTGCGAACAGCGCGAACAGGCCGATGGCCGCGACGCAGAACACGGTCCAGACAGCGAGCAGGCCGCCGTCGTTCCAGTTGGAAACGAGCGATTCGGTCACCACCAGGACAGCCGCCGCGATGGCGATGATCAGCAGGGCGATGAGCGGGCGGGCGCCATTGGCACCTGCGCGGGCGGCCTGGATCTGGCCGAACAGGACTTCGGCGCGACGTACGCCGGGGTGGACGGTAGGTTGGTCAACGTGAACGAAGCTGGTCATGATGCATCCCTCCTGGGACAGTGGTAATCAGTGGTGGCGAACAAGGCCGATGTGGTGATATTAGGGCTTACCCTAGTGTTTATCCACTTTATCTTTCTGATGTTTATCATTCACAAGACTGATGGATGTCAACTTTCGCACGCTAGATCTCAACCTGCTCCGCGTCTTCGACGAGGTGATGGCAGAACGCAACCTCACGCGCGCCGCCCGAAACCTGTCGATCACACAGCCGGCGGTAAGCAACGCACTGCGACGCCTGCGCGAGGTTCTTGGAGATGAGCTGGTGCGCCGCTCGGGCGCCGGCGTGGAGCCCACGCCGCGGGCGCTCGCCCTCTGGCCGACTGTGCGGGACTCCCTGCGCCAGCTGCAGCACACGCTGGCCCCCGGCGAGTTCGATGCCGGCGTCGCCGACACCACCTTCCTGCTGGCGATGGCCGACGCCACCGCGGCCGAGCTCATTCCGGGCCTGGTCCAGATCGCCGAACAGGAAGCTCCCGCCATTTCGCTGCGCGTGCTGCCGCTGACCACGCGCGATCCGCGTCGCATGCTGGAACAGGAAGAAGTCGACATGGCCGTCGGCTACTTCCCGGCGGTGATCGCGAGCCTCGCGGCGCGGGGGCAGTCGGGGGTGGGGGTGCCGTTCGAGACCCAGCGGCTCTACCTGGGTCAATATGTATGCGTGATGCGACGGGGCCATCCGCTGGCCAATGCGCCCCTCACGCTGGACGACTACTGCGCCGCCCGTCACCTGCTGGTGAGCTTCTCGGGGCGGCCCTACGGCTTCATCGACCAGACGCTGGGCGCCATGGGGCGCGAGCGGCGGATCGTGGTGACGGTGAACCAGTTCTTCACGGCGGGCCGGGTGGTCGCCAATTCAGACCTGCTGACCGTGCTGCCCCGTCACTTCGTGACCGTGACCGGCATCGACGACCAGCTGGTGCTGCGCGACCTGCCCTTCGATCAGCCCCCGGTGCACGTCGACGCCATCTGGCACCGGCGCGCCCAGCACGGGCACTCGCACGAATGGCTGCGCAATGCGCTGCTGCGCTCGGCGGCCGCGGCTTTCGCCGGGTCGGTCCTCGGGCAGAAGGTGCCCGGCTGACCGAACCAGGACTGGATCAGCGGACGACGCTGAGCCAGGCGCTGGCTGCAGCGCGCAGTTCCTGGGCGTGATGAGCGCCGCGGCCGGCGCGCATGTCGGCGCTTTCCATCAGCGCGGCGGCGTGGCTGGCCGGGGCATTGACGCTGGAGGAACGGAAGAAACGGGCCACTTGGGCGATGAGGCTGAACATGATGGTGCGCGGCTCGTGGCTGCGCTTGAGTGGTTGATGTTCCAAGAATAAGGGTTAACCCTAGCAAATCAACCTGGGCTTTATGCGCGTCATGCATGGGGCAATTCACCTAGACTGGCCCGACGATGAAGCTGCAACTGCTGTCCGACCTGCACCTGGAGTCCCATCCCCACTTCCGCGCCGAGCCGCTGCCGGGCGCAGACCTGCTGATACTTGCGGGCGACATCGGCTCCTACCAGCAGGGCTCCCGCCTGACCGACACCGATTTCGGCCTGGGCAGGTTCTCGCCCCGCAACGGCTGGCCGGTGCCGGTGATCTACGTGCCAGGCAACCACGAGTACGACAGCGTCGACTTCGACGAGACCCACCAGCGCCTGCGCGCGCTCTGCGACGAGCTAGACATCATCTGGCTGGAGCGCGAAACCCGGGTGATCGAAGGCGTCCGCTTCGTCGGCACCACGCTCTGGGCCGATTTCGACGCACTGGCCGAGCCGACCGACAGCCTGGCCGAGGCGCTCAAGAAACGCGGCAAGGCGATGCGCGCAGCCGATTTCTATCTTGAAAAAGCGGCCACCATGCGTAACGGCGAACTTTTCCTCGCCGCACAGCTGCGCGACCAGGCGCTGGCCTGCCAGACCTGGCTCGCGCAGGCGCTGGCCGAGCCTTTCGAGGGCACCACGGTGGCCATCACCCACTTCGCGCCCAGCCTCGAAAGCGCGGATCCGCGCTACGGATTGACACCGGGCACCGCCGGTTTCTGCAATGCGCTCGACGAACTGCTGCCCCGGGCCAGGCTGTGGCTGCACGGCCACCTGCACTGCCCGTCCGACTACGTCAAGAACGGCTGCCGCGTGGTCGCCAACCCGCTGGGCTACGCCCGCAACGGCGAACAGGAAGGCTACAAGCCCCAGCTGCTGATCGAGGTGCCCGGCACCCGGTAACGGTCGGCAACGCCTTGGCAGCCGTCGCTGTGTAGACTGGCCCGATTCCATCTGATCGATGGGGAGCGCGCCATGACGCAGCAGCAGACACAACAACGACGTAACTTCCTGCAGCAGACCGCCGGCGCAGCCGCGGCCACGGGCCTGCTCTCCCTATGGCCGAGGGCCTTTGCCCAAGGATCGACGGAGCCGGCCACCGGCAGGGCCATGGGCCAGCTCTCGATGACCGAGATGTCGCGCCGCCTCGCCGCCGGCAGCCTCAGCAGCAGCCAGCTGGTGGAAGAAGCGCTGGCCGCCATCCAGAACCCCGCCGGCGAAGGCGCGCGCACCTTCATCCGGGTGCACGCCGACTCGGCCCGCGCCACGGCGGCCCGGCTCGACGCCGAGCGCAAGAGCGGCCGCCCGGCCGCCTCGCCCATCGCCGGCATCCCGATCTCGCTGAAGGACCTGTTCGACGAAGCCGGCGTCACCACGCTCGGCGGCTCGATGGTGCTGGCCGGCCAGCCGCCCGCGGCGCGCGACGCCCTCGTGGTCGAGCGGCTGCGGCGTGCCGGCGCGATCGTCATCGGACGCAGCAACACGGTCGAGTTCGCCTACACAGGGCTGGGCATCAACCCGCACTACGGCACGCCGAAGAACGTCTACGACCGCGCGACGGGCCGCATTCCCGGAGGCTCGACCTCGGGCGGCGCGATCTCGGTGGCCGACGGCATGGCGGCCGGCGCCATCGGCACCGACACCGGCGGCTCGCTGCGGATCCCGGCCGCGCTCAACGGGCTGGTGGGCTTCAAGCCGACGCAGCGGCGCATTCCGCTCGACGGCGTGATGCCGCTGTCGACCTCCTTCGACTCTGCCGGCCCGATGGCCTGGACGGTCGAAGACTGCGCCCTGCTCGACGCCGTGCTGGCCGCCGAGCTGCAGCGGCCGCTGCGCGTGCTGCCGATGCGCGGGCTGCGCTTCGCGGTGCCCAAGACCTTCTTCCAGGACGAGCTCTCGCCGCCCGTGGCCGCGGCCTTCGCGTCGGCGCTGGCCAAGCTCTCGGCCGCCGGCGCCACCGTCACCGAGCTGCCGATGACGGAGTTCGCGAAGGCGCCGGCCATCAACCCGCGCGGCATGATCACCGCCGCCGAGGCCTTCACCTGGCACCGGGAGATCATCAAGACCGGCGCGGCCAAGTACGACCCGCGCGTGCTGGCTCGCATCAAGACCGGTGAAACCATCACCGCCCCCGACTACCTGCAGCTGCAGGCGCTGCGCCGCCAGTTCATCCGCTCGATCAACACGGCCGCCATCGGCTACGACGCGATGCTGATGCCCACCACGCCCGACATCGCCCCGCCGATCGCCGAGGTGCTGAAGGACGACGACACCTACTACCGCATCAACGCCCGCATGCTGCGCAACCCCTCGGTGGTGAACCTGTTCGACGGCTGCGCGCTCTCGGTACCCTGCCACGACGCGGGCACGGCGCCCGTCGGGCTGATGCTAGCCAGCATCGGCAATACCGATCACCGCCTGCTGGCAGTCGGCGCGGCGGTGGAGGCGGTGGTGGCCCCGCGGCGCGCGCTCGTCAGCAGCTGAGGGGGCTGCCTTCTCGCCAGCCGCTCAGCGCGCGGCCAGGCCGTCGAAACAGGTCGCGAGCACCAGTTCGACGATCTGCTCGTCGGTCTGCTGTCCGCCGGCCTTCAGGAAGCCCAGCACCGGATCGCAGGCGCGCGCGAACAGCGTGTAGAGCACGGCGATCGCCGGCAGCTTCGGGTCGAGCGAGCCGTCGGCCTGCGCCGCCTGGATCCAGCCGCCGAGCCGGTCGCTGATGGTCACGAGGCGGTCGAGGTAGCCCTTGTTGCCCATCAGCGTGGCGCGCAGGCTGGAGTTCTGGTGAGGCAGCAGGGGCATCTCGCCGGCCAGCTGCACTTCCATCGCCCAGCGCACCACGGCGCGCAGCTTGGCGGCCGGCTTGTCGTCGGCCGGAACGGAGGCCAGGAAATCGAGCGTGCGCTGCATGATGCGCACCATCGCGGCGGCGGCCAGGTCTTCCTTGCTCGGAAAGTGCTTGTAGAGGCTGGCCTTGGCGATGCCGACGGATGCGGCGACCTCGTCGACCGTCATCGATTCGAAGCCCTTCTCGGCAAGCAGGCGGTTGGCGGTCTGCACGATGGCCTCTTCGCGGGCCAGCAGCATCTGTTCCTTGAACGAGGTCTTGACGGGGGCGGTGGCGCTCATGCCGGAAATTCTAGTCTTGCCCGTCGCTGGGCAGACGGCACGGATGCCGAAATACCGGCCAGTCTATTAATTACCAACCGGTTGCCTTCACTCATCCTCAGCCTCAGCCTCAGCCGCCGCGCCCCTTGGACACCAGCTTGATGCCCGGCATCAGCTCGGCTGCCAGCTCGGGCCGCTCCAGCGCGTAGTCGAGGTTCATGCGCGCGATCTCGACGTGCTCCTCGCCCAGCGCCTGCGCCCGCGAGCCCTGCCCGCGCTCGATGGCCTGCACCATCGCATGGTGCGTGCGGTGCGCCTGCCGCATCCACTGCTGGCCCTCCTCCATCGACGACTGCATCGGCAGCATGGCGCTGGGGGCGGCGAAGGGCTGGCCGCCGAGCATGTCCATCACCCGCTTGAGCGCGAGGTTGCCGCAGCCTTCGATGATCAGCTTGTGGAAGCGGTCGTTCATCTCGACGTAGGCCGCGTAGTCGTCGAGTTCCATGCTCGGCTTGTTGACGGCGCGATCGCCGTCCTCGAGGCAGTCCTTGAGGTCGCGCAGCAGTTGGCGGGGCGCGCCGTCCTCGGCCAGCAGGCGTGCGGCGAAGCCTTCGATCACGCCGCGCACGCGGATGGCGTCGGCCACCTCCTGCGAGGTGAAGCGGCGCATCTGGTAGCCGCCGCTGGGCGACTGCTCGATCAGCCCTTCGTGCTCCAGGCTGGCCAGCGCCAGCCGCACCGGAGTGCGCGAAGCCTCGAGCTTCTCGGCCAGCGGGATCTCGGCCAGCCGCTCTCCGGGCACGAATTCGCCCTTGAGGATCATGTCGCGCAGTTGCACGAGCACGCGGGATTGTTGGGAGTCCATCGGCGAATTCTAGGAGACGAGGCCGGCATTGCACGCAGCGTATTTACGCTGGCTCAGTTGTTGCATGCACTGCTTCACAAGAAGTGTCAAAAACTGACGATACGCTCAGCGTTTACCCTGATTTTCGGCTTTCAAAGCCCCAGATCGGGGCGAAACGGCAGATGAAAGTTTGACCCGGATCGAGGATCACCAACAGAATGCATACAGTTGCATGCAATAGCTGCAGACCTCTTTCCACAGTCCCAACGATGGAGCCCGCACGATGATCAGCGCAGAGCAGAACGATTTCATCACCCGCGTCGGACCCGGCGCCCCCGCCGGCAAGCTGCTGCGCCGCTACTGGCAGCCGGTGGCCCTGGCCGACGAACTGGCCGGCCCGCGCCCAGTCAAGCCCGTGAAGCTCATGGGGCAGGACTTCGTCCTGTTCCGCGACGAGAGCGGCCAGCTCGGCATGCTCGACCGAGACTGCCCGCACCGCGGCGCCGACCTCGCCTTCGGCCGGCTCGAGAACGGCGGCATCCGCTGCGCCTTCCACGGCTGGCTGTTCGACGCCAAGGGCAACTGCCTCGAGACCCCCGCCGAGCCCGCCACCAGCAAGCTGTGCAGCCGCATCAAGCAGTCGGCCTACCCGGTGGTCGAAAAGAGCGGCGTGGTCTTCGCCTACATCGGCGAGGGCGAGCCCCCCGCCTTTCCCGAGTTCGACTGCTTCGTCGCGCCCGACACCCACACCTTCGCGTTCAAGGGCCTGTTCGAGTGCAACTGGCTGCAGGCGCTCGAAGTGGGCATCGACCCGGCGCACGCCTCTTACCTGCACCGCTTCTTCGAGGACGAGGACACCTCCGAGAGCTACGGCAAGCAGTTCCGCGGCGCCTCGGCCGACTCCGACATGCCCATCACCAAGGTGCTGCGCGAGTACGACCGGCCCGACATCAGCGTCGAGCCCACCGACTACGGCTTCCGCCTGAAGGCGCTGCGCAAGCTGTCGGAAGACACCACCCACGTGCGCGTGACCAACCTGGTGTTCCCGCAGGCCTTCGTGATCCCGATGAGCTCCGAGATGACCATCTCGCAGTGGCACGTGCCGGTGGACGACACGCACTGCTACTGGTACGCCATCTTCACCAGCTTCACCGGCCCGGTCGACAAGCAGCAGATGCGCGAGCAGCGCCTGAAGCTCTACGAGCTGCCCGACTACACCTCGCGCAAGAACAAGCGCAACAACTACGGCTACAGCATCGAGGAGCAGCTCACCGAGACCTACACCGGCATGGGCGACGACATCAACGTGCACGACCAGTGGGCGGTGGAGTCGCAGGGCCCCATCCAGGACCGCACGCGCGAGCACCTGGGCAGCACCGACAAGGGGATCATTGCCTACCGCCGCGTGCTGGTGAAGGCCATCGAGGCCACGCTGGCCGGCGAAGGCGCGCCGATGGTCATCGACGCCGCGCAGGCCGGCGCCATGACCGGCCCGCCCTCCATCGACGGCATCGGCCGCAACGTCGCCGACGAAGCCTCCACCGAGGCCTACTGGCAGGACGCCGACCGCGCCCGGCGCCTGAAGTCGGACTGGGCCTCCGCACGCCTGGCCGCTGCCTGACCCGCTCACAGGACGCACGCGCCATGAGCAGCCACACATTCGTCGACCGCTTCGGCCTCTGGAGCGAAGACCAGCACGCGCAGGCCAGGGAGCTGGTGCGCCGCATCGACAGCGGCGAGGTCGATCTCGTCCGCTTCGCCTGGCCCGACCAGCACGGCATCCTGCGCGGCAAGACGCTCGTCGCCGCCGAGGCGCGCTCGGCCCTCTGGGAGGGCGTGAACCTCACCTCCACCCTGCTGGCCAAGGACACCTCGCACAAGACCGTGTTTCCGGTGTTCACCCAGGGCGGGGGCTTCGCCGTCGAGGGCCTGCAAGGCGGCGCCGACTTCACCATCGTGGCCGACCCAGCCACATTCAAGGTCCTGCCGTGGTCGCCACGCACCGGCTGGGTGATGTGCGACGCCTACATGGCCGACGGCAAGCCCTGCCCCTTCGCAACGCGGCAGATCCTGCAGCGCGCGGTGCGCCAGCTCGACGAGCTGGGGCTGGACTTCATCGCCGGCCTCGAGGTCGAGTTCCACGTCTTCAAGCTCGACGACGCGCGCATGGGCCTGGCCGACTCGGGCCAGCCCGGCGAGCCGCCGCGCGTGTCGCTGCTCTCGCACGGCCACCAGTACCTCACCGAGCTGCGCTACGACCGCGTCGACGGGCTGATGGAGCTGCTGCGCTCGCAGCTCATGGCGCTCGGCCTGCCGCTGCGCTCGCTGGAAATCGAATTCGGCCCCAGCCAGTTCGAGCTGACCTTCGGTCCCACCGCCGGCGTCATGCCCGCCGACACCATGGTGCTGCTGCGCAGCGCCATCAAGCAGGTCTGCCAGCGCAACGGGCTGCATGCCACCTTCATGTGCCGGCCGAAGATCCCGAACGTGATGTCCAGCGGGTGGCACCTGCACCAGTCGCTGCGCCGCAAGAGCGACGGCGTCAACGCCTTCATGCCGGAAGCCGCAAGCGGCCAACCGCTGAGCGAGACCGGCATGCACTACCTCGGCGGCCTCAGGGCGCACGCCTGCGGCGCCGCGGCGCTGGCGAGCCCCACCATCAACGGCTACCGGCGCTACCGCCCCTTCTCGCTCGCGCCCGACCGCGCGATCTGGGCCAAGGACAACCGCGGCGCGATGCTGCGCGTGCTCGGCGGCCCGGGCCAGTCCGCCACGCGCATCGAGAACCGCGTGGGCGAGCCGACGGCCAACCCGTACCTGTATCTCGCATCCCAGCTCTTCTCGGGCCTGGACGGCATCCGCAACCGGATCGACCCCGGCCCCTCGGCCGACGCGCCCTACGAAACGCCGGCGGAACAGCTGCCGCGCTCGCTGGGCGACGCCCTCGCCTGCCTGCGCCGCGACGAAATGCTCAACGCGCAGATGGGCAAGACCTTCGTCGACTACCTCTGCCACATCAAGGAAGCGGAGATCGCCCGCTTCAACCTGGAAGTCAGCGAGTGGGAACACCGCGAGTACTTCGACATGTTCTAGAGCCATGAGCCTCCCGGCTTTTCACTCCGCTTCGCTGCATGTAACTCCACCCCCCCGAGGGGGAGGCGCGGCCCGCCTTGGGGCGGCCCGGCGACGGCTGCCATTTCCATTGAAACCCATGCCCACGATCCACTACATCCTCAAGGACGGCACCACGCGCGAGGTCGACGCCAAGGTCGGCGCCAGCGTGATGGAGACCGCCATCCGCGGCAACGTGCGCGGCATCGACGCCGAGTGCGGCGGCTGCTGCTCCTGCGCCACCTGCCACGTCTACGTGGACGACGCCTTCATCGACATGCTGCCGCCGCCCGACGACATGGAGAGCGCGCTGCTCGATGCCGTGGCGTCCGAGCGCAGGCCCGGCTCGCGCCTGAGCTGCCAGCTCAGCATCACCGCGGCCTTCGATGGCCTCACGGTGCGCGTGCCCGATACCCAGGTTTGACGCCCCCTCGGGCATCATCGCCCGCTTTGTTTGCACCCGGTTACACGACAGCGGCGCCCGATCGGCGCATCCACTCCACCTGAAAGGCCCTTTTCCATGACGCCAACGACGATGACCAAGAGAACCCTCCTCTCGACCCTGCTGCTGGCCGGCCTCGGCTTGGCGGGCGCCACGGCGCATGCGGCCGGCGAGCCGCTGCGCATCGGCCTCATCGCCACCTACTCGGGCCCGTACGCCGACTACGGCCGCCAGTTCGACGCCGGCATCGCGCTCTACCTGAAGGAGCATGGCGGCAAGGTGGGCGGCCGCACGGTCGAGATCATCAAGAAGGACACCGCCGGCCCCGCGCCCGACGCCGCCAAGCGAATCGCGCAGGAACTCATCGTGCGCGACAAGGTGAGCGTGCTCACCGGCCTGGACTTCAGCCCCAACGCGTATGCCGTGGGCGCCATCGCCACGCAGGCGAAGATCCCGACCATCGTGATGAACGCGGCCTCGTCGGCCATCACCACCAGCTCGCCCTACGTGGCGCGCCTGTCGTTCACCGTGCAGCAGGTCACCGACCCGATGGCGCGCTACATGCTCAAGGAAGGCATCAAGGACGCCTACATCGTGGTCGCCGACTACGCCTCGGGCGTCGACGCGGAAACCGCCTTCAAGAAGACCTTCACCGCCGGCGGCGGCAAGGTCTCGGGCGAAGTGCGCACGCCGATGAACAACCCCGACTTCTCGGCCTACGTGCAGCGCATCAAGGACGCCAAGCCCCAGGCCGTGTTCTTCTTCTTCCCCTCGGGCGTGATGCCGCCGGCCTTCCTCAAGGTGTGGAAGGAGCGCGGCATGGAGCAGGCCGGCATCAAGCTCTACGCCACCGGCGAAGCCACCGACGACAGCTACCTCGACGCCACCGGCGACGTGGCGCTGGGCCTGGTCACCAGCCACCACTACTCCTTCGCACACCCTTCGCCGAAGAACCAGAAGTTCGTGAAGGACTTCGCCGCCGACAACGGCACCAAGCTGCGCCCAAGCTACTTCGCCGTGACCGCCTACGACGCGATGGCCGCCATCGACCTCGCGCTGGCCAAGACCAAGGGCGACACCGCCGGCGACAAGTTCATGGACGCGCTCAAGGGCCTGAGCTTCGAGAGCCCGCGCGGCCCCGTGGAGATCGACCCGGCCACCCGCGACATCGTGCAGACCGTCTACATCCGCAAGACCGAGCGCGTGAACGGCCAGCTGGTGAACGTCGAGTTCGACAAGTTCGACCGCGTGAAGGACCCGGCCAAGGAAGGCGCCGCAGCCAAGTAGGCGCGCCTTCGTATCCATCGTTCAGCCAGCGAGTCAGCAAGCGGGAAATTCATGGGCATCGTGATCTTCGACGGAGTGGCCTACGGCATGCTCCTCTTTCTCATCGGCGTGGGCCTGTCCATCACGATGGGGCTCATGAATTTCGTCAACCTCGCGCACGGCAGCTTCGCGATGGTGGGCGGCTACGCCGCGAGCGTGCTCATGAACCAGCTCGGGCTGGGCTTCGGGCTTTCGCTGGTTGCCGCCTTCGTGGCGGCCGCGGTCACGGGCGCGGTGCTGGAGTTTCTGTTCTACCGGCGCCTCTACCGCGCGCATCCGCTCGACCAGGTGCTGCTGTCGATCGGCGTGGTGTTCGTGTCCATCGCCGCCTTCACCTACTTCTTCGGCCCGACGATGCAGCCCTTCACGCTGCCGCCGGCGCTCGACGGGCAGGTGTCACTGGCGGGCCTGGAAGTCGGCCGTTATCGCCTCTTCCTGATCGTCTGCGGCGTGCTCGTGCTGGCCGCGCTGCTGCTGGGCCTGGGCAAGACGCGCTACGGCGCCATGGTGCGCGCGGCGGTCGACAACCAGCGCGTGGCCGGCGGCACCGGTATCCACGTGCAGCGCCTCTTCTTCCTGACCTTCTCGCTGGGCTGCGGCCTCGCGGGGCTCGGCGGCGCGCTGAGCCTCGGCATGCTGGGGCTGGAGCCCTCGTTCCCGCTCAAGTACCTCGTCTACTTCCTGATGGTGGTCTGCGTCGGCGGCGCGGGCACCGTCACCGGGCCCTTCATCGCGGCGCTGCTGGTCGGCATCGTCGACGTGGCGGGCAAGTACTACCTGCCGGAGACCGGCGCATTTCTCATCTACGTCTTCATGATCGTCATGCTGCTCGTGCGGCCGAACGGCATCGTCGCGAAGAAGGGGCTCGCATGAGAGCCCTGAACCTTTCCCCCGCGCAAATGCGCATCGCCGAAGCCGCGTTCTGGCTGGCGCTCGCGTCGAGCTTCTTCCTGCTGCCCGACAAGCTCACGCTGATGAGCCAGGTCATGATCTTCGGCCTGTTCGCCGTGTCGCTCGACATGGCGCTGGGCTACGCGGGCATCCTCACCGTGGGCCACGCGGCCTTCTTTGGCGCCGGTGCCTACGCGGCCGGCCTGCTCGCGAAGTACGGCTGGAGCGAACCCTTCAGCGGCCTCGTGTTCGCGCTGGCGGTGTGCGGCGCGCTGGGCTACGTGCTGAGCTACCTCGTGGTGCGCGGCGCCGACCTCACGCGGCTGATGATCACCATCGGCGTGTGCGTGCTGCTGTACGAGCTGGCCAACCGGCTCTCGGGCATCACCGGCGGCACCGACGGGCTGCAGGGTGTGGCCATCGCGCCGGTGCTGGGCCTCTTCGAATTCGACCTCTACGGCAAGACCGCCTTCGGCTATGCCTTCGGCGTGGTGCTCGCGATGTTCCTGCTCGTGCGGCTGGTGCTGCGCTCGCCCTTCGGGCTGGCGCTGCGCGGCATCCACGACAGCCGCAAGCGCATGACGGCCATCGGCTCGCCGGTGGAGGCGCGGCTGCGCATGGCCTACGCCTTCTCGGCGGCGGTGGCTGGCGTGGCGGGCGCCCTGCTGGCGCAGACCACGCAGTTCGTCGGCATCGAGTCGATCGGCTTCAACCGCTCGGCCGAGGTGCTCATCATCCTGGTGCTCGGAGGCACGGGGCGGCTCTACGGCGGGATGATCGGCGCCATCGTCTACATGCTGGTGCACGACTGGTTCGCGGACATGAATCCGCAGTACTGGATGTTCTGGCTCGGCATCTTCCTGATCGCGGCCGTCATGCTGGGACGCGGCGGCATCATGGGCGCGCTCTCGCGCTTCGTGCGCACGGGGAAGGCGCGATGACGAACACCACGCACTCCCTGCGCACGCAGGGCCTCGGCGTGCGCTTCGGCGCCTTCCAGGCCGTGGGCGACGTCAACCTCTCGCTCGAGCCCGGCGCGCGGCAGGCGCTGATCGGCCCCAACGGCGCGGGCAAGACCACGCTCATCAACCTGCTGACCGGCGTTCTCAGGCCCACCAGCGGCAGCATCCACATGGGCGGGCTCGACATCACCCGCCTGCCGGGCGACAAGCGCGCGCGCATGGGGCTGGCGCGCACCTTCCAGATCAACACGCTGTTCCCCAGCCTCACGCCGCTGCTGTCGGTGGTGCTGGCGATCAGCGAGCGCGAAGGGCTTGGCGCCACCTGGTGGCGGCCGCTGAAGGGCTGCACCGCCGTGTTCGACGAGGCGCATGCGCTGCTGGGCACGCTGAAGCTCGACAGCCTCGCCGACGTGCCGGTGGCCGAGCTGGCCTACGGCAAGCAGCGGCTGCTCGAGATCGCGCTCGCGCTCGCGGCCAGGCCCCGCATCCTGCTGCTCGACGAGCCCGCCGCCGGCGTGCCGGAGGACGAGAGCGGCGAGCTGTTCGAGGCCATCGCGGCGCTGCCGCAGGACATCAGCGTGCTCTTCATCGAGCACGACATGAAGCTGGTCTTCCGCTTCGCGCGCCGCATCTCGGTGCTGGTGGGCGGCCGCATCCTCACCGAGGGCACGCCTTCGGAAATCGGCGCCGACCCGCGCGTGCGCGAGGTCTACCTGGGCAGCTCGCACCTCCATCACCACCCACACGACCAACATGCCTGAAGCACTCGCCTTCGACAACGTCACCGCCGGCTATGGCAACGCCGTGGTGCTCGACCGGCTGGCTTTCTCCCTGCAGCAGGGCGAAAGCCTCGCCATCCTCGGGCGCAACGGCGTGGGCAAGACCACGCTGCTCGAGACGCTGATGGGCAACACCCGCGTGATGCAGGGCGCGATCCGCTGGCAGGGCACGGACATCGTGCGCTGGCCCTCGCACCAGCGCGTGCGCGCCGGGCTGGGCTGGGTGCCGCAGGAGCGCGAGGTGTTCCCCTCGCTCACGGTCGAAGAGAACCTCACGGTGATCTCGCGCCTGGGCGGCTGGAACCTCAAGCGCGTCTACGACTTCTTCCCGCGCCTGCGCGAGCGGCGCGGCAACTACGGCAACCAGCTCTCGGGCGGCGAACAGCAGATGCTCGCCATCGGCCGCGCGCTGATGACCAACCCGAAGCTGCTGCTGCTCGACGAGCCCATGGAAGGCCTCGCGCCGATCATCGTGGAAGAGCTCGCCGCGGCGATCCGCCGGCTGTGCGAGTCCGAAGGGCTCGCCTCGATCGTGGTCGAGCAGCATCCGGTGCTCGCGCTGGAGATGACGCACAAGGCGATCGTGCTGGAGCGCGGCACGGTGGTGCACGCGGGGCCGAGCGCGGAGCTGGCGGCCGACCAGGAATTGCTGGAAGGCTTGCTGGGCGTCGGGGTCTGATTGCAGGACACCGCGGAACCGGCTTTGCCGGGCCGCAGGTGTCGCCCCCGGCGAGGGGGGCTGGCGAAGCGACACGAAGTGCGCGAAGCCTGGGGGAGCACCTGGCCTAGCTGAGCATCTGCCCGCGGCTGCCGATCACGGCCACGTCCACGAACTGACCGCCTTCGCGGTTCGTGCGCCCGTAGTTGATCTTCACGCCGCCAAGGTCGAAGTTCTCGATGCTCGCGAGGCCCGACATCACCGAGGCGCGCGTGAGCGAACTACCGGCGCGGCGCATGCCTTCGGCCAGCACGGCGGCGTTCAGGTAGCCCTCGAGGCTGGTGAGCGAGAACTCCTTGACGCCGTTGGCCGTCATGTCGGCCTGGTAGCGGCGCACGATCTCGAACTTGGTCGAGTACGGCGAGGGCACCACGATCACGAAGCCCAGGCCCTTGGCCAGGTCGCCCATGGCCGACAGCGCGCTGGCCGTGATCGACAGGCCGTAGGCCGAGCTGCTGTTGCCCGCCTCGCGCAGCGCCTTCAGGAATACCGGCGCAGTGCCGGCCAGCCCGACCACCACCACCTGCGGCTTGGCCTTGGCGATGGCTTCGGCGGCGGGGCCCACTTCCATGCTAGTGGTGTTGGGCGTGGTCGCGATCACCGCCGGCTCCAGCTTGGCCTTGGCCAGCGCGTTCTTGAAGGCGGCCAGCACCGACTGCCCCAGCGGGTCGTTCGAATGCACGAGGCCGATGCGGCTCTGGCCGAGCACGGCGGCGGTGCTCACCAGCTTCTCGACTTCCTGGTCGTAGTTGGCGCGCACCCAGAAGGTGTTGGGCGAATTCTTCTTGCGAAGCGAGATGGTGCCGGTGATGGGGCCCACCACGGCCATGCCGGGCACCGCGTCCATCACCTCGGCCGTCTGGCGCGTGCCCAGCGGGTGCACCAGCGCGAGCACGGAGCTGTCCTTCTCGAAGGCCAGCGCGTTGGCCTTGGCCACTTCGGGCTTGAAGGTGTCGTCGGCCATCACGAGCTCGACCTTGGTGCCGTTGATGCCGCCCGCCTTGTTCAGCGCGTTGAAGAAGGCGCTCGAACCCTGGTAGAGCCCCTGACCGTTGGCCTTCTCGACGCTGCTGTTGTCGAAGGTGGTCCCGATGCGCAGCGGCCGGTTCTGCGCGAGCGCCGGAAACCCGAGGCCTGCGGCGGCGGTTGCGGCGGCCAGCCCGGTCAGTGCGCGACGACGGCTGGTGGAAAGCGGCGCAATCGACTCGCGCGGCACGGGAACGGTCATGTCGAAGTCTCCAGAAGAAAGGCGTCTGTGACAAAAGTTCACAATCTCGGAGGAAATGTAACGCACCTTCCCTCGCTGGCGATGACCCAGGCAGCTACTTCGTCGCGGGCTTCGGCATGGCCGCCACATAGCGCGCGTCGGTCAGGGTGCCGAGGAAGGCGCTGATCTCGTCGATCTCCTCGTCGGTCAGCGCCGGCGTTGTGCCGGGGCGACGGTTCATCGGCGTGGAATTGACGTTGATGTTGCCGCGATAGGCCGACGGCACGTCGTCGAAGGTCGGCTTGCCGTGGTACCACTTCGCCGGGTCGGTAGAGCGCGTGGCGTAGAACGCGACCGCGTCGCGCAGCGTGGTGAACACGCCGTTGTGCATGAAGCTCTGGCGCACCGCCACGTTGCGCAGCCCCGGCGTGCGGAAGTAGCCGCACCACTGGTTGGGCTCCGGCCAGCGCAGCTGCGCGGCCGTGCGGCACAGGCCGTTGTCGAAGCGGCGCGGATCGCGGTTGGCGGGCAACGAGCGGTTGCGCGGCACGGCGATGGCGTCATAGCCGAAGTCGGTGAAGAGCGATCGCTCGGGCCGGCTCGCGGTGTCGGACAGCGTGTGGCACGACATGCAGTTGCCCTTGTCCGGGTTCTTGAACAGCGCCAAACCGCGCATCTCCAGCGGGCTCAGCGGCGTGCGGTTGCGCAGGTAGTCGTCGAAGCGCGAGCTGAAGGGCGCCATTTCGTCGCTCTGCAGGTAGGCCTGCAGCGCCTGGCCGATGCCCTTCACCGCCTGCTCGGGGTCGCGCAGCACGCGAGGCCCGAAGGCCAGCGACATCGCGGGCGCGAGGTCGGTGCCGCGCAGCTTGCGCAGCAGGCTTCGGGGCGAGGCGTTGTTCATCTCGTCGTGATCGAACAGCGGGCCGCGCGCCTGCTCGGCCAGCGTGTCGGCACGGCCGTCGGCGAAGAGGCCGCCGAAGGGCGAGGCGAAAGGCGCGTCGTCGTCCTGGTAGAAGTGCCGGCGCGGCACGTAGCGCACGTACAGCAGCGACGGCGCGGTGCGCGCGCTGAAGTGGCCGGGGCGGCTGCCCTGCGGCGTGCGCGGGCCGGCCAGCGAAGGGGCGCTCAGCGTCGATGTGAAGGCGCGCAGCGGATCGTGGCAGCTGGCGCATGAGGTGCCCTGCGGCTGCGACAGCCGCGTGTCGAAGAAGATGCGCTTGCCCAGCGCGGCCAGCGCCGGGTCGGGCTTGAAGGTGGCGGCTGTGGGATCGATGCGCGCAGAGATCTTCGGCGTGGCGCCGATGCGATCGATCACCACGCTCGGCGGGCCGCCGGGGTTGATCTCCGCCGTGGTCGCGGCAATGGCAACGGCCGCCGTGCCCGTCCAGGCCAGGCATGCGGCCGCCATCGCCAGCGCGGCGCGCATCGTCACGGCGTGAGGAAGCCCGTCTTGTCGCAGGCCAGCGTCCGGCCGGTCTGCTCGCAGGTGGCGAGCAGCTTGCCAGCCACCGTGTAGGCCTTGAAGGTCCAGCCCACGCCGGGCGCCGCCTTGCGCTCCATCATCATGAAGCCGAAGCTGCTGTGGTGCGTGATGCGGTCGACCGTCACGTCCGGCGCAGGCGTGGTGCCGGGCGGCAGCGGATCGGGCAGCGCCACGTCGAGGTTGTCGCCGCCGTTGCCCGTCACCAGCGTGGCGGGGTGGTCGGTAGCGAAGTTGAGCGCCTGGAAGTCGTGCACGTGGCCGTGCAGCGCGATGTGCACGCCGCTCGGGTAGTAGGCCTTGGGGTTGAGGTTGCCCATCACCGACTGCAGCGCGAGGTTGCCCGATGCCGGGGTGGAGCCCGCGATCGGCGCGAAGGCCAGGATCGGATGGTGGTTGGTGAACATGGTGGTCGTGATGCCGGCCTTGGCGGCCAGCGTCGCGACGGTCTGGAACTGCTTCTGGTAGGCGATGAACTGCGGGTCGTCCGTCTTCAGCGCCGCCTTGCCGGCCTTGGCCGAGTCGAACACGATGACCTGCGAGCCCGTGCCCAGTTGCACCGCGTACGGCTCGGAATAGTTGCCGGTGCTGTCGTTGGCCGGCTCGTTGCACGAGCGCTTGTCGGAGTACGGGCGCGGATCGAGGAAGCGCATCCAGCCCTGGCCGCCGCGCGCGCATTCCTCGTGGTTGCCGCGCACCAGGATCCACGGAGCCTTGGCCAGCAGCGGCGCCGCCGGCTTGAAGAAGTCGGCCTGCCAGGTGTCCCAGCCATAGCCCCAGGGGCTGCCCTTGCAGCCGGCAATGTCGTCGGGGCAGACGTTTTCGCGGTAGTGGTAGTCGCCGATGTGCAGCACCAGGTCGGGGTTGAAGCCCGCGCCGGTGGCGGCGAGCGGCGCGAACGGCCACACGCTGCTGTCGTTGCAGGGCTGATAGGCGTTGTCGGCCTTCTTCAGGCGGCAGCCGGTGTCGGCCAGCACGAGGACGCGCTGCGGCTCGGCCTTGGGCAGCGGCAGCGCGCGGCTGCCGATGGCGGCCTGCTTCGCGTCGGCGGGCAGCGTGGTTTCGCAGGACGACACGGGAAAGGCGGAAGGCTTGGAATCGGCCGGGTCGCTGGCCGTGGTGCGCAGCGCCATGGTGCCGGCGCCTGCGCGCAAGGTCATGCGCGTCGTCTTGCCGTCCACCGTGATCTGCGGGCATGCGGCGTTGGCGTCGGCCGTGGTGGCGGAGGCCGGCGCGGTGTAGCTGGTGATGGCACGCGCGATGGCCGCGTTGTTGTCGCCGATCTCCACCCAGGTGGCCTGCAGGTTGGCATCGGCGGTGGCGGCGTCGGCTTGGGGGGCGGGTGCCGGAGCGGGGGCTGGAGCCGGCGTGCCGGCGACCGGGCCGAGAACGATCGACTGACCGCTGCCGCCGCCGTTGCAACCCTGCAGCAGGGCGGAAGCGACGGCGAGTGCGGCGAGCCACCGCAGGTCGGGCATGGCTGGCGGTGCCGGCGGCACCGGGGGCGTGAGGCGCATCTGGAATCCCTCTGGTTGTTGTGTCGTGGGACGCCGCAATCTAGAGGGGCAGTGTGCAAGCCGTATTACACGGCCGCCGGCGCGCCGCGAGCGCGCGCAGTGGAGATGAAGGCGGAGGCGGAGGCGCCTGCTACAGCAGCTCTTCGCCCACGATGGGCAGCAGCAGCCAGTTCTTGAAGCGCAGCCAGAGGAACTCGCCGGGCTCGTCCTCGTGGACGATGTCGCCGCCCGCGTCGTCGTACTCCAGCCATTGCACGCGCCTGCCGTTGGGCCCGAGCCGCAGCCGGTAGCCGAGGTTCACGCGCTCGCCCGACATGAGCTTGTTGTAGTCCTGCACGAGCTCGGGGCTGTCGATGACCAGGCCGATCTCGGTGTTGACCGCGGCCGAGCGGTGGTCGAGGTTCATCGAGCCGACGAAGAAACGCTCGTTGTCGACGATCGCGAGCTTGGCGTGCAGCCGGCTGATCGACTTGCCGAAGTCGCCGAAGCGCCCCGATCGCCCGCTGAGCGTGGGCGCGATCTCGAAGATAGTGACGCCGATCTTCAGCATGTCGGCGCGGTAGCGCTCGTAGCCCGCGTAGGCCAGTGGTTCGTCGGTCGCGCCCAGCGAGTTGGTCACGACCGTGATGCGCCCGCCCTTGGCGATGCAGGCACGCATCTCCTCCATGCCCTTCGGACCCGGAATGAAGTACGGCGAGGCGATGACCACCTCGCGCCGCGTGGCGTTGATCACGCTGAGCGCGCCCTCGGTCACGCTGCCGATGTAGGCCTCGTCGGCCTTGCGCGTGATCTTGTCCGGGTCGTCGATGAACAGCGTCGACGGCGCCCAGTAGCGGTCGATCTTGCCGGTGATGAGCTGCTCGCCCACCGGCGACTTGTTGAGCACGTCGCGCGGGCGGATGGGCACGTCGGGCACGGCCGAGCGCGCGATCTCGTCGAAGCGGCGCTGCGCCGCCTCGCGCGTCAGTCCGTGCAGCGGCGCGATGCGCTCGATGGGCCATGCGTGCGAACTGTTCCAGTAGCGGTCGAAGCCCTCGGACATCTGCCGCACGACGGGGCCGCTGGAGATCACGTCCATGTCGATGAAGTTCGCGGCCGTGCTGCGCATGAAGTATTCGTTGCCGATGTTTCGCCCGCCCGAGACCGCGAAGCTGTTGTCGGCGATCAGCAGCTTGTTGTGCATGCGGTGGTTGATGCGGCCGAAGTCGGTCAGCGACAGCAGCAGCCGCGTGCCGAGCGAACTGGCGCGCGAGGGCAGCGGGTTGAAGAGCCGCACCTCCACGTTCGGGAAGGCGGCCAGCGTGCCGAAGAGCTCGTCCTCGCCGCCGGTGTAGAGGTCGTCCACCAGCAGCCGCACCCGCACGCCCCGCGCCGCGGCCTCGCGCAGTTCGCGCAGGAAGAGCAGGCCGATGTCGTCGCGCTGCACCAGGTAGTACTGCACGTCGAGCGACTTCTCGGCATGCCGCGCGAGCGAGATGCGCGCGTCGAACGCGAATGCCGCCTCCGGCAGCAGCCGGAAGCCCGAAAGCGCGGTGGAGCCCTCGGGCGCGCCCTTGGCCGCGAGCTGCCCGAGCTCGGTCTGCGCCACGTCGGTGATCGCCGTGACGGGCGTGTGCGGCACGGGCGGCGGCAGGCTGACACAACCGGCAAGCCATGCAGCCGCCACGACCCACAGGAAGGCGGCTAGGCGACGGGCGATGGAGGCGCGCATGGGCCGAACTGTAGCTCGCGGCGGGCCCGGATGGCGGCTCTATCATCGAAGCGAAACAAAAGGAAAAGAAGCGTGCTCAACGGCTTGTGGCTGGGTTTCTTCGGGGTGGCGGCGCTGGCGGCGCTGGGGCGGTGGCTCGTCGGGGGCGACCCGACCGTGTTCGCCGCGCTGGTGGAGGCGCTGTTCGCCATGGCGCGGCTGGCGGTCGAGGTGATGGTGCTGCTGTTCGGCACGCTCACGCTCTGGCTGGGCTTCCTGCGCATCGCCGAGGCTGCGGGGCTGGTGGGCTGGCTCGCGCGGCTACTGGGGCCGCTCTTCAGGCGGCTCATGCCGGGCGTGCCGGCGGGGCACCCGGCGCTGGGGCTCATCACCATGAACTTCGCGGCCAACGCGCTGGGGCTGGACAACGCCGCCACGCCCATCGGCCTGAAGGCGATGCGCGAGCTGCAGCGGCTGAACCCCGATCCAGTGACGGCCACCAACGCGCAGATCCTCTTTCTAGTACTCAATGCCTCGTCGCTGACGCTGCTGCCGGTCACGATCTTCATGTACCGCGCGCAGCAGGGCGCGAGCGACCCGACGCTGGTGTTCCTGCCGATCCTGCTGGCCACCAGCGCCTCCACGCTGGTGGGGCTGCTGTCGGTGGCGGTGGCACAGCGCCTGCGGCTGTGGGACCCGGTGGTGCTGGCCTACCTGGTGCCGGGCGCGCTGCTGCTGGGCGGCTTCATGGCGCTGCTGGGCACGCTGTCGGCAACCGCCATCGCCTCGCTGTCGTCGCTGCTGGGCAATCTCACGCTGTTCGGCGTGATCATCGTGTTCCTGCTGGCGGGCGCCGTCCGCCGCATCAAGGTGTACGAATGCTTCATCGAAGGAGCGAAGGAAGGCTTCGACATCGCGAAGAACCTGCTGCCGTACCTCGTCGCGATGCTGTGCGCCATCGGCGTGCTGCGCGCCTCGGGCGCGCTCGACTTCGCGCTCGACGGCCTGCGCCGGCTGGTGGGCGCGGTCGGCTTCGACACCCGCTTCGTCGACGC
Organism: Variovorax sp. YR750; assembly: GCF_900109805.1. Lineage (NCBI taxonomy): Bacteria > Pseudomonadati > Pseudomonadota > Betaproteobacteria > Burkholderiales > Comamonadaceae > Variovorax > Variovorax sp. YR750. The sequence continues at coordinate 21,210 of NZ_FOBJ01000002.1, forward strand.
CATGCCCACCGCGCTGGTCAAGCCCTTCTCGGGCAGCGCGGCGCGCGCGATGCTGATCGAGACCATGAAGAGCCAGGGCGTCGACAGCTTCCCCGCGCTGGTGGCGGCCACCATCCAGGGCAGCACCGAGACCACCTTCTACGTGCTGGCCGTGTACTTCGGCGCGGTGGGCATCCAGCGCACGCGGCACGCGGTGTCCTGCGCGCTGCTGGCCGAGGTGGCGGGCGTGGTGGCCGCCATCGCGGTGTGCTACTGGTTCTTCGGCTGAGCCTTCGGTTCGACGATCGGGAACATCGGCTCGAATGTGTCGAGCATCGACATCAGCTCGGCCAGCTTCGCGCGGTCGCCGTCGATCTTCACCTTGCCGGTGAGCACCGCCGCCGGGAAGCTCGTCTCCTTCAGCGTGACCGCATCGAGCACGACCCGGCTCAGCGTCACCGTGGCGTCGGCCCCAGGCTGCTGGCCGGCAATGTGCGTGAGCGCCGAGTTCTCCAGCGTCAGCACGAACTGCTGATTGGAATCGGTGAAGTTCCAGTTGATGACCATCTTCCTGCCCTCGGCCTTGGCGGCGTCGAGCCGCACGCCGAGGAAGTCGAAGAACAAGTCGTTGCTCACGGCCTTCAGCGTGTCGGCGTTGGAGCTGTTGCCGCCCGGGATCTTCGGCACGCCGTTGCGCAGCTCCATCGCGCCCACGAGGTAGGCACTGCGCCAGGTGCCGGCCTCCGACTGGTAGCCCATCTGCTCGAGCGCATCGGCGCCCAGCTCGCGGGCCGCGCGGTTGGACGGGTCTGCGTACACGAGCTGGCTCATCGCGCTGGCCACCCAGCGGAACTCGCCCTTCCTGAAATCTTCCCGCGCACGCGCCAGCACGGCGTCGGCGCCGCCCATGTACTCGACCGTCTTCTTCGCATAGGCCACCGGCGGCAGCGGGTTCAGGTTGGCTGGGTTGGCGTCGTACCAGCCCAGGTACTTCTGGTAGACGGCCTTGGCGTTGTGCCGCAGCGTGCCGTAGTAGCCGCGCGCGGACCATTCCTGCTCCAGGCTCGCGGGCATGCGCAGCGTCTCGGCGATGTCGGCCGATGTGTAGCCCTGGTTGAGCAGGCGCAGCGACTGGTCGTTGATGAACTTGTACATGTCGCGCTGCTTCTTCAGCAGGTCGACGATGCGCTCCTGCCCGAAGGTCGGCCAGTGGTGCTGGGCGATCAGCACCTCGGCCTTGCCGCCGAAGGCCACGCGGGCCTCGTCGATGTACTTCGACCACAGGTTGCCGTCGCGCACCTCGGCACCGCGGATGGTGTAGAGGTTGTGCATGTTGTGCGTCACGTCCTCCGCCATGTTGAGCACGCGGAACTGCGGCAGGTACATGAGCATTTCCGACGGCGCCTCGGAGCCCGGCACCAGCCTGAAGACGAACTGCACACCGTCTATGGCGCGCTCTTCCGTCGGCTTGTCGATGGTCGACGTGGGCGCGATCAGCGACATGGTGCCGCGCGCCAGCGCCTTGCCCAGCCCCGTGTCGACCTGCCCGCGCGGGCCGGGCGGCAGCAGCGTGCCGAACTGGTACTGCGAGCGCCGGCTCATCGCGTTGCCCGCGAGGATGTTCTCGGCCACCGCCGTTTCCATGAAACCCGAGGGCGCGAGCACCTGCACCTTGCCGGCCTTCACGTCGGCCTCGTCGACCACGCCCTTCACGCCGCCGAAGTGGTCGGCATGGCCGTGGGTGTAGATCACCGTGCCCACCGGCTTGCGCGGGCGGTGCTGGTAGTAGAGCTCCAGCGCGGCGCGCGCGGTCTCGGCGGCCAGCAGCGGATCGATCACGATCAGCGAGCTGTCGCCTTCCACGATGGTCATGTTGGCGATGTCGAAGCCGCGCACCTGGTAGACGCGGTCGGTCACCTTGAAGAGGCCATGGATCGCGTTGAGCTGCGCCTGGCGCCACAGGCTCGGGTTGACGGTGTCGGCCGGCGCGTCGGCCTTGAGGAAGTCGTAGGGCTTCATGCTCCAGACCGGGCGAGCGCCGGAGCCCGGCACCAGCGCGTCGGGCACGGTGCCGACGAAGCCGTGCATCGCGTCCTCGAAGTCCTGCCGGTTGGCGAAGGGCAGCGTCTTCGCCATGTCGGCGTTGGCCTTGAGCGTGGAGGGCTCGGGCGCCTTGGGCGCTGCCTGCGCGAAGGAGGCCGAGGGCACGCCCAGCGCGCATGCAAGGGCGACGAGCGCAGCGGAGAAGGAGGAGGAAGCTGGCGAGGAAGAAGTCATCCGGCGATTCTGCGAAGCACCAGAATCATTGGCAAATGCAAAATATGCGCTTCCTTTTGAAGCAAAACGCAAAATGCAGCTTCGCCAGCTCCAGCATCTCGTCGCCCTGGCGGACCAGGGCAGCTTCGGCCGCGCGGCCCAGGCAGTGCATCTTTCGCAGCCTGCGCTTTCCCGCAGCATCGAGAACCTGGAAGAGAACCTGCAGGCCCGCCTGGTCGACCGCGCCTACGGCAGCGTGCGCTTCACCCAGGCCGGCGAACTGGTGCTGGCGCGCGCCCGCGAGCTGCTGGCCGACGCGCAGCAGATCGCGCGCGACGTGCTGCAGCTCGAAGGCCTCGCCATCGGCAGCCTTGCTGTGGGCTTCGGCCCCTTCGCCGCCGGCACGCTGGGCCGCGCGGCGCTGTCGCTCATGACGCAGCGCCACCCGCAGCTGCAGATGCGCATGGAGGTGGCCGACACCGCCACGCTGTGCGAGCGGCTGCACCGCCGCGAGCTCGACCTGTTCGTCGCCGACACGCGCGACCTGACGAAGCAGCAGCCCGGCCTGAAGCTCGCGCGGCTGCCCAACCTGCCGGTGTCTTTCTTCGTGCGAGCCAAGCACCCGCTGCTGAAGCCCAGGCAGCAGCCGGCGACGCTCGAGAAGCTCATGGCCTACCCCGTCGCCGGCCCGCGCCTGCCGGCGGAGGTGGCGATGCAGTTCGAGCGGGTGGCCCCGCGCGGCGACCGCGGCGTGTTCAACGTGACCTGCGACGACGCAGGCACGCTGCGGCACCTGGCGCTGACGGCCGACGCGGTGATCCTCGCGCCGGTCGCGCCCGTCCCAGGCCACGACACGGACACGCTCGTTCCCCTGCCGGTGGCGGGCCTGGAGCGCATGCAGACGCACTACAGCCTCGTCACGCTGGCGGGGCGAACGCCCTCCCCGGCCGCTGCCGTCTATACCCGGCTGGTAGCAGAGTTGATGGACCCGGCCGGGCAGGCCGGCGGGCGCTGAGCCAAAATGGCCCTCCGCCTCCAAGCCATTGCTTCCTTTCTTGTGACCACTCCCCGCCGGGCCCAGCCGCCCTCCTTTTCGTCCGACGAGTTTCGCGAAGCCCTCGGCATGTTCGCCACCGGCGTCACCGTCGTGACCGCGCGCGCGGCTGACGGCACGCTGGTCGGCCTCACGGCCAACTCCTTCAATTCGGTGTCGCTGACGCCGCCGCTGGTGCTGTGGAGCCTCTCTCGCGCGGCCGGCTCGATGCCCGCGCTGAGCGCCGGCTCGCACTACACGGTGAACATCCTGGCGGCCAACCAGAAGGCGCTGGCCGAACGCTTCGCCACCAAGAACATCGACCGCTGGGCCGACGTGGCCTTCACCGAGGGCCTGGGCGGCGCACCGGTGCTGGTGGGCGCGGCGGCCAGCTTCGAGTGCTTCAACCGCAGCCGCTACGACGAAGGCGACCACGTGATCTTCGTCGGCGAGGTGGAGCGCTGCTCCCACAACGCGGGCGCTTCGCCGCTGCTCTTCCACGGCGGGCGCTTCTACACAGAGCATCCCTTGTGACCCTCCGCCCTGCGCTCCTGCTCGTCCTGCTGCTCGCCGCGCAGACCGGCACGGCGCAGGAAGCCACGGCACCGCTCAAGCAGAACTGGTTCGACGACCCGTTCTTCCAGCTGTCGTCGGGCCTGCCGGCCTGCGCAGTGCCCGAGGGCCCGTTCTACACGACCGAGGAACGCCGCCTGCAGACCCACTCGCGGCTGGAACGCGGCACCACCTGCTGGCTGGCCGGCAAGTGCGCCGACAGCAACGCCTACCGCTACGACAAGCCGCTCGCACCCAAGGTGCGCGCCGCGCTGCTGGCCGTGCCGGGCGTGAAGAAGGGCAGCGTCTGGGTCATCATCCAGCGCCGCTGGGTGTACCTGCAGGGCTGCGTGCCGGACTCGGCGCTCGCGAAGAAGCTGGAGCGCGCCGCGCGCGCGGTGGCCGACGTGGAAACCGTCGTGCCCGACCTGATGACAGGCACGCGCGGCAAGCCGCCCTACCCCGTGGCCGCCGCGGCGAAACAGGCGAAATAGGCGAAATAGGCGGCCCGGCTAGCTCCCCAGCGCCGATTCGTGCCAGTGCCGCAGCAGCAGCCGTCCGATCGCACTCACCGCCAGGAAGAAGAGAAAGCCCAGCAGCGTCGCCGCAATCACCTCGGCGAACAGCAGCGCGGTGTACATGCGCCCCTGCGCGAAGACGATCTGCACGCCCAGCCCGCCTTCGGCATTGCCCGAGCCGATGATGAATTCGCCCACGATGGCGCCGATCACCGACAGCCCCGCCGAGATGCGCAGCCCCGCGAAGATGTGCGGCAGCGCGCCCGGCAGCCGCAGCTTCCAGAACGACACCAGCCCGCTCGCGCGGTGCAGCGCGAACAGCTCCGCGAGATTGCGCGAGGTGGAGCGCAGGCCCAGCATCGTGTTGTTGATGATCGGAAAGAGCGACATGATGAAGCTCACGATCACCACCGACAGCTCGTTGTAGCCGAACCAGAGCACGATGAGCGGCGCGATCGCCACCACCGGCACGGTCTGCAGCAGCACCGCGTACGGATACAGGCTGCGCTCCAGCAGCCGCGACTGCGCCAGCACCGCGGCGCCGGCGATGCCGACGACGATGGCCAGCGCGTAGCCCAGCAGCGCCTCCTTCAGCGTGGAGAGCGTGGCGCCCGCGAGCGTTGCGGCGTTCTCGGCGGTGGCCGCCGCCACTTCCTGCGGCGAGGGCAGCAGGTAGCCCTTGCCCTGGTAGACGGTGGCGCTCAACAGCCACCAGAGGCCGATGGCGAGCAGCGCGACCGCCACCACGGGCGCGGCGTTGCGCGCGAGGGCCAATGCAGGGGAAGAAGATCGGGTCATCTCCACTCCCTCAAGCCACGGCCTGCGCGTGATGCTGCGCGCGCAGCACCGACGTCACCTGCCCCGTGAGTGCGGCGAAGTCCGCGCTGGCGCGCAGCTCCGGCGCGCGCGGGAATGCGAAGGGCACGTCGATCACGTCCAGGATGCGCCCCGGCCGCGGCGACATCACCACCACGCGGTTCGAGAGGTACACCGCCTCGTGCACGTTGTGCGTCACCAGCACGCCGGTGAAGCCGGCCTGCCGCCACAGCGACGAGAGCTCTTCCTGCAGCACGTCGCGCGTGAGTTCGTCCACCGCCGCCAGCGGCTCGTCGAGCAGCAGCAGCCCGGGTCGCAGGGCCAGCGCGCGCGCCAGCGACAGCCGCATGCGCATGCCGCCCGAGAGCTGGTGCGGATACGACTTCTCGAAACCCGCGAGCCCCACCAGCTTCAGCGCCTCCGCCGCGCGCGGGCGGTAGCTGTCGGGCGAGTGGCCTTCGAGCTCCATCAGCAGCTGCGCGTTGCGCTCCACGTTGCGCCAGGGCAGCAGCGCGGCCTCCTGGAACACGAAGGCGGTCTCGACGCCGTCCGGCCACGTGCAGCGCCCGGTGCTCGGCGCGACCAGCCCCGCCATGATGCGCAGCAGCGTCGACTTGCCGCAGCCCGAGGGGCCGACGATGGAGACGAACTCGCCGGGACGCAGCGCGAAGTCGACCTTGTCCAGCGCCAGCAGCCCGCCATCCTTGCGCGTGTCGAAGCGCTTCGACACACCCTCCAGCCCGACGGCCGCGCCCTTGTCGCTCATGGGTTGCAGCCCGGCGCCAGCGTGCGGTCGTAGCCCTGCTTCGCGTCGAAGCCCGCCGGCAGGAAGCCGACGCTGCGCAGCTGGCCCGCCAGTTCGTTCCAGCGCGCATCCGTCATGCAGCCGATGCGGCCGAGGTCGTGCGAGATCAGCGTCTCGATCATTTCCTTGTTGGCCGCGTCGTAGATCTCGGGCGTCATCTGCTTGTTCATGCCGGTGATCAGCGGCTTGAGCCCCTGCGGGTTGCGCACGTAGCCGGCCCAGCCCTTCTGCACCGCCGCGATGGTGGCCTTCACCAGCGCGGGGTTCTTGCGGATCATGTCGTCGGTGGTGAAAAGCACGTTGTAGGGCTTGTAGCCCAGCGAGGCCAGCGTGATCTGCTGCACCTGCACGCCGGCCGCGGCCATGCGCGCGGGCAGGAAGAGCGAGTAGCCCTGCTGCACCATCTTCGGGTCGTTACGGAACAGGCTGAGGTCGCCGCTCACCGGGATCTCGCGCGTGCCGGCGAGCTTGTACTGCTTCTTCGTCCACTCCCAGTAGGCATTGCCGATGTTCACCGCGAAGGTGCGGCCCTGCAGGTCGGCGATGGACTTCACGGCCGGATCGGCGTGGTAGACCAGCGTGTAGGGCACGTAGTCGAGGTGCGCGAACACCGCGCGCACCGGCGCGCCGCGCAAGCGGGCCAGCAGCACGTCGTCGGCGTTGCCGATGCCGAACTCGGCCTGGCCCGAAGCCACCTGCGGAATGGTCTGGATCTTCGGGCCGCCCTGCAGCACGCTGATCTCGATGCCGGCCTCCTTGCCGAGCTTGTCCTGCTGGGCCTGCCAGTAGCCGGCCTGGTCGGGCTGGGCGAACCAGTTGCTGAGGATGCGCACAGGCTTGGGCGCATCGGCGGCCTGCGCCGCGAAGGGCAGCGCCATGACCAGCGGAAGGGCCAGTCGGCGAAGAGCGGAAGAAATCATGATGCGGAAACCTTGAGCCAGGGAAGTTGCGCCGCGCTGTAGCGGAAGGTCTGGAACACGCTGTTCTGGCGGCCGGGCACGTACTTGCGCGCGGCCTCGTCGGGGTACTCGGCGAACCAGGGAATCACGTACTCCCACACCACCTCGCCGGCCGGCGTGACCTCGAACAGGCGCCCCGTGGCCGACTCGGTGACGTGCGTGTTGCCGTTGGGCAGGCGCTGCGCGCTGCCCATGTAGGCGGTGTAGAAGGCGTTGACCAGCTCGTCCGCGTACTGCCACACGACCTCGTTGGAGGCCGGATCGATTTCGAGAACGCGCGAGAACGCCACATGCTTGCCGGTGCGGAAGTTGCCGTTGTCGAAAGCAAGAACGTTGCCGTTCTCCAGCGCGACCGGCGCGTGCTGGTGCGACAGCACCGAGGGCGGAATGTGCAGCTTCACGCCGCGCGTGGCGCGGTCGATGCCGACGATGCCCGAGGTGGTGCGCAGGCTCATGAGCACCAGCCCGTCGGCCGTCACGTCGAGCCCGTTCACCAGCGGCCAGTGGGTGCGGCCGAAGCCGGGGTGGATGGGGAAGTCTTCCGGCGCCAGGTGCTCCCAGGCCTTCCATTCCCATACGAGCTGGCCGCCGCGGTCGACCTCGCGGATCACGTCGCCGTACATGGTCTCGTCGGGGCCGTGGGCCGTGCCGCCGGGCACGCGTTCGGCGAAACCGGCAGGCACCGGCGCGCAGCCGGCGTACAGCAGGTGGCCGTTGGCCAGCCAGCGGGCGTCGTGGTGGTGCGTCGGGTCCTGGTAGCGCCAGACGATCTCGCCCTCGGGCGTGGCCTCGTAGAAATCGCCGCCGTGCCACAGCGACCAGGCCGGGTAGATCTCGGGCGAATCGGCGTGGTTGCCGTTGTAGCCGAGGTTGCCGTTGGGCAGGATCACGGCCGCGCGGCCCGGGCGCACCGGCATCTTCCACTGGTGCGCCACGCGGCCCTCGATGTCGACCAGGTAGACGTTGCCGTCGTCGGTCTGCGGCGCGATCAGGGTGTAGCCGCCGGCGCTCAGCGCCGGGTCGTGGGCGATCAGGCCGGTGCCGCGGCGGCGCTGGGTGATCTGGTCGACGGTGGTGGTCACGGGAACGAACCTCGGGAGATTGAAGAAGGTGCGAATCTAGGCCGCATCATCCGTCAGGAAAATCTGTTTGTTTCGTACGGCGCGTATAGAAAATCCATACACTTCCGCCACCATGCGCGCCATCTCCCAGACCTTCCGCTGTTTCGACGAAGTGGCCCGCCGCGGTTCGGTGCGCAAGGCGGCCGAGGCGCTGCACCTCACGGCCGCGGCCGTCCACCAGCAGGTGCTCAACCTCGAGGAGCAGGTGGGCACGCCCCTCTTCGACCGGCTGCCGCGCGGCATGCAGCTGACCACCGCGGGCGAGATCATGGTGGCGGCCGTCCGGCGCGGGCAGCGCGACTTCGACAACGCGCTGGCCCAGGTGGAAGACCTGCGCTCGCTGCGGCGCGGGCACATCAACCTGGCGGTGCCGCATTCGTCGGCCGAGCAGCTGGTGCCCGAGGTCATCGAGACCGCCATGAAGAACTACCCCGGCGTGACCTACGGCGTGCGCTCGGGCAGCGGCGAGAACATCCTGAAATGGGTGGCCAACGGCGAATCGGACATCGGCTTCTGCCTGCGCCGCAAGCCGCCGCCGGGCGTGGAGGAGATCCGCAGCTTTCCGCAGCACCTGGGGCTGGTCACGCCGCCGGGCCATCCGCTGGCGGCGCTGGGCAAGCTGCCGCGGCTGCGCGACTGCCTGGAGCACCCGCTGATCCTCATGACGCCCGACACCGAGCTGCGCGCCATGGTCGACCAGATCGACCACCGCGAGCACCGCAAGGTGCGCCCGCTGGTGGAGACCAGCTCGGTCGCGATGGTGCGGCGCCTCGTGGCCGGCGGCACCGGCATCGGCTTTCTCATTCCCGAGAACGTGGCCGAGGACGTGGAGCGCGGCACGCTGGTGTGGACCGGCCTGGCCGACGCGGGCGCGCGCTCGTTCAGCTGCCTCTACCAGCGCTCGGGCCAGACGACCACGGTGGCCATGGGCATGTTCCTGCAGTTCCTGGAGGCCGCGCTGCAGGCCATCGGCCAGCGCTTCGAGCGACAGGCGCCGCTGCCCGCGCTGGACGCCTTTGCCCAGTGAGCCCACGCGGAATGCGCGGGCGCGATACGATCATCGGATGAATCGAGCGGCCATCCGCCGCCGCCACCCGTTCGATCGACCGCCCCGAATGATCCAGCGCAAGACCCACCTCGACAGCCTCGCCATAGGCCTGCTCATCGCCTGCTGCGCCTTCTGGGGCCTGCAGCAGATCCTCATCAAGACCACCGTGGCCGAGGTGCCGCCGATGTGGCAGGCCTCGATCCGCATGGTCGGCGCGACCGTGCTGCTGTGGCTTTGGTGCGTGTGGCGGCGCGTGCCGCTCTTCGAGCGCGACGGCACGCTGTGGCCCGGGCTGCTGGCCGGCCTGCTGTTCTCGGGTGAATTCGCCGGCATCTACCTCGGGCTGCAGCACACCAGCGCCTCGCGGCTCACGGTGTTTCTCTACACCGCGCCCTTCTGGGTGTCGCTGCTGCTGCCGCGCTGGGTGCCGGCCGAGCGGCTGCGCGGCTTCCAGTGGCTGGGGCTCTTCATCGCGTTCTCGGGCGTGGTGCTGGCCTTCAGCGAGGGCTTCGCCCACATGAGCTCGTCGCAGCTCATCGGCGACGGCATGGCGCTGGCGGCCGGCATGCTCTGGGGCCTGACCACGCTCACGCTGCGCACCACGCGCCTGGCCACGGCCAGTGCCGAGAAGACGCTGTTCTACCAAGTGGCGGTGACTGCCGCGATGTGCCCGGTGCTGTCGCTGGGGCTCGGCGAGCACTGGGGCTTCTCGTACTCCGCCTGGGCCTGGACCTCCATCGGCCTGCAGACGGTGGTCGGCGCCTTCGCCAGCTACCTCGCGTGGATGTGGCTGCTGCGGCACTACCCGGCCACGCAGATGTCTTCCTTCACCTTCCTCACGCCGCTGTTCGCGCTGGTGTTCGGCGTGGCGCTGCTGAAGGAGCCGCTCACGGCGCAGCTGATCGTGGCGCTCATCGGCGTGGCGCTGGGCATCGTGCTGGTGAACCGGCGGCCTGCGGTACAACGCACCGCATGAGCAGCAAGACCAGCAAATTCCAGCCCGTCCTCGACGAGATCGTCGCCACCCTGCGCCCGCAGCTGGGCCAGGGCGGCACCGTGGCCAGCTACATCCCGGCGCTCGCGCGCGTCGATGCGCGGCAATTCGGCATCGCGCTGCGCACCTGCGAGGGCGAGGAGGCCGGCGCGGGCGACTTCGCGACGCCCTTTTCCATCCAAAGCGTGTCGAAGCTCTTCACGCTCACGCTCGCCATGCAGCGCATGGGTGACGCGCTGTGGGAGCGCATCGGCCGCGAGCCCTCGGGCAACCCGTTCAACTCGCTGGTGCAGCTGGAGAACGAACAGGGCAAGCCGCGCAACCCCTTCATCAATGCAGGCGCCATCGCGGTGGCCGACCGGCTCGTGAGCCAGGCCAGGGCCAGCGGCGGCAGCGCCAAGGCCGACATCCTCGCGCTCATGTCGAGCCTGTGCGGCGAGCCCATCGCCTTCGACGACGAGGTGGCCCGTTCGGAGGCCGACACGGGCTTTCGCAACATCGCGCTGGCCAACTTCATGAAGAGCTTCGGCAAGATCGACAACGACGTCGAGACCGTGCTCGACACCTACTTCAACCAGTGCGCGCTGCGCATGAGCTGCCGCCAGCTGGCGCGCGCCGCGGCCTTCCTGTGCCGCGACGGCGCGCATCCGATCGACGGAGAGCCCGAGGTCACCGGCGAGCGGCAGACGCGCCGCATCAACGCGCTGATGCTCACCTGCGGCACCTACGACGCGGCGGGCGACGTGGCCTTCTCGATCGGCCTGCCCTGCAAGAGCGGCGTGGGTGGCGGCATCGTCGCCGTGGTGCCCGACAGGCTCACGCTGTGCGTGTGGTCGCCGGCGCTCGACGCCACCGGCAATTCGCTGCTGGGCATGAAGGCGCTGGAACTCTTCGTGACGCGCACCGGGCTCTCGGTGTTCTGAGCGCCGCCGGTCAGGCCGGAGCGGCCACCGGCGCCGTGGCCAGGCAGCCCATGCCTTCGAGCGAGGCTTCCACCGCCTCCTCGAGCGGCGTGTGCGGTTCGCGGCCCAGGAAGGCCACCAGCTTCGCGTTGTCCATGCCCACGGGGGTGCGCCACAGGTAGCGCATCTCGCGCATTTCGCGGAAGGTGACGACGAAGGGCGAGGCCAGCGTCAGCAGCCACCACGGAAAGGCCGACACGCCGACCCTCGTGCCGATACGGCGCGCCACCACCTTGCGGATGGCGTCGCTCATGCGCGTGCCGTCGGCGTCCCAGTGGCCGGCCATGTGGAAGCGCGCGAAGGCATCGAGCCGGTCGCGCCGCGCCAGCAGCTCGACCATGGTGCGCGCCACGTCGGGCAGGTACGACCACTGGTGGCCGACGCCGGCGCTGCCGGGGTAGCTCACGGACCTGACGGGCTGCCCCGCCTTCACCAGCCCCTGCGAGAACCAGTTGTTGCCCGCCTTCGGGCCGAAGAAGTCGCCGGCGCGCACGATCAGCACCCGCGCGCCCTGGCGGCTGGCTTCCTCCAGGCACCGTTCCATCTCGACGCGGATCGCGCCCTTGCGGGTGAGCGGGCGCTGCGGCGAGTCCTCGGCCAGCAGCGGGAAGGCGTCGGGGCCGAAGTTGTAGACCGTGCCGGGCAGCACGACGGTCGCGCCCTCGGCCTTCGCGGCGGCGATGGTGTTGTCGAGCATCGGCAGCACCAGTTCCGACCAGTTGCGGTAGCCCGGCGGATTGACCGCATGCACGATGACCGAGCAGCCCTTCGCCGCCCGCCGCACGGCCTGCGCATCCATCGCGTCGCCGGCCAGCCAGGTGATGCCCTCGCGCTTTCCTTCCTGCGCATCGCGCTTCAGTGCGCGCACCTCCCAGCCCGCATCGCGCAGCTGGCGGGCCACCTCGCCGCCGATGCCGCCTGTTGCGCCGAGAACCAGGACCGTGTCGCCGCGTGTCGTGTCGTGTGCCATGAACTGCTCCAGAAGTTGTTGCCGATGGAAGAATTCTGGAACCGCGTCGGCTCCATTGGAATTGCCGAACATGAGCTATCGGCCATACATTTATGTATGACTTCGAACATCGGCTGGGAGCTCTACCGCACTTTCCTGAGCGTGCTGCGCGAGGGCTCGCTCTCGGGTGCGGCACGCGCCCTCGGCATCACCCAGCCCACGGTCGGGCGCCACGTGGCGGCGCTCGAGGAAGCGCTGGGCACCGTGCTTTTCACGCGCTCGCAGACGGGGCTGCTGCCCACCGAGGTTGCGCTGGCGCTGCGCACGCATGCGGAGGCCATGGAAAGCACCGCCGCCTCGCTGGAGCGCGCCGCCAGCAGCCAGGGCGAAGGCGTGCGCGGCGTGGTGCGCGTGTCGGCCAGCGAAGTCGTCTGCGCGGAAGTGCTGCCGCCCATCGTGGCGGGGCTTCGCGAGACGCACCCGGCGCTGAAGGTCGAGCTGGTGTCGACCAACCGCGTGCAGGACCTGCTGCGGCGCGAGGCCGACATCGCCGTGCGCATGGTGCGCCCCAGGCAGGAGCAGCTGGTGGCGCGCCGCATCGGCAACATCGAGCTGGGCTTTCATGCGCATCGCGACTACTTGGCGCGCCACGGCACGCCGCGCAAGCTGGAAGAGCTGGCCGCGCACTCGCTGATCGGCTACGACCAGCCCACGGCCTTCGTGCGCAACGCGGGCAAGGCGCTCAAGGGCTTCACGCGCGACGCCTTCTCGCTGCGCACCGACAGCGACCTCACGCAGCTGGCGCTGATTCGCGCCGGTGCCGGCATCGGCATCTGCCAGGTGGCGCTGGCCAGCCGCAACCCCGGGCTGGTCCGGCTGATACCGCGCGGTTTCTCTCTGAAGCTGGACACCTGGGTCACGATGCACGAGGACCTGCGCGGCAGCCCGCGCTGCCGCGCCACCTTCGATGCGCTGGCCGAGGGTCTCGCGCGCCACATCGGTGGCCCGGCGGCGGAGGCGAAAATGCCCCGCGCCAGACCGACACCTACCGAATGACCGAACCGACAACAGACTCCGACATCCTCCCCCTGCAGGAAGACCGCCTCTGGCGCGACGACCGCTGGACCGCCCGCGTCATCAAGAACGAGGAAGACGACGGCTGGGCCGTCGAGATGACTCGCCACGGCGACCCCGAGCCGGCCCTCGTCGGCCCCTGGACCATGGGCCGCGACAAGAAGAACCCGAAGCCGCTCGACGCTCCCGCCTTCTCCACGCTGGTGAAGACCGCCGCCGAAGTCATCCGCCGCCACGAGCAGCAGCTGCACGCCACGCTCAACAAGAGCGTGACCGTCACTGCGCGCGACGACCGGCGCGTGCGCGTGGCGCTTTCCATCGTGCCCGACGAGGACAACCCCACGGCCACGCTCACGGCCTACGACGACGCGGACGACAGCGAGCTCGCCAGCGTGAGCGTGTCGCCCGCGTTCAGGCTCACCGCCAGCAGTGCGAGCGCGTGGATCGAGTCGGACTACGCGCGCCCGCGCTGAGCGCGAATAACACATGCGCCGCGTTTTCGCCAATTAGCGAAACAGCGTATGTTCATGCCGGGGTGAGTTGAGAAGAATCCGCCCCAACGAGCAATCGTTACCAGTCATACGACACCCGCTGCCAGTGCTGCCAGCGAGGCGTCGGGCAATAAAGCCCGAATCGGTTTAACCACCGGTTCGGGCTTTTTTGTTTTCTCGGCCGCAAGAGTGCTTTTTCGAAACGGATGCGCCGCATCCGGTGGCGGAGCCTTGCCCGGAGAAAAGCGCACTGGCAACGCAGCGTTCGTTTGCAGGGCCGCGCCGCGGGAGGAGACACCCAACGCGCGGTTCCGAAGGTCGGATCTTCCTGATGACTCGCACAAATACGAAGGAATTTGACATGACGAACGTTTTCAACCGCCGCCAGATCGTGAAGACCGGCGGCTCGATGATCGTGCTGGGCGCCGCCGGCGGCGTGGCCGGCATCGCCTCGGCGCAGGACAGCGGCCCCGTGAAGCTGGGGCTGCTGCATTCGCTCTCGGGCACCATCGCCATCGCCGAGGCCTCGCTGGTCGATGCCGAGAAGCTGGCCATCGAGGAGATCAACGCGGCCGGCGGCGTGATGGGCCGGAAGATCGAGGCCGTGGTGGAAGACGGCGCGAGCGAGAACCCGGTGTTCGCCGAGAAGGCCCGCAAGCTGCTGGAGCGCGACAAGGTGGCCGCCATCATCGGCTGCTACACCTCGGCCTCGCGCAAGGCGCTGCTGCCGGTGCTCAACCAGGCCAAGGGCCTGCTGTTCTATCCGACCTACTATGAGGGCCAGGAGCAGGACAAGCGCGTGTTCTACCCCTCGCAGGAAGCCACGCAGTCGGTGATCGCGGCAGTCGAGTGGATGGCGCGCGAGAAGGGCAAGAGCTTCTTCCTCGTGGGCTCCGACTACATCTACCCGCGCACCTGCAACAAGATCGCCAAGCCGGCCATCGCCAAGGCCGGCGGCAAGGTGCTCGGCGAAGAGTACGCACCGCTGGGCCACACCGAGTTCTCGTCGATCATCAACAAGATCAAGGCCGCCAAGCCCGACTGCATCTACAGCACCGTGGTGGGCGGCTCCAACGTGGCCTTCTACAAGCAGCTGCGCGCGGCGGGCCTGGACGGTGCCAAGCAGGTGCTGCTGTCCACCGTGGTGTCGGAGAACGAGATCGACGGCATCGGCAAGGACAACGCCGCGGGCTACTACGCCTGCATGGGCTACTTCCAGAGCATCAAGTCGCCGGCCAACGAGAAGTTCGTGAGGGCCTTCAAGGCCAAGTACGGGCAGGACCGCGTGATCGGCGACCCGATGGAGGTGGCCTACAACAGCGTGTACCTCTGGAAGCTGGCGGTGGAGAAGGCCAAGTCCTTCGACGTCGACAAGGTCACGGCGGCTGCCGCGGGCGTGGAGATCGAGGCGCCCGAAGGCACGGTGCGCGTGCACGCCACCAACCACCACGTGTGGAAGAAGGTGCGCGTGGGCCGTGCGCGCCCCGACGGCCAGTTCGACATCGTGTGGGAATCGCCCCAGCTCGTCGAGCCCAACCCCTTCCCGAAGGTCTGAACGCGATGAACTTCGACATCGCGGTGATGCAGGTGTTCAACGGCGTGAGCCTGTTCACCATCCTGCTGCTGATGGCGATCGGGCTGGCCATCGTGTTCGGCCTGATGGGCGTCATCAACATGGCGCACGGCGAGCTGATGGCCCTCGGCGCCTACATGACCTACCTGGCCGCGCGCTTCTTCGAGCACTTCGCGCCGGGCTTCATGGACCTGTACCTGTTCGCCGCGATTCCGTTCGCGTTCGCCGTGACCTTCGCGTTCGGCTACGTGCTCGAGCGCGGCTTCATCCGCTTCTTCTACGACCGCCCGCTCGACACCCTGCTCGCCACCTGGGGCTTGAGCCTGATGCTGCAGCAGGCCTACCGCTCGATCTTCGGCGCGCAGGAGGTGAGCGTGCCGCTGGCCTCGTGGCTCGCGGGAGCGTGGGAGCCGACGGCGGGCATCCAGCTGCCGCTGAACCGCATCTTCATCGTGGGGCTCACCGCGCTGGTCGCGACCGGCGTCTACCTGCTGCTGTACCGCACCTCGTGGGGACTCAAGGTGCGCGCGGTGACGCAGAACCGCGCCATCGCCGGCGCGGTGGGCATCGACACGCACCGCGTCGACGCGATGACCTTCGCGCTGGGCTCCGGCCTCGCGGGCATCGCGGGCGCGGTGTTCACGATGATCGGCTCGACCAACCCCGGAACCGGCCAGCTCTACATCGTCGACTCCTTCATCGTGGTGGTGTTCGGCGGCGTGCAGAGCCTGGTGGGCACGGCCCTCTCGGGCTTCTCCATCGCGCAGTCGCAGACCTGGCTCGAGTACCTGATGAGCGGCTCCATGGCCAAGGCGACGATCCTGCTGCTGGTGATCGTGGTGCTGTACTTCCGGCCCAACGGGCTGTTCGCGATCCGTTCGAGGAGCTGAGCATGCTGTCGAAGCTCTCTTCACAACGCAGGCGCGACATCGGCTCGATGGCCGCCGTGCTCCTGCTGCTGGCCGTGGTGCTGCCGCTCGCGCTCGATGCCTTCCGCCTGAACCTCGTGGGCAAGTACCTGGCCTTCGCCTTCGTCGCGATCGGCGTGGTGCTGACCTGGGGCTACGGCGGCGTGCTGAGCCTGGGCCAGGGCATGTTCTTCGGCCTGGGCGGCTACATGATGGCCATGTTCCTCAAGCTCGAAGCCTCCGCGCCCGAGCTGCCCGACTTCATGGTGTGGAGCAGCGTGGAGCAGCTGCCCGCGTGGTGGCAGCCCTTCCATTCGCTGGGCTGGACCGTGGTCGGCATCCTCGTGGTTCCGGCGGTGCTGGCGTACGTGTTCTCGTACGCGATCTTCAAGCGGCGCGTGAGCGGCGTGTACTTCGCGATCGTCACGCTGTCGCTCGCGCTCACGCTCACCGTGGTGGTGATCGGGCAGCAGGGCGACACCGGCGGCGCCAACGGCATCACCGACTTCCGCACGCTGCTGGGCCTGGACATCGCGAGCGACGACGCGAAGCGCACGATCTACTTCGTCGAGGTGCTGGCCGTCGGGCTGGTGATGGCGCTCTCGCTGCTCGTCGTGCGCAGCCGCTTCGGCAAGATCCTCATCGCCATCCGCGACCGCGAAGACCGCGTGCGCTTCAGCGGCTACAACACGGCGCACATGAAGGCCTTCGTGTTCGCGGTGGCAGCAGTGCTTTCGTCCATCGGCGGAGCCTTCTACAGCCTGCAGGTCGGGCTGATCGCGCCGGGCGTGATCGGCGTGGTGGCATCGGTGGAGATGGTGATCTACGCGGCGGTCGGCGGGCGGCTTTCGATTCCGGGGGCGGTGATCGGCGCGCTGCTGATCGGCTTTCTCAAGTCGTACTTGTCGGAGACCTTTCCCGAAGGC
This sequence comes from Variovorax sp. YR750, assembly GCF_900109805.1. Taxonomy (NCBI): domain Bacteria; kingdom Pseudomonadati; phylum Pseudomonadota; class Betaproteobacteria; order Burkholderiales; family Comamonadaceae; genus Variovorax; species Variovorax sp. YR750. Next base: position 38,174 of record NZ_FOBJ01000002.1, read on the forward strand.
TGGCTGTACTTCCTGGGCGCGGTGTTCATCCTCGTGGTCTGGGCCATGCCCAACGGCCTTGCGGGCCTGGGCGAGAAGCTGCTGCGCCGGCGCGGCGCGGAGGCCGTGCCATGAACGCGACGATGACGATGCCCAACGGCGGCCTGCCGCAGGCCGCTTCGGCGGCGCCGCCTTCCAGCGAGCAGATCCTGCGCGTGGAAGACCTCACCGTGTCCTTCGACGGCTTCAAGGCGGTGGACGGCCTGAGCCTTGCGGTCGAGCGCAACGAGCTGCGCGTGATCATCGGCCCGAACGGCGCGGGCAAGACCACGCTGCTCGACATGGTGTGCGGCAAGACCAAGCCGAGTTCGGGCCGCGTGCTCTTCAACGGCGCCGACCTCGCCCGCATGAACGAGCACGAGATCGTGCGCGCCGGCGTGGGCCGCAAGTTCCAGACGCCCTCGGTCTATGAAGACCTCACGGTGCTGGAGAACTTCGAGATCTCGCTGCCGCGCATGCACGGCCTGCTGCAGTCGCTGACCTTCCGCCGCACCGCGGCCCTGCGCGAACGCATCGACGCGATGGCGGCCGACGTGTTCCTGCTCGACCAGCTCGACCGCCGCGCGGGCCAGCTCAGCCACGGCCAGAAGCAATGGCTGGAGATCGGGATGCTGCTGATGCAGGAGCCCGAGCTGCTGCTGCTCGACGAGCCCGTGGCCGGCATGAGCCCGCGCGAGCGCGAGCAGACCGGCGACCTGCTGCGGCGCATCGCCTCGGGCAAGTCGCTGGTGGTGATCGAGCACGACATGGATTTCGTCAAGCGCATCGCGCACCGCGTGACCGTGCTGCACCAGGGCCGTCTCTTGAGCGAAGGCACCGCCGCCGAGGTGCAGGCCGACCCGCGCGTGATCGACGTCTACCTCGGCCACTGAACACAGGAGAAAACGGATGCTCGAAGTTTCCGGACTGAACGTGGCCTACGGTGAATCGCAGGTGATCCGCGACGTGTCGCTGCATGTGGCACCCGGCGAGGCTGTCGCCGTCATGGGCCGCAACGGCATGGGCAAGACCACGCTGCTGAAGTCGCTCATCGGCTTGCTGCCGGCGCGCGGAGGCCACATCCGCCTGGGCGGCGCCGACATCACGAAGCTGCCGAGCTACCAGCGCGTGGCGCAGGGGCTGGCCTTCGTGCCGCAGGGACGCATGGTGTTCCCGTTTCTCACGGTGGAGCAGAACATCCTCTCGGGCGCGGCGAAGTCGGGCCACCGCACGGTGCCCGAGTACCTCTACCGCTTCTTCCCGGTGCTCAAGGACATGAAGCAGCGCAAGGCCGGCAACCTCTCCGGCGGCCAGCAGCAGATGCTGGCCATCGCGCGCGCGCTGATCTCCGAGCCGAAGCTGCTGATCCTCGACGAGCCGACCGAGGGCATCCAGCCTTCGATCATCAAGGAGATCGCGCAAACGCTGAACGTGCTGCGCGCCGAGCGCGGCTTCGCCATCGTGGTGTCGGAGCAGGTGCTGAGCTTCGCGCTCGACCTGGCCGACCGCTTTCTCGTCATCGACCGCGGGCGCCTCGTGCACGACGAGGCGCGCGCGACGCTCGACCAGGACAAGGTCAGGTCGTTCCTGACCGTGTAGCCATCTTTTTCCTCAACCCCTCTTTCAGGAGCAGTCCCATGAGACACGGTGATATTTCGAGCAGCAACGATTGCGTTGGCGTCGCGGTCGTCAACTACAAGATGCCCCGCCTGCACACCAAGGCCGAGGTGCTGGACAACGCCCGCAAGATCGGCGAGATGCTGGTCGGCATGAAGAAGGGCCTGCCGGGCATGGACCTGGTGGTGTTCCCCGAGTACTCCACGCACGGGATCATGTACGACGCCAAGGAGATGTACGACACGGCCGCCACCGTGCCCGGCGAGGAGACGGCCATCTTCGCCGACGCCTGCCGCCGCGCGAACGTGTGGGGCGTGTTCTCGCTGACCGGCGAGCGCCACGAGGAGCACCCGAACAAGGCGCCCTACAACACGCTGATCCTCATGAACAACAAGGGCGAGATCGTCCAGAAGTACAGAAAGATCATGCCGTGGGTGCCCATCGAGGGCTGGTATCCGGGCGACTGCACCTACGTGAGCGAAGGCCCCAAGGGCATGAAGATCAGCCTGATCATCTGCGACGACGGCAACTACCCCGAAATCTGGCGCGACTGCGCGATGCGCGGCGCCGAGCTCATCATCCGCTGCCAGGGCTACATGTACCCGGCCAAGGAACAGCAGATCATGGTGTCGAAGGCCATGGCCTTCATGAACAACACCTACGTGGCGGTGGCCAACGCGGCGGGTTTCGACGGCGTGTACTCGTACTTCGGCCACTCGGCGCTCATCGGCTTCGACGGCCGCACGCTGGGCGAATGCGGCGAGGAGGAGATGGGCATCAACTACGCCGAGCTCTCGATGGGCCTGATCCGCGACGCACGCCGCAACGGTCAGTCGCAGAACCACCTGTTCAAGCTGGTGCACCGCGGCTACACCGGCACCATCAATTCCGGCGACGGCGACAAGGGCGTGGCGGCCTGCCCCTACAACTTCTACACGAAGTGGATCAACGACCCCGAGGGCACGCGCGAGATGGTGGAGTCGTTCACGCGCAGCACGGTGGGCACGCCCGAATGCCCGATCGAAGGCATTCCGAACGAGCCGGCCAAGCATCGCTGAGCCGCCGCGCCATGGACTACGAGATCTTCGAGCTCGGCGACGTCGTGCTGCAGCGGGGCGCCACCCTGCGCGGCGCGAAGCTCGCCTACAAGACCTACGGCACGCTCAACGCCGACAAGAGCAACGTCATCGTCTACCCCACCTGGTATTCGGGGCAGCACTACGACAACGAGTGGCTCATCGGCCCGGGCATGGCGCTCGACCCGGCGAAGTACTTCATCATCGTGCCCAACATGCTGGGCAACGGGCTGTCGTCCTCGCCGAGCAACACGCCGCAACCCTACGACCTCTCGCGCTTTCCGAACGTCACGCTCTACGACAACGTGACGCTGCAGCACCGGCTGGTAACGCAGAAGTTCGGCATCGAGCGCATCGCCCTGGTGGTGGGCTGGTCGATGGGCGCGCAGCAGACCAACCAGTGGGGCTGCCTGTACCCCGACATGGTCCGGCGCATCGCACCCTTCTGCGGCTCGGCGAAGACGGCGCCGCACAACATCGTGTTCCTCGAGGGCGTGAAGGCGGCGCTCACGGCCGATGCCGCGTGGAACGGCGGCTGGTACACCACGCCGCCCACAAGGGGCCTGCGCGCGGTGGGCCGCGTGTACGCCGGCTGGGGCCTGTCGCAGCCCTTCTACATGCAGGAGCTGTGGCGCGAGCTGGGCTTCAGTTCGCTCGAGGACTTCCTGGTCGGCTACTGGGAAGGCTTCTTCCTGAAGAAGGACGCGAACAACCTGCTGGCGATGCTGTGGTCGTGGCAGCACGGCGACATCAGCGACAACCCGGTGTTCAAGGGCGACTTCAAGAGAGCGCTCGGCGCCATCAAGGCCCGCGCCATCGTGATGCCGGCCGAGCGCGACCTGTACTTTCCCGCGGCCGACAACGAATGGGAGGTGTCGCACATGCCGAACGCCGAGTGCCGCCCGATCCCGGGCGTGTGGGGCCACTTCGCGGGCGGCGGCAGCAGCCCCGCCGACACCCGCTTCGTCGACGACGCGCTGAAGGAACTGCTCGCCACGCCATGAACGCACCCGTGCACGATCCGCTCGCGGCCTACCGCATCGAGTCCGAGCCCTTCTACCGGCCCGCGGGCAACGAGGTGGCGCTCTACCGGCAGGCCTACCGCCACCGCATGCCGCTGATCCTCAAGGGCCCGACCGGCTGCGGCAAGACGCGCTTCGTGGAGCACATGGCGTGGTCGCTGGGCCGGCCGCTCGTGACGCTGGCCTGCAACGAGGACATGACGGCCTCCGACCTCGTCGGGCGCTACCTGCTCGACGCCAACGGCACCGCCTGGCACGACGGACCGCTCACGCTCGCGGTGCGCCACGGCGGCATCTGCTACCTCGACGAGGTGGTGGAGGCGCGGCAGGACACGACCGTGGTGATCCACCCGCTGACGGACGCGCGCCGCATCCTGCCGCTGGACAAGAAAGGCGAGCTGGTGCATGCGCATCCCGACTTCCAGCTGGTGGTGTCGTACAACCCCGGCTACCAGAGCAGCGCGAAGGACATGAAGCCATCGACGCGCCAACGCTTCGCGGCGCTGGAGTTCGACTACCCCGCGAGCACGCTCGAGGCGGAGATCGTCGCGCACGAGGCCGGGGTCGAGCTCGAGCTCGCGGCGAAGCTGGTGGCCATCGCGCGCTGCTCGCGCGAGCTGAAGCACCGCGGGCTCGACGAGGGCGTGTCGACGCGCATGCTGATCTACGCGGGCGTGCTGATCCGCGACGGCGTGACGCCGCGCGAGAGCTGCGAGATGACGATGACGCGCGCGCTGACCGACGACCCCGACATGGCGAGCGCGCTGCAGGGTTTCGTCGAGGCGCAGTTCGGATGAGCGAAGGGCACGGCGGCCTCGGTGCGCTGGCGCTGCTCGCGCGCGGCCTGGCCGGCATCGACGTTGAAGTGCAGGCGCTGGCCGGCGCACGCGCCGTGCTCACCGGTCGCAAGCTGCTGCTGCCGGAGAGCGCCACCGGGCCGGGCCTTCGCCGCGCGATGGTCGCGCATGCGGTCGCGCACCTGCGCCACTCGCAGCCCGCGCGCCCGGCGCACGCGCTCAGGCCCATGGGCATCGCCATCGTCTCGGCCATCGAGGATGCACGCGTCGAGCGGCTGCTGTGCCGCGACTTCCCCGGCCTGCACGGCTGGTTCGCCGCGTCGCTGCCGCCGGTGCCCGACGCGCTCGACCTGGGCTTCGCCGCGCTCGTCTCGCGCATGGACCGCCTGCTGCTGCTGCCCACCTCGCAGGACGACAACCACTGGGTGAACAAGGCGCGCCGCCTGTTCGAGGAGACCGCCGCCGGCGCGGGCCTGGAGGACTACGACGCCTTCCGTGCCATCGCCTCGATCTTCGCGAACGACCTGGGCCAGATGCGCGTGCGCTTCGAGCCCCGCGACTACGTCGTGCCCGCGCCCTGGCGCGACGACAACAGCTACCTGTGGGATTTCGCCGAAACCGATGCGGCGCCCGACGAAGCCATCGCGCTGCAGCAAGCGGGCGCACGGCCGCCACCGTCGCCATCGCCTTCCGATGCGCCGGACGAAGGCAGCGTCCCTCCCCCGGAGGCCGTGGGCGACATCGAGCTCGGCCGCTACACGTATCCCGAATGGGACCGCAGGCTCGAACGCCTGCGCCCCGACTGGTGCACGGTGATCGAGAAGCTGCCGGCATGGCAGGGCCTGCTGCCGGCGCGCGAGCAGGCAGCGCCCGGCAGCGAGCGCATCGCCCCGCTCGCCCTGCCCCGCGCGCGGCACCTCGACCGCACGCACCGCCTGCGCCGGCAATGGGAAGGCGACGACATCGACCTGAATGCGGCCATCGAGGTGCTGGTCGACCGCCGCCTCCGGCTGCGGCCCGATGCGCGCCTGTTCATGCGCCCGGGCAAGGGCCCGCGCCCTTCGAGCGTGCTGGTGCTGCTGGACCTGTCGGCTTCCGCCAACGACCCGGGGCCGCATGCGGCTTCGCTGCTCGACATCGAGAAGCAGGCCGCGCTGATGCTGGCCGCGTCGAACGCGCGCGGCGTCGACCGGCTCGCGATCCACGGCTTCTCGTCGAACACGCGCGCCGAGGTTTACTACTACCGCCTGCTCGAATCGGGCATGCCGCTGGACGCGCCGGCGCGCGCCATGATCGGCGCGCTGCGCGGGCGCTACTCGACCCGCATGGGCGCCGCGCTGCGCCATGCCACGTCGCTGATGCGCGCCGAGCCGCCGGGCCAGCGCGCGGTGCTGCTGGTGACCGACGGCGCGCCCTCCGACATCGACGTGCACGACGCGCGCTACCTGATCGAGGATGCCCGCCAGGCCGTCGCCGAGGCACGCGATGCAGGCGTGCGCGCCGCCTGCGTCGCGGTGGACGGCGCGGCCGACGTCTATGTACGGCGCATCTTCGGCTGGCGCGACTATTGCATCGCCGACGACGCGCGCAGCCTGCCCGCCCGGCTCGCGCGCATGAGCGCACGGCTCGCCGCCGCCCACTGACACCGCCGACTGAAGACTATGATGACCCGACACCCCAGGAGACTTCAGCGTGGCTGACAAGGACCCCATACGCGTCGGCATCCTCTATTCGGAAACCGGCGTCACATCGACCATCGGACTCTCGCAGCTGCAGGGCGCGCTGCTCGGCATCGAGGAGATCAACGCGGCCGGCGGCGTGGACGGCCGCGAGATCGTGGCCGTGCGCTACGACCCGCAGTCCAACCCCGCGCGCTACGCCGTGCTGGCCGAGCGGCTGATCGTGCAGGACCGCGTGAACGTGATCTTCGGCTGCTACATGTCGAGCAGCCGCAAGGCCGTGATCCCGGTCATCGAGAAGTGGAACAAGCTGCTCTTCTACCCGACGCTCTACGAGGGCTTCGAGTACTCGGGCAACGTGATCTACACCGGCGCCGCGCCCAACCAGAACAGCGTGCAGCTGGCCGAGTTCATGACCACGAACTTCGGCGCGCGCGTGTACCTGATCGGCTCCGACTACATCTACCCCTACGAGTCGAACCGCATCATGGGCGAGCTGGTGATGCAGCGCCCCGGCAGCGAGAAGCTCGGCGAGCGCTACGTGGCGCTGGACGCGGGCGAGCGCGACTACCGGGCCATCATGGACGACATCCGCGACAAGCGGCCCGACTTCATCTTCTCGACCGTGGTGGGCGACTCCACCGCGAGCCTGTACCGCGCCTACGCCGAGGCCGGCTTCGACCCGAAGACCATGCCCATCGCCAGCCTCACGACCTCGGAGGCCGAGATCTCGCAGATGGGCCACGGCGTGGCGACCGGGCACTTCACGGCGGCGCCGTACTTCCAGTCGATCGACTCGGCCGCCAACCGGCGCTGCCTGGCGATGCTGCGCGCGCGCTTCGGCGACGGCTGCGTGCCCAACCTGTGCTGGGAGGCTTCGTACTTCCAGATGCACATCTTCGCCAATGCCTACCGGCAGGCGGGCAGCGATGGCATCGCGGAGATCCTTCCGCACATCCTGGGCAGCGAGTTCGACGCGCCGCAGGGGCTGGTGAAGATCGACCCGACCAACCACCACACCTGCCTGTACCCGCGCATCGGCCGGGTCGATGCGCACGGCCAGTTCACCATCGTGCGGCAAGCCACGCGGGCGGTGTACCCGGACCCCTATCTCGTCACCCATTCGCTGGGCGACTGGACCGCCAAGCTCGACACGCTGGAGGCCTGAGCGTGGAAGGCCCGGCTCCAAAACGGCACACCCTGCGCGTGACCCCGCCGCAGCTGAAGGAGCTGCGGCTGCTGAAGATCGCGGTGATCCACCCCGACGACAGCGACGGCCGCCAGCTCACGCAGCAGCTGCAGCGCATCGGCTGCCAGGTGCAGGCTTTCTGGCCGCCGGTGCAGGTGCTGCCGGAGGGCATCGACGTGGCCTTCATGGCGGTGCAGCCCGACTTCATCAACCTGCGCTTCGAGTGGACCCGCAGCGAGGACGCGCCGGCCATCATCGCGGTGGTGACCTACGAGAACCCGACGATCATCGAGGCGGTGCTGGAGATCGGCGCCAAGGCGGTGCTGCCGTCGCCGGTGCGCTCGTTCGGGCTGTTCTCGGCGCTGGTGGTGGCGCGCGAGGCGCACAAGGAGGCGCGCTCGCTGGCCAAGCGGCTGCGAAAGGTCGAGGCCAAGCTGCTGGGGCAGCGCCGCATCGCCGAGGCCAAGGCGATATTGATGAAGACGCACGACGTGTCGGAGGGCCAGGCCTACGACCTGATCCGCGACCAGGCCATGAGCAAGCGCACGACAACGGAAGAGATCGCCACTGCCATCGTCAACGCCAACGAGATCCTCTCGCTGGGCATGCGCAAGCCCGACGGGGCCTGACACCCGACAGGCCGCCGGTCAGGCCTGGCTGAAGGTCTTCAGCACCTCGAGCACGCTCAGCGTCGCGCCGTCGAGCAGCGCATGCTGGCGGTGCGCGATACCCACGCGGCGAGTGAGCTTCGGGCTCACCGGCAGGACCTGCATGCGGTCGTTGCCCGGCGCGATGTCGGTGGACTGCTGCAGCGGCAGCAGCGCCGCACCGTAGCCGGCCGCCACCAGGCTGCGCATGGCGGCGTCGTAGTTGAGCTCGATGCGCGCGCGCGGCGCGAAGCCGGCGGCGGCAAACCATTCCATGGTGAGGCGGTACATGTGCGTGGTCGCCTCGTTGAAGATCAGCGGCTGCGCCGCCAGCCACGCGGGCGTGACGCGCTTCGGCGCCTTCCAGCGGCGCGGCACGAAGGCCATCATGGGCTGCTCGCACCAAGGCGTGACGACGATGCCGCGCAGCGGCGGCTGCGGAATAGCGACCAGGCCGATGTCGAGCGTGCCCGCCGCCAGCCGCTCCATGGCCTCGTAGGAGCCGCGGATGCTCACCTCGACGTCGATGCCGGAGTGCTCCGCGCCCAGCGCCTCCAGCACCTGCGGCAGCAGGTCGACCAGCACGCCGGTGGATGTGCCCAGCCGCACGCGGCCGATGCGCCCCTCGGCCTGGCGCTTGACCGCCTCGACCGCGTCGTCGGTGTCGCGCAGCAGCTTGCGCCCGCGCTCCACCAGCGCGGCCCCTGCCGCCGTCGGCGTGATGCGCCGGTTGCCGCGCACCACCAGCGGCGCGCCCAGGCGCGATTCGAGCTCGCTGATGTGCAGGCTCACCGTGGGCTGAGCCAGGTGAAGCGCCTGGGCGGCGGCCGAGAAGGTGCCGAGGTCGACGATCGCGATGAGGGTGCGCAGTTGGTCGAGGTTGAGCTGTCGCATGGGCAGTGCTGGTATCAGGAAGCCTGATTGCCAGGCTCAGAATTCTCAACTTCCACAATATCACGCCCGGCGGGAAGATGAGCGCACCAACCAAGGAGCCCATCGTGAATGCGCCAAAGCCAACGTCCTTTCATCAACGCCTGATCCATGCCCTGCGCGGCTGGCGCCGCCGCGTGGTGAATCGCCGCCGCGCACGCGCCGATTCGCGGCACCTCGCCGGCATGAGCGAGCACGAGTTGCGCGACCTGGGCATCGGGCGCAGCGAAGTGCCCGGGCTGCTGGACGAGCACCGCTACTGAGCACGAAGCCTTTCCGTCGCCGGCATCTCTCTTCAGGTAACGCCCCCGTTTTGAGGTTCAAATCGGGGGCGTGCCCAAGCCAGCCCCACACGCAGATCACGTTTCCATAGAGCTCACCTCGCCGCAGTCGGTGAACGGCAGGCGCGCGGCCTTCCAGTCGCTGTGGCTGCTGGTGCGCATGCAGCACGCCCACGAGGCCGACGCCGGCGTCGTGCGGCTGGCCGACCTGCGCGGCGAGGTGTCCGACGCCAGCACGCTGCGCATGGTCGTGAGCCGTGCGTTTCGCGACTTCAAGACCTGGGGCATCGACGCCGGCTGGGGCGAGGACACGCAACGCGAGCCCCGCTTCCTGAACGCCGAGCGGCGCAGCCAGGGCCCCTTCTGGCTGCCCGCCGCCGAGGCGAAGCGCGTGCGCGTGCTGGTGGAAGGCCGCGCGGCCACCGCCACCGAGATCGCGTCCTTCCTCGGACTGCGCTCCCGCAGGCATCAGCAGGCTGCCGGTTCGCCGCCGCCCGATGCGGTGCACCTGCAGGACGCGGCTTTCTGGAAGCAGCTCGTCGCCTCGCAGCAGGCGGCACGACAGGGGCGGCTGATGGCGCCCGTCGCTGGCGAGAAGGCGGGCGAGAACCTGGGCGGCAGCGCCCTCGAATCGATCCGCCTCGCCGGCACGCTGGCGGCCACCGACTTCCAGCGCGCGCTGGTCACGCTCAACGAGGCCATGCTGTGGCGCCGGCTCGGCGACAACGAACAGGCGCGGCGGCGGCTGCAGGCGCTCAAGAAGCAGCGGCTCGCGCACCACGTGGCGGGCAGCGACTACCTCGGCGCGATGGAGTGCATCGTCTCCGCGTGGTGCGCCTACACCGCGCGCGACCTGCCGCTGGCGCAGTCGCTGCTGAGCGGCATGGCCGAAGACGCAGTGCGCGGACTGGTGCTGCGCCACCACCCCGACGTGCGCTTCGAGTGGTGCAACCTGTGGGCGCTGGCCTGCCGCTCGCGCGCGCTGACGCTGTCGGCAGACGACAAGCCCGCCGCTGCCGCGCTGGCCGAGGAGTCGCTGCAACGCTTCGGCGAGGCGCTGGCGGCAGCCTTCGAGTCGCACTCCTTCGACGCGGCGCAGCACGTGGCCGCCAACATGGGCATGGCCGCGTGGCTGTTCGACCGCGTGGGCCTCTCCGACCTGCCCGCGCTGGCGCACGACGGCAACACCGACACCACACGCCGCGCGGTGCAGTGGATCGCCTTCAGCGAATGGCTCTGCGGCCACACCGACGGCCAGGGCCGTTCGGCGTGGAACGCGATCTACCTGATGCGCATCGCGCGCGGCCATTGCCGGCCCGAGCAGCAGCCCACGCTCGCGCAGTTCCGCGCGCAGAAGCCGCTGGACCCGGCCGCCATCTCGAAGCTGGCCGGCCCGCTCGCCGATGCCTTCGATGCGACCAACTGGCCGACGCGCTGGGTGCAGGTGGCGCAGGCGCGGCTGGCCGACCACCAGGCCGGACGCCGCCGCTATCCGGGCCTGCAGCACTGCAGCCTGCTGTTCGAGCACGCCTGGTACGCGGCGCATGCCGGCGACCTGAAGGCGGCCGAGCAATCGCTGGCGCTGCTGCGCGAGGCGCTGCCCCAGCTGGTGCCCAGCGACCGCGCCTACTTCACCGAGTCGTGGAACGACACGCTGCCGGCCGAGCTGGTGCTGGAGGCGAAGCCGCCGCGCCGTCCCGCCGCGCGCAGGAAGGCCGCGCCGCGCGCTGTACGCTAGGGCCTGTTTTCATCCGAGCATGTCCGACAAGCCCAACGACCCCATCGACCTGGCCGCGCACCGCGAGCGCCGCGCGAGGCTGCAGCAGCAACGCGAGAGGCAGCAGCGCACGGGCGGCTCACCGCCGGAGCCCGGTCCGGACGAAGTGCCCTGCCCGCGCTGCAAGGAGCCGATCTACGGCAAGGTGCGGCAGTGCCCCCATTGCGGCGTGCACTTCGTCGGCAGCGCGGCGGACTTCGCGCCCAGGCCGAAGATGTCGCTGCACGCCAAGTGCATCGTCGCGCTGGTCACGCTGGTGCTGCTCTACATGGGGTTCAGCGACGACATCGCCCGCTGGTGGTGGTAGGCCCGCCGCGGCTCAGCGCGTGCCGGCCGGCGCGCCGGTCGACTTGCGCACCACCAGCTCGGGGCGCAGCACCACGGTCGAGGCCGACGTCGAATGGCCGTCGATCTCCTCGAACAGCATCTCGGCCGCGCGCCAGCCGAGTTCGCGGTGCGGCAGGCGGATGGTGGTGAGCGGCGGGTCGACCATGTCGACCAGCGGCATGTCGTTGTGGCCGGTGACTGAAATGTCCTGCGGCACGCGCAGGCCCGCCTCGCGCAGCGCGTCGTAGGCGCCCAGCGCGACCAGGTCGTTGCAGCACACCACGGCCTGCGGCGCGGCTCCGGCCGCGAGCATCTGCTTCATCGCCTCGGCACCGGCCTCGCGGCTGTAGCTCGCGCACTCGACCACGCGGAAGGGCTTCATGCGGTGGTCGCGCAAGGCCTGCTCCACGCCCAGTCGGCGGCCCACGCCGGTGGGAATGGTCTGCGGGCCCGCGAGATGCGCGATGCGCCTGTGGCCCAGCGCAACGAGATGATCGACCGCGAGCTTCATCGCGAGCCGGTCGTCGCTCACCACGGCCGGCAGGCGGCCGGTCTCGTCGGCACGGTTGACCAGCACGGCCGTCATGCCCGCCTTGGTGACGAAGTCGACCAGCGGATCGTCGCGCGTGGCGGTGGCCATGACCACGCCGTCGACGCGCTGCGCCAGCATGCGCTCCAGCACCGGCCGCGCGAGCGCGTGGTCGACCACGTTGGTGACGAACACGAAATACCCGCGCGCTGCGGCGCTGGCCTCTATGCCCTGCAGGATCGGCGGAAACACCGCGTTGGTGATGTCGGGCACCAGCACGCCGATGGTGTGGGTGCGCCCCGTGCGCAGCGCCGAGGCCGCGCGGTTGGGCCGGTAGCCCAGGCGCTGCGCCGCCTCCTCGACCACGCGCAGCACCTCCTCGCTGATCAGCGAGCGCTTCTCGGGGCTGAGCGCGCGCGAGACGGTGGACACATGCACGCCGGCGGCGCGGGCGACGTCGCGGATGGTGACGGGTGAGGACGGGGCGGGTTGGTTGGCGCTCATTGATGCAAACGATTGTCACCGGGTGCAGTGGCTTCAGGCGGCTTTCTGCCATTCAGACACCCCGGATTGCCGTCATTTTACTTTTCGGCGATTTGGACTAATATCGTGCAAACGATTGCAAAGACTTGCCATGAACATCGCCACCTCCCCCCACTCGGTGCTGGGCCACGTGCTCGACGCCATGAGACATACGCCCGACTCCAGGCTGCGCACCGTGATGGAAGCGGTCACGCGCCACCTGCACGCGCTGGTCCAGGAAGTGAAGCTGACGGAAGAAGAGTTCGAGCAGGCGCTCGAATTCATCGTCGCCATCGGCCAGGCCACCGGCGAGACCAAGAACGAGGTGGTGCTGGCGGCGGACATCCTGGGCGTGTCGACCGTGGTCGCGCTGCAGAACAACCAGGACCCGCAGGGCGAGTCGCCGGCCGCGCTGCTCGGGCCCTTCTGGCGCGCGAACGCGCCGGCCTGCGCGCAGGGCGAGAGCATCGCGCGCTCGGGCACGCCGGGCACCCCGCTCGAGGTGACGGGCACGGTGCGCGACCACGAGGGCCGGCCGGTGGCCGATGCCACCGTCGACGTGTGGCAGGCCTCGCCGGTCGGCCTCTACGAGAACCAGGACCCGTCGCAGGAAGACATGAACCTGCGCGGGCGCTTTTCCACCGACGCCGAGGGCCGCTTCCACTTCCGCAGCGTGCGCCCGGCCGGCTACCCGGTGCCGACCGACGGCCCCTGCGGCGTGCTGCTGCGCGCGCAGAAGCGCCACCCGAACCGGCCCGCGCACCTGCACTTCATGGTGAGCAAGCCGGGACACAAGGTGCTCATCACGCAGGTGTTCGCCGATGACGACGAGAACCTGGAGAGCGACCCGACCTTCGGCGTGACACGCCGCTTGATCGGCCGCTTCGCGCTCGCTCCTGACGGAAAGAGCGCCTCGCTGCACCACGACTTCGAACTCGAACCCGGCGAGATGAAGTTTCCCCGCCCACCCATTCCCTGAATCAACTCTTCCGCACCACACCCATGAGCTTCGACCCAGTCTCCAGACTAGACGGCAAGGTCGCCGTCATCACCGGCGGCCTAGGCGCCATCGGCTACGCCACCGCCACGCGCCTCGCCGCGCTGGGCGCCACCTGCGTGCTGCTGCACCGCAAGGGCGACGACGCCGCGGCCCGCGCGGCCGCCCTGCCCTCGGCCAGCGGCCAGCGCCATGCGGCGATCCGCGCCGACATCGTCGACACGCCGAGCCTCGTCGCCGCCGCGGCCGAGGTGAAGGCCATGCTCGGACGCTGCGACATCCTGGTCAACAGCGCGGGCCACACGAAACCGGTGCCGGCCGCCGACCTCGACGCGCTGACCGACGAGCTCATCGACGACATCGTCCGTTCCAACTTCCGCGGCGTGTTCGCCACCATCCGCGCCTTCGCGCCGCTGCTGAAGGCGAGCGGCGACGGCCTCGTGGCCAACATCTCGTCCATCGCGGGCTTCACGGGCGTGGGCAGCAACCTCGCCTACGTGGCGGCCAAAGCCGGGCTCGACGTGGTGGGCGATGCGCTGGCCAAGGCGCTGGCACCCGTCGTGCGCGTGGTGTCGGTCTCGCCGGGCGCGGTGGAATCGGGCTTCGTGCCGGGGCGCGGCGCGGAGTTCGCCAGCAAGATGGCCGGCACCACGCCGCTGGGCCGCATCGGCCAGCCCGAGGACGTGGCCGCCACGGTCGAGGCGCTGGCCACCACCATGCGCTTCGTGACCGGCACGCGCATCGTGGTTGACGGAGGGCGCCACCTGTGAGCACCACCAAGACACTCATCACCTGCGCCGTCACGGGCAACCTCGTGAAGCCGGAGCAGACGCCGCACCTGCCGATCACGCCGGTGCAGATCGCCGACGAATGCCTGGCCGCCGCCGAGGCCGGCGCGAGCCAGGTGCACATCCACGTGCGCAACCCCGAGACCGGCAGGCCCTCGATGGAAGTCGAGCTCTACCGCGAGGTGGTGGACCGCATCCGCCGCGGCAACCGCGAGCTGATCGTCAACCTCACGACCGGCCCCGGCGGGCGCTTCATTCCCAGCGAGGACGACCCGAAGATCGCCGCGCCCGGCACCACGCTGCTGCCGCCAGAGAAGCGCGTGGAGCACATCGCGCTCATCAGGCCCGACGTGTGCTCGCTCGACCTGAACACCATGAACTCCGGCCCCGACGTGGTCATCAACACGCCGAAGAACGTGCGGCGCATGGCGAAGGTGATGCGCGAGGCGGGCGTGAAGCCCGAGCTGGAGATCTTCGACTCGGGCGACATCAACCTCGCGCTCGACCTCATCGCCGACGGCACGCTCGAGGGCCCCGCCATGTGGACCTTCGTTCTCGGCGTGAAGTACGGCTTCGCGCCCACGCCCGAGACGCTGCTCTATGCGCGCAACATGCTGCCGCGCGGCGCCTTCTGGAGCGCCTTCGGCATCGGGCGCATGGAGTTCCCGATCGTCGCGCAGGCCTGGCTGCTGGGCGGCCACGTGCGCGTGGGAATGGAAGACAACATCTACCTTGAGAAAGGCGTGCTCGCCGAGAGCAATTCGCAGCTGGTGGCGAAGGCGCGCGACGTCCTCGTGAGCCTGGGCGGCGAAGTCGCCAACCCGCGCGAGGCCCGCGCGATGCTGGGCCTGCCCGATGCGAGGAGCTGAACGATGAGCGCAGCAGCCATGCACCCCGCCCACAGCTCGCGCGCACTGCGCGTGAACGAGAAAGCCGCCGACCTCGACGCGTTGCGGCTCGAAGCGGCGCCGCAGGCCGAGCCGGTGCCGCCGCCCGGCCATGCCGTGGTGCGCGTCGCGGCCGCCGCGGTGAACCCCAGCGACGTGAAGGCCACGCTGGGCATCATGCCGCAGGCGGTCTGGCCCCGGACGCCGGGCCGCGACTTCGCGGGCACCGTGGTCAGCGGCCCTTCGGAATGGATCGGCCGCGAGGTCTACGGCTCCGGCGGCGACGTGGGCATCACGCGCGACGGCTCGCATGCGCGCTACCTGGTGCTGCCCGAGCAGGCGCTGCGCGCCAAGCCCCGCGGCATCTCGATGGACGAGGCCGGCGCGGTCGGTGTGCCCTTCGTCACCGCCTACGAGGGTTTCCGACGCAGCGGCATGCCGCAGGCCGGCCAGACGGTGCTGGTGCTGGGCGCCAACGGCAAGGTCGGGCAGGCGGCGGTGCAACTCGCCTCCCAGGCCGGCGCGCGCGTGATCGCGGTGCACCGACACGCCGGCCCTTTCCAGGGCTTCGCGGCCGGGCCGGTGGACACGATCGACGCGCGCCACCACGCCGAAGTGGGCGCGCAGGTGCGCGAGCTCACCGACGGACGCGGCGCGAACATCGTCTACAACACCGTGGGCAGCGCCTACTTCGAGGCCGCCAACAAGGCGATGGCCAAGGGCGCGACGCAGATCTTCATCGCCACGCACGACCGCGCGGTGCCCTTCGACATCTTCGCGTTCTACCGGGGCATGCACACCTATGTGGGCATCGACTCGCTGGCGATGGACTGCATTGCCAGCACCGCGCAACTCGACGCGATGCGCGAGGGCTTCGAGCGCGGCACGCTGAAGCCCTTTCCGGTGGCGCGCCACTTCACGCTCGACGAGGCGCACGACGCCTACCGGCTGGTGCTCTCGGGCAGCACCGACCGCGTCGTGCTGCGCCCCTGAGTCCTTTCCTTTCCGGAGCACACCCCATGCACGTGACCCGCTTCAGCGAGGCGCCGCACTACGAGGCGCCCAACCATTTCGACATGCGCTGCCTGCGCCTGCAGGGCAAGGAAGCCGGCCCCTCCACGCAGATGTGGATGGGCATGAGCCAGATCCTGCCCGGCGGCCACACCGGCCTCGACGGCTCGCCGATGGAAAAGCTCTACCTCGTGCTCGAGGGCCAGCTGCACGTGGTCGGCGAGATCGACGGCACGCGCCAGGAAGAAGTGCTCGGCCCCTACGACAGCTGCCGCTTCGCGCCCGGCGAGAAGCGCCAGCTGGAGAACCGCGGCAACCGGCCGGTGCTGGTGGCGCTGGTGATGCCGAACGCGCCGCCGGCGTAGCACGGCCCCCTTCTCTTTTTCCCGGTCATTCATCGCTCAACCAAATAGATCAACGGAGACAAGACGCATGAAGAAGACTTTCAACCGGAGCCGCCGCCAGACGCTGGCGATGGCGGCAGCCCTCGCAGCCTGCGCGCTGACGGGCGCGCACGCGCAAGGGCCGTGGCCCGGCACGCAGGCGGTGAGGCTGGTCGTTCCTTTCACGGCAGGCAGCGGCACCGACATCGTCGCGCGCCTCGTGGCCGAGAAGCTCGGGCCCGCGCTGGGCACCAGCGTGATCGTGGACAACAAGCCCGGCGCGGGCGGCACGCTGGGTGCGGCCATCGTGGCCAAGTCGCCGGCCGACGGCTACACGCTGCTGGTGCACTCGGCCGGCCACCTAGTGAACCCGTGGATCTACAAGGGCCTGTCGTACGACACCATCAAGGACTTCACCGGTATCACGCCGATGGCCAGCCTGCCCAACGTGCTGGTGACGGCGCCCTCTCACTTCGCGGATGTGAAGGACCTCGTGGCCAAGGCGAAGGCCAAGCCAGGTGGCTTCAACTACGCCTCTGCCGGCAACGGTTCGGCCACGCACATGAACGCCGAGGTGTTCCGCCTCGCGGCCGGCGTCGACGCGCAGCACGTGCCCTTCCGCGGCACGCCCGAGGCCATGACCGAGGTGATGGCCGGGCGGGTCGACTGGTTCTTCGCGCCCATGGTGTCGGCCCTGCCGCTGATCCAGACCGGCAAGCTGCAGGCGCTGGCCGTGGGCACGGGCAAGCGCTCGTCGGCGCTGCCCAACGCGCCGACGACTGTGGAAGCCGGCGTACCGGGCTCCGAGTACCTGTTCTGGGTCGGCCTGTTCGCGCCCGCGAAGACACCACAGCCGGTGGTCGACCGGCTGCAGGCCGAGGTCGCGAAGATCATGGCGTCGCCCGATCTGAAGGAGCGGCTGGAGAAGCTGGGCGCCGAGCCGTTCACCATGCCTTCGGCGCAGTTCAACAAGTTCATCGTCGACGAGACGGCGAAGGCTCAACAGGTCGTGAAGGCCGCCAGCATCAAGGTCGACTGACATGGCACGCGCACTCCTTTCGGCGGCGGCCATCGCCGCCAGCCTGCTGCTGCCCGCTGCCGCGCAGGCACAACCAGCAGACCTCGTCGTCACCAACGCGAAGATCGCCACGCTCGACGCCGCTGGCACCATGGCGCAGGCCATCGCCGTACGCGACGGCCGCATCGTTGCCGTGGGCAGCGCGGCGCAGATGGGCGCTTTCACGAGCCCCGCGACACGCACGGTCGACGCGGGCGGCCGCACCGTCATTCCGGGCCTGATCGACTCGCACATGCACGCGGTGCGCGCTGCGCTGAGCTACTCGACCGAAGTCAACTGGATCGGCGCCGGCACCATCGCCGAGGCGATGGCGCGCATTCGCGTCGCCGCGGCGAACGCGCGTCCCGGCGGCTGGCTGATCGTGGCCGGCGGCTGGACCGAGCAGCAGTTCGCCGAACGCCGCCGCCCCACGCTGGCCGAGCTGCAGGAGGCCGCGCCGAACAACCCGGTGTACGTGCAGCTCTTCTACGAGGCGGTGGTGATGACACCCAAGGCGCTGGAAGCGCTGGGCGTCGCGCCCGGCACGCTGCCCGCGGGCATGAAGCCGACGCCCGACGGCGCGCCGGGCTGGATGAGCGGCGACATCGTCGGCATCTCGGCGCTCTTCGACAAGCTGCCCAAGCCCACCTACGACGACAACGTGGCCGGCACGCGCGCCTTTTTCACCGAGCTGAACCGCCTCGGCATCACCGGGCTGGTGGACCCGGGCGGCTTCAGCATCGCGCCATCGCAGTACGCGGCGCTGTTCGAGCTGTGGCGCGAGAAGGCCCTGACGCTGCGCGTGGCCTACAGCGTGTTCGCGCAGAAGCCGGGCGCCGAGCTGCAGGAGTTTCGCGATCTCACGCAGATGCTGCCGATGGGCTTCGGCGACGACATGCTCAAGTTCAACGGCCTGGGCGAACGCGTGACGCTCGCGATGTACAACAACAACTTTCCCGACGAGGCTGCGAAGGCGAAGTTCTACGAGCTCGTCAAATGGGCCGCGCAGCGCAAGCTGGCCGTCACCATCCACTGGCAGGAGAACGGCTCGGTCGACCACCTGCTGGGGCTGTACGAGAAGCTGAACGCCGAGGTGCCGATCAAGGACCTGCGCTGGTCCATCGCCCACCTGGACGACGCCTCGCCCCAGACGCTCGCGCGCATGAAGGCGCTGGGCATCGGCTGGACCATGCAGGACGCGATGTACTTCCAGGGCGACCGCGCGCTCGCCATGCGCGGCGAGGCCGCACGGCGCATGCCGCCCATAGGCACCGCGCTGCGCTCCGGCGTGAACGTGGGCGCCGGCACCGACGCGCACCGCGTGGCCTCGTACAACCCCTTCGTCGCGCTGCAGTGGATGCTCGACGGCAAGACGGTGAGCGGCAAGGCCATGCGCGGTGCCGACGAGACGCCCACACGCGAGCAGGCGCTGCGCCTCTACACACAAGGCAGCGCGTGGTTCAGCTTCGACGAGAACAGGCGCGGCACGCTCGAAGTGGGCAAGCTCGCAGACTTCGCGGTGCTCGATCAGGACTTCTTCGCCGTGCCGCTGGAGCGCATCGGCAAGACGACATCGCTGATGACGGTGGTGGGCGGGCGCGTCGTGTACGCGGCGCGGCCGTTCAGCGCCGCGGGTGCCTCGGTGGCTTCCGCGCCCTGAAGCTTGTTCAGATCCCCAGCGCGTGCCGCACCCGCTCGCGCAGCACCGGCAGCACATCGCTCTCGAACCACGGGTGGTGCTTGAGCCAGCCCGTGTTGCGCGGCGACGGATGCGGCAGCGGAATGAAGCGCGGCGCGTAGTCGGCGAAGGCCTGCACGGTCTCGGTGACACCGGCGTTCGCCTTCTTGCCCAGAAAGTGGCGCTGCGCGTACTGGCCGATGAGAAGCGTGAGCTCGACCTGCTTCATCTGCGCGAAGAGCCTGTCGTGCCAGAGCTCGGCGCACTCCCTGCGCGGCGGCAGGTCGCCGCTCTTGCCTCGCCCGGGGTAGCAGTAACCCATCGGCACGATGGCCACACGCGCGGCGTCGTAGAACACCTCGCGGTCGATGCCGAGCCAGCGGCGAAGCTGGTCGCCGCTCCTGTCGTTCCACGGCACGCCCGTCTGGTGCACCGTGAGGCTGGGCGCCTGCCCGACGATCAGCAGCCGGGCGCTCGTGCTGGCCTGCACCACCGGCCGCGGCCCCAGCGGCAGGTGCGCCTCGCACACGCGGCAGGCGCGCACCTCGGCGAGCAGCGCGTCCACGGCCTCAGCTGGCGAAGGGCTTGAAGAAGGCGTTGAGTTCTGCACCCGGTGCTGCGTCGGCGAAGCCGTCGAAGCGACCGTCGGCCAGCGTGCGTGCGGCGCGGATGAAGCCGCCCCAGGCCGCGCGCGCCAGGCCGCCGCCCACGCTCACGCGGCGCACGCCGAGTTCGGCGATGTCCTTCATCGTGAGTTCGCTGGGCGCGCCCACGAGCAGGTTGACCGGCTTGCCTCCGGCAGCGGCGACCACGGCGGCGATCTGCTCGCGGGTCTTGATGCCGGGCGCGTAGAGGCAATCGGCGCCCGCGCTCGCATAAGCCTTGAGCCGCGCGATGGCGTCGTCGAGGTCGGGCCGGCCCACGAAGAAGTTCTCGGCGCGGCCGACCAGCAGCACGTCGGCGCCCGATGCATCGATGGCCTTGCGCGCGGCGCGCAGGCGCTCGACAGCCACGTCGACGGGGAAGAGCGGATCGGCGGCATTGCCCGTCGAGTCCTCGATGGACAGGCCCGCCACGCCCATCTCGACGGCGAGGCTCACGCTCTCGGCCACGCCCCGCGCGTCGGCGGCAAAGCCGTTCTCGAAGTCGGCGTTCACCGGCAGGTCGGTGGCTTCCACGAGTTCGCGCAGGTGCGCCAGGATGTGCTCGCGCGACATCGCGCCGTCCGCATGCCCCTGCGACCAGGCGAAGCCCGAGCTGGTGGTGGCCAGCGCCTTGAATCCCAGCCCTTCGAGAAAGCGCGCGCTGCCCGTGTCCCAGGGGTTCGGAATGACGAAGCAGCCCTGTTCGTGGAGGGCACGGAAGTCGGCGCGTTTCTGGGCGATGGTGCGGGTCATGGCGGAGTTCGGCTTTCTTTCTTGTTGCGTGGGTGAGAAAACAGGACGGCGGGAAGGGCGGTCAGGATACGCCGGCCCCCGGTTCCGCAGCGCCCGGCGGGTTTTGCAGCAAGTGGTCGATGAAGGCGCGCACCGCCGGCAGCATGCCGCGGCGCGAGGCGAAGGCGGCCTGGATCTCGCTGGCCGCGCAAGCCCACTCGCCGCACAGGCGCAGCAGCCTGCCGTCGGCGAGGGCATCGCGGCACATGATCTCGGGCAGCAGCGCGAGCCCCATGCCCTGCTCCGCCAGGTGCCTCAGCGCGAACATGTCATCGGTCACGAAGTGCGGCGTGAAAGCGAAATCATGCGACTGGGCACCGCGCTCCAGTGCCCAGCGGTAGCGCTCGTTCTCCGCGGGCAGCGACAGCACGGGCCACGCAGCCAGGTCGGCGAGCGACTGCGGCATGCCCAGCCGCTCCACCAGCGCGGGGCTCGCCAGCAGCACGTCGACGGTGCCGCCCAGCGGGCGCGCGACCAGGCTCGAATCCTCGAAGGGCGGGCGCCGCACGCGCAGCACCACGTCGATGTTCTCCTGCAGCGGGTCGACGCGGCGGTTGCTCACCTCCAGCTGCAGCCGCACGCCGGGAAAGGTGCGCATGAAGGACGGAATCAGCGGCGTGAGCCAGAACTGCGCGAGCGTGAACGGGCAGCTCACGCGCAGCAGGCCCTGCGGCTGCGCGGTGGCCTGCCGCGCCACGTCGAAGGCTTCCTCGCCGGCCGCCACGGTCGCCTGGCAGCGCTCGTAGAACTGCCGGCCCACGCTGGTGAGCAGCAGCCGTCGCGAACTGCGCTGCAGCAGGCGCACGCCGATGCGCTCCTCGAGCAGCGAGACGCGCCGGCTCAGGCGCGACTTGGGAATGCCCAGGTGCCGGCTGGCGGCACTGAAGCCCTGCTGCTCGACCACGTGGGCGAAAAGGGCGAGGTCGTTGAAGTCTTCCATGTCTCTTCCGGTCTTTTCAGGTCTTCTTCGTTCTGCTGGCGGAACGATCCGTTCTTTCATGGCGAATTGTTCCGCGTTCGTTCCACCAGCATCATCGATCGACCACCTCCCGGTCAACCACCTGCCCGCGCACACGCCATGAAACTCGCCAGCTTCCACCACCGCGACACGCTTCGCTTCGGCGTGGTCCGAAACGACGATGAAGTCGCCGACCTGAGCGCACGGCCCGGCGCGCCCGCGGGGCTGCTCGAACTGCTCGCGCGCGGCGACGAAGGCATGGCCTGGCTGCGCGCGGCGCTGGCCGATGCGCCGCGCCTGGCCTTGTCCGAGGTGCGGCTGGCCGCGCCGATTCCCGCGCCGCGCAAGTTCCTCGGGCTCGGCGGCAACTACGCCTCGCACCTCGAGGAAGCCGCGAAGCTCGGCCTGACGCGGCCGCCGGGGCAGGTGTGGTTCAACAAGCAGGTCTCATGCGTGGCCGGCCCCTTCGACGCGGTGCACAAGCCGCGCGTGTCCGGGCAGTTCGACTACGAGGGCGAGCTGGGCGTGGTGATAGGCCGGCGCTGCCGCCATGTTCGCGCCGAGGACGCAATGGCGATGGTGGCCGGCTACGTGGTCGTGAACGACATGAGCGTGCGCGACTGGCAGATGCGCGCGCCGACGCACACGCTGGGCAAGTCCTTCGACACGCACGGGCCCTTTGGCCCCTGGCTGGTGACGCGCGACGAGATCGCCGATCCGCACGCGCTGCGGCTGCGCACCTGGGTCAACGGCGAGCTGCGCCAGGACGGCAACACGGCGCAGATGATCCACCGCATCGAGGCGATGCTGGTCGAGCTGAGCACCGCCTTCACGCTGGAGCCTGGCGACGTGCTGAGCACCGGCAGCCCCGCCGGCGTCGGCGGCCTGATGGACCCGCCGCGCTACCTGGTGCCGGGCGACGTGGTGCGCGTGGAGATCGAGGGCATCGGCCACATCGAGAACCGCGTGGTGGCCGAGCCCGACGCCACCTGAACGCACCGCCCTTCGAAGAAGAAAAGGAGACACCCATGAACGACGAACTCGCCCTGCCCGCGCGCCGCCCCCTGCCCGACTTCGCGCACGCCGCGCTGCGCCCAGTCAAGCTCGCGCACGTGGTGCTGCGCGTGGGCGAGCTCGAGCGCTCGCGCGACTGGTACCTGGAGGTGCTGCAAGCCCGCGTGGCCTTCGAGAACGAAATGCTGTGCTTCCTGAGCTACGACGACGAGCATCACCGCATCGGCCTGATCGCGCCGCCGGGGCTGAAGCACGAGGCCGACGCGAGCACGGGGCTGGAACACATCGCCTTCACCTACGGCTCGCTCGGCGAGCTGCTGGCCAACCACCGACGGCTGGCGGCCCGCGGCATCCTGCCCTACTGGTGCATCAACCACGGGCCGACGATCTCGATGTACTACCGCGACCCCGACGGCCACCGGCTGGAGCTGCAGCACGACGTGTTCGAGACGGCCGAGGAAGTCGACGCCTTCTTCGCGGGCGGCGCCTACGCCGAGAACTTCATGGGCGTGGTGTTCGACCCCGTCGAGCTGGCCGCGCGCTACGAGGCCGGCGAGCCGCTGGCTTCGCTCACCGCGCGGCCGCGGCTGCCGACAGGCAAGGGGCCGTGGGACATGTTCGTGCCCTGAGCCCGGCGCGACCTGAGGGCGCTCAGCACTCCACCACGTTCACCGCGAGGCCGCCGAGCGAGGTTTCCTTGTAGGTCGCCTTCATGTCCTCGCCGGTCTGCTTCATGGTGCGGATCACCGCGTCGAGCGACACGTAGTGGCTGCCGTCGCCGCGCAGCGCCATGCGCGCGGCGTTGATGGCCTTCACCGCGCCCATCGCGTTGCGCTCCACGCACGGTATCTGCACCATGCCGCCGACCGGGTCGCAGGTGAGGCCCAGGTTGTGCTCCATGCCGATCTCGGCCGCGTTCTCGACCTGCGCCGGCGTCGCGCCGAGCACCGCGGCCAGCGCGCCGGCCGCCATCGAGCAGGCCACGCCGACCTCGCCCTGGCAGCCGACCTCGGCGCCCGAGATGGAGGCGTTGGTCTTGTAGAGCATGCCGATGGCGGCGGCGGTGAGCAGGAAGTCGACGATGCCTTCGTCGCTCGCCTGCGGCACGAAGCGCTGGTAGTAGTGCATCACCGCGGGCACCACGCCGGCCGCGCCGTTGGTGGGCGCGGTGACCACGCGGCCGCCGGCGGCGTTCTCCTCGTTCACCGCCATCGCGAAGGCGTTGACCCAGTCCATCGCCGCGAGCGGATCGGCTGCGCCGGCCTGTGCGAGCAGCTCGCGGTGCAGTTCGGGCGCGCGGCGGCGCATGCGCAGCGGGCCGGGCAGCGCCTGCGCCGCCAGCGGGTTGTCGATGCCGAAGCCGCGCTGCACGCACTGCTGCATCACGCCCCAGATGCGCAGCAGGCCGCTGCGCACCTCGGGCTCGGGCCGCCACACGCATTCGTTGCGCATCACCAGCGCGGCCACCGACAGGCCGTTGTCGCGGCATTGCGCCATGAGCTCGTCACCGGTCGAGAAGGGATGCGGCACGGCGGCGGTGGCTGCCACCGTGGCGGCCACGGCCTGCCCGCCCTCGACGACGAAGCCGCCGCCGACCGAGAAGTACCTGCCCTCGGCCAGCGTGACGCCATCGGCCGCGAAGGCGGTGAAACACATGGCGTTCGGGTGCTCGGGCAGCGACTCCTCGCCGCGGAAGGCGATGTCGCGCACGCGGTCGAAGTCGATGGGCGTGGTGCCCAGAAGGCTCAGCCGGCCGGTGCGGCGCAACTCCTCCAGCCGGGGCTGCACGGTCTCGGGCCGCACTGTGTCGGGCGCGTCGCCGAAGAGGCCGAGGATCACGCCCTGGTCGGTCGCGTGGCCGTGGCCGGTGGCGCCTAGCGAACCGAACAGGTCCACATGCAGCCGTGCCACCTGGGCGAGCACGCCGCGCCGGTCGAGCGACTGCGCGAACATGAGCGCCGCGCGCATCGGCCCGACGGTGTGCGAGCTGGAGGGGCCGATGCCGATCTTGAAGATGTCGAAGACTGAGAGCATCAGCGCATCATGCTCTCATCTCTTGATGCAGGAAGCTGCTGTTTGACCAGTGCCACCCAGTAGGCCGCCCCCAGCGGCAGGATGTTGTCGTTGAAGTCGTAGTACGGGTTGTGCACGTTCGGGTCGTTCGGGCCCTCGCCCGCGCCGATGCCGATGTAGGCGCCCGGGCGCTTCTGCAGCATGAAGGCGAAGTCTTCCGAGCCCATGGCGGGCGGGATGTCGATGTGCACCTGCGCAAGCTCCACCAGGCTGGCTGCCGCGGCGATGGCGGCGTCGGTCTCGGCGGGCGTGTTGACCACGCCGGGGTAGCCGCGGCGGTAGTCGAGCGCCACCTTCGCGCCGTGCGTGGCGGCCACGCCGTCGCAAATCTGCTGCATGGCGGCCTGGGTCTGGTCCTGGATGCCGGGGTCGAGCGTGCGCACGGTGCCGCGCAGCACCACTGTCTCGGGGATCACGTTCCAGGTGTCGCCGCCGTGGATCTGCGTGACGCTCACCACGGCCGAATCGGTGGCGCCGGTGCGGCGGCTCACGATGGTCTGCAGCGCGTTGACGAGCTGGGCCGAGACCACCACCGAGTCGATGCCGGTTTCGGGCATTGCGCCGTGGCTGCCCTTGCCGGTGACGACGATCTCGAAGGTGTCGAGAAAGGCCGTCATCGTGCCCTTGCGGATAGCGAACCGGCCGCGCGGCAGGCTCGGGAAGTTGTGCATGCCGTAGACGGCGTCGGCCGGGAACTGCTCGAACAGGCCCTCGTCGACCATCACGCGGCCGCCACCCTCGTTCTCCTCGGCGGGCTGGAACACGAAGTGCACCGTGCCCTTGAAGGGCTTGTGGCGCGACAGGTGCTCGGCCGCGCCCAGCAGCATCGCGGTGTGGCCGTCGTGGCCGCAGGCGTGCATCTTGCCCACGCACTTCGAGGCGTGCGGCTGCGTGCCCAGCTCCTGCATGTTCAGCGCGTCGAGGTCGGCACGCAGCGCGATGCTCGGACCCTCGCCGTTCTTCAGCGTGCCGACCACGCCGGTGCCGGCCAGGCCGCGGTGCACGGACAGGCCCATCAGCATCAGCGCGTTGGCGACGACGTTGGCGGTGCGGTGCTCCTCGAAGGCGGTCTCGGGGTTGGCGTGGATGTCGCGGCGCCAGGCCAGCATGCGGGCGCGGGTGTCTTCGGCGATTTCGGGGTCGCGGTACATGGTTCTTTTCAGCTCTCTCGCGGAATGGGGTCAGTGGAAGAATTCGGCGATCACCGTGGCGCCGAGGAAGGTGCCGGCGGTGGCGGTAAGAGACACCACAACGATGCGCCAGCCCAGCTGGCGGAACACCGGCAGGTCCTTCGCGACCGAGAAGCCGGCCAGCGCGAGCACCGGCGTGGTGAAGGCCAGGAAATTGAGCTTGCCGGTGATCGCAATCAGCGCGTCGGAGAAAGGAAACAGCCCCGGAATGCCCGCCACCGTGGCCACCACCGACAGCACCAGCACCATCGGCAGGCGCGGCACGAGGCGCTTGATGCCCTCGACGATCAGTGCGATGACCACCACCGCAGCCAGGCCTTCGAGCGACACCAGCACCGGCACCTTGTAAGTCAGTGAATTGCCGATGAGCACGCCGCCGCCCACCACCGCCCAGGCGATGAGCGTGTCGCGCAGCGACATCGCGCCGCCATGGCCGACGCTGGCCTGCGAGACGGCCGCCGTGCCCGCGTCCTGCGAGCCGCGCTTCGAGAAGCGGCCCAACACCGGCTCCAGCTTGCCGTAGAGCCACGAGCACAGCGGCAGAGACAGGAACAGCGTGAAGTAGAAGCCCACCACTGTGGTCAGCAGGTTCGACGCGGCGGCAATGGCGGTGAGCTGCGGCAGCATCTCGGCCGGCTGCTGCGCGGCGATGGCGCCCAGCGCCGCCGCCATCAGGCTGCCCGAACCCACGCCGGCGCCCATGGCCAGCGAGCGCGGATCGAAGACGTGCAGGCTGGCGACGAAGCCCGCCAGCACCGCGATGAAGAGCGCGCCCAGCACGGTGCCGGTGATGTACTCGGCCAGCACGCCGCGACCCTCGGGCGAGGCCATGCCGTACTTCTCTCCGATGATCACGAGGTTGCCCTCACGGCCCACCGAGAAGGTGGCACCCACCGCCTCGCGCTTGATGCCCAGCAGCAGCGCCAGCGGCAGGCCCAGCGCCAGAGTGCCGAGCGCATGGCCGAACTCCTGGAACAGCAGCGCCCAGCCGGCCTGCTTCACTTGCGGCAGCGCGGCGCCGACCGTGAGGCCCAGCTTCACCACGAAGAGCAGCAGGCCCGCGTTCAGCAGGCCGCCGGCGAAGGACTGCTCGGCGGTCGCCACCCGCACCACGCCCGGCACGCGGCGGTGCGCGATGCCCCATGCGGCCGCAATCAGCAGCGCCCACAGCATCGGCAGCAGCGCCACCTTGCCCGGGCCGACGCTGAACTGCACCGGGCCGATCAGCTCGGCCGCGGCCACGACGGCCAGGGTGACGAGCGCGAGCCTGAGTTTTCCGGAAGCCGAGGAAGAAGGGGCAGCGGCGGCGAGCGTGGTGGAGGCGGCGGATGTCATCGCGTGGGGCATCGTGTGGCGCAGGACCTGCGGGGTGCCGGCGAGTTTGGGGTTGCCGGCCTCTTGCATCAATGACCGTGAATCGACATATTTGTTGCATTGAATGCAACACTCAGGAGACGAAGGCCATGGACGACAGGCTCGACACGCGCCGCGTGCGCTACTTCATGCAGGTACTCGAGAGCGGCTCCGTGCGCGGCGCCGCCGAGGTGCTCGACATGGACCCGTCGGCCGTGAGCCGGGCCATCGGCATCCTCGAGCAGGAGTGCGGGCTGCCGCTGCTGGAGCGCCACGGGCGCGGCGTGATCGCCACCGACGCGGGCCAGATGCTGGCCGGCTACGTGCGGCGCCAGAACAGCCAGAAGCAGCACCTGATGGCGCAGATGGACGGCATCCGCAAGATCGAGCGCGGCCACATCGACATCGTGGCCGGCGAGGGATACGTCGACTGGCTCATGCGCCACAGCCTGCGCGACTTCATGACCACGCACCCGCGGATCACCATCGACCTCGACGTGGCGAGCACCGACGAGATCGTGCAGCGGGTGGTGGAGGAGCGGGCCCACGTCGGCCTGCTGTTCCAGCCGCCCAAGGACGAGCGGCTGACCTCGCACCATTCGCACCCGCAGCCGATCCAGGCGCTGGTGCTGGCTTCGCATCCGCTCACGCAGCTGGGCCGCCCGCTCAAGCTGAGCGACCTGCTGCCCTACGCGGGCGCCACACTGCACCGAAGCTTCGGCGTGCGCCAGCACATCGAGGCCGCCGAGATCAGCGAAGGCGTGCGCCTGCCCTCGCTGCTGACCACCACCTCGTTCAGCGCGCTCGGGCACTTCGTGTCGGCGGGGCTGGGCTATGCGCTGGGCACGCGCATCTCGCTCACGCCCAACGCGAGCAATCCGGAACTGGTCGAGCTGCCGATGAAGAACCCGTTGCTGTCGCAGGGCCGCTCGCACATCGTGTCGCGCCACGGGCGCATGCTGTCGCCGGCGGCCGCGGAGCTGCTGCGCTGCGTGGTGGCCGACATGCGCCGCTATGCCTCCGGGGGCGGCGGCGAGGAGAAGCCGGAAGGGACGGGCAAGGCGGACAAGGTCGAAAAGGCGGCCAGGAAAACCGGGAAGCGCGGGGCATGAGGCACGACATTGCGCGCCACGCCCCTTCGGTGTTCTGATCGGGCCCCATGTCCTACGTCATCCCGCTCTTCATCCACCTGCTCTGCGCCGCCTTCTGGGTCGGCGGCATGGCGACCATGCACTTCGCGGTGCGCCCCTCGGCCGTCGCCACGCTGGAGCCGCCGCTGCGCCTGCGCATGATGGCCGCGACGCTGCGGCGCTTCTTCGTGGGGGTGGACGCATCGGTCACGCTGCTCTTCGCGACCGGCGTGGCGATGATCGTCGCGGGCGGCGGCTTCCGCGGCCTGCACTGGCGCATCGAGGCGATGATGAGCATCGCGATCGTGATGCTCGCCATCTACGTCTACATCCGCGCCTCGGTATTCAGGGCCATGCGGCGCGCGGTGGACGAAAGCGCCTGGCCAACGGCGGCCGCGCGGCTGAACACCGTGCGCAAGCTGGTGACGGTGAACCTCGTGCTGGGCGTGATCGTGTTTGGCGTGGCGACTATCGGGCGGGCAGCCTAGCTTTTGCGGTACTCCGGCTCAATCCGCGGCTCACCGATGCAAAGAACGGAGACGCATTCGGCCACGCTGGTCACCAGGTATTCACGGACATCGCCATAGAACAATCCGATGCAACTGCCAGGGCGAGTGGACTCCTGTGACAGCCACCCACCAGATTGAATTGAGAACACCGAGCAGTTCGGAGAAGAGCAGGCTGGCCAGTATTCGGCAAGATCGCGCTCATCCATGACCCTGTAGGCCACGACGTCGTCGAATCTGATACCGATCAACGTGTTGCTCTTGGGAGCCCGCGCGACGACTGTGAGCTTTCGCGCTGCATAGTCGATGCGCACGATCTCACTGACATCGTGGTCGTCGACCGCGACAGGCAACGCGACCGCCTCGACCTTTGTCGGCTGAGTCATGGCGCGGTCCGCTCCAACACGACGTGTATCGCACAAGAGCGTTCAGACATCGAAATCTCCCCAAGGACCGTTCTGCGCAATATGGCGCTCACCGATTCTCCGCCAGGCTCCGCGATGAAGGTGGCCGTCCAAGCGCATCACCAGCGCCAGGCTTTCAATGCCTACAGCGCTATCTTCAGCTCACCAAAAAGGGAGGTCGCTTGAGTTGCAGGGAAGCGCAATCCGTGCGCGAGCCTGCCTAGCGCCACTGGCGCCGGCAGGCCGCACCGCTCAGACCAAGTTCAACTCCACGTCGATGTTGCCGCGCGTGAGCTTCGAGTAGGGGCAGGTCTGGTGCGCGGTGTCGACCACGGCGCGCGCGGTTTCGCGGTCGAGGCCGGGCAGGCTGATGTTCAGGCGCGCCTGCAGGAAGTACTGGCCCTCCTGGAGCACGAGGTCGACCTCGGCGTCCACCGACAGGTCGGCCGGCAGCTTGACCTTCAGCGTGCCCGCAGCCTTGCCCATGGCGCCGATGAAGCAGGCCGACCAGCCGGCCGCGAACAGCTGCTCGGGGTTGGTGCCCGTGCCGTTGCCGCCGGGGGGCGAGAGCTGGATGTCCAGGTGGCCGTCGCTGCTGCGCGATGCGCCGAGGCGGCCGCCGGTGGTGTGGGTCTTGCCGGTGTAGAGGACTTGCTTGTCGGTCATGGAGATTCCTTTGGACTGGAAGGTGGTTCGAAAGACTTGGTTGTGGGCTCCATCGCCTCGTCTGCGTGCGCATCGTTGGCGATGCGGGAATTACATCGACGGGCTGTATCCGCGATGTGTCGAACCACCGGCCGGTTTGCATGCGCGTGTGTCCGCTGCGCCATGCAGACACAGTGGCGTACAAATCTCCGGACGGAGGGGATCAGGAAGAAGGAAGGCTCAGGCCGCAGGGCCCTTGAGCTCGACGCTGTTGCCGTCGGGATCGGCGATGTAGATCGAGGGGCCGTTGCCCTCGGCGCCGAAGTTGTTCTGCACCTCGCCGTGCACCGCGACGCCGTTCTGCGCCATTAGCGCGCGGATGGCCGCCTCGTCGAAGGGCTCGATGCGCAGGCAGAGGTGGTCGACGTTGCGGCCTTCGGTGCCGGCGAGCGCCCCGCCCTGCCTGCCCAGCGGGCCGTCGGGCGTGACGAGGTCGATCAGGCTGGCCCCGGCGCGCAGGTGCACGAGCCCCAGGTCGTCGCGGCGTTTCTCGACGGTGCAGCCCAGCACGCCGCAGTAGAAGGCGATGGAACGCTCGGCGTCCTTCACGCGCAGCACGACGTGGTCGATGCGCAGCACCGAGAACGGTGGCTGGCGCATCGGGTTCGTCATGCGGGCCTGCTCATCGGTTCAGACCACGCCGGCCGAACGCAGGGCCTCGAAGCGGGCCGCGTCGATGCCCATTTCCGCCAGCACCTCCTGCGTGTGCTGGCCCAGCGCCGGCGGTGCATGGCGCAGCACGGGCGGCGTGCCCGAAAGGCGCAGCGGGCTCGCCACGCCGGTGATGCTGGCGACGCCGTCGCCCGCGTCGCGCGGCAGCGTGACCGCGAGGCCTCGCGCCTTGACCTGCGCGTCGTCGAAGGCCTGCGCGATGTCGTTGATCGGGCCGCAGGGCACGGCCTTGTCTTCGAGCAGCGTGACCCACGCGGCGGTGGTGCGGGTGCGCGTGAGCTCTTCCATCATCGGAATGAGCACGCCGCGGTGCTTCACGCGCAGGGTGTTGGTGGCGAAGCGCGCGTCGGTCGCCCATTCGGGGTGGCCGCCGGCCTCGCAGAAGCGCGCGAACTGCCCGTTGTTGCCGATGGCCAGCAGCATCGCGCCGTCCTGCGTCGGGAAGTCCTGGTAGGGCGCGAGGCTGGGGTGCGTGTTGCCCTGGCGCCCGGGCGCCTTGCCGGTATTGAGGAAGGCGCTCGCCTGGTTGGCGAGGATGGCCATGCCCACGTCGAGCAGCGCCATGTCGATGTGCTGGCCTTCGCCGGTGCGATCGCGCACCTGCAGCGCGGCCAGGATGGCGGTGCTGGCGTAGACGCCGGTGAACAGGTCGGTCAGCGCCACGCCCACGCGCAGCGGGCCACCGCCGGGCACGTCGTCGGGACGGCCGGTGATGCTCATCATGCCGGTCATGGCCTGGATCATCAGGTCGTAGCCCGCGCGCTCGGCATACGGGCCGTCGTGGCCGAAGCCGGTCACGCTGCAGTAGATGAGGCGCGGGTTGGCCGCGCGCAGGCTCTCGTGGTCGAGGCCGTACTGCTTGAGGCCGCCGGTCTTGAAGTTCTCGACCACGATGTCGGCCTGCGCCGCCATCTGCTTCAACAGCGCCTGCCCGTCGGGTGTGGCCATGTCGACCGTGACCGAGCGCTTGTTGCGGTTGCAGGCGGTGAAGTAGCTGGCCTGGTCGGTGTCGTTGCCGTTCGCGTCCTTGATGAAGGGCGGGCCCCAGGTACGCGTGTCGTCGCCGACGCCGGGGCGCTCGATCTTGACGACGTCGGCGCCCAGGTCCGCGAGGATCTGCGTGCACCACGGGCCCGCGAGCACGCGGGAGAGGTCCAGAACCTTGATGCCGTCGAGTGCTGCGGGCTTGCCGGTCATGCGCGGATCAGTTCGAGAAGGCGGCGATGCCGGTGATGGCGCGGCCCAGGATCAGCGCGTGGATGTCGTGCGTGCCTTCGTAGGTGTTGACCACTTCGAGGTTCACCAGGTGGCGGGCCACGCCGAACTCGTCGCTGATGCCGTTGCCGCCCATCATGTCGCGCGCCATGCGGGCGATGTCGAGCGACTTGCCGCAGTTGTTGCGCTTCATGATCGAGGTGATTTCCACCGCGGCGATGCCCTCGTCCTTCATGCGGCCCAGGCGCAGGCTGCCCTGCAAGCCCAGCGTGATCTCGGTCTGCATGTCGGCCAGCTTCTTCTGGATGAGCTGGTTGGCGGCCAGCGGGCGGCCGAACTGCTTGCGGTCGAGCGTGTACTGGCGGGCGCGGTGCCAGCAGTCTTCGGCGGCGCCGAGCGCGCCCCACGAGATGCCGTAGCGGGCGCTGTTCAGGCAGGTGAAGGGACCCTTCAGGCCCTGCACTTCGGGGAAGGCGTTCTCTTCAGGGCAGAACACGCCGTCCATCACGATCTCGCCGGTGATGCTGGCGCGCAGGCCGACCTTGCCGTGGATGGCGGGGGCGCTCAGGCCCTTCATGCCCTTCTCGAGCACGAAGCCGCGGATCGGGCCGACGGCACCGCTCTCGCTGACTTCCTTGGCCCACACCACGAACACGTCGGCGATGGGGGAGTTGCTGATCCACATCTTCGAGCCGGTGAGCGAGTAGCCGCCCGGAACCTTCTTGGCGCGCGTGGCCATGCTGCCGGGGTCGGAGCCGTGGTCGGGCTCGGTCAGGCCGAAGCAGCCGATCCATTCGCCGGTAGCGAGCTTGGGCAGGAACTTCTGCTTCTGGCCCTCGGAGCCGAATTCGAAGATCGGCACCATCACCAGCGAGCTCTGCACGCTGGCCATCGAGCGGTAGCCGGAGTCGACGCGCTCGACTTCGCGGGCGATCAGGCCGTAGGCCACGTAGTTGAGGCCGGGGCCGCCGTACTGCTCGGGAATGGTCGGGCCCAGCAGGCCGAGGGCGCCCATTTCGCGAAAGATGGCGGGGTCGGTCTCGCCGGTGCGGAAGCCTTCGAGCACGCGGGGAGCCAGGCGCTCCTGGCAGTAGGCATTGGCCGCGTCGCGGATCATACGTTCTTCGTCGGTCAGCTGCTGGTCGAGAAGAAGGGGGTCGTCCCAGTGGAATTGCGCTTTGGCGGCCATGTGGCTGTCTCCGGAAAAGGGGAAAAAGAGAAAAGAGGGGGAATGGGGCGATGCTAGCCACGCGGGGGCCATGACGCAAACGAGGATTCCGCACCCAGATATGCGTTCGTAGAATGTCTTGCAAGATGTTCGACCGGCTTCTCCATTGACGAACCATCGAATCCATACATACAGCCGAGGCATACATGCGCCGCAAGATCCCGCCCCTGCAGACCCTCGTGTGCTTCGACGCCGCCGCGCGCCACGAGAGCTACACCCGCGCCGCGCAGGAGCTCGCCCTCACGCAGAGCGCGGTGTCGCGCCAGATCGGCACGCTCGAGGCCTTCCTGGGCGTGGCGCTGTTCCGCCGCACGCGGCACGGCGTGGCGCTCACGGCCAGCGGCACGGCCTACGCGCGGCAGACAGCCAAACGGCTGGAGGCGATGGAGCGCGACACGCTCGACGCCATGGCGCACCAGGGCGAAGGCGGTTCGCTCTCGCTCGCGGCCGTGCCCACCTTCGCCACCCGCTGGCTGATGCCGCGCCTGAAGGGCTTCGCGGCGCTGCAGCCCGACGTGGTGGTGCACATCGAGACGCGCACCCGGCCTTTTCTCTTCGCCGACGCGGAGTTCGACGCCGCGCTGTACGCCGGCACGCCCGCGCAGGTCGAGAACTGGGCCGGCACGCGCGCGCTGCTGCTGATGCACGAGGACGTGGTGCCGGTGTGCAGCCCCGCCCTGCTTCCGCGCGGCAAGGCCGTGACGCCCGCCGCCATCGCGAAGATGCCGCTGCTGCAGCAGAGCACGCGCCCCGACGGCTGGCGCCAGTGGTTCGACGCGCAGCAGATCGATGCGCCCAACGCGCGCGGCGGGCCACGCTACGAGCTGTTCTCCATCCTCGCCGCCGCCGCGTCGCACGGGCTCGGCGTGGCGCTGATGCCGACCATGCTGGTGGCCGACGAACTAGCGCGCGGCGAGCTGGTGGTGGCCTGCGCGCGGCCGCTTTCGGGCGAGCGCAACTACTACCTCGTGACGCCCGAGCGGGCCGACCAGCGGCCGCTGCTGAAGTTCTTCAGCGACTGGCTGCTGGAGCAGGCGCGGCAAGGCTGAGTACGCCATGAAGCGAGACAGCCGGTCCGAATACGAATGGCGCATGCACAAGGTGCTGACGCACATCGACGAACACCTGGACGAACCGCTCGAACTCGCCGAACTGGCCGACGTGGCGCATTTCTCGGCCTATCACTTCCACCGGCTGTTCGCGGCCTGGGCCGGCGAGACGCTGGGCGACTACGTGCGCCGCCGGCGCGTGGAAGTCGCCGCGTTGCGGCTCGCGACGCAGCCGCGCGTGTCGGTGCTCGACGCGGCGCTGTCGGTGGGCTTCGGTTCGGGCGAGGCGTTCTCGCGGGCGTTCCGCGCACGCTTCGGCAGCTCGCCAACGGCATGGCGCGCGGTGCACCGCTGGTCACCGGCCGACACGGAAAGCAATCCTGATCAGATCGCCTTGCACGGCTTCACGAAGAATGAGCCTTCACCGCGCGACACCGCGCCAACGGAGGCCATGCCCATGAACGTCGAACTCATCACCCGCCCGCCCGTCACCATCGCCTACCTGCGCTACGTGGGCCCGTTCGGCGCGCCCGTGGGCGTCTTCTGGGAAACGAAGGTGGCGCCGTGGATCGGCGCCCGCAAGCTGTGGTCGAACCCGCGCTACGGCATCAGCCACGACGACCCAAGCATCACGGCGCCGGAGCAGTCGCGCTACGACGCCGCCGTGGAAGTGCCCGAAGACTTCGTGCCGGACGGCGGCTTCCAGAAGACGGTGCTGCCCGGCGGGCGCTATGCGGCGATGAAGTTCAAGGGCCTGCCCCAGGAGATCAACGAAGCCTGGGCGAGGGTGCTGCGCGACTGGCTGCCAGCCAGCGGCTTCCAGATCGACAACCGGCCGGCGTTCGAGTACTACCCGCCGTGCGGTGCGTTCGACGAAAAGACCGGCGCCTTCGAATGCGACATCTGCATTCCGATCGCGCCGCTCTGAACGGCACGAGCCGTTGCTAGCGCAGCGTGATGCCGAGCGAATCGAAGGGCGCGTCGAACTCGGCGCGCCATGACTGGCCGGGCTCCAGCGGCCAGGCATCGGTCCAGGTGCCGGTGGTGACCACGTCGCCGGGCATCAGCGCCGGCGCGCCGGGGCAGCGCTGCAGTTCCTGGTTGAAGTGGTGCAGGGCATGCAGCGGGCCATCGAGCACGTTGGCGCCCTTGCCTTCTTCGATAAGTTCATCGCCGCGGTAGAGCCTCACGCGAGCGCGGCCAAGCAGTTCGTCGAGCGCATGGGCGCTGGTGGCGAAGCGGCCGACCGGCGTCTCGCGCCCGATCAGCAGGCGCGCATGCAGCCCGCCGTCGGCCACGGTGTCCGCGGCGGTGAACTTCCAGCCGGGCAGGTGCGACTGCACGATCTCGAAGCCCGGTGCGAGCCATGCGATGCAGCCGAACAGGTCTTCCAGCGTGGCGTCGCGCGGCGGCGTCGCGGCGATGCCGAAGACGACCTCCGGCTCCAGGCGCGGCTGGCAGAGCCTGTCGAGGCTCACTTTGCCCGTGCCGCCGCTGCTGCGCGCGAGCGTGGTGTGCCACACGGTGCCCCAGATGGGCGCATAGACCTCGTAGCGGGGCCAGATCGTGCGGTTGGTGAAGCCGATCTTGTAGCCCACGGGCCGTTCGCCGCGAGCGGTGCGCAGCGCGCGCAGGGCCAGCGCCTGCTGGTATGCGGCGTCGACGTCCGCCGCGATCGGGAGCGGGCGATCGGCGGGCCACAGCAGCCCCCGGTCGTAGTGGTCGAGAACGGCCTGGGGTGTCATGCGCATCACCTCTTCGCGGGCCGGACGCCTTCCCGGGCATAGGCCTCGACCAGCGCCGGAAAGGCGTCGAAGGCGGGCATGGTGCCGAAGCTGTGCTTCGCGGGCGTGGAGGCCCACGGCAGCTTCTCGTCGGCCCAGGTCTCGATGAAGGGCTCGACCCATTCATGCCGGTCGAGCATGCTGGGGCGCAGGTTGACGAAGTCGTCGAGCCCTTCGGCGCGCGTGAACATCCAGCTCTTGCAGTGCGGGCAGAAGTAGTGGTGCGAGTCGGCGCCGTGCAGGCCACCGATGACGGGCTCGCCCGACACCACCTCGAAGCCCGGCGTGGGAATGGCCAGCGAAAGCGAGAAGGCGCTCGCGCTCATGGCCTGGCAGCCGGTGCAGTGGCAGGCCATCGACAGCAGCGGCGGCGCGCTGATGCGCAGGCGCACCTGGCCGCAGCGGCAGCCGCCGGTCCAGGGAAGTTGCCAGTCGCCGGCGGCTTGATCGGAGGATGGGTTCGAGGTGCTCATGGGGTGCTGCGGTCCTTCTGCTGTTGCTTCGGTGCGGTCTCGGCGGTCTTCTTCGGCTGCGGGGCGCGCGCCGGCCTGAACGGCCCCGTGACCTTCTCGAGCCATGGGTCGCATACGGCACGCAGCTCGGGGTCCACGTCGAACTGCGGATCGCGCGCGTCGAAGAGAACCGATTTCTTCGCCTGCGCGCGCACCAGCGCGAAGGCGTTCTTCTCGGAGCGGCTGTTGTCGAACATCAGCGTCATGTTCGCGATCTGCGCCGCGTGGCCGACGGCCGCCTGCGTGCGGGGAAAGCGCTCGACGAGCTTCTTGCGGTCCACGTCGTGGCCGCCCTGCTGCTTTCGCGTGCTCACGCGGAAGACGGACATGTCCACAGAGACGAGGCCGACGAAGAGCAGCACGACGAAGTAGCCGGCCTCCTGCATCGCGCGGATGTCGTCGGCCTTCGACTCGTGGCCGCCGCCGGGCAGCGGCTTCCAGTGCGAGAAGACGGTCTCGAAGGCGAAGGGCATGCGCTGGTCCATCACCAGGCTCTTGAAGGCGCGCACGCCCTTCTGCGAGAGGATCTGCCAGCGCTCGTCGTCGTCGCGCAGGCGTTGGGCCCAGCCAGGGATGTGTCCGGTGGCGGGATTGGCGTCGGGCAGGATGGACATCATCATCCGGTCGGCATTGACCAGCGGCAGCCGCAGCGACGGCGCGAGGCGCGAATACCAGAGCGTCGATTTGCCGGAGCCGTTGTGGCCGGCCAGCACGAAGGCCACCGGACGCGGCCCCTGCGTCTGCTCCAGCAGCTTTTCGAGCTTCGGCGGCCGGCTGCTCACGCCTTGCTCGCGCGGAACCTGCCGTCGACCATGCGGCCGATGACCTTGGTGCCGTCGGCCGCTTCGCGCACGACCTTGGTCGGGTCCTGCGGATAGGCGGAGTAGGCGTAGACCTTGGCCGCGTTGGGCCCGCGGAAGACCACCGAACGGTCGATGCCGGGCTTGTTGAGCGCGCGTGCCGCCTTCTTCAGCAGCACGGTGGTGTTGTCCTCGGGGCGCACCGCCGGACGCGGCGCCTTGCCCACCTTGACCAGGGCCATGCCGCGCCCCAGCACGGCGACCGACCGGCCCTGGACCAGTTGCCCCGTGGCGGCTTCGCGTGCAGCGGTTTTTTCTCTTGCCATGAGCGCATGATCGCTCAAAACGGATGACGGCCGCCCCGCCTCGCCGCAAAGCCCGCGCGGGAAAGCCGCGTCCGGAAACGGCGAGCCCCGCGCGCCCGGAAGCGGGACACTGCGTCCATGACAACCCCCGCCTCCCTGGTCGACGCCCTCGACTGGCCCCGCATCGAAGCCGACATCGCCGCCCGCGGCTGCGCCACCACCGGCACCGCGCTCTTCACCCCGACGGAATGCGCCGCGCTCGTGGCGATGTACGACCGGCCGCGCCACTTCCGCAGCCGCGTCGTGATGCAGCGCCACGGCTTCGGCCAGGGCGAGTACCAGTACTTCACCTATCCGCTGCCGCCGAAGCTCGCGGCATGGCGCGGCGCGCTGTACGAGCGCCTCGCGCCGCTGGCCAACGCATGGGCCGCGGCAATGGGCCAGCCGGCCGACTATCCGGCGGAGCACGCCGCATATCTCGCGCGCTGCCACGCGGCCGGGCAGGAGCGCCCCACCCCGCTGCTGCTGCGCTACGACGAGGGCGACTACAACTGCCTGCACCAGGACCTGTACGGCGACCTGCAGTTTCCGCTGCAGCTCACGGTGCTGCTGAGCGAGCCGGGCAGCGATTTCACCGGCGGCGAGTTCGTGCTGACCGAGCAGCGCCCGCGCATGCAGTCGCGCGCCGAGGTGGTTTCGCTCGCGCAGGGCGAGGCGGTGATCTTCGCGGTCAACCAGCGGCCGGTGGCCGGCACGCGCGGCAGCTACCGCGTGACGATGCGACACGGCGTGAGCCGCGTGCGCTCGGGGCGGCGGCACACGCTCGGAATCATCTTCCACGACGCGCGCTGAGGGGCCGCCTCCTTTTACGCAGCTTCCCCGGACTGGTCTAGACAGGTCCGGGCCACGGCGGCGCTGTGCAGTACCGCACGGAACGCCGAACTCAGGCGAAAATCACGCCCGCTTCCGAGCAGCCACAGGACCCCGACGCCAATGATCGGGGCCGTGGGCCTGCCGGAAGCCGGCCCGCGGCTTCGGCTCAGCGGGCGCGTCGAGTGGTTGCCAGGGAGCTGTATGAACAAGAACTCGTCCGGGAATCCGGAAGCGGCTGGAAAGCCGTCGGTCAAATCTGTCACAGGAGCGTCGCCGCCCGCGGCTGCGCTCGTCGCACCGCCCGGGCGCTCGCGCCGATTCCGGGTGGACGTGGGCACCATCGTCAGCGCGGTTGCGCTGGCCCAGTCGCTGCTGCTGGTGTCGCTGGGCTATTGGGGCTCGCAGCGGCTGGTGTCGCGCGTCGGCGTGTCGGCGCACAAGGCCAACCACGACCGCACCGAGGACAAGGTGCGGGCCTTCCTGCACAAGGCGGAATCGGTCATCAACGCGGTGGGCACCGCGCCCAGCCTGCGTCCTGCGGGCGAGCAATCGGAGAAGACGGCGGAGCTGCTCTGGACGCTGCTGCAGCAGTCGCCCGAGCTGGACAGCATCTACGTGAGCAACGAGAGGGGCCAGATGCTGATGGCCCTGCGCTACCCGGTGCCGGCCATGCGCCACATCGAGCTCGACGAAGGCTTCACCACCGAGACCTGGCAGTACAAGCTGCCGCTGGACGCCGAGGCCAACGTGCAGCAGCGCTACGCCACCCAGCGCCTGGGAGCCTTCCGCAGCGACTACAACCCGACCAGGCGCAGCTGGTACCTGCAGGCCTCGAAGGCAGGCGGGCCGGTCTGGACGCAGCCCTACGTGTTCGCCGCCGCGCAGGAGCTGGGCGTGACGTACGCGCTGCCCAGCCAGCGCAACTACCCGGGCGGCGCGCAGAAGCTGGTGGTGGCAGGCGACGTTTCGCTCGGCCGGCTTTCGGAATTCGTGCGCCAGTTCAACAACGACGGCTACGGCGACAGCGCGCTGCTGAGCGCCGACTTCCGCGTGCTCGCACGCAGCGACCTGCCCGGCGTGCTGCACAAGCTGGAGTCGCCCAGCGGCGTGCTCGGCGCATTGCACGCCCACATGCAGGCCGCCGGCACGGCGGGCAGCGGCAACGACACGGAGTTCTCCTTCGCCTACGAAGGCCGCCGCTATCTGGTTCAGACCTCGCGCATCCCGAGCACCGGCTGGCAACTGGTGAGCTGGGTGCCGGAGGACGTTCTCCTGGGCGACCTGCGCCGTGCGGTGCTCCTGGGACTGGGGCTTGCGGTGGCTTTCCTGATGATCGCGCTGTTCATGTCGCTGAAGCTGTCGAAGCTGGTGACCGCGCCGGTGGAGAACCTCTCGCACATCGCGCGCCGCATCGGCCTGCTGGAACTCGACAACCTCCCGCGCGAGCCCAGCCGCGTGCTCGAGATACAGCACCTCGACCAGGCGCTGGACGACTCGGCCCGCAGCCTGAAGGCCTTCAGCAAGTTCGTGCCGGTGGACGTGATCAACCAGCTGATCGACGAAGGCCACGCGCTCGGCCCTTCCGGCTCGCCGCGCCGCGTGACGGTGATGTTCACCGACGTGGAGGGCTTCACCTCCATCTCGGAGTCGCTGGACACCGACGTGCTGGTGGGCATGCTGACCGAATACTTCAACCTGGCGACCGGCGTGTTCGCGCGGCACGGCGGCGTGGTCGACAAGTTCATCGGCGACGGCATCATGGTGCTGTGGGGCGCGCCCTCCGACCTGAAGGACGCGGAGTACAAGGCCTGCCTGGCCGCGCTGGAGCTGCACGTGGAAATGGACGAGCTCAACCGCAAGTGGGTCGAGCAGGGCCTGCCCGAGTTCCGCACGCGCGTGGGTATCCACACGGGCAC
This sequence comes from Variovorax sp. YR750, assembly GCF_900109805.1. NCBI lineage: Bacteria > Pseudomonadati > Pseudomonadota > Betaproteobacteria > Burkholderiales > Comamonadaceae > Variovorax > Variovorax sp. YR750. The sequence goes on from NZ_FOBJ01000002.1 coordinate 78,509, forward strand.
GGTGATCGCGGGGGTGCTGGGCTCGAACGACCGGCTGTCCTACACCGCCTTCGGCGATGCGATCAACGTGGCGAGCCGCATCGAGGGCATCAACAAGCAGCTGGGCACGCAAGCGCTGATTTCGGAAACCACCTTCGCCGGGCTCGATGGCCGGCTGCATGCGCGGCGCATCGAGGAACAGGTGGAACTGCGCGGCCGGCAGACGCGCATGGTGCTCTACGAGCTGGTGATGTCGTGATCGGCGGCTAGCGCGGCGCCTGGGTGACGCGCACCAGCACGAGGTCGGCGCTGGTGCCGCCGCCCTGCGTGAGCACGGAGTACTGCGTGTCGTTGATGAACAGGAGCTGGTCGCCGCGCGAGATGCGCGCCGACACGGCATAGCGCATGCGCGGATCGATGCGCGCGGCGTCGACCTTCAGCTCGTAGGCGAAGGGCACCTGCCTGCCGTTGGCCTTGATGCGCTGTTCGGCGAGCACCACCGACGGCGCGTCCATGCGCGACACGTCGAGAAGCTGCACCTGGATCTCGGCCGCCGGGTCGAGCGCGATGCGCTCGCGGTAAGTGACGGTGCCGCTCACGCGCAGCTGCGCCGCGCTGCCGCCCGCCGACGGCGAGGAAGGCACGGCGCAGGCACTCAGCAACGAGGCACCCGCGATGGCGGAGAACATGAGGAGGCTGGTTCGTCTTTTCATGCGTCCCATTATGCGGAGGCGGCCTCCGCGCGCCGCGCGGCAAAAGCCACGAACCAGTCAAGGCTTCCCGGATTGGCCATGGCCTCGCGGTTGACCACCTTCTCGATGGGCTGGCCCAGCAGCAGCTTCTTGATCGGCAGCTCCTGCTTCTTGCCCGACAGCGTGCGCGGTATCTCGGCCACCTGGAAGATGTCGTTGGGCACGAAGCGCGGCGAGAGCGATGTCTTGATGGCGTTGTTGATCCTCGCGCGCATGGCGTCGTCGAGCGCCACGCCGGGGCGAAGCACCACGAACAGCGGCATGTAGCTCTCGCGGCCCAGGTATTCGAGGTCTACCACCATGGAGTCGAGCACCTCGGGCAGGCCCTCGACGGCGCTGTAGATCTCGCTGGTGCCCATGCGCAGGCCCTGGCGGTTGATCGTGGCGTCGCTGCGGCCGTAGATGATGCAGCCGCCGTCCTCGCCAATCCTGATCCAGTCGCCGTGGCGCCAGACGCCGGGGTAGGTGTCGAAGTAGCTCGAGAGGTAGCGCGCGTTGCCCTCGTCACCCCAGAAGTACAGGGGCATCGACGGGATGGCCCTGGTGCACACCAGCTCGCCCACTTCGCCGATGACGGGCTGGCCCTGTTCGTTCCAGGCCTCGACCGCGTGGCCGAGCTCGCGGCACTGCATCTGCCCGGGCACTTCGGGCAGGTCGCGGTTGCCGCCGACGAAGGCGCCGCAGAAGTCGGTGCCGCCGGAGATGTTGCACCACCACACCTCCTTCGAGCCCGCGTCGAGGATCTGCTTCGAGCCCCAGCGCTGCACTTCCTCGGGCAGCGGCGAGCCGGTGCTGCCCAGCGCGCGCACGCGCGAGAGGTCGCCGCAATCCTTCGCCACGAGGCCGGCCTTCATGCAGTTGGTGAAGTAGGCCGCGCCGGCGCCGAAGAAGGTGACCTCGTGGCGCGCCACGAAGCGCCACAGCACGCCCCAGTCGGGCTTTTCCTTGCTGCCCGCCGGATTGCCGTCGTAGATGCAGATGGTGGCGCCGAAGGCCATGCCCGAGAGCTGCGAGTTCCACATCACCCAGCCCGTGGAGCTGTACCAGTGGTAGCGCTCGCCGAAGTTGTTGGTGCCGTAGCTCGCGCCCACGTCGTTGTGCAGGCCGCAGGCATGCATGGTGAGGATGATGCCGCCCTGCCCGTGCACGATGGGCTTGGGCAGGCCGGTGGTGCCGCTCGAATAGACGATCCAGATCGGATGGTCGAAGGGCAGCCACTCGGGCTCGAAGGCGGCGACCTCGTCGTCGTCGCGGCCGATGGCCTGCGTCCAGTCGGCGTCGTGCGGCACCGCGCCGGCGGCGTACGGCGACTTCACGAGCAGCAGCTTGCGCACGCTCGGCAGCTGTGCGCGCAGCTCCTGCAGCACGGCGCTGCGGTCCAGCGGCTTGCCGCCGTAGTGCACGCCGTCGACGGCGATCAGCACCTTGGGCTCGATCTGGCTGAAGCGGTCGGCCACGGCGGCCGTGCCCATGTCGGGCGCGCACACGCTCCAGATCGCGCCGATGCTGGAGCATGCGAGAAAGGCCACCATGGTCTCGGGCACGTTGGGCATGTAGGCCGCGACGCGGTCGCCGCGCTTCACGCCGAGCGACTTGAGCGTGAGCGCCACCGACGCGACCTGCCGGCGCATCTCGGGCCACGACATCTCGCGCACCTGGCCCAGTTCGTTGTCGCTCACGATGGCGGGCATGCCGGCTGCATGGGCGGCGTCGACATGGCGCAGCACCTCGCGCGCGTAGTTGACCTGGGCGCCGGGGAACCAGCGCGCGCCGGGCATGCGCGATTCGGCGAGCACCGCGGTGTGCGGCGTGGGCGACTGGATGCGGGCGTAGTCCCAGATGCTCTGCCAGAAGGCGTCGAGCTCGGTGACGGACCAGCGCCACAGGGCGTCGTAGCTGTCGAAGGAAAGGCCGCGCGTCTCGCGCAGCCATTCTCGGTAGAGGCGGATCTGGGGGATGTTGGGAGCGGGCATCGCACGAGGTTAGCGCTGCGAACGACCGTGCTCAATGAGGGTTGACCTCAGGGTTTGTACGCGTGTTCAATGTTTTTGTACAAGTGTTCAATACGCCCCGATGAGTACCCGCACACCCACCGCAAGGCACCGCGCCTCGCGCGCTCCGGCGCAGGCCCTGGCAGAAGTCGCCATCGAGACTGCGCGCCCCGACCGCAAGCAGGCGATCCTGCTGGCGGCGGAGAAGCTTTTTTCGCAGCACGGCTACCACGTCGTGACGATCCGCCAGATCGCCGAGGAGGCCGGCGTGCCGCTGGCGCTGGTGGGCTATTACTACGGCCAGAAGCACGAGCTCTTCCACGCGATCTTCGAGCACTGGTCGCACTCGATCGATGCGCGTCTCGCGGGCCTGGCCGCCGTGAACATCGACCCCGACGATCCGCGCACGCTGCAGCGCATCATCGACGCCTTCACCGCGCCCGTGCTGGCACTGCGCGCGAGCTCCGAAGGCGAGTACTACGCGCTGCTGGTGGCGCGCGAGCTCTATCACGCCACCGAGGAAGCCGACCGCGTGCTGCGCGCCTACTTCGACCCGCTGGCCGAGGCCTACATCGACGCGCTGCACGTCGCGCTGCCTCACGCCACGCGCAGCCAGGCGGCCTGGGGCTACCAGTTCGCGCTGGGCGCGCTGCTGCACCACCTGAACGACAGCCGCATCGAACGGCTCACGCTCGGCGAGAACAAGCGCGCCGACCCGGCCGTGGCGCCGATGCTCGTGAACTTCATCGTCGGTGGCCTGCGCGCGGCGCTGCCGCGCCCGAAGACCGCCCGCCCCACGCAGAAGAAAACCACCCCCAGGAGACAGAAGACATGATGAAACGACGCACCCTGCTGTCGGCGCTCGCCGCGGCATCGGCTGCCGCCGCGCTGCCTTCGCGCGCACAGTCCGCCACGAAGATCGTGTTCGGCTACACGGCCGTGACCGACTTCGCCTCGGTGTTCGTGGCCGCCGAAGAGGGCTACTTCAAGAAGCGCGGCCTCGACGTCGAGCTCAAGTTCATTCCGCTGAACTCGACGATTCCGGCCGCGCTGCAGTCCGACTCGCTGCAGATCGGCGGCCCCACGCCCTCGGTGTTCCTGCAGGCGGTGGACGGCGGTCTCGACCTGGTGCTGGTGGCCGGCGGCGGCCTCACTTCGAAGACCATCACCGGCTTCGGCCTGGTGGCGCGCGCGGGCTCTGGCATCAAGAGCGCGCAGGACTGCGTGGGCAAGAAGATCGGCGTGCCGGGCCTGGGCGCCTTCCTGCACGTGACCTTCCGCGCCTGGCTGAAGGACAGCGGTGTGGACTACCGCAAGGTCAACTTCGTCGAAGCCGCGTTCCCGCAGCATGCCGACCTGCTGCGCGGCGGCTCGGTCGACGCGGTGGTGTCGGCCGACCCGTTCATGAGCCGCATCACCGAGAGCGGCGCGGGCTACGTGGCCTCGTACTACTCGACCTTCCTGCCCGAGAACAACCAGACCATCGTGCACGCGGCCAAGCGCGAGTGGGTGGCAAAGAACCCGGCGGCGGCGCGCGCCTTCCGCGAGGCATTGGTCGAGGCCGCATCGTTCATGCAGCAGCCGAAGAACGACGCGAAGGTGCGCGCATCGATCGGCAGGTACATCAAGCTGCCGCCCGACGTGCTGGCCAAGGTGCAGGTCTCGCCGCCCGGCCCCGTGGTGACGGAGAAGCAGCTCGCCTACTGGACCGGGCTGATGAAGGAGCAGGAAATGCTCAAGACGAACATCGACGTGGCGAAGCTGGTGGCCAAGTGATCGCCGCACCTTCTCCCGTCACCACGCGCGCCGCACTGCCGGCGGGCGCCTTTCATCCGCCAGCCGGCTCCGCGATGCAAGCCACTCCCTTCCTGCGCTTCGACGGCGTGACCATCCGCCTCGGCGGGCGCGAGATCCTCTCTCCCACGTCGTTCGACGTGGCGCGCGGCGAGTTCGTCTGCATCGTCGGCCCCAGCGGCTGCGGCAAGACCACGCTGCTGCGCGCGGCCAGCGGGCTGGTCACCGCGAGCGCGGGAGAGGTGCGGCGCAACGGCGTGAAGATGACCGAGCCCTCGCGCGAGGTGGCTTTCGTGTTTCAGGACTATGGCCGCGCCCTGCTGCCCTGGCGCACGGTGGAAGGCAACGTGAGCCTCGCGCTCGAAGCGGCCGGCGTGCCCGCCACCGACCGTGCACCGCGCATCGCCGACGTGCTCGGCAAGGTCGGGCTCGCGAAGCACGGCCACAAGTTTCCGGTGCAGCTGTCGGGCGGCATGCAGCAGCGCGCGCAGATCGCCCGCTGCCTCGCGCAGAAGCCCGAGCTGATGATGATGGACGAGCCCTTCGGCGCGCTGGACGCGCTCACGCGGCAGAGCCTGCAGGACGAGCTCGCTCGTCTGGTGCGCGAGGACGGGCTCACGGTGCTGTTCGTCACGCACGACCTGGAGGAGGCCATCTACCTCGGCGACCGCGTGATCGCGCTGCAGGCCAATCCAGGCCCGGGGCGGCCCAGCCTCGCGCGGATGATCGACGTGAAGATCCCGCGCCCGCGCGACCAGCTCTCGACCAAGGAGCACCCCGAATACCTGCAGCTGCGCCGCGAGCTGTTCGCCTTCATCGAGCAGGGCCATGACTGAGAACCGCCTCTTCCGCTGGCTGCGGCCGTGGGTGTTTCCCGTCGTGCTCATCGGCGCCTTCGAGTGGTACGCACGGCGCGCGGCCGCGCTGGGCAGCGATGCGCTCGCACCGCCGAGCGCCGCCGCCAAGGCCTTCGCGGGCGCCGCGCTCGACGGCTCGCTCTGGCAGGCCACCGGCTTCACGCTCGGCACTGCGGCGCTAGGCCTGCTGCTGGGCGCGGTGCTCGGCATTGCATTGGGCGTGGTGCTCGGGCTCTCGCGCCGCGCGGCGCAGCTCGGGTCGGTCTCCATCGAGGTGCTGCGGCCCGTGCCTTCCGTGGCGCTGATTCCGCTCGCGATGCTGGGCTTCGGCTTCGGCGTGCGCATGGAGCTGGCCATCGTCGCCTTCGCCACCTTCTGGCCGCTGCTGGTGCTGGTGCAGGCGGCGGTGCAGCAGGTCGAACCGCGGCTGCTCGAGGTCAGCCGCGTGCTGGGGCTTTCGGCGCGCGAGCGTGCCTTCAAGATCGTGCTGCCGGCCATCGTGCCGCGCCTGTTCGTCGCGTTGCGCCTGGGCGTTGCCGTGGCGCTGGTGGTGGCCGTGACGGTGGAGATCGCGGCCAATCCCAACGGCATGGGCTACGCGATGATGATCGCGCAGCAGAGCTTCGACCCGGCGCTGATGCTGGCCTGGCTGGGCTGGATCGGCGTGGTGGGCTTCGCGGTCAACGCGGGCATGCTGGTGCTGCAGCGCGCGGTGTCGCGGCGCATGGGGGTCCAGGCATGAACGGCAACGACAACCGCGTCGGCGTTTACCGGCTCGGATCGCTGGGCGTGCTGCTGGCGCTCGTCGCGCTGTGGTGGGTGGCGAGCAACGCGGGCTGGGTCAGCCGCGTGTTCCTGCCGACGCCGCAGGCCACTTTCGCCAGCCTGCTCGAGGGGCTGAATCTTGCGGGCGGCGACGGCAACGGCGAGCTGCTGGCATTCACGCGCGCCACCGTGGGCCGCATGGTCGAAGGCTGGCTGCTCGCTTCGCTCTTCGGCGTGCTGCTGGGCGCGGCCATCGGCGTGTCGCCCCAGGTGCGCGCATGGGTGCAGCCCACGCTCGAATTCATCCGCCCCCTGCCCGCCTCGGCACTGCTGCCGCTGGCCATCTCCATCTTCGGGCTGAACCCCGGCATGGTGCTCTTCGTGGTCGCGTTCGGCGCGATGTGGCCGGTGCTGCTGGCCACGGTGCACGGCTTCGCGGCCGTGGAGCCGCGCCTTTCGGAAGTGGCGCGCTGCCTGCAGATGTCGCGCGCCGCATACATCTGGAAGATGGGCCTGCCCAACGCGATGCCCGACATCCTGGCCGGCATGCGGCTCGCGCTGACCATCGCACTGATCGTCGCGGTGGTGGGCGAGATGATCGCCTCGCAGAGCGGCCTGGGCCAGGCCATCCTGCTGGCCGCGCGCGCCTTCCGCGCGAGCGACCTGTTCGCCGGCATCGTGCTGCTGGGGCTCATCGGCTTCGTGAGCAACGCATTGCTGGCCTTCGCCGAACAACGCCTGCTGCGCTGGCAGCGCCCCTGATTCCTTCGTCTTCCTGCCCTCCTCCAACACGTACACCCCACAAGGAGCCTCTTCATGCCACGCAAATTCGTCGACCTCTCGATCTTTCTCGAGAACGATGTGCTCTCCGACCCGCCGGCCTTCGCGCCGAAGATCCAGTACTTCACGCACGAGCAGACCTACGAGCAGATCGAACCCTTCTTCCCCGGCCTGAAGAAGGAAGACCTGCCCGACGGCGAGGGCTGGGCCGTGGAGCTGGTGCAGCTGTCGACGCACAACGGCACGCACCTCGACGCGCCCTATCACTTCCACTCGACCATGGACAAGGCGCTGGGTGAGAAGAAGCCCGCGATCGCCATCCACGACGTGCCGCTCGAATGGTGCTTCCAGCCCGGCGTGAAACTCGACTTCCGCCACTTCGCGGACGGGTACGTGGTCACCGCCGACGATGTCGAGGCCGAACTCAAGCGCATCGGCCACACGCTGAGCCCGCTGGAGATCGTGGTGGTCAACACGCGCGCCGGTTCGCGCTACGGCCATCCCGACTACGTGTCCGCCGGCGCGGGCATGGGCTACGAGGCGACGATGTACCTGCTGGAGCGCGGCGTGCGCCTCACCGGCACCGACGCGTGGAGCTGGGACGCGCCCTTCGTGCACACCGCCAAGAAGTACGGCGAGACGCACGACGCCTCGCTGATCTGGGAAGGCCACAAGGCCGGCCGCGACATCGGCTACTGCCACATCGAGAAGCTGCACAACCTGGAGGCGCTGCCGCCCACGGGCTTCTACATCAGCTGCTTCCCGCACAAGATCCGCGGCGCGTCGGCCGGCTGGACCCGCGCGGTCGCGATCTTCGACGACGCGCTGATGGCATCGGCCTGAGGTTCCGTTCACCATGAGCATCGCACTCAACCATACGCACGACGTTCACGCGCGCAGCTGGGTCGAATCGGCCAACGCGCAGGGCAGCGACTTCCCGATCCAGAACCTGCCGCACGCGGTGTTCCGCCGCGCCGGCAGCAACGAGGCATTTCGCGGCGGCGTCGCCATCGGCGACCAGGTGCTGGACCTGGCGGCGCTCGCGAGGCTGCAGCAGCTCGACGGTCTCGCCCTCGACGCGGCGAAGACTGCCGCGCAGCCCGCGCTGAACGACTTCTTCGCACTCGGCCCCGCCGCATGGAAGGCACTGCGCCACGCACTCTTCGCCCTGCTGAAGAACGACGCGCCCGTCGCCGCGGTGCAGGCCGTGCGCGACTGCCTCGTGCCGCAGGCCGAAGCCGAGTACATCGTGCCCGCGCGCATCGGCGACTACACCGACTTCTATACCTCGATCGACCACGCGCTGAACATCAGCCGCCTGATGAATCCCGACGGCGATGTGACGCCCAACTTCCGCTGGATCCCGATCGCGTACCACGGGCGCGTATCGACCATCGGCGTGAGCGGCCAGCGCTTCCGCCGCCCGATGGGGCAGGCGATGGCGCCGGGCGCGAAGGCGCCGACCTACCAGGCCTGCGCGCGGCTCGACTACGAGCTGGAGCTCGGCGTGTGGATCGGCACGGGCAACGCGCAGGGCGAGCCCATTCCGCTCGAGCGCGCGGAAGAGCACATCTTCGGCATCTGCCTGCTCAACGACTGGTCGGCGCGCGACATCCAGTTCTGGGAAATGGCGCCGCTCGGCCCCTTCCTCGCGAAGAACTTCGCCACCACGATCTCGCCATGGATCGTGACCATGGAAGCGCTCGCGCCCTACCGGCAGGCATGGACCCGCCCGGCCAACGAGCCGCAGCCGCTCGCGTACCTGGAAAACCCGGCGAACCGCGATGGCGGCGCGATCGACATCCGGCTGGAGGTGTGGCTGGAGAGCGAGAAGGCCCGCAGCGAAAAGACCGGAGCGTCGCGGCTTTCGTCGACCAGCTTCCGGCATCAGTACTGGACCGTGGCGCAGATGGTGACGCACCACACGATGGGCGGCTGCAGCCTGAACCCGGGCGACCTGTTCGGCAGCGGCACGATCTCGGGCCCCGGCGAAGGCGAGGCCGGCGCGATCATCGAGCTGACACGCGCCGCGCAAAGCCCGGTGACGCTGGCCAACGGCGAGCAGCGCGGCTTCCTGGAAGACGGCGACGCGGTGCTGCTGCGCGGCTGGTGCGAGAAGCCGGGGCATGCGCGCATCGGGTTCGGGGAGAGCCGGGGGACTGTGTTGCCGGCGAGGGGTTGACGCCGGCATAAACACTCTTTACAGTCCGGCTCCCTTCGCGACATCGCTGCGAAGATCCCGGACAACACCATCCGCATTTATCCGAAATCCACTCCGTGAGCACCGCACTGGTCATCGCCAAGAACGTCAACAACGCGAACCCGACAACGGGTCACGCGTTCGCGTACGTCGCGGGCCATGCAATCGGCCAGCAGCAAACGGGCAACCAGGCCTCACCGGGTGGAGTCGGCGCATAGCGCGCACCGCTTCAGAACTCTTTCTTTTCAAAGAGGCCCGGACACCGAATGGTTCCGGGCCTCTTTTCTTTTTGCGTCACCATCAACCACAGGGAGAAAACAATCATGCGCAAACTCGTCACCGTCCGCACCGTCGACGTCGTACGCCCCATCCCCGGGGCCGACGCCATCGAATGCGCCGTCGTCGAAGGCTGGAGCGTCGTCATCAAGAAGGGGGAGTTCGCCGTTGGCGATCGCTGCGTCTTCTTCGAGATCGACGCGTTCCTGCCGCTCGACGACCCGCGCTTCGCCTTTCTCGAAAAAGCCGCGATCACCTGGAACGAACAGCGCGGTGTTCGGCTTCGCACGATGAAGCTGCGCGGCCAGATTTCGCAGGGACTGATCCTGTCGCTGTCGCAGTTCCCGGAGATCGACGCGCTCGCGCTGGCCGATCCTGACCTACGCCACCGCGATTGGGCGGAGCTGCTGGGCATCGGCAAGTGGGAGCCTGTGATCCCGGCCTGCCTGTCTGGCGAAGTGGAAGGCCCGTTCCCTTCTTTCATCTCGAAGACCGACCAGGAGCGCATCCAGAACCTGCCGGAAGTGCTTGCAGCGAATGACGGGCTTGCGTTCGAGGTCACGGTCAAGCTCGACGGATCGAGCATGACCGCGTTCCACAACGCAGGTGCTGTCGGCGTATGCGGGCGCAACTGGCAGCTGCGCGAAACCCCGGGCAACAGCCTGTGGCGCGTGGCGCGGGAAGACCGCCTGCTGGAAGCGCTCGCGACGCTGGGCCGCAACCTGGCGCTGCAGGGCGAGATCATCGGAGAGGGCATCCAGGGCAACCCCGAGAAGCTGCGCGGGCAGCAGTTCCACGTCTTCGATGTATTCGACATCGACCGTGGCGCTTACTGCGGCATGGACGAGCGCAACGCAGTGATCGATGCACTGCGCGTGCTGGGAGCGACGGTGCGCAGCGTGCCGCTGCTCGAAGTGGCCGCGCTCGACCGCTTCGATGGATCGATGGCCGGGGTGCTGGCGTACGCCGAAGGGCCGTCGCTGAACCCGGGCACTTCGCGCGAAGGGGTGGTGTTCAAGCGTCTGGACGGCGGGCTGTCGTTCAAGGCGATCTCGAACACCTACCTGCTGAAGCACGCGGACCGCTGAACAGGCGCCCAAATGAAAAAGGCCACCGATGAGGTGGCCTTTTTCTGCAATGTGGAGCGGGAAAAGAGTCTCGAACTCTCGACCTCAACCTTGGCAAGGTTGCGCTCTACCAACTGAGCTATTCCCGCGTGAGCCTCAGATTATAGGGTGATTTGGGGCCGATTTTTCCGAATCACCGAAAAAAGTTCTTTTTCTCCCCTTCAGACGTCGAAGACCATCGACCGGTGCATCGATACGCCAGCAGACAATCCGTCCGCCGAGGCCAGCGTGGCGTTGGAGAACATCATCGCGAGATCGCCCGCGGCGTAGACGCCGGGCACGGTAGTCATCTTCATGGCGTCGACGCGCAGCACCCGGCCGAGCGGGCCGTCGTCGAAGGCGCAGCCCAGCTTCTCGGCCAGCGGGCTCGCCGGGCGCGTGCGCGGTGCGACGTAGAGCGCCTCGATGGGCAACAGCCGGCCGTCGTCGATACGCACGCCGGTCAGGCTGCGCCCCTCTCCTTCCAGACCCGCGATGCGACCCGGCTCGATCGTCACGCCTCGCGCCTGCAACTTCGCACATGCCTCGGCATCGGGCGCCTCGCCGCCGTTCAGGAAGAGAGTGGTCGGGCCCCATTCGGCGATCAGCAGCGCGTGGTCCGGCGGTTGCACTCCGTGGTGATAGAGCACGCCCAGCTGGCGCCCGCTGAACTCGTAGCCGTGGCAGTACGGACAGTGCAGCACGCTTTCGCCCCAGCGCTCGCCGAGGCCGGGAACCTCCGGCAGCCCGTCCTGCACGCCGAACGCCAGCAGCAGCTTGCCGGCCGCGTGGCGTTCGCCATTGCTCAAGGACACCGTGAATCCCGCTGCGCCGTCGACGCTCGCTTCCACCACGCTGGCGCTGACGAACTCGACGGTGGGATACGCGAGCAGCTTCTCGCGCGCATCGGCAATCATCTTCAGCGGCGGCACGCCGTCCTGCCCGAAGAAGCCGTGCGACGCGGCGGCAAAGCGGTTGCGCGGCGCGCCCGCGTCGACGACGCAGACCTTGCGTCGCGCCCGGGCGAGCTGCATGGCGGCGGAAAGGCCGGCGAAGCTGCCGCCCACGATGAGAGCGTCATGACGCATGTTCGATGTCCTTCAATGTGAAGCCGCCGCCAGTCATGCGGCGATGAAAGTCCCTGGAGAGATCCGCCAGCGTGATGCTGTTGAAGCGCCTGAGCAGCAGCGCCTCGGCCTCGTCGCACACGCCGTCGAGTGCCGCGTTCACGGCCTGCTCGACGATGCAGCCCGGGCTCTCGGTGCGGTTTCCCATCGCCAGCAGCGCGGGCGCGCCGACGGCGTTGTGGATGTCGCCCAGCGTCACCGCCGACAAGGTGCAAGACAGCACCCAGCCGCCGCCATGCCCCTTGGCGGAACTCACGAACCCCGACTGCCGCAGGCCGGCCATGAGCCGGCGCACCACCACCGGATTGGTCTGCATCGCGATCGCGAGCGACTCGGAGGTGACGGGCGTCTTCATCTCGGCCATGTGCAGCAGCACGTGCAGGACGGCTGAAAGCTTGCTGTCTCGTTTCATGCAACATTATGAGTTGCATGTGATTGACGTGACCGGCCAAAGGGGCTTTCGAAGACGAAGACGCATCGGCCGTCGCCTCGCATGTCCTGCGCCCCGGCCCCTGGGCAATGAGGCGGGGGCTAACGTCCGAGCCCCCGATTCCGCCGACAGCCGATTCCCACACGTTCGGGCGACTGTGGCGCACATGGCGACAGATCCCGACCCGGCCATGGTTGCCCCCGAACCGATCGAACCCCGGTCGGTTCATTGAAACGTGACCATGCAACGAAAGGAACAGTCACCCATGAAGCAGCAAAAGCAACACAACCGCATCGTCCTCGGCGCCCTGCTCGCAGGCCTGCTGGCCATCGGCGGCGCAGCCCAGGCGCAAGGCGTCGGGGTCGGCGTCGGGGTCAATGCCGACGTGAATGCGTCGGGCTCCGGCACGGGCGCACGCGGCAACGCGGGCGCGGCGACCGGTGCCAATGCGGGTGCCAGCGCGAACACGAATGCCGGCGGCGCTGCAGGCGGCGCGGGCAATGCAGTCGGCGGCCTGGTGAACGGTGCGACCGGCGCCGTCGGCGGTGCCACCAATGCGGTCGGTGGAGCCACGAACGCCGTGGGCGGCGTGACCAACACCGTGGGCGGCACGCTCGAGGGCGCAACCGGTGCTGTCGGCTCGGCCGGCGGCGCGGTGAAGGCACCTGCCGTCGGCACGAAGGCTCATGGCAAGGCCCAGGGTTCGGGCGCGGTCGACATCAAGAAGTAACGACGACTTCGGCCCGATGAGAAAGGCCCGCGGTGCCGGTGCGCCGCGGGCCTTTTTCTCGTTGTTTCGTCTCGTTGCTTCTTTCTGTCAGTCGGCCGGCTTGAGCTTGAACAGGCTCGTGACCTCAGCGTCGAGCACCATCAGCTCGCGCTGGTTGAAGAGCCGCCAGCGCCAGCGCAGGATGCCGAGCGTCGGGCGCTTCTCGGAGCGGCGCACCTCGATCACGTCCGCCACCAGCCGCAGCGCGTCGCCCGGCCTTGCCGGGTTGGGCCAACGCACGTGCTCCAGTCCCGGCGACGCGAAGGATTCGGAACCGGCGAGCGCAGCCCCCACCACCAGCTTCATCGCGATGGAACAGGTATGCCAGCCGCTCGCGATGAGCCCGCCGAAAGGGCTGTCGGCAGCCGCGTCCGCATCGGTGTGGAACCACTGCGGGTCGTAGGCCCGCGCGAACTGCACGAGCTCGGCCTCCGTGAGCACATAGGGCCCGGCCTCGATGACCTGGCCCGCGTGGAAGTCGGCGAACTTCATTCGCCGCAGCTCAGTACGTTTCGAGGTGCAGGCGGCCTTCGCGCTTCAGCGCGGCGCCCACCGTGTCCCAGTCGAGCCCCGCATCTTTGGCCACGTCGCGCAGCGCGAGCACCACGCCCTCTTCCATGCTCTTCAGGCCGCACACGTAGAAGTGGCTGGCGCCGTCCTTGAGCAGCGCGGCCAGGTCGGCGGCGCGCTCGCGCATCAGGTCCTGCACGTAGCGCTTGGGTTGCCCCGGCGTGCGCGAGAACGCGAGGTTGATGTCGATGAAGTCCTTGGGCAGCGACTGCAGCGGGCCGAAGTACGGCAGCTCCTGCTGCGTGCGCGCGCCGAAGAACAGCATCAGCTTGCCGCCCTCGAACTTGCCGCTCTTGCGCAGGCGGCGGCGCCACTCGGTCATGGCGCGCATGGGGGCGCTGCCGGTGCCGGTGCAGATCATCACGATGTGCGAGCGGGGATGGTTCGGCATCAGGAACGAGGAGCCGAAGGGCCCCACCACCTGCACCGTGTCGCCCACCTTCAGATCGCACACGTAGTTGGAGCACACGCCGCGCACCGGCTCGCCCTCATGGTCCTCGGTCACGCGCTTCACGGTGAGCGAGACGTTGTTGTAGCCGGGCCGCTCGCCGTTGCGCGGGCTGGCCACCGAATACTGGCGCGCATGGTGGCGCTTGCCGATGGCGTCGACGCCCGGCGGCACGATGCCGATCGACTGGCCTTCGAGCACCGGGAACGGCAGCACGCCGAAGTCGAGCACGATGTGGTGCGTCTCGCTGTCGAAGCCGGCCTCGGTGCAGTTGAAGTTGCCCACCACGGTGGCCGTGGTCGGAGTCTTCGGCGGAAAGAGGTTGGTGTAGGCGTGCGCCGCCGACCAGGGCGGCACGGTGGCGCCGTACTGCGCGGAGTTGAAGGCCGGCTCCAGCGATTCGACCGCCGCCTGGGCCTGTGCCTGCGTCTGCGCGGGCACCGCGGCTTCAGGGTCGCCCGCCACATCCGCCGAAACGCCGGCCGCCTCGAGCTCTTCAGGCGAAAGCTCCGCCGGCAGCGATTCCCACGTGAACTGCTCCTCGATGGAATACGCACGCACCAGCGGCATGGTTCGCCAGTTGTCGATGGAGCCCGTCGGGCACGGCGAGATGCAGGCCATGCAGCCGTTGCAGATGTCGGCCCGCACGACATAGTTGTTGTCGTCGTGCGTGATCGCGTTGACGGGGCAGGTGGCCTCGCAGGTGTTGCAGCGGATACAGATCTCGGGGTCGATCAGGTGCTGCTTGATGATCCCGGCTTCGACGGCCATGTCCATGTTGTTCTCCTAGAGCCCTCCCCCGCTGGGGGAGGGTTGGGTGGGGGCACGCGGCGCTTGTCGTGGTCACGCTGCTTGCCCCCATCCCAGCCTTCCCCCAGAGGGGGAAGGAGCAATACCCAAATACCAATCAACCGAAGCGCACGTACTCGAAATCGACCGGCTGCCGATTGATGCCCATCACCGGCGGCGAGATCCAGCCCGCGAACTTGCCCGGCTCCACCACGCGGCCCATCAACGATGCCACGAAAGCGAAGTCTTCGGCACTGGGCAACCACTCGTCGCGCTTGGCGGCCCATTCCATGTCGTTCACCACGCGGCCTTCCGGCGACATCTTGATGCCGGCGAGCGCGCCGATCTGGCGGTTGAAGGCCTTGTGCGGCACCACCAGGCGGGTCGGGATGCCGGCCTTTTCCAGCACCTTGTTCCAGCGGCCCACGCCGGCCACCGAGTCCTTGATGAAGTCGTCGCGCAGCACTTCGTTGAGCGCGTTGAGCATCGGCACGTCCTTCTCGACGAGCTGGCCGTCCTTCACCTCGAGCACCTTGTAGGTCTGGCCCTTGAGCACGTGGTCGTCGGTGCGCTTGCCTTCCTCGTAGCGGCCCTTCAGGCCCGAGCTGTAGAAGATGGCGGCGTTGCTCGACTGGTCGGCGCCGAACAGGTCGATGGTCACGCTGTAGTGGAAGTTCAGGTAGCGCTGGATGGTGCCCAGGTCGATGCAGCCGGCCGCGCGCACCTTCTGCGGGTCGTCGGTCTTCAGTTCGTTCATGACCTGCGCGGTGCGCGCGATGACGCGCGACACGCCGCTCTCGCCCACGAACATGTGGTGGGCTTCCTCGGTCAGCATGAACTTCGTGGTGCGCGCCAGCGGATCGAAGGCGCTCTCGGCCAGCGCCGACAGCTGGAACTTGCCGTCGCGGTCGGTGAAGTACGTGAACATGAAGAACGCGAGCCAGTCGGGCGTGCGTTCGTTGAAGGCGCCCAGGATGCGCGGGTTGTTCTCGTCGCCCGAGGTGCGCTGCAGCAGGGCCTCGGCTTCCTCGCGGCCGTCGCGGCCGAAGTGCTTGTGCAGCAGGTAGACCATGGCCCACAGGTGGCGGCCCTCTTCCACGTTGATCTGGAACAGGTTGCGCAGGTCGTACATGCTGGGCGCGGTCAGGCCCAGGTGGCGCTGCTGCTCCACCGACGCGGGCTCGGTGTCGCCCTGCGTCACGATGATGCGGCGCAGGTTGGCGCGGTGCTCGCCCGGCACGTCCTGCCAGGCCTTCTCGCCCTTGTGGTCGCCGAAGTGGATCTCGCGGTTGGCGTCGCCCGGGTTCAGGAAGATGCCCCAGCGGTAGTCGCGCATCTTCACGTGGCCGAACTGGGCCCAGCCCTGCGGGTCGACGCTCACGGCCGTGCGCAGGTACACCTCGTGGTTGGTCGAGCCCTCGGGGCCCACGTCGTCCCACCAGTTGATGAAGTTCGGCTGCCAGCCCTCGAGCGCGCGCTGCAGCGTGCGGTCTTCGCCGAGGTTGACGTTGTTGGGGATCTTCTCGCTGTAGTTGATCGTGCTCATCGTTGTTCCTTGGGTTGTGCGGACTGCCAGTTCAAACGCGGTTCAGGTCGAAGCCAGCCTTCTGGCCGGTGCCGTAGACCTTCAGCGCGCCCTTCTCGCCGACTGCGTTCGGGCGGTTGAAGATCCAGTTCTGCCAGGCCGAGAGGCGGCCGAAGATGCGGGTGACCATGTTCTCCTTGCTCGCGAAGCGCAGGTTGGCTTCCAGGCCGGTGAGCGAGTCGGGCGACATCGCGGCGCGCTCCTCGATGGCGATGCGGATCTCGTCGTCCCAGTCGATGTCGTCGGGCGCTGCGGTCACCAGGCCCAGCTTCAGCGCCTCGTCGGCGTCGAGCGCCTTGCCGGCGGCGGCGCGCGCGGCTTCCAGCGGCGCGGCCTCTTCATAGAAGCGGCGTTGCAGGCGGCTCTGGTCGTTCACCATCGGGAAGAAGCCGAAGTTGAATTCGTCCAGCGTGAGCTTCGGAGCGCGCTCGGCGTCGTCGGGCAGTGCGAGCATGTAGGTGCGGTCGGCCGCGAAGGCCAGCTCGGCCAGCGTGCCGGCGAAGCACGAGCCGGCGTCCACCAGCGCGAACAGGCTGCGCGAAGAAACATCGAGGCGAGCCAGCGTGCGACGCAGCGCGCCGATGGTTTCGCGCACCAGCCAGTGGTCCTTGTTGGCGAGCATCACCGCGTCCGAGGCGAGCACGGCGGCGGCGTCGCCCTCGGTCTTGAGCAGCCAGGTGCCGACGTCGAGCTCGTTGGTGCGCAGGTTGAGGATGGCGTCGTCGAGCTCGCGGCACATCGCGAGCGGCCACCATGCGGCGCCCGCCGCCTCGATGGCGGCGATGTCGGCCGGCTGCGCGCCGGTGGGCGCCTTCACCGTGATGGTGGCGGTGCGCTTGCTGCGGTCGATCTGCACATCGACGTTCGCATACGAGATGCCGTCGGCGCTGTCGGTGCGTTCGATGCGCGTCAGCGCCACGCCCTTGCCGTTGGCGGGGCGGTCGCTGCCGGCGGCGAGCTGCGAGGCGCGTTCCTGCACGGCGGCGGCGAACTGCGCGGGCTTGGCCACGGCGTCGACCAGGCGCCATTCGACAGCGCGCTGTCCGCGCACGCCTTCGACGCTGGTGCAGAAGATGTCGGCGAGGTCATGGCGCACGTGGCGCTTGTCGGTCACGCGGGTCAGGCCGCCGGTGCCGGGCAGCACGCCCAGCAGGGGCACTTCGGGCAGCGACACGGCGGAGGAGCGGTCGTCCACCAGCAGGATCTCGTCGCAGGCCAGCGCCAGCTCGTAGCCGCCGCCCGCGCAGGCACCGTTCACGGCCGCGAGGAACTTCAGGCCCGAGTGCTTCGAGGAGTCTTCGATTCCATTGCGCGTCTCGTTGGTGAACTTGCAGAAGTTGACCTTCCAGGCATGGGTGGAGACGCCCAGCATGAAGATGTTGGCGCCCGAGCAGAAGATGCGGTCCTTGCCGCTGGTGACGATCACGGTGCGCACCTCGGGGTGCTCGAAGCGCACGCGGTTGAGCGCGTCGTTGAGCTCCACGTCCACGCCCAGGTCGTAGCTGTTGAGCTTGAGCTTGTAGCCGGGGCGGATGCCGCCGTCTTCCGCGATGTCGAGCACGAGGCGCGCGATGGCGCCGTCGAAGCTCAACGACCAGTGGCGGTACTGGCCGGGTTCGGTGCGGTAGTCGACGCGCTGGGGCGCCTGGAGCGTGGTGGTGTCGGTCATGCGGAAGTCTCCTGTGGGGCAGTGTTCGGAAACCGTGAACAGGAAAGATAGTGCACTTTCTTGCTCCGATGACATGCATCATGCTGCATGCAATCAGGCAAGTCAATGCCTGCTGCACTTTTTTTCAGATTTCAGCCCGATTCAGGCTCCCGGGGACTTTTCCAGGAACACCGCGGAACCGGCTTTGCCGGGGCCGCTGGTGTTGCCCCCGGAAGGGGGTTGGCGTAGCGACACGAAGTGCGCGAAGCCTGGGGGTGAGCTAAGCGAGCCCCATGGACTGCCGGGCGACCGCCCGGAGTGCCTGGAAGCTCTGCGACAGGGTCTTGCCGCTGGTGTCCACCGACAGGTCGGCCTTCGAATAGAAGGCGGCGCGGCCATTCAGGATGCGGCGCAGGTCTTCCATCGCTTCCTTGCTGGCGGCCATCGGGCGGGTGTCGCCCTGGGCGGCCACGCGGCCCATGTGCTCCTCGGGCGCGGCCTGCAGCCACACGGTGGTGCAGTGCGCGAGCAGCTCGTTGAAGGTGGCCGGGTCGGAGACGATGCCGCCGGGCGTGGCGATCACCACCTCGCTGTAGATCTGCACCGCCTCTTCCAGCGCGCGGCGCTCGTAGCGGCGGTAGGCGTTGGTTCCGTACAGGTCGTGGATCTCGCGCACGCTGCAGCCAGCGAGCTTCTCGATCTCGCGGCTCAGCTCGATGAAGGGAATCTCCAGGTCCTCGGCCAGCATCTGGCCCAGCGTCGACTTGCCCGCGCCGCGCAGCCCAACGAGCGCGATGCGCCGGTGCCGCGCCGGGTCGACCGAGGCGGTGCCCAGCAGTTCGCCGATCGCCACGCGCACGCGACGCAGGTCGGCTTCGCTGCGGTTCTCGAGCAGCTCGCGGATCAGCAGCCACTCGGGCGAACTGGTGGTCACGTCGCCCACCAACTCGGCCAGCGAGCAGTGCAGCGCGCCGGCCACCTGCTGCAGCACCAGGATCGACGCGTTGCCGATGCCGTATTCGAGATTGGCGAGGTGGCGCTCCGACACGTCGGCCGCGATGGCCACCGCCTTGCGCGTGAGGCCGCGCTGCGCACGCAGGTTGCGCACGCGGTCGCCCAGCGCCGCGAGCAGCGGATTCTTCGCCTCCCCGGCGGGCACGGCACCGTTGCCGCCATTGCCGCCTTCCAGCGCGGCGGCCAGCGCCGCGTCTAC
Organism: Variovorax sp. YR750; assembly: GCF_900109805.1. NCBI lineage: Bacteria > Pseudomonadati > Pseudomonadota > Betaproteobacteria > Burkholderiales > Comamonadaceae > Variovorax > Variovorax sp. YR750. The sequence goes on from NZ_FOBJ01000002.1 coordinate 97,588, forward strand.
ATGCTCATTCATGCAATTCCTCGTTCTTCGCCGGGATTGTGCTCGCTCAGGGTAAACACCATAGATGCACTATATTGCTTGACACTCATTGTCTCGATGCTTATTGTTCGGCCACACGCAAGATACTGCACACACAGTGATCCTGCAAGGTAGTTCCAAAGTTCGAGGCCCCACGATGTCCGACAGCAGCAGCACTCCCGCCTCCGGCAAGGAAGCATTCCACCAGCTGATCGCCGGCCTGACCGCCGAAATTGCCGGCAGGCCGCTCGACGGCGAGCTGGACCGGTGGCTCAACGCCAACCACGGCGCCGGCAGCGCCAGCTTCGATCGGCTGCGCCAGGCTTGCATCGGCGGCGTCGCCGAAGGCTGGCTCTGCGAGCGCGAAGGCGGCGGCATCAAGTACGGCCGCGTCTTCAAGGCCGAGGACGCCCTGCACCGCTTCTCGGTCGACGTGGTCGACATGCAGGACATCGCCGGCCCGCACCACACGCATCCCAACGGCGAGATCGACCTGATCATGCCGCTCGACGGCGCTGCCGCCACCTTCGACGGCCGGCCCGCGGGCTGGTGCGTCTACGGGCCCGGCACCGCGCATCGCCCGACCGTGGCCAGTGGCCGCGCGCTCGTCCTTTATCTACTGCCCGAGGGGCAGATCAAGTTCACCGTATGAAGCACTCCCCCAGGCTTGCCCACTTCGTGTGGCCGCCAACCCCCTCGCCGGGGGCAACACCAGCGACCCGGCAAAGCCGATTCCGCGGTGTTCCCCGAATCCGCCCACGTTGAGACCCATCGAATGACCGAGCTTCTTTCCAACTACGTCGCCGGCCGCTGGCAAAGCGGAACGGGCGCCGGCACTCCCCTGTTCGACCCGGTGCTGGGCACCGAGCTCGTGCGCGTCGACGCCACCGGCCTAGACCTCCCCGCCGCCTTCGCCTTCGCACGCGAACAGGGCGGCAATGCGCTGCGCGCCCTCACCTACCGCCAGCGCGCGGGACTGCTCGCCGCCGTCGTGAAGGTGCTGCAGGCCAACCGCGACGCCTACTACGAGATCGCCACCGCGAACTCGGGCACGGTGAAGAACGACTCGGCCGTGGACATCGACGGCGCGATCTTCACGCTCGGCCAGTACGCCAAGTGGGGCGACGCGCTCGGCGACGTGCGCGCGCTGCGCGACGGCGACGCCGTGAAGCTCGGCAAGGAGCCGGTGTTCCAGTCGCAGCATCTGCAGGTGCCGACGCAGGGCGTGGCGCTCTTCATCAACGCCTTCAACTTCCCCTCGTGGGGCCTGTGGGAGAAGGCCGCGCCCGCGCTGCTGTCGGGCGTGCCGGTGATCGTGAAGCCTGCCACCGCCACCGCCTGGCTCACGCAGCGCATGGTGAAGGACGTGGTCGACGCGGGCGTGCTGCCCGCCGGCGCGCTCTCCATCGTCTGCGGCAGCTCGGCCGGTTTGATGGATGCGCTGCAGCCCTTCGACGTGGCCTCGTTCACCGGCTCGGCCGAGACGGCGGCCGTGATCCGCTCGCACCCGGCCGTGGCCCAGCGCTCGGTGCGCGTGAACATCGAGGCCGACAGCCTCAACAGCGCCCTGCTGCTGCCCGGCGCCGCGCCCGGCAGCGATGCCTTCAACCTGCTCGTGCGCGAAGTGGTGCGCGAGATGACGGTGAAGTCGGGCCAGAAGTGCACCGCCATCCGCCGCATCCTGGTTCCCGCTGAGCTGTACGACGCCGCGGCCGAGGCCATCGGCGCGAAGCTCGCGGGCATCAGCGTCGGCAATCCGCGCAACGAGAGCGTGCGCATGGGTTCGCTCGTGAGCCGCGCGCAACTGGACTCGGTGCGCGAGGGGCTGGACGCGCTGGCCGCGCAGACTACCGTGCTGCACGACGGCCGCGACAAGCCCCTGGTCGACGCCGACCCGACCGTCGCCGCCTGCATCGCCCCCGTGCTGCTGGGCGCGCGCGACGCCGACGCCGCGCAGCGCGTGCACGACGTCGAAGTGTTCGGCCCCGTCGCCACGCTGCTGCCATACCGCGACCTCGCACACGGCATCGCGCTCGCCCACCGCGGCCAGGGCTCGCTCGTCACCTCTCTATATGGAAGCGACGACGCGGCGCTGGCGCAGGCCGCGCTCGCCGTAGCGCCGAGCCACGGCCGCGTGCACGTCATCACGCCCGAGGTGGCGCAGGCCCACACCGGCCACGGCAACGTGATGCCGATGTCGCTGCACGGCGGCCCCGGCCGCGCGGGCGGCGGCGCCGAGCTGGGCGGACTGCGCGCGCTCGATTTCTATCACCGCCGCGCGGCGGTGCAGGCAAGCCCCGGCGTCCTCGCCGCGCTCGGCCTCTAGAAGAAGAAACACGGCCGAAGGAGACAAGACCATGACACTGCCCCCACGATTCAACTTCGCCGGACATCTGTTCGACCTCAACCGCGAGCGCGCCGCGCGCGCCGCCTACATCGACGACCGCGGCACGCTGAGCTACGGCCAGCTCGAAGACCGCTCGCGCCGGCTGGCCGCTGCCCTGCAGGCCGCCGGCATCCGGCGCGAGGAGCGCGTGCTGCTGCTGATGCTCGACGGCAACGACTGGCCCGTGAGCTTCCTGGGCTGCCTCTATGCCGGCGTGGTGCCGGTGGCGGTCAACACGCTGCTCACGTCCGACGACTACGCCTACATGCTCGACCACAGCCGCGCTCAGGCCGCGCTGGTCTCGGGCGCGCTGCTGCCCACGCTGCAGGAGGCGATGTCGCGCGGCGGGCACGAGGTGCGCGCGCTGTTCGTGTCGCAGCCCACCGGTGCGCTACCCGAGGGTGCGCAGGAGTTCGACGCAGCGCTCGCCGCCGCAGAGCCGCTGGCGGCCCCGGTGACGACCGCATCCGACGACCCGGGCTTCTGGCTGTATTCGTCCGGCTCCACCGGCAAGCCCAAGGGCACGGTCCACACGCACGCCAACCTGTGGTGGACGGCCGAGCTCTACGGCAAGCCGGTGCTCGCGCTGACCGAGGACGACGTCTGCTTCTCGGCCGCCAAGATGTACTTCGCCTACGGCCTGGGCAATGCGCTGACCTTCCCGCTCTCGGTGGGCGCCACCGTGGTGCTGATGGCCGAGCGCCCCACGCCCGACGCCACCTTCCGGCGCTGGGTCGGAGATACGGGCCCCCAAGGCGCTTCGCGCCTGCCCCCCGAGGGGGCTGCATCGGCTTGGGGCGGCCCGGCGCCGATGCGGCCCACCGTGTTCTTCGGCGCCCCCACCGGCTTCGCCGGCATGCTCGCCTCGCCGAAGCTGCCGGCGCGCGAAGCGGTGGCGCTGCGCATGTGCTCCTCGGCCGGCGAGGCACTGCCCGGCGAGATCGCCCAGCGCTTCAAGCAGCACTTCGGCTGCGAGATCATCGACGGCATCGGCTCCACGGAGATGCTGCACATCTTCATCTCCAACCGCCCCGGCGACGTGCGCTACGGCACCACCGGCCGGCCGGTGGAAGGCTACGAGGTCGAGCTGCGCGGCGAGGACGGCCGCCCCGTGCCCGACGGCGAGGTGGGCGACCTCTACATCCGCGGCCCCAGCTCGGCGCTGATGTACTGGAGCAACCGCGAGAAGTCGCGCGAGACCTTCCAGGGCGGCTGGACCAAGAGCGGCGACAAGTACACCCGCGACGCCGACGGCTACTACACCTACGCCGGGCGCAGCGACGACATGCTCAAGGTCAGCGGCATCTACGTCTCGCCCTTCGAGGTCGAGGCCACGCTGATGCAGCACCCCGCCGTGCTCGAGGCGGCGGTGATCGGCAAGGAAGACGCCGACGGCCTGACCAAGACCAAGGCCTTCGTGGTGCTGAAGGACGGCAGCACGGCCACCGAGGAAGAGCTGAAGGCCTTCGTGAAGGAACGCCTGGCGCCGTACAAGTACCCGCGCTTCCTGGAATTCGTGGGCGAGCTGCCGAAGACCGCCACGGGCAAGATCCAGCGCTTCCGCCTGCGCGAGAAGGAAAAGCAGGCATGACGCGCGCCCTTTCTTTCTCCCTCCCCCTCTGGGGGAGGGCCGGGGTGGGGGCATCGGCCCTCGTACACGCACAGCCTTTGCAGGCGCCGCTTGCCCCCATCCCAGCCTTCCCCCAAAGGGGGAAGGAGAAACAGCCGGGAGCAACACCATGAGCACGGAGTTCGCCAGCATCGACTGGCGCGGCCGCACCGTGCAGATCGAGTGCCAGTGGATCGCCCCCGAGCGCAGCGATGCACCGCTCGTCGTCTTCCTGCACGAGGGCCTGGGCTCCGTCGCGATGTGGAAGGACTTTCCCGCGCGCGTCTGCGAAGCCGCCGGCGTGCGCGGCCTCGTCTTCTCGCGCCCCGGCTACGGCCGCTCCACTGCGCGCGCCGACGATGAAATCTGGGACGTCGACTTCATGCACCGCCAGGCGCACGAAGTGCTGCCCGCACTATTCGCCGCGCTCGGGCTCGGCCACGAGAAGCCCTGGCTCTTCGGCCACAGCGACGGCGGCTCGATCTCGCTGCTGTACGCCTCGCGCTTTCCGGACAAGGTGGCGGGCCTCGTGGTGCTGGCGCCGCACATCTTCGTGGAGGACGTGACCGTCGCGAACATCGAGAACGCGCGCACCGCCTACCTCGGCACCGACCTGCCGCAGAAGCTGGGCCGCTACCACGACAGCGCCGACTCGGCCTTCTGGGGCTGGAACCGCATCTGGCTGCACCCGCCATTTCGCGACTGGAACATCGAGAAAGAACTCGACGCCATCCGCTGCCCCGTGCTCGCCGTGCAGGGCATCGACGACGAGTACGGCACCCTCGCGCAGATCCGCGGCATCGCCGCGCGCGTCAGTGGTTGCGAGCTGCTCGAAATCCCTGAATGCGGGCATTCCCCGCATCGCGATCAGCCGGATCGTGTCATCGTCGCGGCCACTTCCTTCATCACCAAAAACCGGAGAGAGACATCATGACCATTCGCACCGCCTCGACCATCCGCCTGGCCCTCACGGCCATCGCATTCGCCTCGCTGGCGACGGCCGCTGCGGCCCAGGGCACAGGCAAGCTCAAGGTCGGCCTGATGCTGCCCTACAGCGGCACCTACACCGCACTGGGCGTGGCCATCGAGAACGGCTTCAAGCTCTACGTCGACGAACAGGGCGGCAAGCTCGCCGGCCGCGAGATCGAGTACTTCAAGGTCGACGACGAGTCCGACCCCGCCAAGGCCACCGACAACGTCAACAAGCTCATCAAGCGCGACAACGTCGACGTGATCGTCGGCACCGTGCACTCGGGCGTCGCGATGGCCATGGCCAAGGCCGCCAAGGAAAGCGGCACCGTGCTGATCGTGCCCAACGCCGGCGCCGACGCCGTCACGGGCCCGATGTGCGCGCCCAACATCTTCCGCAGCTCGTTCAGCAACTGGCAGCCGGCCTACGCCATGGGCGAAGTGGCGGCCAAGCAGCAGGGCAAGAAGAAGGCGATGACCATCACCTGGAAGTACGCGGCCGGCGACGAGTCGGTCAACGGCTTCAAGGAAGGCTTCGAGAAGAACGGCGGCAAGGTCGACAAGCAGCTCACCCTGCCCTTCCCCAACGTGGAGTTCCAGGCGCTGCTGACCGAGATCGCGGCGGCCAAGCCCGATGCGGTGTACGCCTTCTTCGCGGGCGGCGGCGCAGTGAAGTTCGTCAAGGACTACCAGGCCGCCGGCCTGAACAAGACCATTCCGCTGTACGGCCCCGGCTTCCTGACCGACGGCACGCTCGACGCGCAGGGCGAATCGGCCCAGGGCATGCTCACCACGCTGCACTACGCCGACGGCCTGAACACCGCGCGCGACAACGCCTTCCGCGTGGCGTACGCCAAGTCGTTCAAGCTGCAGCCCGACGTGTATGCCGTGCAAGGCTACGACGCGGCGCAGATGCTGGGCGTGGGCCTGAACGCCACCAAGGGCGACATCTCGAAGAAGGCCGAGTTCGCGGCCGCCGTCGAGAAGGCCAAGATCGACAGCCCGCGCGGCACCTTCACCGTGAGCAAGGCCCACAACCCGGTGCAGGACATCTACCTGCGCAAGGTCGACGGCAAGGAGAACAAGCTGGTGAGCACCGCGATCAAGGGCCTGGCCGACCCCGCTCGCGGCTGCAGGATGTAAGGCTCACCCCCAGGCTTCGCTCACTTCGTGTGCTGCGCCAACCCCCTTGCAGGGGGCGACACCTGCGGCCCGGCAAAGCCGGTTCCGCGGTGTCACGCGCAATGCACTCCCATTGAACAACGATCCCGCCCAGAGAGAACCTCCACGTGGATTTCGGAACCTTCCTGGTCCAGTGTCTGAACTCGGTTCAGTACGGACTGCTTCTTTTCCTCGTGGCCTCGGGGCTGACGCTGATCTTCGGGATCATGGGCGTCATCAACCTCGCCCACGGGAGCTTCTACATGATCGGCGCGTACATGGCGTTCTCGCTCGCGCCTGTATTCGGCGATCAGTTTTTGCTGATGCTGGTGGCCGGCGTGGTGCTGGCGGCCGTCTTCGGCTACCTGCTCGAATGGGCCTTCTTCAGCTACCTCTACCAGCGTGACCACTTGCAGCAGGTGCTCATGACCTACGGCCTGATCCTGGTGTTCGAGGAACTGCGTTCCATCCTCGTGGGCAACGATGTGCACGGCGTGAAGGTGCCCGCGTGGCTCGACGGCAGCTTCGCGCTGGGCAGCGTGATGAGCTATCCGTGGTACCGGCTCTTTGCCTCGGCCGCCTGCATCGTGCTGGCCGTGGGCCTCTATTGGGTCGTCAACCGCACGCGGCTGGGCATGATGATCCGCGCCGGCGCGAGCAACCGCGACATGGTGCGCGGCCTCGGCATCGACGTGAAGCGGCTCTACCGCATCGTGTTCGCCGCGGGCGTGGCGCTCGCGGCGCTGGCCGGCATGATCGCCGCGCCGATGTCCTCGGTGTATCCCAACATGGGCGCGAGCGTTCTCATCATCTGCTTCGTGCTGGTGGTGATCGGCGGCATCGGCTCCATCACCGGCGCGCTGGTGGCCTCGCTGCTGGTGGGCTTCGTCGACACCTTCGGCAAGGTGTTCTTCGCCGACTTGAGCGGCATCGGCATCTACCTTCTGATGGCCATCGTGCTGATCTGGAAGCCCGAGGGGCTGATGGGGAGGCGGCCATGACAGCCATGAAGAAGGGAGCGTTCCTCCTGCCCGTGGCCTGCGCGGTCGCCATCGGCGTCGCCGGCCCGTTCATGGGCAACTACGCATCGGACTTCATCGTGAAGGTGATGATCCTGTCGATCTTCGCGCTGAGCCTGGAGCTGCTGGTGGGCATGACCGGCCTCGTGAGCCTGGGCCATGCGGCGTTCTACGGCATCGGTGCGTACGTCACCGTGCTGGCCTCGGGCAACGAGGGCGGCAACTTCGCGCTGCTGCTGCCGGCGGCCATGGGCGCGGCCGGGCTCTACGCGCTCTTCGTCGGCGCGCTGAGCCTGCGCACGCGTGGCGTGTACTTCATCATGGTGACGCTGGCCTTCGCGCAGATGGCCTTCTTCGTTTTCCACGACACCAAGGTGGGCGGCGGCAGCGACGGCATCTACATGTACGTGCGGCCCGCCATCGGCGCGCTCGACATGGAGAACCGCACGGTGCTGTTCTACGTGGTGCTGGGCTCGCTGGTGTTCACCTACGCGCTGCTGGCGCTCATCCGGCGCTCGCGCTTCGGCGCGGCGCTGGCGGGCATCCGCGTGAACGAGCAGCGCATGCGCGCCGCCGGCTTCGCGGTGTACGGCTACAAGCTCGCGGCCTTCGTGCTGGCGGGCGCGCTGGCCGGGCTCGCGGGCTTCCTGCTGGCCTCGCGCGACGGCGTGGTCAACCCGGAGCTGATGGCCTGGCACAACTCGGGCGAGGTGCTTCTGATGGTGATCCTCGGCGGTCTCGGCCACCTGCGCGGCGCGGTCATCGGCGCGGTGGCGTTCACGCTGCTGAAGGAGATCTTCTCCACGCATGCCGTGATGGGCCCGCTGGCCGACCACTGGCAGCTGACGCTGGGGCTGACGATCATCGTGTTCGTGGCGCTGCTGCCCAAGGGCCTGATCGGCCTGGTTCAGCGCCTGTCGCCGAAGGGGGCTGCATGACTTGCACGATGACTTCCTCCCTCCCCCGCTGGGGGAGGGCCGGGGTGGGGGCACGCGGCGCCTCCATCGAGCGCCCTGCCTGCCCCCATCCCAACCTTCCCCCAAAGGGGGAAGGAGCAAGATCATGAGCGCACTTCTCTCCGTCGAAAAACTCACACGCCGCTTCGGCGGCCTCACCGCCGTCAACGCCGTCACGCTCGACCTGCACGTGGGCGAAGTCCACGCCGTGATCGGCACCAACGGTGCCGGCAAGTCGACGCTCATCAACATGCTCTCGGGCGAGATCGAGGCCAGCGAGGGCCGCATCACGCTGGCCGGCACCGACATCACCGCCCGCGCGCAGTGGAAGCGCGCACGCGACGGCGTGGGTCGCAGCTACCAGCGCACGACCATCTTCCCGGAGTTCAGCGTGCACGAGAACTGCCGGCTCGCCGCGCAGGCCGCGACGCCGAAGCCCTGGGCCTTCTGGCAGTCGTCGCAAAGCTGCGCCACCAGCAGCGCCTCGGCCGACGCGGCGCTGGAGGCCGCCGGCCTCGCGCACGAGGCGCAGCGCGTCGCCGGCACCATGAGCCACGGCGCGCAGCGACAGCTCGAAGTGGCGATGTGCCTCGCCACCAACCCTCGCGTGCTGCTGCTCGACGAGCCGCTCGCCGGCATGGGCGCCGAGGAAACCGACCGCATGCTCACGCTGCTCGCGCGGCTGAAGGCCACGCACGCGATCCTGCTGGTGGAGCACGACATGGACGCCGTGTTCCGCATCGCCGACCGCATCACGGTGATGGTGAACGGCACCGTCATCGCCACGGGCAACCCGACCGAGATCCGCGAGAACCCCGAAGTGCGCACCGCCTACCTGGGGGAGGACCACTGACATGCTGATAGTGCGCGACCTCAACACCTACTACGGCAACAGCCACATCCTGCGCGGCGTGCATGCCGGCATTCCGGCGGCCACCTCGGTCGGCCTGCTCGGGCGCAACGGCATGGGCAAGACCACGCTGATCCGCACCATGATGGGCTACGTGCGCCCCGCCTCCGGCGAAGTGCAGGTCGACGGCCGCACCGTCACCGGCCTGCCGCCCGAGAAGATGGCGCGTCTGGGCATCGGCTACGTGCCCGAAGGGCGCGGTATCTTCCCGAACCTGTCGGTGCGCGAGAACCTCGTGATGAGCGAGCGCGCGGGCATCGACGGCCGGCGCGAGTGGACCTTCGACCGCGTGATGGCCACCTTCCCGCGCCTGGCCGAGCGCCTGTCGAACGGCGGCCAGCAGCTCTCGGGCGGCGAGCAGCAGATGCTGTCCATCGGCCGTGCGCTCATGACCAACCCGCGCCTGCTGATCCTCGACGAGGCCACCGAAGGCCTCGCGCCGCTGATCGTGGCCGAGATCTGGCGCGTGATCGGCGAGATCCGCGCCACGGGCATCGCCACGCTGATCGTCGACCGCGACTACCGCAAGGTGCTCGCGCACACCGACCTCGCGGTGGTGATGGAGAAGGGGCAGATCGTGCGGCACGGCGCATCGGCGGACCTGCTGGCCGAGCCGCACGCGCTGGAGGAACTGCTCGGCGTGTAGGCCTCGCCATGACGCGCGAGATCAGCCTCCTCGACGCATCGGGCAAGCCCCTGCCCTTCGACGGCAGGATGCTGATGAATGCGCAGGCCACCTCGTGGCAGGGCTTCGCGCTGGAGGTGCGCGCGATGTCGGGCGACGGCGAGAACCCGGCCTGCTACAACCCGCATCCGCTGATCGGCCTGTGCGTGCGCGGCCATGTGAAGGGCGCGATGACGCGGGGGCGGCGCGTCCACTCCTTCGAGGCGCATGCCGGCGGCATGTTCATCTTCGAGCAGGGCTACGAGGTCGACCGCGCGACGTGGAGCGGCGAACTCACCGAGACGATCGTGCTCGAGATACGGCCCGAGGCGCTGCGCAGCCTCATGCCCGAGGGCGACGGCGAGCTGCACCTGCAGACGCACCTCTCGACCACCGACGCGACGCTGTCGGCGCTCGTCATCGCCATGCGCGACGAGGTGGAGCGCGGCTGCAGTTCGGGCCGCCTGCATGCGCAGGGCCTGTCGATGGCGCTCGCGAGCTACCTGCAGAACCGCTACGGCGCCACGGGCAACACGCGGCGTCCGCGCGGACGGCTCTCGCAGAGCGACCTGCGCAGGGTGTACGACTGGGTCATGCAGCACCTGTCGGAAGACTTCGGCATCGACGAGCTAGCGGCCGAGCTGCAAATGAGCGCGGTGCACTTCACCAGGCTCTTTCGCGCCAGCACGGGCTCGACGCCTTACCGCTACGTGATGGAGCAGCGCGTGCGCCATGCGCTGTCGCTGCTGGGCGGCAGCCTGTCGCTCGCGGAGATCGCGCAAGCCGTGGGCTTCTCGAGCCAGGCGCACTTCACGCAGGTGTTCCGCCAGATGGTGGGCACCACGCCGGCACGCGCGCGGCGCGGGTAAGTCCCGGTGAGGGGTGAAGGAATCCTGCAAGCGGTGATCGCATGTCGATATACCGCGGCGGAGGGCGCGGGCAAATTCATGTCTCTACATAACAGGAGACGAGAAGATGCCAACACCCACGCCAGCCGCCCGCGCGGCGACCGCCCTCGGCCTGAGCCTCGCAGCAGCGGCCGTGCTCACCGCATGCGGCGGCAGCAGTTCGTCCGGCCCCGCCGTTCTGCCTTTCGTTCCCGCGCCGGCGCCGCCTGCCGCCGCACCGGTGGCGCTGGCCTGCGACGAAAGCCTGAAGACCGCGTTCAAGCCCGATGCGGACACCACCGTGACCGTGGTGAAGCAGTTCAGGAAAGGCGACGACCTGAACCTCGACGGCAAGGCCTCGGGCACGGTGGCGACCAGCGACGTCTGCATGGTCAAGCTCAACGTCGGACCAGGCCACGCCGGTCCGGCCGATGCGCCCTCGACCTCGCCGGGCATCGGCATCGAGGTGTGGCTGCCTTCGCAGGCCTCGTGGAACAACCGCATCCGCGTGCTCGGCGGCGGTGGCTTCGTGGGCGATGCGGGCATCAGCGCGAAGACTCAGATCGGCGGTGCGAACGCTGCCGCGATCGCAGCCGGTGAAGGCTCGGTGAGCGCGATGACCGACGCAGGCCATGCGTCGAAGGCCCCGCTGCCGTCGGTGGACGGCTCGTTCGCGATGAACCCCGACGGCACCATCAACACCACGCTGTGGACCGACTTCGCGAGCCGCGGCATCCACCAGATGGCCGTCAAGGCCAAGGCACTCGCGGCCGGCTTCTACCAGCGCGACGCGAAGTACGCCTACTGGGACGGCTGCTCCACCGGCGGCCGCCAGGGCCACATGCAGGCGCAGGTGAACCCTGACGACTTCGACGGCATCCTGGCCGGCAACAGCGCGATCAACTGGACCAGCTTCATCACCGCCGAGCTCTATCCGCAGGTCGTGATGCAGCGCGACCTCGGCGGCACGCCGCTCACGCCCGACCAGCTGGCGCTGGTGTCCTCGTCGGCGGTGAGCGCCTGCGACAGCACGCTCACCGGCCAGCACGACGGTTTCATCAGCGACCCCGCCGCCTGCAAGTACGACCCCGCGCAGGACACGGCCGTGCTGTGCACGACCAGCGGCGGCGTCAACACCACCGCCGCATGCCTGAGCACGGCGCAGGCACAGGCCATCAACAAGATCTGGTACGGCCAGACGCGCGACGGCAGCGCACCGGCGCCCGCCAGCGACATCGGCTACGGCGCCACGCTGGCGTCGAACCAGCTCTGGTACGGCCTCACCCGCGGCACCGCCCTCAACAGCCCCGGCGCCCCGGGCTTCTCGCTGGCCGACTCGGTGGGTGGCGTGCCCGCCCCCTTCCACATCGCCGCGCACCAGGTGGCGCTGAACCTGCAGGACCCGACGCTGGCCACGCCGGACTTCATCAACGCCACCGGCAACGGTGCGGACAAGTGGAAGGGCCTCTCGTACGCGCAGCTCGCCAACGCGAGCGACCGCGGCAAGGCGCTGCAAACGGCGTTCGCGAACATCAACGCCGACAACCCCGACCTCGCGCGCTTCCGCGACCGCGGCGCCAAGCTGCTGACGTACCACGGGCTCGCCGACCAGCTGATCCCGAACTCGGGCACCGCCAATTACTACGAGCGCACGGCCAAGGCGATGGGCGGCATCGATGCACTGCAGAAGTTCTACCGCTACGTGGAGATTCCGGCGATGGGCCATTGCGCCGGCGTGGGCTCGGTCAACGGCCTCGCGGGCACGAGCCCCACGGCCAACCCGCCGCTGCCGGCGCAGAACCAGCTGTTCACGGCACTGACCGACTGGGTCGAGAAGGGCATCGCGCCCGACAGCATGGTGATGCAGAACACCGACAAGTCGCTCGCGCGGCCGCTGTGCACCTATCCGAAGAAGATCGCCTACCTGGGCGGCGATGTGACCAAGGCCGAGAGCTTCGCCTGCCGCTAAGGGAGCCGGCGCACGCGCTGGAAGAACTGCTCGGTGTCTGAAGACCAGTACCGGGGTGCTCGAGAGTCAGTCGTCATTTCTTTCCGAGAGCCTTCGTATCTCCGCTTCGGCAATTTCGCGGTGATGTGTTGACTCTTCGAGCAACAGATACTCTTCGTACTTTTCGATGGCCCGTCCGAACTCCCCTGCATCTTCGAACTGGCACGCTTCGAACATGAAGCGCGTCAGCAGCCTGTTGGAATCCGGATATGGTGAAGGCGAGTTCAGATAGGCCGGCTTCAGCTCAGGTCGAAGCAGGTATATCTGCTGTTCGATCTCGAATATCCTGGCAAGGATCTCGCCGATTTGTCCTATGTTTTCACGCACGGGTTCGAGCTTGGCGTCCCGTATCTCGGAAGCCGCACTGTCGAGCAATCTCGCTGCCACGGTAAGAAGCTGATGGATGGATTCCGGCGACGCCATATCAACTGCCGATTCAATAGATCACTTGCGAGGCAGCATCGACTGGCGCTCGCAACCAATAGCACTCCCCCGCCCCCGGGATGGTGCGCACAACGAAGCCTCGTCTCTCCAAGACACGCCGAAGCTTGAGGTTGGGGTTCGCACAATGCACCGCATGAACCCGCCATTCGATGAAAGCCAGGCCCTCACGCCTGGCATAGCGGTTGGCCAGTGATGCCACGCTCGGTAACGCCCCTTCTCCACCGCCATCAATGTGCGCAAGCTCCATGACCAACGCGTCGCCATCCACCTTGAACCGGCCAAGCATGTTGGCACTGCCTGCCTTGAATACGAGCGGCTCATCTCTCAGAACGATGCCCTGAAGCTCTTCATTTGGCAATTGAAGCACTTCGTCGACGGTGTAGCCCTCCAGCAGGATCAGTGACATGCGCGAACTTCCTCAGTAGCTGAAACAGGTAATCGTCAGGAAGCGTAACCGAAGGGTTCCACCACCGGGTTTCACCTCTGTGCTGCGACAGTGCGACAGCCGAATGATGCTTGGCTGCACGGCCTCGGCGTGGCCGTGCCCATCCACTCGCGAGGCTGCGCATGACGTCCCTGCAATCGCGTCACATCGACAACGTCTATTCCATCGCCACCGGCGCGGCGCTGGCCGATCCGGCCCGGAGCCTGGTCCACAAGTCGTGGGCGCGATGCGTGCGCGACCACGGGCTCGATCCGTCGAAGCCGAGCCCCGCGCGCATCCTTCCGGCGCAGGAGGTGCGCGCGCACCAGCAGCAGCTGGAGCACTTCCTGCGCGCCGCGCGCTCGGGCATGGAAGACATCTACCGCCGCGTGGCCGACCTCGGCTACATGGTGCTGCTGACCGACGCGGAAGGCATCACCGTCGACTACATCGGCAACCCCGCGTGGGACGACCAGCTGCGCAAGGCCGGCCTCTACCTCGGCGCCGACTGGAACGAGGCGCACGCGGGCACCTGCGGCGTGGGCACTTGCCTGGTCGAGCGCCAGCCGATGACCTGCCACCAGACCGAGCACTTCGACGCCACGCACATCGCGCTGACCTGCACCACCGCGCCGCTGTTCGACCACAGCGGCAAGCTCACGGCCGTGCTCGACGTGTCGGCGCTGCGCTCGCCCGAGGCCAAGGAAAGCCAGCACCTCGTGCGGCACCTGGTGGCCATCTACGCGCGAATGATCGAGGACGCCGACTTCCTGCGTGCCTTTCGCGGCCACTGGATCCTGCGGCTGGGCAGCGCCTTCGGCCTGGTCGACGTGGCGGGCGAGGTGATGCTGGCCTTCGACGAAGGCGGTACGGTGGTAGGCGCGAACGGCGGCGCGCGGCAGGCTTTCTCCGGGCGCCCGCCGGGCGGCCCGGTATCCGAATGGCTGCACATGCCGATGGATGCGATCTGGCGCATAGGCAACGGCGGCGCATCGGCCATGCCCTTCGCCCACACGGTGCTGCTGCCCGGCGGGGGTGAGTACCACGCGTCGCTGCTGGCGCCGCGCGTGCGGCGCGCCGCCACCCCGGCATCCGCGACGCCGGCCCCACGCCCCAGCGACCGCCTGCCGCCGCTGGAGCGCATCGCGGGCGACGACCCGCAGATGCAGAAGCTGCTCGCGCAGGCACGCCGCCTCGTGGATCGCGGCATCCACGTGCTCGTCGAAGGCGAGACCGGCAGCGGCAAGGAAGTGCTGGCGCGCGCGCTGCACGGCGCGAGCAGCCGCGCGGCGATGCCTTTCGTGGCGGTGAACTGCGCGGCCATTCCCGATTCGCTGATCGAGAGCGAGCTGTTCGGCTACACGCCCGGCAGCTTCACCGGCGGCCGCGCCAAGGGCATGAAGGGCCTGATCGCGCAGGCCGACCGGGGCACGCTGTTCCTCGACGAGATCGGTGACATGCCGATGGCTTTGCAGACGCGGCTGCTGCGCGTGCTCTCCGAAGGCGAGGTGCTGCCGCTGGGCGCCGAGTCGCCGCAGCGCGTGGACATCGCGGTGGTGGCGGCCACGCACCGGCACCTGCCCGGGCTGGTGGCCTCGGGACGTTTCCGCGAAGACCTCTACTACCGCCTGTGCGGCGCGGTGCTGAAGCTGCCGCCGCTGCGCGCGCGCGGCGACATGCGCTACCTGATCGAGGGCATGTTCAACGAGGAAGCCGCGGCGATGTCTTCGCCGGCTCGGCTGTCGGAAGAGGCGATGCAAAGGCTGCTGGCGCACGACTGGCCGGGCAACCTGCGGGAGCTGCGCAACGTGCTGCGGCTCGCGCTGGCGCTTTGCACCGGCGCGAGCGTGAGCGCGCAGGACCTGCAGTTGCAGCCGCGCGCGGACTCTATGGCCAGCGGCAACTGCGACACGGAACCAGATGAAGACGCCGCCGCCGAAACCGGGCGACTGCTCGACGCGCTGAAGCGCCACCGCTGGCATGTAGCGCGCGCGGCCGACGAGCTCGGCATGAGCCGCGCGACCGCCTACCGTCACATGAAGCGGCTGGGCATCGTGGTGCCGCGCCGCGGGTAGCTGCAACAGTCTCAGGTCGCGGCAGGCACGAAGCGCTCGATCGCGGCGACGGCCTGGCCAAGGCCATCTTCCGTGCGCATCCGTTCGCCCAGCGCCCCGGCCCGCGCGCGAACATGTTCATCCTCCGCGAAGGCGATGCCGCGCGCGAGATCGTCCGCCTGCAGGCGCCCACCCGCCACCGCCGCAGGCGCGACGCCGGCCTCCGTCAGCTGGTGCGCCCAGAAAGGCTGGTCGCCCGCGAAGGGCACGACGACCGAGGGCACACCAGCGCGCGCAGCCGAATGACTCGTACCTGAGCCGCCGTGATGCACAACCAGCGCGGTACGCGGGAAAAGCCAGTCGTGCGGCGTGTCGCCCACCACATGGAAATTTGAGGGCAGCTCCTGCGTGTCGATGCCACCCCAGCCGGCGTACAACAGCGCGCGGCGGCCGGCGACGCCGTCGATCACCGCTGTACGCAATCGCTGCCTGTCGAAGCCCGTCATGCTGCCGAAGCCCACGTAGACCGGCGGCTCACCCGCGGCCAGAAAGGCCTGCAGTGCTGGCGGCGCCTGCCAATCCTGCACGGGCGGAATCCATTGGCCGCAGACCATGGCGTTGTCGGGCCAATCGGTCGGCCGTGGCACGAGGCTCGGGGAAACGCCGTAGAGCATCGGGTGCGTGTTCCACATCGCGCGCCGCGGCGGCAGCCTGGCGACCTCCGCGCGCGCGGCGTTGATCGCCGGCCGGAAAGCGCGCCAGAGCATCGCGTTGATGAAATGGTGGCTCATGCGGCGCAGCAGGCGCGGCAACCTGGCAGGCGGCAGGAATGGCGAAGCGAAGGCCGAAGTTGGCGTGAGCGGAAACATGCCCGCCCCGATGGCCGGCACGCGCAGCGCCTCGGCCGCCGAGAGGCCGGTGAAGGCCGCGAGCCCGGAACACACGATCGCATCGCAGCCGCTCGCCGCCTCGATGGTCTGGCGAAGCCACGCCGTGGCATTGGTGTTGGCGATGTCGGCCAGCGCCTTCATGGCCGCCGCCGGACGGTCGCCGAGCGCGATCACGTTTGCCAGCGTGCCCTGGATGTCGCCGGCCAGCGCATGGGAGCGCACGCCCAGCCGCTGCGCCGTGCCGAGCGTGGAGGCATCCGCCAGCAGCACCGAGCTGTGGCCGACATCGTCGAGCGCGCGGCACAGCGCCGCGAGCGGGCGCGCGTCGCCCTCGGTGCCGTAGGTGACGACGGCGATCTTCATGGCTGCGGCCTCCTCCGCGCAGCCTTCGCATCCTTGCCTGCCTGCGCGCCGGCGACGAAGAGATCGGCGATCACCTCGAACTCCTCGCGCAGCACCAGCCCGGGCAGCGTGAGCCAGCGCATCAGCGCGCCGAAGTACAGGTGATGCAGCAGCGAGGCAAGGTGCGCGGACGAGACGTCGGTGCGCAAGGTGCCGTTCTTCTGGGCCGCGGCGATCAGTGCGTCGAAGAGGCCGATGAGATCGCGCGGGAGGTCGTCGCCGTTGCCGCTCTCCGCGCCGCCACCCTGGAGCTCGCTCTCGATGTTGAGAAAGCGGAAGCGGAAATAGTCGAGCAGGTAGTCGCGGTGCTGCCCGGTCCATTCCGCCGACTCCTCGAGCAGGCGGGAAAGCTGCTCGCCGAAGCCCGCCTGCCAGTCGATGGCCGCATGCAGGCGCCGGGTGTCGTCCGCGAGCTTCAGATGCACCCAGTGCGCGAGGATCGCGTCCTTGGTCGGGAAGTGGTTGTAGAGCGTGCCCTTGGCAAGGTCCGACTGCTGGGCGATCTGCTCCATGGTGGTGGCGTCGTAGCCCTGCGACTCGAAGAGGCGCATGGCGATGGCGGCCACGTGGTCGAGCGTCTGGGCGCGCCGGCGTTCGCGGCGGCCTGGGAGTTCGGGTGCTGGCAAGTTGTTGCCCTCTAAATTTGAACGTCGTTCAAGTTTATACGATGCTCAAATTCTGGTGTCCGGCCTTGCTGCGTCGCAGATCCGTCGCAAGACCGTCTCATCCGCGCCGAGACGGCGTGCGACCGATGCGACAAAAACACCGCCAAGTGCTTGATCCGCCGTCACCGGCACCGCGGCACGGAAGCTGCGCAGCCGGCATCGCGCCGCACCTGCCGTGCCGCGCATCCATCAACGACGCTACGGAGACATGCAATGACAGACCCGACCACCGGCCCGACCAAGGCCGCCGCCCAATGGCTCGCCGACTTCGCCGCTGCCCTCGCGCGCGGCGACATCGACGCGGCCGTCTCGCTGTTCGAGCCCGACAGCTTCTGGCGCGACCTCGTCGCCTTCACCTGGAACATCCGCACGCAGGAAGGCCTCGAGGCCATCCGCGAGATGTTGCGGGCGCGGCTGGCCGACACGCAGCCCACGGCCTTCGCGGTGGAAGGCGAGGCGACCGAGGCCGGCGGCGTGGTCGACGCTTGGTTCAGCTTCGAGACGCGCGTGGCGCGCGGCCGGGGCCACCTGCGGCTTCGCAACGGCAAGGCCTGGACCCTGCTCACCACCATGACCGAGCTCAAGGGCTTCGAGGAGAAGACGGGCGACAACCGCATCAAGGGGGCGGAGCACGGGGTGCACAAGGGTCGCAAGAACTGGCTGGAAAAGCGCCGCGACGAGGAGGCCGCGCTGGGCTACACCGAGCAGCCCGAGGTGGTGATCATCGGCGGCGGCCAGGGCGGCATCGCGCTGGGGGCGCGGCTGCGGCGGCTGGGCGTGCCGACCATCATCGTGGAGCGCAACGCGAAGGCCGGCGACTCATGGCGCAAGCGCTACAAGTCGCTGTGCCTGCACGACCCGGTCTGGTACGACCACCTGCCCTACATGCCCTTCCCCGACGACTGGCCGGTGTTCGCGCCCAAGGACAAGATCGGCGACTGGCTGGAGATGTACACGAAGATCATGGAGCTCAACTACTGGAGCTCCACCAACGCGAAGAAGGCGCGCTTCGACGAAGCCTCGCAGCGCTGGGAAGTGACGGTCGAGCGCGAGGGCAAGCCGGTGGTGCTGCGGCCGAGGCAGCTGGTGTTCGCGCTGGGCGTGTCGGGCTATCCGAACGTGCCGAAGGTGGCGGGCGCCGAGAATTTCAAGGGCGACCAGCATCACTCCAGCCAGCACCCCGGGCCCGAGGCCTACGCGGGCAAGAAGTGCGTGGTGCTGGGCTCGAACAACTCGGCGCACGACATCTGCGCGGCGCTGTGGGAGCACGGCGCCGACGTGACGATGATCCAGCGCTCGTCGACGCACATCGCGCCCTCGCAGTCGCTCATGGAGCTGGCGCTGGGCGGGCTCTACTCCGAGCAGGCGGTGAAGAGCGGCATCGACCACCACAAGGCCGACCTGATCTTCGCGTCGGTGCCCTACAGGATCATGCACACCTTCCACATCCCGGTGTACGAGGAGATGAAGAAGCGCGACGCCGACCTGTACTCACGGCTGGAAAAGGCTGGCTTCCTGCTCGACTTCGGTGCCGACGGCTCCGGCCTCTTCATGAAGTACCTGCGGCGCGGCTCGGGCTACTACATCGACGTGGGCGCGTCGGAGCTGGTGGCCAACGGCAGCATCCACCTGAAGAGCGGCGTGAACATCGAGCGGGTGAACGAGCGCTCCGTCACGCTGACCGACGGCACCGAGCTACCAGCCGACCTGCTGGTGTACGCCACCGGCTACGGCTCGATGAACGGCTGGCTCGCCGACCTGATCTCGCCCGAGATCGCCGACAAGGTCGGCAAGTGCTGGGGGCTGGGCTCCGACACGCCGAAGGACCCGGGGCCGTGGGAGGGCGAGCTGCGCAACATGTGGAAGCCGACGCAGGTCGACAACCTCTGGTTCCACGGCGGCAACCTGCACCAGTCGCGGCACTACTCGCAGTTCCTGGCGCTGCAGCTGAAGGCGCGGATGGAAGGCATCGACACGCCGGTGTACGAGCGGGCGCCTTCGCATCACGTGCGCTGAACGGGTGTCGTCCCCTCTCCCGCAAGCGGGAGAGGGAGAGGGAGCAAGTCCTTTCACTCGATGAAGCGTCGCAGCCCTTCGATGTCGATCACGGTGATCCCTCCGTACTCGATGCGCAGGAAGCCCGCCTCCTTCAGCCGGTTCAGCGCCGCGTTGCAGCGCTGGCGCGACACGCCCGAGAGATTGGCGATCTCTTCCTGCGAGGTCTGCAGGTGCGGCTCGCTGCCCGGGTGCAGCCAGGGGTGGAACAGCCCCGCCAGTGCACGCGCGACCTGGCTGTCGGTGTCGAGCAGGCGGTGCGCCGCGTAGTTGCCCATGAACCAGTGCAGCCGCTCGTTGATCTGCTGCAGCAGGAAGTGATCGAAGCCGCGCTGCGTGCGGTGCAGCCACTCGAAGGTTTCCAGCGGCAGCGCCGCCACCCGGCTCGGCCGCAGCGCGATGATGTCGGCCGAACGCGGCAGCGCGCGCAGCAGCGTGCCCTCGCCGAACCAGCTGCCCACCGAGAGCCCGCCGAAAGTCACGGAGCGTCCGTCGCTGGAGGTGATCGACCACTTGAGCAGGCCCTCGAGCGTGCCGTACCAGTGCATCGGCGTGTCGCCGCGCCGGCACAGCGCGGAGCCGGCGGCCACCTCGACCTCCCGCATCTCCTCGAGCACGCGTTCGCCCGCGCTCACGTCGAGCAGCGGAAACCAGGCCGAGCCTTGCAGCAGTTGGGGGATCGTCAGCGATGCCGAACGGGGGGCCGGCTTGGTCGTGGGCATGGGATGGGAAACGGATGGCTCGGCGAGCCCCTGTCGTGTTCTGTTCTTCTTTGCTTTCTTCTCTACTGCGCGCCCTTGAGCTGCTGCAGTTCCGCCTGCGCCTCGCGCAGCTTGTCCTCGCGCCTGGCCACCTTGTCGGCGCCGCCGTTGCGCCTGGCATCGCGCAGGTCGCGCTCGCGTTTCGCCACCTCGCGCTCCTGGTCGCGGATGCGCCGCTGATGCTCCGCCGCCAGCTTCGCCTCGGTGCAGTTGCGGCGCACTTCGGCGAGCGCCTTCTCGAGCCCGCGCAGGCGCTGCTTCTGGCCCCGGGCCTTGGCCTCCTCGATGTCGCGGCCGATGGCCTCGCGCTTGGCCTCGCAGGTGGTGGGCGCCGGCGCCGGTTGCGCGGCGGTCCAGGTCGAGGCCAGCGCCGCCGAGGCGGCCAGGAGGATGGGCAGCAGTTTCATGAGGTCTCCTTGAAGCGCGCGATGGCGCAAGGGCGACTTTAGCCGGTGGCGCAGGTAAACCCTGCCCTCAAATGTCGTCGCGATGACTGAGTACGAACGCGTTCAAAAAAATAATTGCGCGCCCCCATGAAAGACTCCAGGAGCCCCCGAGCATGTCGAAGCGCAAAGTGATCGTGACCATCGCCCCCACCGGCGGCATGGCGCACAAGTCGCAGAACCCCCACCTCCCCACCCAACCCGCCGAGATCGCCGCCGACGTGCTGCGCTGCTGGAACGCCGGCGCCAGCGTGGTCGCCATCCACGCGCGCCGCCCGGACGACGGTGCCACCTGCGACGCCGAGGTGTACCGCGACATCAACAGCCGCATCCGCGCGGGCGGCTGCGACATCGTCATCAACAACTCCACCGGCGGCGGCGTGCACGGCGACATGGTGAAGCCGCTGGCCGGCGATCGCTGGGAGATCGCGTGGGAAGAGCGCATCAAGGGCATGGACGCCGGCGCCGAGATGTGCACGCTCGACGCCACCACGCTCAACCTGAGCTTCGAGGGCAAGCAGATCCTGATGGACACGCCCATCACCCGCGGCCGCGAGCTCGCCGCCGGCATGAAGGCGCGCGGCATCAAGCCCGAGTGGGAGGTGTTCAGCCCCACGCACATCCTGCAGGACACGACCACGCTGATCGGCGAAGGCCACGACGACGAGCCCTACTTCATCAACCTGGTGATGAACGTGCACCGCAACTTCCAGAACGCGATGCCGTATTCGCCGCGCTTCCTGCAGATGATGGTCGACACGCTGCCCAAGGGCAGCATCTTCTGCGTGAGCGGCATCGGCCCCTCGCAGCTCGAGGCCAACGTGGCGGCGCTGCTGCTGGGCGGCCATGCGCGCGTGGGCCTGGAGGACAACCTCTACTTCCGCCAGGGCGAGCTGGCGACCAACGTGCAGCTCACCGAGCGCATCGTGCGGGTGATCCGCGAGCTCGACATGGAAGTGGCCACGCCCGCCGAGGCGCGCCAGATGATGGGCCTGCCGCGGGTGGGCACGCCGAGGCCCGAGTTCGCGCTGGGCTGACGGCGCACGACAAGAAAAAAGCAACCGGAGACAAGCACATGAGCACTCTTTCCCGCACCGTTCTCGCCACCGCGCTCGGCATGGCATTCGCCGCCGGCGCATCGGCCCAGGTGTCCGACGACACGATCCGCATCGGCTTCATCAGCGACATGTCGGGCATCTACCGCGACTACGACGGCCCGGCCGGCGCCGAGGCCATCCGCATGGCGATCGCCGACATGGGCGGCGCCATCGGCGGCAAGAAGATCGAGTTGGTCACGGCCGACCACCAGAACAAGCCCGACATCGCGGCCGCCAAGGCGCGCGAGTGGTTCGACGTGCAGAAGGTCGACATGCTGATCGGCGGCGTCAATTCGGGCGCTGCCATCGCCATGGCGGGCGTGGCGGCCGACAAGAAGAAGCCCTACTTCGTGGTGGGCTCGGGCGCGTCCAGCCTCACCAACGAGTACTGCTCGCCCTACACGGTGCACTACGCCTACGACACGGTGGCCATGGCGCGCGGCACCGCGAGCGCGGTGGTCAAGGCCGGCGGCAAGAGCTGGTACTTCGTGGCGGCCGACTATGCCTTTGGCGCCGCGCTGCAGAACGACGCGACCAAGACCGTGCTGGCGAGCGGCGGCACGGTGGCCGGCTCGGTCAAGCATCCGCTGGGCGCGAGCGATTTCTCTTCCTTCATGCTGCAGGCGCAGAACTCGAAGGCGCAGGTGCTGGCGCTGGCCAACGCGGGCGGCGACACGGTCAACGCCATCAAGTCGGCGGCGGAATTCGGCATCGCCAGGAACATGAAGCTGGCGGGCATGATCATCACCATCAACGACGTGCACGCGCTGGGCCTGAAGGCGTCGCAGGGCATGTACCTCACCGACAGCTGGTACTGGAACCAGACCCCCGAGGCACGCGAGTGGTCCCGCCGCTTCTTCGACAAGCACAAGCGCATGCCCTCCTCCTTCCATGCCGGCGACTACTCGGCCGCGCTGCAATACCTGCAGGCGGTGAAGGCCGCGGGCAGCGACGACGCCGACAAGGTGATGGCCCAGTTGCGCAAGACGAAGTTCAATGACATGTTCGTCAAGGGCGGCTGGCTGCGCGACGACGGGCTGATGGTGCACGACATGCACCTGATGCAGGTGAAGGCGCCGGCCGAGTCGAAGGAACCCTGGGATTACTACAAGGTGGTCGAGCCGATCCGCGGCGAGGCCGCATGGACCACGAAGGCGGAGAGCCGCTGCGCGCGGTGGAAATCGACATGAGCACATCCTCGTTGGAAATCAAACGCGTGGCGGTGGTCGGCACCGGCGTGATCGGCGCGAGCTGGGTCGCGCACTTCCTCGCGCACGGGCTGGACGTGAACGCGACCGACCCCTCGCCAGGCGCGGAAGAGAGGCTGCGCGAAGCCGTGGCGCGGCACTGGCCGACGCTGGAGCGCTTCGGCCTGGCTCCGGGCGCCTCGGTGGACCGCCTGCGCTTCCACGACAGCCTGGAAGATGCCGTCTCGGTGGCCGACTTCGTCCAGGAGAACGGCCCCGAGCGCATGGATTTCAAGATCGACCTGTTCCGCCGCATGGACGCGGCCGCGCCGCCCGAGACCATCCTCGCCTCGAGTTCCTCGGGCCTGGCGATCAGCGGCGTGCAGTCGGGCTGCGCGCATCCGCAGCGCGTGGTGCTAGGGCATCCGTTCAACCCGCCGCACCTGATCCCGCTGGTGGAAGTGATCGGCGGCGAGCAGACCTCGGCCGAGGCCATCGAACGCACGATGGCGTTCTACGCGGCCATCGGCAAGCGGCCGATCCACGTGAAGCGCGAGGTCAAGGGCCACATCGCGAACCGGCTGCAGGCGGCGCTGTGGCGCGAGGCCTTCCATCTGGTCGACCAGGGTGTGGCCAGCGTGGCCGACATCGACGCGGCCATCGCGCACGGGCCCGGCCTGCGCTGGGCGGTGATGGGGCCGTTCATGAACCTGCATCTGTCGGGCGGCGCGGGCGGCATCGAGCATGTGCTCGCGCACCTGGGCGGGCCGATCGAGGACTGGTGGAAGGACCTGGGCGCGCCATCGATGACGGCCGAGCTGAAGCAGCAGGTGGCGCAAGGCGTGGCCGAGGAGCTTGGTCAACGCCGTACGGCAGATCTCGAATCCGCCCGCGACACCCTGCTGTTAAACCTGATTCGCGCCAAGAGCGACACCGGCAGACTCGACTGAAATGACCGACTTCCTCCTCGATGAAAGCCTGATCGCCCCGCCCCGCACGGTGCGCATCGACTTCGACGACGACTCCTTCGCGCTGCGTTCGCCGATGGCGCTGAAGCCTTATGCGCGCTGCATCGGCGAATGGATCGAGCGCTGGGCGGGCGAAACGCCCGACGCGCTGGCCTTCGCGGAACGCGACGAGAGCGGCGAAGGCTGGCGCAGGCTGGACTACCGTGCGCTGCGCCATGCGGTGGGCACGGTGGCGCAGGGGCTGCTCGACCTGAACCTGCCGGCGGGACAACCGGTCGTGATCCTCTCGGACAACGCCATCGACCACGCGGTGCTGATGCTCGCGGCCATGCACATCGGCCGCACCGCCTGCTCGCTCTCCAGCGCCTACTCGCGCATGGCGAAGGACCCGTCGCGGCTGCACGGCATGCTGCAGACGCTGAAGCCGGGGCTGATCTACGCATCCGACGCGAAGGTGTACGGCGGCTCGCTCGCGGGCTGCGGCGTCGAGGCGGTCACGGTGTTCAGCCGCAACGCCGATGCGCATCCGGGCGCGCTGGCCTTCGACAGCCTGCTCGCGGCGAAGGAAACGCCCGCCGTCATGCAGGCCTTCGCCAACGTGCTGCCCGATACGCACGCCAAGTACCTGCTGACCTCCGGCTCCACCGGCAAGCCCAAGGTGGTCATCAACACGCACCGCATGCTGTGCGCCAACCAGCAGATGATGGCGCAGACATGGCGCTTCCTCGCGCACGAAAAGCCGGTGCTGGTCGACTGGCTGCCCTGGAGCCACACCTTCGGCGCCAACCACAACCTGCACATGGTGCTGTGCCACGGCGGCGCGCTCTACATCGACGAGGGCCGGCCCGCGCCGGGCCTGATCGAAAAGACGGTGCGCAACCTGCGCGAGGTGAAGCCCACGCTGCTGTTCAACGTGCCGCGCGGCTTCGACATGCTGCTGCCCTTCCTCGAGGCCGACGATGCGCTGGCTGCCGAAGTGCTCTCGCGGCTGCGCCTTGCCTTCTACGCGGCGGCGGCGCTCGCGCCCTCCACCTGGCAGAGGCTCGAGGCGGTGGCCCGGCGCGTGCGCCCCGAGCGGCCGCTGTGGCTCACCACCTCGTGGGGCGCGACGGAGACATCGCCCGCCATCACCTCGGCGCACTGGAAGCTCGACGGCGCCGGCTGCATCGGCGCGCCGCTGCCGGGGCTGGAGCTGAAGTTCGTGCCCAACGGGGAGAAGCTGGAGATGCGCGTCAAGGGCGTCTCGGTGTTCCCCGGCTATCGCGACGCACCGCGCGAGACAGCGCAGGCCTTCGACGAGGAAGGCTACTACCGCATCGGCGACGCCGGCTTCCTGGCGAACCCGGCACAGCCCGCGCAGGGCGTGATCTTCAACGGCCGCGTGGCGGAAGACTTCAAGCTCTCCACTGGCACCTGGGTGTCGGTGGGCACGCTGCGCGTGAAGCTGGTGTCGCTGCTCGCGCCGCATGTGCAGGACGTGGTGCTCACGGGCCACGACCGCGACGAGATCGGCATGCTGGTGTTCGCCAGCCCACAGGGTGCCGCGCTTGCGCCGCAGGCCATGGGAGAGCGCATCGCAGGCGTGCTGCGCTCGCTGCGCGACGAAGGCGCGGGATCCTCGCAATGCCCGGCCTGCGCGCTGGTGCTGGCGGAACCGCCGAGCCTCGACGCGGGCGAGATCACCGACAAGGGCTACATCAACCAGCGCGCCGTGCTGACGCGGCGCGCGGCCGAAGTCGAGCGGCTGCATGCGCGCTCGCCCTCCGGCGCCGATGCGCTGGTGGTGCGGCTCGAAGGCTGATTTCCCGGCGGGGGCAGGCGCTCAGGCCTGCTCGAACAGGTCCAGCAGCGTGTTCTTCAGCCACCGGTGCAGCCCCGAGCTCTCGTTGCGCTGGTGCCAGAAGAGCTCGATGATGCGCGGCGGCGCCTCCAGCGGCACGGGCATCTTGCGCAGGCCCGTCAGGCGCGGAGGCTCGAACTTCTCGGACCACGGCAGCACGGCGATCAGGTCGGAGCGGCGCACCACCTCGTATGCCGCGCCGTAGTGGTTCACCGTCGCGACCAGGTTGCGCTGCAGCCCGCGGCTGCGCAGGAACAGGTCGTAGGTGGGCGTGGTCTTGCCGACCAGGCTCACGTCCACGTGGCGGGCGGCGAGAAACTTCTTCAGCGGAATCCTGTCGGCGCGCGCCAGCGGATGGCCCGCGCGCATGATGCAGACGAAGTCGGGCGACCACAGCGCCCGCGACTTGAGGAACGCCGGCCGCCGCACCTCCTCGTTGTAGACGCTGATCGCGAAGTCGGCCTTGTTGTCGGCCAGCACCGGGCCGAAGTCGACCAGCGTGTTCGGAATGGCGTGGACCTGCATCGACGGCGCGACCTTGCCCAGCCTCTGCGCCAGCCGAGGCACCACGATGGACGACACGTAGTCGGACATGGCGATGCTCACGCTCGCGGTGCTGCGCAACGCGTCGAAGTGCTCGATGTCCATCGTCGCGCGGATCGCCTGCAGCGACTGCGACAGCGGCTCCCACAGGTCGATGGCGCGCCGCGTCGGGTTGACGCCTGCACCGCTGCGCACGAAGAGCGGATCGTCGAAGGTGTCGCGCAGCCGGCGCAGCGCGTTGCTCACCGCCGGCTGCGTCAGCGACAGCTTGCCGGCCGCACGCGTGACGTTGCCCTCGGTCATGAGCGCCTCGAACACCTTCAGCAGGTTGAGGTCGGCGTTGCGGTAGTTCATGGCGTGCCCCGATCGTTCGTTCGTCATTTCATTCACTGGGTCAATGAACACAATCACGCATATAAATTTGTCGTGATATCCACGCGATCCTACGATCTGCCGCTTCGTCACCGTTGCTCTTCAACGCTCCACCGAAGTCGAGGGATTCACATGACCATGCTGTCGGCCCGCATCGAGCGCCTGCCGTTCTCCGGCTTCCATCGGCGCCTGCTCCTCATGGGAGGACTGGGCTACACCTTCGATGCGATGGACGCCGCGGTGATCGCGTTCGTGCTGCCGGTGCTGCGCACCGAATGGGGGCTCGGCAGCGTGCAGATCGGCGTGCTGGCCAGCGCGAACTTCATCGGCTTCTTCTTCGGCGCGCTCGCGGCCGGCACCTGCGGCGACCTGTTCGGGCGGCGCAAGGTGATGATGTCGGCGCTCGCGATCTACTGCGTGGCCTCGCTCTTCAGCGGCATGGTCGACAGCTGGACGCTGTTCCTGGCCCTGCGCATCGTGGCCGGCTTCGGCGCGGGAGCCGAAAGCGCGATCATCGCGCCCTACCTGTCGGAATTCGTGGCGCGCCGCTACCGGGGCACCTTCACCGGCGCGCTGGCCGGCTTCTTCTCCTTCGGCTTCGTGGCGGCGGCGTTGCTGGGCTATTTCATCGTGCCGGCACACCCGCAGGGCTGGCGCATCGTGATCTTCATCACCGCGCTGCCGGTGCTGCTCCTGCTGTGGTGGCGCCGCGCGCTGCCGGAGTCGCCGCGCTGGCTCGAAAGCCAGGGCCGGCAGGCAGAAGCCGACACGATCGTCGACGCGATGGAGTCCGACATGGCGCGCCGCGGCCTCGCGCTGCCCGCCCTCAACGAGGAGGACGTGGCCGCGCCGCCGCCCAGCAGCAGCCGCGGCAGCCTGCTGAAGAACTACGCCACGCTGGTGTCGCGCAGGCTGATGCGCATCAGCGTCATGACCTGGCTGATGTGGCTGTCGATCACCTTCAGCTACTACTCGTTCTTCACCTGGATCCCGAGCCTGCTGATCCAGAACGGCATGACCATCACCAAGAGCTTCGGCTATTCGCTGGTGATGTACCTGGCGCAGATCCCGGGCTACTTCTCGGCCGCATGGCTCAACGAGAAGATCGGCCGGCAGGCCACCATCGTGGGCTACATGCTGCTGGGCGGACTCTCGGCGCTGGGGCTGGCCTTCACGCACAGCGACACGCAGATCATGGCGGCGGGCGTGCTGCTGTCCTTCTTCATGAACGGCACCTACGCGGGCGTCTACGCCTACACGCCGGAAGTGTTCCCGACGCAGGTGCGTGCCACCGGCGCGGGGCTGGCATCGGCCATCGGGCGCATCGGCGGCATCACGGCGCCGATCCTGGTCGGCTTCGTGTATCCGACATTGGGCTTCGCGGGCGTGTTCGGCATGACGACGGCCGTGCTGCTGCTGGGCGCCGCGGCCGTCACCTTCATGGGCATTCCCACGCGCGGCCGCTCGCTGGAAGACATCGCGGCGGCCGAGCTTTCCTGAACGACAAGCGACATTCATGCAACCAAGGAATCTTCTTCTGGACGAATCGCTGTCGGCCGTCGCCCTCGCGCACGCCGACACGCAGCAACCCCAGGCCACTTTCGACGCGATCGACAAGGCGCTGGCCGCGACCATCGGCCACAGGCTCTTCACCATCCTGGTCCACCATCGCGAGGCGCGCGAGTCGGAGCGCATCTACACCAACATGCGCGACGCCTACCCGGTGGGCGGACGCAAGCCGATCACCGATTCGCCGTGGATGCGGCAGGTGATGCAGCGCGGCCTGCCCTACATCGGGCGCACGGCCGACGACATCCGCGACGTGTTCTTCGACCACGAACTCATCGTGTCGCTGGGCTGCCGCAGCGTGCTGAACATTCCGCTGCGGTGGCGCGGCGAGACGCTGGGCACGCTGAACATGCTGCACGAGGAGAATTGGTACGACGACGGACACGTCGAGACCGCGCGCGTGTTCGCGCAGCTGGCGGTGCCCGCCGTGATGGAGCAACAGACCAAGGAGTCGCCCGCATGACGAACGCAGTGCTTTTCAGCAACGCCCACCTGCTCGACACGCAACGCGCCGAGCTGCTGGAAGACCATCACGTCCTCGTCGAGGACGGCGTGGTCCGCGAGGTTTCCGACAAGCCGATCCGCAGCGCCTCGGCACGCGTCATCGACGTGAAGGGCAAGACCGTGATGCCCGGCCTCATCGACCTGCACGTGCACGTGATCGCGGTGGAGCTCAATCTCTCGCGGCAGGTGCACATGCCCAACGTGCTGGTGACGCTGCGCAGCGTGCCGATATTGCGCGGCATGCTGCGCCGCGGCTTCACCACGGTGCGCGACGCGGGCGGCGCGGGCTTCGCGTTCAAGCAGGCCATCGACGCCGGGCTGGCGCAGGGCCCGCGCCTGTTCGTCTCGGGCCGCGCACTGAGCCAGACCGGCGGCCACGGCGACATGCGCGCGCGCTCCGACTACCTGAGCAGCAACAACGACGGCGCCTGCGCCACCTGCGTGCGCGTCGGCGCGCTGGCGCGCGTGGCCGACGGCGTGGACGCGGTGCGCAAGGCGGTGCGCGAGGAACTGCAGATGGGCGCCGACCAGATCAAGATCATGGCCTCGGGCGGCGTGGCCTCGCCCACCGACCCGGTGGGCGCCTTCGGCTACAGCGAGGACGAGATCCGCGCCATCGTCGCCGAGGCCGAGGGACGCGGCACCTACGTGATGGCGCATGCGTACACCGCCGCGGCCATCGCGCGCGCGGTGCGCTGCGGCGTGCGCACCATCGAGCACGGCAACCTCGTCGACACCCCCACCGCGGGGCTCATGGCGCAGCTGGGTGCGTACGTGGTGCCCACGCTCGTCACCTACGACGCACTGGCCACCGAGGGCGAGAGCCTCGGCCTGCCTCCCGAGAGCGTGGCCAAGGTGGCCAGCGTGCGAGAGGCCGGCCTTCGCTCGCTGGAGATCTACAAGGCCGCGGGCGTGAAGATGGGCTACGGCTCCGACCTGCTGGGCGAGTCGCAGCGCTTGCAGAGCAACGAGTTCCGCCTGCGCGCGGAGGTGCTGTCGCCGGCCGAGGCCATCGCCAGCGCGACCACGGTGGGCGCCGAGGTGCTGGGCATGGGCGACCGGCTGGGCCGGCTGGTGCCCGGCGCTCTGGCCGACCTGCTGGTGGTGGACGGCAATCCGCTGCGCGACATCGGCTGCCTGCTGGGCCAGGGCGAACGCATTCCGCTGGTCATGAAGGAAGGCGTGGTGCAGTTCGACGAACTGGCCGCCGCGCG
Organism: Variovorax sp. YR750; assembly: GCF_900109805.1. Taxonomy (NCBI): domain Bacteria; kingdom Pseudomonadati; phylum Pseudomonadota; class Betaproteobacteria; order Burkholderiales; family Comamonadaceae; genus Variovorax; species Variovorax sp. YR750. The sequence goes on from NZ_FOBJ01000002.1 coordinate 127,607, forward strand.
CTGAAGCGCCGCCGCGGGGACTACGGCTGCGCCAGCCACTTGCGCCACAGCACCAGCGCCTTGTCCTGGTAGCGCCGGGTGGCGGCCAGCAGCGCCGCGCGCGGCTCGGGCGACATGAGTTCGGCCGGCAGCAGCGGATCGCGAATGAGATGCCCGATCACGGCCCGCCCCAGCATCAGAGACTCGCGCGTCGCGGTTTCGAGCTTCTGCGTGCGCAGGCGCTTCTCGCTGCGCTCCAGGCCCGTCTGCAGGCGGCGATAGCCGGCCTCGAGCGTGCGCACGTTCCACAGCTTGCGCGCGGCGGCCTGCGCGGCATCGTCGAGGTCGGCCAGCCGGAACACCAGTGCGCTGGACGCGAGCCCCAGCGCCACCAGCTGCGCGCGTTCGGCCTCCAGCCCTCCCGCGAGGTTGTCAGGCCGGATGTGCAGGCCCGGCCGCAGCGCCGCGAATCCGCGCAGCGAGAGCGCGAGCGCGTGATGGCGCCATGCGGTCTTGTCGGTGCGCGACACGCCCGCGTCGTGCACCGCGAGCCAGTCGCCGCGCCACGCGACCGCCTGCGCCTGCTTGTGCCGCCAGTCGTCGACCGCGCGCGAGAGCGCCGCGCCGCGCCGGTCGAGCGAATAGCTGCCGCGCTCGCCGCGGGCGATCTTGCCCTCGGCCGCCAGCCGCGTCAGGCCCACGCGCAGGGTCGACTCGCCGATGCCCATGAGCGCGCCCGCGCGGCACAGCGACTGCGCGCTGAGCGTGCCGCCGTCGGCCACGAGCAGGTCGAGGATCAGGTCGGGGGCGCTGGGGATCGCCACCGGTACATTACATATTTTGTCCATCGTTGCGAAATGAAGAAATATTTCCTACGATGGGATTTTGCCCCGGAAGGAGCTGTGCATGGCCATGCAATACGTGAGCTGCGACACAGATGGCGGCGTCTTCACCATCACCCTGAACCGGCCCGACAAGCGCAACGCGGTGGACGGCCCCGTGGCGGCCGAACTGCGCGAGGCCTTCGGCCGGTTCGAGGCCGAAGATGCGCTGCGCGTCGCGGTGCTGACCGGCGCGGGCGGCAACTTCTGCGCGGGCGCCGACCTCACGGCCGTGGGCGACCCGGCCCGCCGCAACGAGCTCGACCCCGAAGGCGGCGGCAGCGGCCCGATGGGGCCGACGCGCATGGCGCTGTCGAAACCGCTGATCGCGGCGGTGAACGGCTTCGCGGTGGCGGGCGGTCTCGAGCTCGCGCTGCTGGCAGACCTGCGGGTGGCCGACGAGGACGCCGTGTTCGGCGTGTTCTGCCGCCGCTGGGGCGTGCCGCTGATCGACGGCGGCACCGTGCGGCTGCCGCGCATCGTGGGCATGGGGCGCGCGCTCGACATGATCCTCTCGGGCCGCCCGGTGGGCGCGCCCGAGGCGCTGGCGATGGGCCTGGTCAACCGCATGACGCCGCCCGGCGGCGCGCTGGCCGCCGCACAGGAACTGGCACAGCAGCTGTCGGCCTTTCCGCAGCAATGCATGCTGGCCGACCGCCGCTCGGCCTACGAGCAATGGGACATGCCGCTCGCGCAGGCGCTGCGCCGCGAGGGCGCCCAGGGCGTGCCGGTGGTCTTCGCGGAAGGCAGGGACGGTGCCGCGCGCTTCGCCGGCGGCGAGGGCCGGCACGGGGAGTTCGGGCGCTGACGACGCCGCGGGCGCTCAGCCCGCCTGCCGGCGCAGCGCGACGCGCAGCGCCTTGGCGAAGCGCGGGTCGGCCATGGCGCCCACGTTGAAGCGCGACCAGCGCGACACCTGCGTCGAGTCGACGCTGAAGATTCGCCCCGGCGCCATCACGATCTTGCGCGGCAGCAGCTCCTTCGCGAAGGCCAGTGAATCCGCCACGCCGGGCAGCGCGGCCCACACGTAGAGCGACTGCGGGGTGCGCGCGAACACCTCGGCGTCGACCGATTCGAAGAGCCTGATCGCATTGCGCGTGGCCTCGCCCAGCCGCGCCTGCAGGCGGTTGAGGTGCCGCTGGTAGTGGCCCTCGCTCAGGATGACGTCGACCGTGCGCTCGCAGTATTCCGAGCTGCTCACGTGGATCAGCGCCTTCAGGTCGGCGAGGTCGCTCGCGAGGTCCGCGCCGCAGGCGATGAAGCCCACGCGCAGCGCCGCCGAGAACGACTTGGAGAAGCTGCCGATGTAGATCGTGCGCTCCAGCTGGTCGAGCGCGGCCAGGCGCGGCAGCGAGGTGGGCTTGAAGTCGGCCAGCGGATCGTTCTCGACGATCAGCAGGTCGTGCTTCTGCGCGAGCTGCAGCACGCGGAATGCCTTGGCGGGCGAGATGTCGGAGCCGGTGGGGTTGTGCGCGATCGACTGCGTGAAGAACAGGCGCGGCCGCTCGGCGACGAGCAGTCGCTCCAGCGCCTCGAGGTCGGGTCCGTCGGCCAGGCGCGGCACGCCCAGCACCTGGGCGCCCGCCAGCTTGAGCTTGCCGAACAGCGGGTAGTAGCCCGGGTCGTCCACCAGCACCTTGCCGCCGGGCGGCACGAAGTAGCGGATGACGATGTCCATCGCCTCGTTGGCGCCGTGCGTCAACACGATCTGCCGCGGCTCCGCGCCGATGCCGAAGTCGGCGAGCTTGCGCACGAGGTGGTCGCGCAGCGGCGCATAGCCGAAGCGGCTGCCGTATCGGAAGAGCGCGCCCAGCCCCGTGCGGACCACCTTGGGGTGGTACTTGTCGAGCCGCACGTCGGCCAGCCATGCGATGGGCGGGAAGCCGTCGCCCACGGCGATCGCGTCGGGCTGGGTCTTGAGCTGCTCGCGCATGAGCCAGACGATGTCCATGGCGCGGCCGAGGCTGCCGGCGTCGTCCTCCGCAGGCTTCGCGGCCTGTTGCTGCTGCGGGGGTCGCACGAAGTAGCCCGAGCCGCGCCTGGGCTCCACCAGTCCGCGCGACACCAGCAGCTCGAAGGCGGCCACCACGGTGTTCTTCGCGTAGCCGTGGAGCTGCGCCAGTTCGCGCAGCGAAGGCAGCTTGTCGCCGGCCTTGTAGGCGCCGCTCGCGATCTGGCGCTCGATGGCGTTGGCGAGCGAATCGGCAATGGTCGTCATGGGCTTCGACTGTGACACAGCGGGCACGGATGGCCGCCTGCTGTCCGCACTGTCCCGACAAACTGTACCTTCCGCCGGCGGTACAGCCGACCTAAATTGCCCGCTCCCGAAACCGACTCCAGAACCTCCTTTCTTTCGTACGAAGAGACACGCAACGATGGTCGCCGACTCCCGCATTCCCAATTTCCGCGCACTCACTCCCGCGCAGCGCCTCGAACACCTCGCGCGCGCCGCATCGCTCGCCGTCGACGAGACCGCCCTGCTCGAAGCACCCGGCGCCCTCGGCGTGGAACGCGCCAACGGCATGGTCGAGAACGTGATCGGCACCTTCGAGCTGCCGCTGGGCGTGGCCGGCAACTTCACCGTGAACGGCCGCGACTACCTCGTGCCGATGGCGGTGGAAGAGCCCTCGGTGGTGGCCGCGGCTTCCTTCATGGCCAAGCTGGCGCGCGAAGGCGGCGGCTTCGAGGCCTCGAGCACCGGGCCGCTGATGCGCGCGCAGGTGCAGCTGATCGGCGTTGCCGACCCGTACGGCGCGCGGCTTGCGCTGCTGCGGGCGCGCGAACGGATCCTCGAGGTGGCCAACAGCCGCGACAAGGTGCTCATCGGCCTGGGCGGCGGCTGCCGCGACATCGAGGTGCACGTGTTCGACGACACGCCGCGCGGCCCGATGGTGGTGATGCACCTGGTCGTCGACGTGCGCGACGCGATGGGCGCGAACACCGTCAACACGATGGCCGAGGCGGTGTCGCCGCTGGTCGAGCAGCTCACGGGCGGCACGGTGCGCCTGCGCATCCTCTCGAACCTGGCCGACCTGCGGCTGGCCCGTGCGCGCGTGCGGCTCGAACCCGCCGTGCTCGCCACGCGCGAGCGCAGCGGCGAGGAAGTGGTGGAAGGCGTGATCGACGCCTACACCTTCGCGGCCGTCGACCCCTACCGCGCGGCGACGCACAACAAGGGAATCATGAACGGCATCGACCCGGTGATCGTCGCCACCGGCAACGACTGGCGTGCGGTGGAGGCAGGCGCGCATGCGTACGCCTGCCGCAACGGCCGCTACACCTCGCTCACGACCTGGGAGAACGACAACCGCGGCGCGCTCGTCGGCACCATCGAGATGCCGATGCCCGTGGGCCTGGTGGGCGGCGCGACGAAGACGCATCCGCTGGCGCGGCTCGCGCTGAAGATCCTCGACGTGAAGTCTGCGCAGGAGCTCGGCGAGGTGGCCGTGGCGGTGGGCCTCGCGCAGAACCTCGGCGCGCTGCGCGCGCTGGCCACCGAGGGCATCCAGCGCGGCCACATGGCGCTGCACGCCCGCAACATTGCGCTGGTGGCGGGCGCCACAGGCGACGAGATCGACGCGGTGGCCAAGCAGATGGCCGCCGAGCACGACGTGCGCACCGACCGCGCGGTGGCGCTGCTCGAGGCGCTGCGCAGGAAGTAGGCGCAGGCGCGACGGACGACCACAAACACAACCACAACCACAGACGGAGACAACGAGAAATGAACGCAGAAGAAGCAGCGCCCGCCCGCTGGCGGCTGGTGGAGATATGGGGCGACACGGCCGACCTGGGCCACCTCGCATGGTCGATCGTGATCGGCGTCGCGGTGAGCCTCGCGGGCTACCTCGTCGCCAGCCGCGTGCTCGCGGGCACGGTGGGCACGCCCGAGCTGGCGCGGGCCTACGCCATGCTCGCCGGCCTGGGCGGCTGCGTGGTGTCGGGCCTGATCTGCGCGCGGCTCTTCGAGCCGAAGCGCGAGGTGGTCGAGGGCACGGCGGCCGACCCGCGCTGGCGCGAGGAGGTGCTGGCCGAACTCGCCGCCGAACACGGCGGCCTGGGCTCGATGGACGACCTGCCGCCCGTGGTGGTGCGCGAGATGAAGGAACTCGAGATTCACGAGCTGTTCGCGTCGTACGAGCCCCGCGCCCGGCGTATCGAAGGAGCCGCGCAATGATCGACGCCGCGCTCCTGAACCAGATCCTCGTGGCCACGGGCATGGGCCTCGTGGGCGCCGTGGTGTTCGCGGCCATCGGCCTCGTGTCGGGCACCGACGAGACCACCACGCTCGCGCCGCTCACCCTGCTGGTGGTGCTGCTGGGCGTGCCGCCGGTGGGCGTGTTCACCTTCTTCCTGGCGGCGGCCGTGGCCAAGCACATGACGCACGCGGTGCCGACCGCCCTGCTGGGCATTCCGGGCGACACCATGGCCACGCCGCTGCTGCAGGACGCCAACGTGCTGCGCAACCTGGGCGTGCCGCACATCGCGCTGCGCAAGATGGTGTCGGGCGCGATCATCGCGGCCTTCATCGCGGTGCCGCTGGCCGTGCTGTTCGCGGTGCTGCTGGCGCCCTACGGCGCGGCCATCACCAAGGCGGCGCCGTGGATCTTCGTGGCGGCGGCGGTGGCCATCGCGTACTTCTCCAGCGGACGCTGGGCCTCGGTGGCGACGCTGGTGCCCTTCGTGATGGTGATCGTGGCGCTGCAGGCGCTCACCGGCAAGTACGGCGTGAAGCTCAGCATCAGCTACTTCCTGGGCATCGCCATCGGGCCGCTGGTGGCCGACCTGTTCTCGGTGATCTCGCCCGCCGCGCGTGCCCGCATGAAGCGCGACAAGGTCCGCACCTTCTCGCTGGCGCCCGACGTGAAGGGCTGGTCGGGCTACTTTCCCAACCCGTTCAAGGTGCTCGACCGCGGACAGGTGAAGTGGACCTTCGCGACGGCGGCGGTCTCCAGCGCCACCTTCGTGTTCAGCCCGGTCGCGATGACGGTGGTGCTGGGCGAGCTGGTCGGCTCGCGCATCAGGCATGCGTACCACCGGCTCACCACCACGCTGGCCGCGCGCAACGGCGTGACCGAGGCCACCTACATCGCCGAGGCGCTGATCCCGCTGATCGCCATCGGCCTGCCGCTGAGCCCGGTGGCCGCCGGGCCGGCCGCGCCCCTCTTCAACGCCCCGCCGGTGTTCACCATCGACGCGGCCAGCGGCCAGACGCACAACCTGCACAACCTGCTGAACCACTGGGAGTTCCTGGGCTACGGCATGCTGGCGGTGATCCTGGCCGCGCTGGTGGCCTATCCGTTCACCATGAACTTCGCGCGCCGCGCGGCGCTGTTCATCTCGCGCAAGGTGAGCCACGAGGCGATCATCGCGACCTTCGTCGGGCTCATCGTGGTCATCAGCGTCTGGGAAGGCCAGCTGCTCGGGCTGCTGGTGATCCTGACGATGGGGCTGCTGGGCGGGCTGCTGTCGCGCGCGATCGGGTTCAACACCGGCGTGCAGTTCATGGGCTACTACACGGCGGTGCTGACGGTGCCGGCGGCGATCAAGGCCTTTGCCTAGAGTCCGGCTAGGGTCGGGGCTGGGGCCTGGCCTTGGGCACGGGCTTCGGCGCCGGCTTCTTCGGCTTGTCCCCGCCGAGGAGCTTCTCCACCTGCTGCCCCAGGCGCGCCCCGATGGCGGTGCCCACGCCGGGCAGCACCGCGCTGCCGATGGCCGCGCCGGTGAGCGCGGCGCCGGTCAGCGAAAGCTCGGGGTCGCTCGCGGTGCCGCCGATCTTGAGCGGCACGCCGACCACGCCGTCGACGAGGTCCACCGCGATCTCGCCGTCGAGCTTGCGGTTGAAGAGCTTCAGGTTGCCGCTGGCCGTGAGCACGCCGGAGCGGGCCTTGAGGTTGCTGTACTGCATCACCACGCCGTCTTCCGTGCCCTGGGTCTCCAGCGTGCCGCTGAGTTCTTCCAGCGAGGTGGTGCCTCCGCGGCTGATTCCGACGGTGGTGACGGCCTTTGCGACGTCCAGCCTGGTGAGGGTTGCGGGCTGCACCGAGAAGGTGGTGCGGGTGCGCAGGCTGCGGATCAGCGCGCCGAGCTCGTCCGTGCTCGCCGCCTCGGCCGAGAGCGTGGTGGTGCCCGAGAACTTGCCCGCCACCGAGGTGCCGCGCCCGAAGGCCTGCGCCAGGCTCTCGATGTCGATCTGGCGCGGCTCCAGGTCGGCCGAGAGCTGGAGCTTTCCGTCGGGCTGGGTCTCGAGCCGGAAGACGCCGTTCCAGGTGCCGCCGCCCGCGTCGATGCGGGTGCGCCAGCGGTCCTGCCCGGCCTGGCGGTCCAGCCGCAGGCGCACGGGCTGGGCCGGCGGCTCCAGGCCGGCGCGCTCGAGCCTGGCCTGGCGCGGGCGCCAGCCGGGGTCGAAGCGGATCTCGCCGTCGTAGGCCAGCGCGATGTCGCGCCGGTCGATCCAGGTCACGTCGCGCCAGCGCAGCTGTTCCACGGGCACGGGAGCGAGCGTCCACGGCGCGGGCAGCGCGACGATGCCCCCTCCTCCGCCTTCCTGCGGCCTGGGCCCCTTGCCCCGGAACGCCCGTACCGAGGCGCGCGGCAGCACCAGGCCTTCAACCTCGATCTCGTCCACCGCGATGACGCGCTGCAGCAGCGGCGCGGGATCGAGCCGCAGGGTGACGCGACGCAGGGTGATGGGGCGCGGCTGGTCGGTGGCGATGTCGGACAGCACCAGCACGGGCACCGGCAGCAGCGTCCAATGGGCCCCGCCGACCTTCAGGGCGACGCCGAAGCGCTTCTCGAAGGCCTCGGCGATCTTCGCGGCCACCTCGTCGTCGGTGGGAAGGCGCGTGCTCACCACCCACGCCAGCGCGCCCAAGCCCAGCAGCACTGCGGCGGCAATGCCGATGAGCCAGTGGCGCAGAGGGCGCTGCAGAGGGCGCTTCATCGGCGCAAGGTAGCACGCAAAGGCGACTCGGTTTGTCAGTCGCCATCGCTATAGTTTTGGCCACTGTTACAGGCAAGAAGAAAGAAGCACCGAATGCGTATCTGGAAAAAAGAGATCTCCGTCGAGGCGCTGACGCGCAACCACGTGGGCACCGCCGTCTCGACGCTGGGCATGGAGTTCCTGGAGGTGGGCGACGACTTCATCCGCGCCCGCTGCCCGGTGGACGAGCGCACCCGCCAGCCCTACGGCATCCTGCACGGCGGGGTGTCGGTGGTGCTGGCCGAGACGCTGGGCTCCTGCGGCGCCCACTACTCGGCCCCCGAGGGCGACCGGGCCGTGGGCCTGGACATCAACGCCAACCACATCCGCTCGGTGACCAGCGGCTGGGTGATCGGCACGGCACGGCCGGTGCACCGGGGGCGCACCACGCAGGTCTGGCAGATCGACCTGACGAACGAGGCGGGCGAGCTGACCTGCGTGTCGCGCATCACGATGGCGGTGCTGCAGCCGCGCTGAGGGCGAAGGCGGCCGCCTTCCCGCCCTCCTCTTCCTCTTTCTCCGGCACAGGGTGCGTGCCGGTGTTCAGGCCCGGGTTCATCGCCCACAATCACGCCCCGGGAAAGCCGGAGCGTCCGGGGCCCCACCGCGCACAACACCCCAACAAGAGGAGAAAGAAAAAAAATGTTCAACTGGACTGAACGGCCCGCGTCCGCGCTGGCCAACGGCGCGGTCATCGCGCCCGACGAGCGGCTGCCCTGGCTGCAGACCGGCGCCATGGGCGTGCAGCACGTCATCGCGATGTTCGGCGCCACGGTGCTGGCGCCGATCCTGATGGGCTTCAACCCCAACATCGCGATCCTGATGAGCGGCATCGGCACGCTGATCTTCTATCTCGTCACCGGCGGCAAGGTGCCCAGCTACCTGGGCTCGAGCTTCGCCTTCATCGGCGTGGTGATCGCGGCCAGCGGCTACGCGGGCAAGGGCCCCAACGCCAACATCGCGGTGGCGCTGGGCGGCATCGTGGCCTGCGGGGTGGTGTACATCCTGATCGGGGCCATCGTGCAGGCCGTCGGCACGGGCTGGATCGAGCGCTTCATGCCGCCGGTGGTCACCGGCGCGGTGGTGGCGGTGATCGGGCTCAACCTGGCGAGCGTGCCGGTCAAGAACATGGCGGCCGGCAACTTCGACGCCTGGATGCAGGCCGTGACCTTCCTCTGCGTGGGCCTGGTGGCGGTGTTCACGCGCGGCATGCTGCAGCGCCTGCTGATCCTGGTGGGGCTGATCCTGGCCACGCTGGTCTACGCCGCGCTGACCAACGGCATGGGTATGGGCAAGCCGGTGGACCTGAGCGGCATCGCCAACGCCGCCTGGTTCGGCATGCCGACCTTCACCGCGCCGGTGTTCACGGCCAACGCGATGCTGCTGATCGCCCCCGTGGCGATCATCCTGGTGGCGGAGAACCTCGGCCACCTGAAGGCGGTGACGGCCATGACGGGCCGCAACCTCGACCCGTACATGGGCCGCGCCTTCATCGGCGACGGCATCGCCACCGTGGTGAGCGGCGCGGCGGGCGGCACGGGCGTGACCACCTACGCCGAGAACATCGGCGTGATGGCGGCCACGCGCATCTATTCCACCGCGGTGTTCGTGGTGGCCGCCGTCATCGCTCTGGTGCTGGGCTTCAGCCCCAAGTTCGGCGCTCTGATCCAGGCGATTCCGCTGCCGGTGATGGGCGGCGTGAGCATCGTGGTGTTCGGCCTGATCGCCATTGCCGGCGCCAAGATCTGGGTCGACAACAAGGTCGACTTCTCGCAGAACAAGAACCTGATCGTCGCGGCCATCACGCTGATCGTCGGCACCGGCGACTTCACGCTGAAGTTCGGCGACTTCGCGCTGGGCGGCATCGGCTGCGCGACCTTCGGAGCCATCATCCTTTACGCGCTGCTGGGTCGCTCGAAGAACTGAGCCGAAGGCGAACCTTCCAGGGATACCGTGGAACCGGCTTTGCCGGGCCACCGGTATCGCCCCTGCAAGGGGGTTGGCGAAGCGGTACGAAGTACCGCGAAGCCTGGGGGTTGGCTTGGTAACCTCATGAAAGAAGTGTTTGCCGGAGGGCCTGAGGGAGTGCCCCTTCACCGGCGTTTGGCCCGCGCCCGTTAGACTCCAACGCTTTTCGCACCGACGTTTTCCCAATGGCCGATGTCTCCGCCGCGCGCACCAAGGCGGTTTTCGAATTCAAGAGCGCCACGCTGCCGCTGATCGCAGTGATCCTCAAGACGTCCGACCTGGACGTGCTGGCCGAGGCGCTCGACGCCCAACTGGCGGATTCGCCCGACTTCTTCGAGCAGGAGCCGGTGGTGATCGACCTCTCGCTGCTGCAGGAGACCGAGGGCGGCGGCGACATCGACTTCGCCGCCCTGCGCGGCCTGCTGGCGCGCCACCAGACCCAGCCCATCGCGGTGCGCGGCGGCAACGACGCCCAGAACGCCGCCGCGCGCGCGGCCGGCCTCTCGGTGGCAGCCATGCCCGCGGCCCCCGCGCCCCGCGCCCCGGCCCCGCCGGCCGAGCCCCCCGCTTCCGAAGCCCCTCAGATCGTGCGCGAGGTGCCCGTGCCGGCCAACGGCACGCTGCTGATCGACAAGCCGCTGCGCTCGGGCCAGCAGGTCTACGCCCGGGGCGGCGACGTGGTGGTGACTGCCGTGGTGAGCTTCGGCGCCGAGGTCATCGCCGACGGCAACGTGCACGTGTACGCACCGCTGCGCGGCAAGGCCATTGCCGGCGCGCGCGGCAACACCGAGGCCCGGATCTTCTCGACCTGCATGGAAGCGCAACTGGTGGCCATCGCCGGCACCTACCGGACCAACGAGGTGCCGCTGCCCGACTCGGTGCTCGGCAAGTCCGCCCAGGTACGCCTGGACGGCAAGAAAATTGCGATCGACCCGATTCCCTGACCGGACGAACCCGATCACGGAACGCGGCGACCCTGACAACCAACAACTGAATCGAAACAAGAAGGAATGGCCATGGCCAAAATTGTGGTGGTGACTTCGGGCAAGGGCGGCGTCGGCAAGACGACGACGAGCGCCAGCTTCGCGTCGGGCCTCGCGCTCGCGGGCAAGAAGACGGCCGTGATCGACTTCGACGTGGGCCTGCGCAACCTCGACCTGATCATGGGCTGCGAGCGCCGCGTGGTGTACGACCTGATCAACGTCATCCAGGGCGAGGCCAACCTGAGCCAGGCGCTCATCAAGGACAAGCAGTGCGACAACCTGTTCGTGCTGGCCGCCTCGCAGACGCGCGACAAGGAAGCGCTCACGCAGGAAGGCGTGGAGAAGGTGCTGACCGACCTCGCCGCGATGGACTTCGAATACATCGTGTGCGACTCGCCCGCGGGCATCGAGACCGGCGCCATGATGGCGATGCACTTCGCCGACGAGGCGCTGGTGGTCACCAACCCCGAGGTCTCCTCGGTGCGCGACTCGGACCGCATCCTGGGCATGCTCAGCAGCAAGACCAAGCGCGCCAAGGAAGGCGGCGAACCGATCAAGGAGCACCTGCTCATCACCCGCTACAACCCCAACCGGGTGGCGGGCGGGCAGATGCTGTCGCTGGAGGACATCCAGGACATCCTGCGCATCAAGCTGATCGGCGTGATCCCCGAGTCGGAAAGCGTGCTGCATGCCTCCAACCAGGGCGTGCCCGCGATCCACGACAAGGACACCGACGTGGCCCAGGCCTACAGCGACGTGGTCGCGCGATTCCTGGGCGAGGAGAAGCCGATGCGCTTCGTCGACGCGGAGAAGCCGGGCTTCTTCAAGCGCATTTTCGGGAGCAAGTAGCCCATGTCCTTTCTCTCGTTCCTGCTGGGCGAAAAGAAGAAGACTGCGAGCGTCGCGAAGGAGCGGCTGCAGATCATCCTCGCCCACGAGCGCTCGAGCCTCAGCGGCAAGAAGCGGCCCGACTACCTGCCCGAACTCCAGCGCGAGCTGGTGGCGGTGATTTCGAAGTACGTGTCGATCAACGCGGATGACATCAAGGTGAACCTGGAGACCCAGGACAACCTCGAAGTGCTCGACATCAAGATCGAGCTGCCCGATCCGGTTCCGGCGCCGGGGCGCTGAGCGGAAAGAAGCGAAAGCGCACGGACGGGTCCTGCAGGACCCGTTCGGACAGTGCGCGCTCCCACGCGAGGTAGTCGGCCCAGGCCGCATCGCGGCGCGGACCGAAGACGCGCATCACCGAGCCCCAGTCGTCGTCGAAGGGGGTGAGCAGCTGGGCCGGCACGAAAGCCGCGGTCAGCGGCCTGCCGGAAGCCTTCCAGCCCTGCGTTCCGCCCTGGAGCCAGGAGAACACCGCCCCTGAATCCGGCCAGCGCCGGTGCGCGTCGCGCGCCACGCGGGCGGCCGCCGTGCCGTCGGGCGAAGCGAAGACCAGCGTGCGGCCGGCCACCGCGTGCGAGGCCAGCGGCGCGAGCGAGGCCGGCAGCATGTAGAGCGCGCCCGGCAGGTGTCCGCGCTCGTAGTCGAGGCTGGGGCCCACGTCGATCACGGTGACGGCGCCGTTCCTGCGCAGCTGCGCGAGGGCGTCGGGGTCCAGCGGCGGCGGCGCGCCGTCGACGGCGGCCGAGGAGTCCGGCGGGGCCTGTGGAGGCGTGAACTCGCCGTCGTACACGTACACCTCGGCCTGGCCCAGCTGCGTGAGCCAGAAGGCGGTGATGGCCGCGCGCAGGCGATGGGCCGGGTCGTCGACCAGCACGATGCGCGCGCCGCGCGTGCCCACGAGGTTCTCGAAGTGCATCAGCAGCTGGCCGCCCGGCACCTGGCGCAGGCCGCTGCCCGCGAAGGCGGGATCGGGTTCGGGCCGCACGTCGAAGACGTAGAGGGTGCGCTTGCCGTCCTCACGCCATTCGGCGAGTCGGGCCGCATCGGCGACGGGCAGCGCGAAGCGCGCGAGTAGCTCGTCGGCCAGGCCGCGCAGCACCTCGGGTGATTCGGGCGGCAGCTCGTCGTCGGGCGCCGCGTTCTGCACGGTGGGCGCGCCGCGCAGGCCCCAGTCCATGACGCCGTCCTCGACGAACACCGCCTCGCTCGCGCGGCCGAGCAGCCGCAGCGTGGTCGCGCCGACGATGCCGCGCGTGCGGCTGAAGCAGTTGATGGCCCACAGGTGGTCCGGCCCGTCGGTGCCCCGCTGCTCGAAGCGGCGCAGCGCCAGCTCGGTGCCCGGGTGGTTGCGTGCGCCGGGCAGCGAGAGGAATTCGAACTCCGCGCGCGGCCGCGCGTCGACCAGCGTGGTCGGACGGCCTTCGCGCAGGCGCGAGCGCAGCGCCTCCACGGGCAGGCCGGGCGTTCCGTAGTGCAGCCGTGCGCGGTCGCCGAAGGCCTTCACCAGCGTGCCGTAGCCGTCAATGGCGGGCAGGCCCTCGGTCACCCAGCGCTGCAGGCCGCCGTCGAGCGTGCGCACGTCGGTGTAGCCCAGTCGTCCGAGCACGGCCGATGCCGCCTGTGCCGCGCCGTCGGGCGCGTCGTAGTCGTCGTAGAGCACCACCGGCGTGGAACGGCGCGGCACCAGCGCGCCGACCTGCAGCTCGAGCCCGCTGAAAGGTGCGTTGCGCGCGAGGTTCAGGTGGTGCTGCACGAACCAGCGCGTCTCGCGCACGTCGAGCAGGGCGAGCTCGGTCGCGGGCTCCGCGAGCAGCAAGGCCCACAGCCCGGCTGGCGCGACGGCATTCTTCGGGGGCGTGCTCATGCGCGCATTCTCCAGGGCCTGTCGCTCATCAATTGGGCTGGATGCCGGCCTGCTTCACCACCGCGGTCCACTTGACGGTCTCCGACTGGATGAAGCGCGCGAAGTCTTCCGGCGAACTGCCCACCGTGAAGGCGCCGATGTCGTCGTAGCGCTTCCTGAATTCGGCCGTCTGCACGATGTCGCGCAGCTCGCGTGACAGGCGCTGCACCAGCGGCGCGGGCGTGCCGCTGCGCACCACCACGCCGTACCACGAGGTGACCTCGAAATCGGGCAGGCCGGCCTCGGCGGTGGTGGGCACGTCGGGCAGCCAGGGCGCGCGCGTGCGATAGGCCACGGCCAGCGGCTTGAGCGTACCGGCCTTCACGAAGGGAATGGCCGTGACCACTTCGTTGAAGATGAACTGCGTCTGCCCCGCGAGGAGGTCGTTGATCGCCGGGGCGCTGCCCTGGTAGGGAATGGCGGTGAAGTCGGCGCCGGTCTGCGTCTTCAGCAGCTCGCCCGCGAGGTGCGAATAGGCGCCCACGCTGATGCCGTAGTTGACCTTGCCGGGATTCTTCTTCGAATAATCGATCAGCTCGCGCGGGCTGGCCACCGGCAGCTTGGGGTTCACCAGCAGCACCTGCGGCGTCTGCACGAGCAGCGACACGGGCGTGAAGTCGCGCGAAAGGTCGTAGCTCAGCTGCTTGAAGAGCGCGGGCTGCACGGTGAGGTTGGAGGCCGGCGCGAGCAGCAGCGTGTAGCCGTCTGCCGGCTGGCGCGCGACGTATTCGAAGCCGATGTTGCCGGCCGCGCCGCTGCGGTTCTCGACCACCACCGCCTGCTTGAGCCGCTGCTGGAGCTGCTCGGCGACCTCGCGGGCGATCTTGTCGGCGATGCCGCCGGCCGGATACGGCACGACGAGGCGGATGGTCTTGGCCGGATAGTCGTCCAGCGTGGCGGCGTGGATCTGCACGTCGACGGACAGCGCGGCGAGCAACGCCAGTGCGAGGCGGGTGAGGAGTTTCTTCATGGGAGGCAGCGGAAAGGCCGGCACGCGGCTGCTGCGAATGCGCAGCCGGCAGGAGTGCGGCAAAGCCGTGAAGCGTAGGCCTCGCCCCGCCCATGGCGGAACTAAGTTTCGCGCCGATGCTTATGCGAAAAGCGCGCATGCAAGCGGCCGCTTGCTACCTAGCATCGCAGTCCCGTTCATCGCCATGACATCGACTGCCGCACCCCTTACCCAGAAAGCAGCTGCCCGCCGGCACTGGTGGTGGCACTACGAGCTGCCCACGCTGCTGCTGGCCGCCCTGCTCTACGCCGCATGGGGCGCGCTGGTGTGGTGGCACGCGGTGCTTCCGGGCTGGGCCCTGTTCATCGTGGGCGGCTTTCTCGCGCAGCTGCATTTCTCGCTGCAGCACGAGAGCATCCATGCGATGCGCCACCTGCCGAAGTGGCTGCGCCACGCGGTGGTGTGGCCGCCGTTGAACCTCTGGCTGCCCTACCCGTTCTACAACCGCGGCCACAGCACGCACCACGTCAACTTCCACCTCACGCACCCGGAGCGCGACACCGAGAGTGCCTACCACTCCGCGCCGGCGTGGGAGGGCTACGGCCCGGTGTGGCGATGGATCTACATGGCCAACCAGACGATCGCCTTCCGCGTGGTGCTGGGCCCCTTCCTGCGGCTGTGGAAGCTGCTGCG
Source organism: Variovorax sp. YR750 (assembly GCF_900109805.1). Classification (NCBI taxonomy): domain Bacteria; kingdom Pseudomonadati; phylum Pseudomonadota; class Betaproteobacteria; order Burkholderiales; family Comamonadaceae; genus Variovorax; species Variovorax sp. YR750. The sequence continues at coordinate 142,833 of NZ_FOBJ01000002.1, forward strand.
CTTCGAGGTTGGATGCGTGCTCGCGGGCGATTTCTCGCGCCTGCCGACCTGGCTGTGGCATGCGCTGAGCGTGGCACCGGTGCTCTACTACGTCGTCGAGGTCTGCGGCATGGGCATCGGCGAGTACCTGCTGTACTTCGTGTACCCGGGGATGATGCTGGGCTCGCTGCGCACGTTCACCGAGCACCGCTGGGCCGACACGCCGCACGAGCGCGTGGCCATCGTGGAATCGAACCTCGTGTTCGGGCTGCTGTACCTCTTCAACAACCTGCACCACGTGCACCACCGCGCGCCGACCATGCCCTGGTACGAGATCCCGGTGTACTTCCGCAGGCACCGCGCGGCGGTGCTGGAGGCGAACGGCAACTTCTACTACCGGGGCTACGGGGAGATCGTGCGCCGGCACCTGTTCAAGCCGGTGTTCACCCCGATCCACCCCAACTGGTAGCGACCCGGCAGCGAACGCGAACGGGATCAGTCCTCCGTCACGAAGCGCGCCACCTGCTCCAGCACCTCGGCCTCCTTGAGGATGCGGCGGTGCCCCAAGCCCTGCGTGGCGACGAGGCTGGCTCCGGCGATCGCGTCTCGGTAGGCCTCCGCGTCGGCGAAGCGGTTCACGCGGTCGTCGCGGTCATGCACGATCAGCGTCGGCTGCGCGATGCGCGGCCCCACCGCCGCCGGCTCGAGCTGCTGCATCAGCACGCCCTCGCGCGATTCGAAGAGCCGCTGCATCGCCAGCCGCGTGGCTTCGCTGAGGCCGAAGGTGTGGGCGAAGTAGCGCGTGTAGTCGCGCGGCGAGGCCGGCGGCGCGAGCAGCACGATGCGCTCCGCCGGCAGGCCGCGCGCGGCGGCCAGGGCGAGTCCGTTCGCCCCCAGCGAATGGGCGATGGCAGCGCGCAGCACGTGGCCGTCCGCCGCGAGCCGCGCCGCGACGTATGCGATGGCGCGCGCGAACTGCGGCGAGTTGCTCATCACGCCGGCGCTGCGGCCATGCGCAGGCAGCTCGAGCAACACGGGCCGCAGGCCGGCGGCCGCCACGGCCTGCGCGAGCGGCAGCATCTGGCCCGCGTGCCCGCCCCAGCCGTGCACCAGCAGCACCACTGGCGCCGACTCGGCACCGGAGTCCTGCGCGGCAAGGTGGTAGATGCCGACGCTCGCGTCCTCGAAGGCCCAGCTCTCGCGCCGCCAGTCGGCGCCGGGGCCCTGGCCACGGTAGAGCCACTTGGGCGGCAGCGGCGTGCCGAAGACGCGGTAGGCGGCACGCACGCCCAGGGCCGGCCAGAGGCGCTGGGAGGCGGTCAGTCCGAAGCGCAGCGCGCGCATGGCGCGACTGGGCCGGTAATAGTTCGACTGCGCGGCGTGCGCGGCGGCCGGAGAGGAAGTGCTCGTCATGGATGTGCGTTCCTTCCTGGCCTTCAGTACCAGACCCAGTCGCGGTTGCTGCGGGGCAGGCTGCGCAGGGTGTCGCGAAGGCCCCTGACGCCGAGGACGGCCGCATAGGCGGCGAGAAAGAGGGCGATGATCAGCATGGTGCTTCTCCTGTTTATCGCACGGTTGTGCGAAATTCTGGCAAATCGAAACGCGTGAATCCGGCCTGCTTCGCGAAGGAGCCGTTCAGGCGAGGTAGCTGGAAAGAAGCCGCTGCCACGTTTGCGTGGCGCGGTCGGCGGCCTGCGGGTCGCGCAGGAAGCGCGCGTCGTGCAGCTGGGTCATGGTCAGGCCGTTGATCTCGCTCACGAGCTGGGCGGGGTCGGTATCGGCCTTGAGCTCGCCGGTCTCGATGGCCTGCAGCACGGTGCGGCGCAGCGCAGCGCGCCAGCGGGTGATTTCGCCCAGCAGCATCTCGCGCAGCTCGCCTTCGCGGTCGTCGAACTCGAAGGCGCCGGCGGTGTAGAGGCAGCCGGTGTGCATCTCGACGTCGCGCATGCGGGCGATCCAGCGCGCCACGATGTCGTTGAGCCGGGGCAGGCCCTTGGGCTTCTGCATGGCGGGCACGAACACGTCGGCCAGGAAGCCCCGGCCGTACTCCTCGATGACGGCCTTCTGCAGCGCCTCGCGCGAACCCACGCGCGAGAACACGCCGCTCTTGGACAACCCCAGCCTGCTGGCCACGGCCTGCAGCGTGATTGCTTCCAGGCCTTCGGCCAGCGCGAGGTTCATCGCCGCGCCGACGATGGCGGCGCGGGTGAGTTCGCTTTTCTGGGTCTTGGCGTCCATGCGGCGAACTTTAGCACAGTCGTGCGAAATAACAAGCGGCCCACGAAAAGCAGCGCTTGGACTGCCTTAAAGATGTTTTGCTCATGTGAAACCAACAAACGCATCGTTCCCCGAATAAGCGCTTCTGCCGAGAATCGCCGGTCGGCCCCAGCCGGGGCTTCGATGACTCTTCCGCGCCAGATGAACTTCCAACAACTGCGCTCGGTACGCGAGGCCGTTCGTTGCGGCTTCAACCTGACCGAAGTCGCCCATACCCTTCACACCTCCCAGCCCGGCGTGAGCCGGCAGATCCGCGAGCTCGAGGAAGAGCTCGGCATAGAGCTCTTCGTGCGCGCCGGAAAGCGGCTCACGGGGCTCACCGAGCCCGGCGGGCACGTGCTGCCGATCATCGAGCGCATGCTGATGGAGAGCAGCAACCTCAAGCACGCGGGCCAGGAGTTCGTCGCGCAGCAAAGCGGCCTGCTCTCGGTGGCGGCCACGCACTCGCAGGCGCGCTACGCGATGCCGGTGGCGGTGCAGGAATTCCGCGCGCAGTTCCCCAACGTGAAGCTGCACCTGCACCAGGGCTCGCCCAAGCAGATCGCGCAGATGCTGCTCGACGGTGAGGCCGACGTGGGCATCGCCACCGAGGCGCTGGGCGACTATCCGCAACTGGTGGCCCTGCCCTGCTACCGCTGGACGCATTCGGTGATCGTGCCGCCCGGGCACCCGCTGCTCGACGCGCCGCTGACGCTCGAGGCGCTCACGCGCTATCCGCTGATCACCTACGACACGGGCTTCACAGGCCGCTCGCGCATCGACGAGGCTTTCGAGCAGCGCGGCCTGCAGCCCAACATCGTGCTGGCCGCGATGGATGCCGACGTGATCAAGACCTACGTGCAACTGGGCCTGGGCATCGGCATCGTGGCCGGCGTGGCCTACGAGGCCGAGCGCGACACGCAGCTGCGCGCGCTCGACGCGGGGCGACTCTTCGGCATCAACCTCACCAAGCTGGCCGTGCGGCGCGGCACCTACCTGCGCAAGTACGTCTACGCCTTCATCGAATCGTTCGCGCCCACGCTGACGCGCGCGGTCGTCGAAAAGGCTCTGGGAGACGAAGCCAAGGCCTCGCACTACGAAATCTAGGGCTTGTCCAGAGCCTGTTGCGCGGTGTGTACTGCGGACGACAGAAAGGTTAAAAAAGAAGAATGCAGCTTCACACAGGCGGCGTACATTCGGGTTAATTCCCTGGCTTCCTGGAAATGGATCAGCAATGGCATCGTCGACCTCGCAGCAGCAAGCGCAACAGCAAACAAGGGCTTCCCAGAAGGCGGCCGATGCAGCAGAGCGGCGTGAACGCCTGAGACGGGCCCTGCCCGCCACGGTCGAGCTGCTGCAAAGCCGCCAGGCCGACCGCATCGACGACGCCGACATCGACGCGTACGTGAACCTCAACTGGCTCGAATGGCACGGCGGCGGCCTCCGCCTGACCATCACGGGGCGCAACGTCTGCGCCCAGTCGGTGCCCTCGGCACTGGTCTGAAGACCGGCTCCAGCGTTCGCTTCAAACAAAAAAACCGCCACGGTTGCCCATGGCGGTTTCGTCGCTGTGCGAGCCCCTGCTTACTGGCCGGCGATGATGTTCGCGATCACGCCGGTGGCGATGGCAGCGAGCACGAAGTCGCCGCCCACGCCCACCCACTGATAGCCACGGGGCGGCTGCTGGAGCCTGTAGGCACGCCAGTCCTGCACCACGTAGTTGCGGCCGCGGTACTCCTGCGGCACGCGGCCGCCGCGGCGCCAATCGGCATGCGGCTGCGGGAAGCCACGGCGGTCGAACTGGCGGCCGTCGCGGAAATCCTGGTTGCCGCGATAGTCTCCGTGCGGACCGCGGCGGTCGAAATTGCGATCGCGCTGCTCGTAGCGACCATCGCCGGGGCGGCCGTTGTCGAAGCGGCGGTCTTGCGCGAAGGCGCTTCCCGCGGCCATGCACATCGCGAGTGCCGCGGCTCCCACGGCCATGATCTTCGAGTTGGTGTTCATCCGGAACTCCTTCATGCGTTGATGACGAGTCCATTGTGTGCACCGCATGTGTCCGTTTTCGCCGCTTCAGGTCGCGGTCAGGTGAAATCAGGTAAGCACTGGTATCCGCGCGGCGTCTTGTCCTGCATCAGCCCGGCGCGTAGCGGTTGACCACCATCCCGCTCTCGTAGGCCGTCGAGCGCAACAACCGCAGCCTGTGGCCCTTGCGCTGGTCGTGGAACACCGAGCGTCCAGCCCCCACGGCCGTGGGGTTCACGAAGAACTGGAACTCGTCGACCAGTCCCGCAGCAACCAGCGCCGACGCGAAGCCCACGCCGCCGATGCTGATGATGTCCTTGCCCGGCTCTCGCTTGAGCGCATTCACCTCCTCGGCCATGCCGCCGCGCGCGACCACGGTGCGCTCCCAGCGCGAGGACGCGAGCTTGCCGGTGAGCACGACCTTGCGCGCTTCGACGATCCTCTGGGCGAAGGCGTAGTGCGGGTTCGCGGGAAAGTTCTTCGCCGCGCGGCCCCAGTGGTCGAGGTAGCCCTCTTCCGCGATCGGCCGGCTCAGCAGGATGGTGTCGATGCCTTCGAAGACGGCGTTGAAGTCCTGCTTCAGGCGATCGTCCCAGCCCCAGCGCTCGCCCCAGCCCCACAACTGCCAGTCGAGGCTGCCATTGGCCGGCGACACGTAGCCGTCGACCGACATCTGCATTTGCAGGATGAGCTTTCTCATGCCGGTATCTCCTTCGGATACTGCTTGCCAAATGCAAGCGGTTGAAGTGTTCGGCAACCGATACGAAAATGCAAGCAGTTTTTCAAAGAGATCGGAAAGAGCATGGCCTCCAGCGAAAAGTCGGCGTGTCCGATCAATCTCGCGCTCGAAGTCTTCGGCGACCGGTGGAGCCTGCTGATCGTTCGCGACATGATGTTCGCGGGCAAGCGCCACTTCCGCGAGTTCCTGCAGTCCGAGGAAGGCATCTCCTCGAACATCCTCACCGAGCGTCTCGGCAAGCTGGTCGAGTACGGCGTTCTCTCCAGGGCAGACGACCCGACCCACAAGCAGAAGGCCATCTACAGCCTCACGCCGATGGGCATCGACCTGCTGCCGGTGGTGGCGCAGATCGGCATCTGGGGCCGCAAGTACCGGCCCGTGACCGAGGAGAGCGGCGCTTCCGCCGAAGCGCTGGAAAAGGGCGGGGCTGCTCTGCAGAAGAAGATGCGGGCCGGGCTGCGCAAGGCGCATCTCGGCGGACACTGAAAGCCATCGAGAGGAACGCATGCCTGAACACGCAACACACGCAACACCGGCAGCCGCCGTGATCTACGCCAAGGACGTATCGCGCCTGAGCGCGTTCTATGAAGGTGTCGCGGGCCTCGCGATCATGCACGCGGAAGCCGGCTACGCGAGCCTGGAGTCGGCGTCACTGCAGCTTTTCATCGTCGCGATGAACCCGGACATCGCCGCCCGGGTGCAGATCGCCCAGCCGCCCGTGCCGCGGGAGAACACGGCGCTGAAGTTCATCTTCCCGGTGGCCGACATTGCAGCCGCACGCCAGCTCGCGACCGAAGCCGGCGGCATGCTGAAGCCGGCCTCCGCCGAATGGGAGTTCAACGGCTACCGCCATTGCGACGGGCACGATCCCGAGGGCAATGTGTTCCAGCTGCGCATGCGCGCAGGCTGAACGACAGGATCGACGGCTCAGCCGCCGACGGCGCTGTTGACCTGGTAGCCGCGCGAGCCACTGCCCTGCCTGGCGTGGCGGTCCAGCGGCGGCAGGTCGAGTTCGATCAGCGCGCCGTGCGCCCTGGCGAGATCGAAGGTGCCTGTGGCTTGCGGCCTGTCGGTGTGCAGCACGAGCGCATAGGGACCCTCGCCGCGCGCCGCGAGGCGTTGCCCCAGGCTGCCGCCGCCCTCCCCTTCGTTCGACGACGCACCGCCGCGGCCGTTGCCGTTCTCTCGCGGCGACGAGAGCACCAGCACGCTTTGTCCCAGCGCGACGACAGCCAGGCGCACGTTGCTGCCGGGCAGCACGACAGGCTCGCCGATGTGGGTGTCGGCATCGTCGGACACGCTGCTGCCGAGCAAGGCCCGGTACCGCGCCAGCGTCGCGTCGAGGTCGCGCACCGCAACGGCCAGGCTCGCCACGCCCAGCACGCCGTTGGCATGCACGCGCACGTCGCCCTCGGGCACGCGCAATGCGCGCGGCGTGAGATCGCCGCACAGGAAAGGCAGGTCGGCCGATGTCGAACGCGCCGTCTGCCAGCGCAGGCGTTCGCCGTCGGGCCGCACGCGGCCGCCGTCGAGCGGGCCTTCGAGCGCGAGGCCTCGCGCCTTCGCGTCGGCCACCGTGGTGGCGGTGTCGCGCGGCAGCAGCGCGAAGTCGACGATGCCTTCGCCGTGCTTCTGCAGGAGCTGCCACCAGCGTTCGGTGGGCGAAGGCTCGCGCCACGCGATCAGCTCCAGGTAGCTGCCGTCGGCGAACACCACCAGCGCGTTGTGGGTGGCGCGCCCCGGATGGTCGCCGCCGCGCAGCACGTGGAAGCCCAGCGCGCCGTAGTCGGCGATGGTGCGTTCGAGGTCGTGCACCGCGATCACGATGTGGTCGAGTTTCAAAGGCATTCGTGTGTTCTCCCGTGGATGTTTGCTGCTGATCTCATCGGCTCAGGAGGCGGTGCGCGCCGCGCCGTCGCCGCCGAGGTAGGCGTCGCGTATGCGCGTGTCGGCCAGCAGCTCGCGCGCCGGGCCCGAGAGCACGATGCGCCCTGTCTGCAGCACGTAGCCGTGGTGCGCGATCTGCAGCGCGAGGCTCGCGTTCTGCTCGACCATGAACACCGACACGCCCTGCGCGTTGATGCGCGCGATGAGCTCCAGCACCTTGTCGACGTACAGCGGCGACAGGCCCATGGTCGGCTCGTCCATGCAGATGAGCTGCGGCCGGCCCATGAGCGCGCGCGCCATCGCCACCATCTGCTGCTCGCCGCCCGAGAGCGTGCCGGCCTGGAACTCGATGCGCTCGGCCACGCGCGGGAACAGCTCCAGCATGCGCTCGAGGTCTTCGGCCACGGCCTTGCGGTCGCTGCGCGCATAGGCGCCCATCAGCAGGTTCTCGCGCACCGTCATCGCGGGGAACAGGCGGCGCGCCTCGGGCACCGAGCCGATGCCCTTGCGCACGATCTGCGGCGTGCTCAGCCCGAGCGTCGATTCGCCGTTGAAAAGCACCTCGCCCGAGCGCGGCTTGAGCAGGCCGAGCACGATCTTCATCGTGGTCGACTTGCCGCTGGCGTTGCCGCCGAGCAGGCTGACGATCTGGCCCCTGCGCACTTCGATGTCGAGATCGAAGTGCGCCTGCACGGGGCCGTAGAAGCTGTTGATCTTGCTCAGCTGGAGCAGCGGTTGCTGTTGCGGCCGCTCATTGGAAGCAGGCGCCGCGCCGCGTTCAGGCAGCTGCCCCTCACCCCGACCCTCTCCCCAGAGGGGCGAGGGAGCTAGACCGGTGCGGGCGACGGTGGCGATCATGCGGGCACCGCCTCTTCCCGTTCGTGCGGCACATCCGCCGAACCCACGTGGCGATGGCCGAGATACGCCTCGATCACAGCCGGGTCGTTGCGCACTTCGTCCGGCAGCCCTTCGGCGATCTTGCGGCCGTCGTCGAGCACGGCCACGCGGTCCGACAGCTGCATCACCAGGTCGAGCTTGTGCTCGATCAGCAGGATGGTCTGGCCGCGCGCCTTCAGGCCGCGGATGATCTCCAGCATCTCGGCCGTCTCGCTCTCGTTCATGCCGGCGGTGGGCTCGTCCAGCAGCAGCAGGCGTGGCTTCAGCGCGAGCGCGCGTGCGATCTCCACGCGGCGGCGGTTGGCATACGAGAGGCTGTAGGCCGGGTGGTCGATGCGCGGCGCGAGGCGCTGGCCGAACAGCGCGATGATCTCGCGCACCTCCTCGCGCAGCGCCTCTTCCTCGCGGCGCACCGCCGCGGGCTGCAACAGCGCGAGCGTGAGCTCGGCCAATGCACCGAGCCCCGGCACGCCGCCCGCGCGCGGTTTCACGGCGCGCAGCCGCGTGTGTGCGCCGACCAGCACGTTGTCGAGCACCGAGAGGTTCGCGAACACGCGCCCGTGCTGGAAGGTGCGCGCCAGTCCGCGCTGCGCGAGTTGCTGTGCCGGCAGGCCGGTGATGTCGTTTCCGTCGAACAGCACCTGCCCTTCGTCGGGCCGGTCGAGTCCGGTGACGAGGTTGAAGAGCGTGGTCTTGCCCGCGCCGTTCGGCCCGATCACGCTCAGCAGCTCGCCCTCGCCCACGTGCAGGTCGACGGCATTGACGGCCGTGAGTCCGCCGAAGCGGCGCACCAGGCCGCGTATCTCAAGCAGCGATGGCATCGTCCTCTTTCCGCGATGCGTTGGCAGCTTCGGCCTTGGAATCGACGAGCTTCACCTCGGCACGGATGGTCTGCGGATTGCGCAGCAGGTTGAGGATGGGGCAGTTGCGCTCCACCGCCTCGAACAGCGCGTCGATCTCCTCGCGGCTCGCGGGCGAGTCGATGTGCACCGTGTAGCCGATCTCGTGCGGCCAGATGGGCGTCTTCTCGTGGCCCGGCTTGCCGCCGCGCGGATCGATGATGCCCGTCACCTCCACCTCGAGGCTTTCGAGCGGCACCTGCCGTTCGGCCGCCTGGATCAGGAAGATGTGCGTGACGCAGGTGCCGAGCACGCCCAGCTGCAGCTCGGGCGAACTGGGCCCGAGGTTGTAGCCGGCGAAGTCCGGCGGGCTGTCGCTGATGACCTGGTGCTCGCGGATGCGCAGGCGGCGCACGCCGCTGCGGCCTTCGGCCTTCACGCTGGCCTTGAGCTGCACGGGCTGCGCGGTGCCCGCTTCGACGGCTGCATTGCGCGCCAGTACGGCGGCGCGCTTCTCGGCGAGGTATTCGTTGAGGTGGCTCATGGTGATGTGTTCTTTCAGACAGTGCCCAGCAAACCCTGCGGGCGGAAACGAATCAGCAGGAGAAGCGCGACGCCGTAGATCAGCATCCGGTACTCGGCAGTCACGCGAAACAGCTCCGGCAGGCTCACGAGCGCGACCGCGCCCAGCAGTGCGCCGCTGATGTTCCCGAGCCCGCCGAGGATGACCATCGTGAGCGCGAGGATCGAGATCTGCGAGCCGAAGGTCTCGTGGTTGATGTACGAGTACATGTGCGCGGTGAAGGCGCCGCTCACGCCCGCCGCGAAGCCGCCGAAGCCGAAGGCCAGCGCCTTGTAGCGGTCGGGGCTCACGCCGTAGGCGCGCGCGGCCACCTCGTCCTCGCGCACCGCACGGAAGGTGCGGCCCAGGTGCGAGCGCAGCAGGCGCCACTGCAGCAGCGCGAGAAGCACCATCGCACCGAAGGAGGCCCAGTAGAGCGCCTCGTTCGACGAAGCATCGCGCCCGAACAGCGACAGCGGCGGAATGCCCGACACGCCGATGGGCCCGTGCGTGAGGCTTTCCCAGTTGAGGATGGTGAGCGCCACGATCTCGCCGATGCCCAGCGTGGCGATCGACACGTAGTGGCCGCGCAGCCTGAATGCCGGGAAGATCAGCGCCGTGCCGATCAGCGAAGTGAGGATGCCCGCGAGCACGATGCCCGTGCCCACCGGCAGGCGCAGGTCGAGCACCAGCAGCGACGACGCGTACGCGCCGATGGCCAGCAGTCCCGCATGGCCGAGCGAGATCTGCCCGATGGTGCCGGCCACCAGCGTGAGGCTCAGCGCGAGCGCGCCGTAGAGCCATGCGTTGGTAAGCGTCTGCAGCAGGTACGGAGACGGGTCGAAGAGCGGCAGCGCCAGCGCCGCGACGAACAGCGCGAGCAGCAGGCCGCGCGGCACATGCCACGGCTTGCTGGGCGCGATGAAGGTGCCCGTGAGCGGCTCCGGCGGCAATGCGCGCTTGCGCCCGAACAGCCCGTTGGGCTTCCACAGCAGGATCACGAGCAGCAGCGCGAAGGCGAAGAGGTTGCGGTACGGCGTGCCGAGGATCGCCACGCCATAGCTCTCGATCAGCCCCAGCAGCAGGCTGCCCGCGATGGCGCCCGGCACGCTGCCCACGCCGCCGACCACCGTGGCCACCACGCCCTTGAGCGTGGCCTGGAAGCTCATCGCCGGGCTGATGTTGTTGTAGTACATGCCCACCAGCAGGCCCGAGAGGCCGCCCAGCGCGGCGGCGATGGCGAACACGGTCTGGTTCACGCGGTCGACGTCCACGCCCATCTGCTGCGCCGCGTCGCGGTCTTGCGCGGTGGCGCGCACGGCCCAGCCGAGTTTCGTGAAACGCAGGAAGCCGAAGAGCACCGCCGCGCTCGCGAGGCCGATGCCCGCGATGAGGATGTCGAGCGCGCCGATGGTGCCGGTGCCGATGCGCAGGCGCCAGTCGGGCAGCTGCGTGGGCAGCGAGCGCGGATCGGGGCTGAACACCAGCTGCACGAGGATGTCGAGCACGAAGCTGATGCCGATGGTGGCCAGCAGCGGCGCGATGCGCGCCGAGCCCTGCAGCGGCCGCAGGCCCACGCGCTCGATCAGCATGCCCAGCGCGCCCGAACCCAACACCACCAGCGCAATGGTGACGGGCAGCGGCGTGTGCAGCCAGGTGATCGACGCCCATCCGATGTACGCGCCCACCGTGTACACCGAGCCGTGCGCGAAGTTGATGAGGTGCGAGACGCCGAAGATCAATGCGAGGCCGACCGCCAGCAACGCGTAGATGTTGCCGATGATCAGGCCGTTGACGGTGTAGTCGAAGAAGGAAGTGAAGCTCATGGCATGCCGGCTTTGCTCCCTCTCCCGCGTGCGGGAGAGGGTTGGGGTGAGGGTGCAGCGGCCGATGCGAGGGACTGCTGTTTTGCGAAGGCCCCTGCCCTCACCCTAGCCCTCTCCCGCAAGCTGGAGAGGGAACAACGCGGAAGACGGCTCACTTGGAAGCGGCGAGCGCCGCCTTCTCGTCCAGCTGTGCCCACTTGCCGTCCTTCACGACGAGGTTGACGCTCTTCACGCCGACCACGCGGCGCGTCTGCGCATCGAAGTTCGCCTTGCCGAAGATCACGCTGGGCACGTCCTTGATCTTGTAGAACGCGTCGCGCACGGCCTTGCGATCAGCGTTCGGGCCGGCCTGGCGCAGCGCGGCGGCCGCGTACACCACAGCGTCGTAGGCGTAGGCGTTGAAGGCGTCGGGCTCCTTGTCGTACTTGGCGCGGAAGCTCTTCACGAAGTCGCGCACCTCGGCGCGCGGCTCGTCGGGATAGAAGGCCGTGTTGGTGTGGATACCGTTCACGGCCGCGCCGCCGAGCTCGATGAACTTCGGCGAATACACCGAGCCCACCGCGGCGATGGGCTGCTTCAGGCCCACGCTGCGCACCTGGCCCGCGATGAGCGCGCCGTCGGGGTAGTAGGAGATGAGCACCAGCCCGTCGGGGTTGGCGTCGCGCACGCGCACCAGGGTCGAGCGGAAGTCCTTTTCGTCTGGCTGGTAGCCCTCGGCAATGGCGACCTGCGCGCCGCGCTCCTGGGCGGCCTTCACGAGCACGTCCTTGCTGGTGCGGCCCCAGTCGGTGTTGAGATACAGCACGGCGAGGCGCTTGAAGCCCAGCGTCTTCACCGCGAGCTCAGCCAGCAGCGGCTGCGCGTCGGCCTGGCTGATGGAGGGGCTCCAGATGTAGTCGCCGCCCTTGGTGAAGTCGGGGTGCGAGTTGGTGAAGCCCAGCTGCACCAGGCCCGCGCGCTGGTAGATGGGCGAGGCAGCCATGGAGGCGGGGCTGGAGAAGTCGCCCAGCTCGATGAGCACGCGCTTGTCGTTCACCAGCTTCTGCGCGATGGCCACCGACTGGCGCGGGTCGCTCTGGCTGTCCTCGAAGTTGTAGGCCAGCGGGCGGCCGTGGATGCCGCCCTGCGCGTTGATGTGCTCCAGCGCGAGGTCGAAGCCCGCCTTCCACTGCGCGCCGTACTGTGCGTTCTGCCCGGTGAGCGGGCCGCTGACGCCGAACCACACGGGCTCGCCGGTGGCGGGCGCGGCCAGGGCGGAGAGCGGCGCGGCCAGCAAGGCCATGGAGAGTGCGGCCACATGACGCAGGAAGCGGTGGCGGGTGAGCGTCGGCATGGTGTCGGATCCCGGGATGAATGAACGGAACGAAGAAGCAGGCAAGCAGGCAGCCAGGGCCTGCAGGCGATTCTTCGCCCGCCTCCATCGCCGGGGAACTAACAAAAACGGGGAGGCTTATGCGCTTTCCGAGCAAAGGGGAAAGCGCCCGCGCGGCTGTGGGCTGCGATTAAGCTGCGCGCCACATGAAGAGACGACACCTCCTCCATCTGCTGGCGGGCGTACCCGCGGCGACCCTGCTGGCGGCCTGCGGCAGGCGCAAGTCATCGGCCGCGGCGTTGAAGCCCGGCGCCCATGTGCTGGCCCTGGGCGACAGCCTGACCTTCGGCTACGGCGCATCGCCCGAGGCCTCGTGGCCGGTGAAGCTGGGCGAACTCACGGGGTGGCAGGTCGAGAACGCCGGCGTCAACGGCGACACGTCCGCGGGCGCGCTGCAGCGCCTGCCGGGTCTGCTGAACGGCGCGAGCTACGACGCGATCCTGATCGGCATCGGCGGCAACGACATGCTGCGCGGCGTGTCAGCCGCGGCCACGCGCGACAACCTCGTGGAACTGATCACCCAGGCGCGTGCGCACACGCCCTACGTGGCAGTGCTGGCGACGCCCTCGCCCGACGCGATGCGCGCGGTGGTGGGCTCGCTCAGCGATGCGCCGTTCTACGAGGAGGTGGCGAAGGCGCAGCAGACGCTGCTGGTGGCCAATGTGTATTCGAGCGTGCTGTCGGACTCGTCGCTGCGATCCGACCGCATCCATGCCAACGCGCGAGGCTACGAGAAGATCGCGCAGCTCCTGGCGGAGCAGTTCACGTCCGCTGGCTGGCGTTGATCAGGTCGACGTAGGCGCCCTGCAGGAGCTGGTCGGTGCCCACGCCCAGTTGCGCCATGAGGGCGTGCGCCTCGGCGACGCCGGCTTCGGCCGATTCGCCCTCCTCCAGCACCACTTCGAGTTCGAGGAACTCGCCCAGGCCCTCGACGCGGTCGAGGTGCACGCGCGTGCGGCCCACGAGGAACAGCCTCCGCTGCTTGCGCACGCGCCCCGCCTGGCCCCATGCGAGCGTGAGCGAGTCACGCAGCACGTCGGGCGTGCTGCAGGGCGTGATCAGGTAGAACGATTCCTTCGGGCCGGCGCTGTTCGCGCGGCGGTAGAAGATCAGCTCGGCGCGGTCGGGCGCGAAGGTGCGCAGCTTGAGGCGGTCTGCGGTGTCGCTGCAGCGGAAGAAGGTGTCGTCCTGGGCGATCTCGATAGGGCCCTTGTCGGCCAGTGTTGCCGCGACGGCTGCGACGCGTTCCACGCTGTCGATGCGGGCCTTGATCTCGATGTTTCGTGCCATATCAGGTTCTCCCCCAGGCTTCGCGCACTTCGTGTCGCTTCGCCAACCCCCTTCCGGGGGCAACACCGGTGGCCCGGCGAAGCCGGTTCCACGGTGTTCCTGGATTGATGATCAGGGCGCACTGCCCTGCGGACCCACCGACGGCGGTGCAGCCCGCCCGCTGGACCCCGGCGATAGCTTGCGCCCGAAGGCCTCGCCCACGTTGCGCACCGGCCTGCTGGCCTTTTCCGACACGTTGTTGATGCCACGCCGCGTGGCAGCATCCGCGCGATTGACGCCACGGCCTGCGGCGTTGGTGCCGCGCTGCACGCTGCCCACGACCTTGCCGCCACGCGAGGGCGACTTGATGGTGTGGGCGCGCTGCGCCTGCGGCGGGTTGTCGGCGCTCTGGGCCTGTGCCGCACCGGCAGGCAGCCAAAGGGCTGCGGCCATCGTCGTGGCGAGCGCCGTGTGAAGAAGGGTGTTCGACGGTTTCATGGGGTCTCCTTGGTGTCTGCAGCGGCCGCGCGTGCCATGCGCTCGCTCTTCCAATAAACGTCGTCGCCGCCGTTCATTCTGTTGAGCACGCGCGCGAGCACGAAGAGCAGGTCGCTGAGCCGGTTGAGGTATTGCCGCAGCGCGTCGTTGAGCTGCTCGGTGGCGCCGAGCGCCACCACGGCACGCTCGGCCCTGCGTGCCACGGTGCGGCACACGTGCGCGAGCGAGGCCGCGCGCGTGCCGGCGGGCAGGATGAATTCGGCCAGGCGCGGCAGCGCGGCGTTGTGCTCGGCGAGCGCGTTGTCCAGCTGCAGCAGGGCCTCGGCCTTCAGCAGCGTGAAACCCGGCATCGACAGCTCTCCGCCGAGGTTGAAGAGCTGGTGCTGCACGTCGACCAGCAGCTCGCGAACGGGCTCTGGCATGGGCTCGCACAGCAGCACGCCGATGTGCGAGTTGAGCTCGTCCACGTCGCCCATCGCGTGCACGCGCAGGTTGTCCTTCGACACGCGCGTGTTGTCGCCGAGGCCGGTGGTGCCGTCGTCGCCCGTGCGGGTGGCGATCTGGGAAAGTCGGTTGCCCATGGAGGCTCCTTCCTGTTCCTATTCCTGCTCAGCGATCGACGACGGTCGATGCGTCGATCTTGCCCGCCAGCCACTGCAGGCCCGCGAGATGCTGCTGGTCGTGGCTGCACAGGTAGTGGATGAGGCTGCGCATCGTGAGCGGACCGTAGCCTTCGAACACAGCCGTGCGCGCGAGCTGGGCGTCGCTCAGGCTGGAGATGATCTCCATCGTCTGCGCGCGCGCCATGCGGAAGTCGGCCAGCACCTTCGCCGGGTCTGCCACGCCGTAGTTGCGCTCGATGGCGAGCGGTTCGCTGTCGATGGAGGCGAGCGTCGGATGGCTTTCGGCCAGCGTGCGCCGGAAGCGCACGTGGTAGCCCTCGATCTCGATGTCGCGCACATGGCACAGCTGCTCGATGGCGGTGAAGGCCTCGCTGGGCACGCCTTCCCACGAGGGCGGCGCCCAGTGCCTGGAAGCCGTGGGAATGGCCGCGAAATGGGCCTCCAGCTGCGAAGGGAAGGCCGCAAGGGCGCTGAGTGTGGTGGGGTTCATGTTTTTACGAAGCGCATTATGGTGCTCGCTCCGTAGAATGGCCGATCCCCCTCACCCCGCCAGGAGACTCCCGATGAACGCCCCGACCCAAACCTCGCACCTGCTGCCGGAGCTTCATCTGCGCGAAGTGCCGGAGAGCCTGATCGAGGCGCTGAAGGCACGCTTCGGCGCCAACTGTTCCACGGCGATGGCGGTGCGCACGCAGCACGGCCGCGACGAGTCCTCCTTCGACGCGCCGCCCCCCTCCGCCGTGGTGTTCGCCGAGAGCACGCAGGATGTTGCCGATGCGGTGAAGCTCGCGAGCGAACACAGCGTGCCGGTCATTCCCTTCGGCGTGGGCTCCTCGCTCGAAGGCCACCTGCTGGCGGTGCAGGGCGGCATCAGCATCGACGTGTCGCGCATGAACAAGGTGCTGTCGGTCAATGCCGACGACCTCACGGTGACGGTGCAGCCCGGCGTCACGCGCAAGCAGCTCAACGAAGAGATCAAGAGCACGGGCCTGTTCTTCCCCATCGACCCGGGCGCCGACGCCTCCATCGGCGGCATGACCGCCACGCGAGCGAGCGGCACGAACGCGGTGCGCTACGGGACGATGCGCGAGAACGTGCTGGCGCTCGAGGTAGTGACGGCCGCGGGCGAAGTCATCCGCACCGGCACGCGCGCGAAGAAGTCGTCGGCCGGCTATGACCTCACGCGCCTCATGGTGGGCAGCGAAGGCACGCTGGGCGTTGTCACCGAGATCACGCTGCGCATCTACCCGCTGCCCGAGGCGGTGTCCGCGGCGATCTGCTCGTTCCCGAGCATCGAGGCCGCGGTGCGCACGACCATCGAGACCATCCAGCTCGGCGTGCCGATCGCGCGCGTGGAGCTGATCGACGTGAACACGGTGCGCATGGTGAATGCCTACGCCAAGCTGAACCTGCGCGAAGAGCCGATGCTGTTGATGGAATTCCACGGCTCGCCAGCCGGCGTGAAGGAACAGGCCGAGACGGTGCAGGAGCTCGCGAGCGGCCACGGCGGCAATGCCTTCGAATGGGCCAGCACGCCGGAAGAACGCACGCGCCTGTGGACCGCGCGGCACAACAGCTACTTCGCGGCGGTGCAGTCGCGTCCGGGCTGCCGCGTGATCTCGACCGACACCTGCGTGCCGATCTCGCGCCTGGCCGACTGCCTGCTCGACTCGGTGGCCGAAGCCGATGCCAGCGGCATCCCCTACTTCCTCGTCGGCCACGTGGGCGACGGCAATTTCCACTTCGGCTACCTGCTCGACCCGAACATCCCCGAGGAGCGCGTGAAGGCCGAGGAGCTGAACCACGCGCTGGTGAGCCGTGCGCTGGCACTGGAAGGCACCTGCACCGGCGAGCACGGCGTGGGGCTGCACAAGATGGAGTTCCTGGTGAATGAAGCGGGCGCGGGCGCGATCGACATGATGCGCACGATCAAGCGCGCGCTCGACCCGAAGAACATCATGAATCCGGGGAAGATCTTCAGCCTCTGATTCCGAGCTCAGGCACCCAATGAAAAAAGCCCGGGGCTCTTGCGAGCCGCCGGGCTTTTTGTTTGTTCGACTGAAGGTTGCCGTGCGATCAGTTGCTGCGACGACGTGCCGGTGCCTTCTCTGCCGGCACGTAGGTCTGCGACGGCGCCGCGCCGCCATCCACGCCCAGTCGGCCGCCGCCGCCGAGGCCTTGGCCGCGCACCGTCTGCGCCTTGTAGTTGCGCAGCGAACGGACCATCTGGTTGAAGGCGTCCATGAAGGCAGCGGCAATCACCTTGCCCTGGGCCGTGTTGGTGTAGCCGCCGAGGCCGCCGCCAGCGCTGCGGCCGGCCAGTGCACCGAAGGCGCCGAAGTCGGTCTTGGAGGCGCTGCCTTCGGAAGCAGCAACCTGCACGCCCGAGCGGTTGTCGATCAGGGTCAGAAGCGCGCTGGCTTCCTTGGTCTGCATGCTGCCGCCGATGGCCGCGAGGGCACGGCCACGGCCGCCGCCCACCAGGCCGCCGAGCGCACCGCCGACGCCGCCGGCGTCGCTGTTGCTGAACACGATCTCGGGCGACAGGCCGTAGTCGGAAGCCACCATCTGGCCGCGGCCGAAGTTGCTGCCGCCGCGCATTTCGCCCGACTGCTGCAGTGCGCGTTCGCGCGTCATGGCGTTCATGCCGGCAGCGCCGCGCTCGACCACGATGAAGCAGTTCGACTGTTGCACCAGCAGGCGCAGCAGGTTGGCCGTGGGGGGCAGGCGGTATTCGCCGGTGAGGATGGTGTACCAGCCCGCGCTCTGGTTCTCGATCAGGGAGACCGTGCCGAGCGGCGATTCGCAGCGCTCGAGCTGGCTGCTCGCGTTGTCGGTGGCGCCGCCTGCCGCGCTGCCGGTGGCCATGGTCTTGGCCGACTGGCTGCCCATTTGCATGTCGGTCGTGGCGCAACCGGTTAGAAGAAGTGCGCCGGCGGCGATGGCCGCGAGCGGGAACCTGGTGAGCTTCATGGATGACTCCCTCTGTTTGTTCAGAGATCTGAGGTTGGAAAAACCAGCGGTCGAGGATACGCGCAAAGGATTGCAGGAATCAATCAAACGAACGCCCGCCCCCGGGTTCACAACACTAGGCCGTTCGGCGGATGCGTTCGATCAATCCGTTGAGCGCCTCGATGGAGCCGAAGTGGATCGCGAGCTCGCCGCTTTCCTCGACGCGGCCGCCACGCTTGCTGCGCTTCTTGATGCGCACCTCGACCTCGGCGGTGAGCAGGTCGGCCAGTTCTTCTTCGACGCGCAGCAGGTCGCGCGACTTCTCGCCGTCGTTGCTGCGGCGCGAAGGCGTGAGCGTGAACTCGGCCGCGAGCTTCTTCACCAGCGACTCGGCCTCGCGCACCGACATCTTCTTGGCCGCGATCTGGTTGGCGGCCGTGATCTGCGTGCCGCGGTCCAGCGACAGCAGCGCGCGGGCGTGGCCCATGTCGATGTCGCCGGCCATCAGCATCTGCTGCGCGGGCTCGGCCAGGTTCAGCAGGCGCAGCAGGTTGCTGGCTGCGCTGCGCGAGCGGCCGACAGCTTGGGCCGCCTGTTCGTGAGTGAGCCCAAACTCGGTCACCAAGCGTTGCAGGCCCTGGGCTTCTTCGAGCGGGTTGAGGTCTTCGCGCTGGATGTTCTCGATGAGAGACATCGCCGCCGCGGCCTCGTTCGGCACGTCGCGCACCAGCACCGGGACGCTGTCGAGGCCGGCGAGCTTCGCGGCACGGAAGCGCCGTTCGCCCGCGATGATTTCGTATTCGGCGTTCTTGGCCGCGGCCGATTCGGGATCGAGCCGCCGCACCAGGATCGGCTGCATGATGCCCTGCACCTTGATGCTCTCGGCCAGCTCGTAGAGCGCGCCTTCGTCCATGCGCGTGCGCGGCTGGTAGACGCCGGCGACCATCTGGTCGAGCATCAGCGTGCTCGGGTTCCGTTGCGCGCCGCCCTCCTCCGCATCGGCGGCGCCGGCACCGCCGCCGCTGTTGTCGGCGGAAGGCGCGGCCGTCGGGCCCAGCAGCGCTTCGAGGCCGCGTCCCAGTCCCTTGGGTTTCTTGGTCGCCATCAGTTCTTTTCTTTCGAGATTTCGTTCAGGAGTTTGCGGCCTTCGGGCCAGTCGCCCAGGCCCGATTCGGCGTTCAGGTGGCCGCCCGCGCCGGCGTCGACGAAGCGCGCGCCCCAGTCGGCGGCAAGCTGCCGCGAGCGGGTGATCTCGCAGTACGGGTCGTCGTTGGCGGCGATCAGCACCGCCGGGAAAGGCAGCGGCTTGCGCACGATGGGAGCCCAACCCGGAATCGACTGGCGCAGGCTGTCGCTCTCCACGTCTCCAGGCGCGACCAGCAGCGCACCGCGCACCTTGTGCGTGTTACGCGAATGCGCGGCCCAGGCGGCGACGAGGATGCAGCCGAGGCTGTGCGCCGCGAAGACCACCGGGCCGGGCGAAGCCAGCACTTCTTCCTCGAGCCGCGCGGACCAGTCGCCGCGCAGCGGTCGCATCCATTCGTGCTGCTCGACACGGTGGTCGCCATGGACGGATTCCCAGCGGGTCTGCCAATGGCCGGGGCCGCTGTTCTGCCAACCGGGCAGCAGCAGGATGCGGGGAGCTGTCATTTGCTACTGATTTGATAGCGACTTGCGAAGCGCAAGCGCATGTCAGGCGTTGTTTTCACTGGTGGAGTCTGCAGCCGGCGCGGCGGCGGGCGCCATGACGTCGTCGGGAATGGGCAAGTCCGGCGTGATGCGCGCGACCGGCGCAATCGGCGGAGCCACCGCACCCGAGGCAAAGGCGCTCGCGGGCGGCATCTTGTCGACCAGCTCCTGGGCGAAGGCAATGAAGGCCTGGCTGCCGCGCGCGGCCGGATCGAACACCACGCCCGGCAGGCCGTAGCTCGGCGCCTCGGCCAGCCGCACGTTGCGCGGGATCACGGTGTCGAACACCTTGTCGCCGAAGTGGGACTTGAGCTGCTCGCTCACCTGCTGCTGCAGCGTGATGCGCGGATCGAACATCACGCGCAGCAGGCCGATGATCTGCAGGTTCTTGTTGAGGTTGGCGTGCACCTGCTTGATGGTGTTGACCAGGTCGGTCAGGCCTTCGAGCGCGAAGTACTCGCACTGCATCGGCACGATCACGCCGTGGGCGGCGCACAGGCCGTTCAGCGTCAGCAGGCTCAGGCTGGGTGGGCAGTCGATCAGCACGAAGTCGTACTCGGCACCGACGGCGGCCAGCGCGGTGCGCAGGCGCTTCTCGCGGCGGTCGAGCGCGACCATTTCCACTTCGGCACCGGCCAGTTCGCGGTTGGCACCCAGCACGTCGTAGCCGCAGCCGCCCTCCACCAGCTTGTCGGCCTTGACCCGCGCCTCGGCGACCGAGGCCGATTCGAGCAGCACGTCGTACACCGTCAGCTCCAGCTCGCGCTTGTCGATGCCCGAACCCATGGTGGCATTGCCCTGCGGGTCGAGGTCGATCATCAGTACCCGCTGGCCTACCTTGGCCAGGCCGGCCGCGAGGTTGACGGTGGTGGTGGTCTTGCCGACTCCGCCCTTCTGGTTGGCGATGCAGAAAATCTTGGCCATGTGAGTACCGGGGGTCGATCGATCAGCGCGAGATTGCGAGCTTGACGCCGAAGGCGATCAGGAAAGTGCCGGCAAGCTTTTCGAGCGTGGTGGAAATGCGGGGATTGGCGCGGATGCGCTCGGCCAGGAAGTGCGTGAGCAGCGTCGAGGTCAGGCCGTACAGGAAGGTCAGCGCGGCGATCGTCACGGCCATGGCGCCGAAAGTGATCAGGCCCTGGTGACGGGCTGGGTCCACGAACAGCGGGAAGAAGGCCATGTAGAACACGATGGCCTTGGGGTTCAGCAGCGTGATGGTGAAAGCCTGGCGCATGAAATGGCTGGGCTTGATGTTGAGGATGGGGGCCGAACCGGGCTTCGCCATCAGCATCTTGATGCCCATCCAGGCCAGATACGCAGCGCCCAGCCACTGCACGGCCTTGAAAGCGGCCGGGTAAGCAGCCATGACGGCGGACACTCCGGCAACCGCAGCCCACAGCAGGAACTGGTCGCCGATGATCACGCCGGCCGTCGCGGCCAGTCCACCGCGGATGCCGCCCTTGCTGCTCGAGGTGATCAGCGCCAGATTGCCCGGGCCGGGAATCAGGAGGAACAGGACGATGGCGGCGACGAATGCGCCGTAGTCAGCAATGCCGAACATGGGATTTGCCTCGAAAAAGCGAGCCGGGAAAGGGACCAGAGGGAGGCATCGAGTCTAAGCGAGCACACCGTCGCCGGGACTGCCCTGACACCGGCTTTTACCGGTGTCGTCGCTTCTTTTGCAGATTCGAGCGCCGATTCAGGCGCCGATCAGATGGATTCCTTGCGCGCCCAGACGATGCAGCGCTCCGCATCCAGGCCGGGAACCGTCAGTTGTTCCACGTGAAACACAGACACGCCCTTGGGCACGACCGCGAGTTCGTCCGTCGGCATCTTGCCCTTCATGGCGAGCCACACTCCCCCCGGGGCCAGCAGGTTCATCGAGCCGTTGAAGAAATCAGGCAGTGATGCGAAGGCACGGGAGCTGATGACCTCGTAGCTGCCGGCCAGCGATTCGACACGGGCATGCAGCCCGCGCAGGTTCGGTAGCTCCAGCTCGGCAGCAACCTGCTGGACGAAAGCCGCCTTCTTGGCGACCGCGTCGAGGCAGCTGACTTCCAGATCGGGCCGCATGATCGCGATCACCACGCCGGGCAAGCCGCCACCGGAACCCACGTCCAGCAGCTTGCCCTTCCCTGCCCACTCGCGCTGCAGCGGCGCGATGGCCGCAAGGCTGTCGAGCAGATGGTGCGTCAGTACGCTGGCCGGGTCGCGCAGCGCCGTCAGGTTGTAGACCTTGTTCCACTTGAGCATCAGCGTGCCGTAGGCCAGCAGGCGCTCGGCCTGGGCATCGGACAACGCCACGCCCATGGCGGCCGCGCCCGAGCGCAGCGTGTCGATCGGCGCCGTCATTCGGCGGCAGCTTCCGTGGCGGGGTCGGCGTCCTTGGCAAAAGCCTTGTGACCGCCCTTTCGCAGATGAATCATCAACAGCGAGATGGCCGCCGGGGTCACGCCGGAAATGCGCGAGGCCAGGCCCAGCGTTTCCGGTCGATGCTTGTTCAGCTTCTGCCGCACCTCGAAGCTCAATGCCTTGACCTGGCTGTAGTCGAAATCGGCCGGCAGCTTCAGGTTCTCGAAGTGCGCGGCACGCTCGACCTCGTCGTGCTGGCGCTCGATGTAGCCGGAGTACTTGGCCGAGATCTCGATCTGCTCGATCTCGGTTTCGCTCAACGTGGCCGGGGCACCGTACTTGCCGCCGTCCAGC
The DNA here is from genome assembly GCF_900109805.1 of Variovorax sp. YR750. Classification (NCBI taxonomy): domain Bacteria; kingdom Pseudomonadati; phylum Pseudomonadota; class Betaproteobacteria; order Burkholderiales; family Comamonadaceae; genus Variovorax; species Variovorax sp. YR750. Next base: position 164,949 of record NZ_FOBJ01000002.1, read on the forward strand.
GTCATGAGCGTTTCGTAGCTCACGTCGGGCCGGCGCAGCAGGTCGGCCAGGTTGTATTCGTGGTCGATGGCCTTGCCCAGCACCCGCTCCGACTCCGAAGCCGGCAGGTTGCGCGGGTTCACCCAGATCGACTTGAGGCGCTCTGTTTCACGTGAAACAGCATCGCGCTTCCGGCTGAAGGCGTCCCAGCGTTCGTCGTCCACCAGGCCCAGCTTGCGGCCGGCTTCGGTCAGACGCATGTCGGCGTTGTCTTCGCGCAGCTGCAGACGGAACTCCGCGCGGCTGGTGAACATGCGGTAAGGCTCGGTCACGCCCTTGGTGATCAGGTCATCGACCAGCACGCCAAGGTAAGCCTCGTCGCGGCGCGGCAGCCAGGCATCTTCGCCACGGCATTGCAGCGCGGCATTGATGCCGGCGAACAAGCCCTGGGCTGCGGCCTCCTCATAGCCGGTCGTGCCGTTGATCTGTCCGGCGAAGAACAGGCCCTTGACCGACCGCGTCTCGAAACTGCTCTTGAGCTCTCGCGGATCGAAGTAGTCGTACTCGATGGCGTAGCCTGGCCGCAGGATGTGCGCGTTCTCCAGTCCGGGCATCGAGCGCACCAGTTGGTACTGGATGTCGAACGGCAGGCTGGTCGAGATCCCGTTCGGGTAGTACTCGTTGGTGGTCAGGCCTTCGGGCTCCAGGAAGATCTGGTGGCTTTCCTTGTCGGCAAAGCGATTGATCTTGTCTTCCACGCTCGGGCAGTAGCGCGGCCCCACGCCGTCGATCTTGCCGGTGAACATCGGGCTGCGGTCGAAGCCCGAGCGGATGATCTCGTGCGTGCGCGCATTAGTGTGCGTGATCCAGCAGGGCATCTGCTGCGGATGCATGTCCGCGCGACCCATGAAGCTGAACACCGGCATCGGCCCTGCCCCACCAGGCATGCCGTCGCCGGGTTGTTCCGTGCACTTCGAGAAATCGATGCTGCGACCGTCGAGCCGCGGCGGCGTACCGGTCTTGAGCCGGCCCTGCGGCAGCTTCAGTTCCTTGAGCCGAGCCGACAGGCTGACCGCCGGCGGGTCGCCAGCACGGCCGGCCTGGTAGTTGTCGAGGCCGACGTGGATGCGGCCATCGAGGAAAGTGCCCGCAGTCAGCACGACGGTGCGCGCGCGGAATGCGATGCCAACCTGCGTGACGGCGCCGACCACGCGATCGCCCTCCACCATCAGGTCGTCGACCGCCTGCTGAAACAGGCTCAGGTTCGACTGGTTCTCGAGCCGGCGGCGAATGGCGGCCTTGTACAGAACGCGGTCCGCCTGGGCGCGGGTCGCGCGCACGGCAGGGCCCTTGCTCGAGTTGAGGATGCGGAACTGGATGCCGGCCTCGTCCGTCGCGATCGCCATCGCACCGCCGAGCGCATCGACCTCCTTCACCAGGTGGCCCTTGCCGATGCCGCCGATCGACGGATTGCAGCTCATCTGCCCCAGCGTCTCGATGTTGTGGGAGAGCAGCAGCGTCTTGGCGCCCATGCGCGCGGCGGCGAGCGCGGCCTCGGTGCCGGCATGGCCACCGCCGACGACGATCACGTCGAATTCTTCGGGGTACAGCATTTGGAAATGGGGGCGCACAACTGACGCGTGCGCGGCGCAAAAGGGGCACTGATTTTAATCGGCCAGGCCCATCTGCGCCCCCTGTGTGGACAAGCTAGAGGGCCATGCCAAATTGCCCGCCAACTCCCATCGATTCTCGATAGTTTGCTATGTTTTTAATAGCAAGCTATCCGCGTCAGTCCGTCGCTTCCACCGTCTGTGACAGCGGCACCGGCTTCTCGATGCCGATCAGCTCGCCGCTGGGCGGCGGCGCCACCGAGGGCTGCATGCTTTCATCCTGCAGCTCGCGAACGGCGAGCTTCTTGTCCGTCATGCGCACATCGCCGAAGATCGTGCAGAAGGCCACGTCCTTCGCATCGCGCCCCGTGCCCACTCGCACCAGCCGGTCGACCGGCGCCATGCGCGTCGGATCGAACAGCACCCATCGCCCGCCGAGCCAGGCTTCGAACACCGCGTGGAAATCCTGCGGCGGCTCGTCGAACCACACGTAGCCGACCACCAGCCGCGCCGGTATGTTGAGCGCGCGGCAGAAGGTGATGCCCAGGTGCGCGAAATCGCGGCACACGCCCGCGCGCGACACGAACACCTCTCGCGCGGTCGTGGTCGAGTCGCTGCTGCCGGGCTCGTAGGAAATGCTTTCGTGGATCCAGTCGACGATGGCCTGCACCCGGCCGATGCCGGGCGGCAGGTCGCCGAAGAGTTGCAGGGCGCAACGCGACATCAGGTCCGACTCGCAGTACCGCGTCGGCATCGTGTAGTGCAGCACCTCGTCGGGCACCTCGCTGACCGGCATCTCGCGCAGGTCGGTCGGCACCACAGCGTGCGCACGCTGCACGCTGGCCCTGTAGCGGATCTTCAGCGGCCCTGGCTTCGCGTCGAAACGTATGAAGCGGTTGCCGCTCCCCTCGTCGCAGAACAGCCGCATCGGGGTCGCCGGCTCGATCGCCAGCTTCTCCCCGATCACGGTCTGCATGCCCGAGCGCGCCGCCTCGATGTTGAGCAGCATGTGGGCCGGCGCCACGACCTCGTAATCGAGCTGCGCCTCGATGTGCGAGAGGTGCATCAGTCGATCGCTTTCTTCACCGCGCCCACGCCGAGCGCCGCCAGCACCACGAACAGCACCGCGAGCACCAGGAACAGGCCGAACAGCAGCTTGGCGATGCCGGCCGCGCCCGCCGCGATGCCACCGAAGCCGAGCAGGCCGGCCACGAGGGAGATGACCGCAAAAATGATCGCGTACTTCAACATCCTGGTACTCCTTGCAGCAGGCCCTGCCCGCCGTGCGAGGCAGCTTAGGAAACGCGTCCCGTGCGCCCGATAGTCACCGCGCGCATGCGGCCGTAGGACAAAAACGCGAGGCCGCCAAACCCGCTAGCATCCGCTGCGGTCTCTCACAACAATCAATCAACCAACCTCGTCATCACTGGAGTTTTCGAATGAAGCTGTACTACTCGCCCGGCGCCTGCTCGCTCTCGCCCCATATCGCTCTGCATGAAGCGGGCATCGCCGTCGAACCCGTGCTGGCCAGCACCAAGAGCCACAAGCTGCAGGACGGCACCGACTACTACGGCATCAACCCGCTGGGCTACGTGCCGATGCTCGAGCTCGACGACGGCACCCGCCTGCGCGAAGGCCCCGCCATCCTCCAGTACATCGCCGACCTGGCGCCCACCAAGAACCTCGCACCGGCCGCCGGCACCATGCAGCGCTACCGCCTGCAGGAATGGCTGACCTTCATCGGCACCGAAGTGCACAAGGGCTTCAGCCCGCTGTTCAACCCGAACATGCCCGACGAAGCCAAGGGCATCTTCAAGGACAAGCTCAAGTCGCGCTTCCAATGGCTCGACAAGGAACTGGCCAGCAAGGAATACCTGATGGGCGAGCACTTCAGCGTGGCCGACGGCTACCTGTTCACCGTCACCAACTGGACCAAGCCCACCGGCGTGGACATCTCCGACTTCCCCAACCTGCTCGCCTGGCATGCACGCGTGGGCGCCCGCCCGGCCGTGCAGGATGCGATGAAGGCTGAAGGCCTGCTGAAGTAATACGAAGCTCGCAAAAGAGACTGAAAGCAAGCAGAAGCAGCCAAGCGGCCTGGGCCCCTCCTAGGGAAAACCCGGGCCGCTTCAGCCACAAGCCGCACGATGCGGCTTTTTTTTCGCGCGACGCTACGGGCAGAACTCCAGCCGATCGAAGAAGGAATCCGCGCCATGCCCGAAACCCCTCCGTCCGCCGCCGAACTGCGCGAAGAGATGCGCGGGCCCGTCATGTGGCTCACCATCGAGCGCGAGGAGCGCCGCAACGCCATCAACGCCGCAGTGCTGGCCGGCCTGGGCGATGCCATCGCCCGCGCCAACAACGACAGCGCCGTGCGCGCAGTGGTCATCACCGGCGCGGGCACGCGCGCCTTCTGTGCGGGCGCCGACCTGCAGAGCGGCACCTCCTTCAAGTTCGACTACGCCGCGCCTTACCAGGGCTTCGCCAATCTCTTCCGACAGGCCAGGCAATCGACCGTGCCGCTGGTCGCGCGCGTCAACGGTGCCTGCATGGCCGGCGGCATGGGCCTCATGGCGATGTGCGACATGGCCGTGGCCAGCAGACAGGCGGTGTTCGGCCTGCCCGAGGTGAAGGTCGGGCTCTTCCCCGCACAGGTGCTCAGCGTGCTCGGCGGCCTGCTGCCGCGCCGCGTGCTGGCCGAGATGTGCATCACCGGCGAACCCATCGACGCCGCGCAGGCGCTCGAGCTCAACCTCGTCAACCGCGTGAGCGACGACGTCGACGAAAGCGTCGACTGGCTGCTCGGCCGCATGCTCGACAAGTCACCCGCCGCCATCCGCCGCGGCCTCTACACCATGAAGAAGATCGAGGCCATGGCCTTCGAGGAATCGATGGCCTTCACCGAAAGCCAGATCGGCCTGTTCGCGCTCACCGAGGATGCAGCCGAAGGACAGCTCGCCTTCCGCGAGAAGCGCAAGCCGCAGTGGAGCGGACGATGAGCAACAGCAACAGCGAACGCATCGTCCGTATCGGCGGCGCCTCCGGCTTCTGGGGCGACAGCAGCGTGGGCGCGCCGCAGCTCGTCGGCAGCGGCCAGATCGACTATCTCGTGTTCGACTACCTCGCCGAGCTCACCATGTCGATCCTCGCGGGCGCGCGGCTCAAGAAGCCCGAGCTCGGCTATGCGACCGACTTCGTCTCGGTGGCGATGAAGTCCGTGCTGAAGGACGTCGTGAAACAGGGCATCCGCGTGGTGAGCAACGCGGGCGGCGTGAACCCGCAAGGCTGCGCCGACGCACTGGCAGCGCTCGCGGCCGAGCAAGGCATCGCGCTGAAGATCGCCGTGGTGAGCGGCGACGACGTGTCGCCGCTGCTGCCGCAACTGCGCCAGTCGCAACCGCCCGTGCGCGAACTGCAGAGCGGCGCCGCGCTGCCCGAACGCGTGCTCACCGCCAACGCGTATCTCGGCGCACAGCCCATACGCGCCGCGCTCGACGCGGGCGCGCAGGTCGTCATCACCGGCCGCTGCGTCGACTCGGCCGTGACGCTCGGCGTGCTCATGCACGAATTCAAGTGGCAGCCGAACCAGCTCGACCTGCTTGCCGCAGGCAGCCTCGCGGGCCACATCATCGAATGCGGCTGCCAGGCCACCGGCGGCCTGCACACCGACTGGGACACCGTGCCCGACTGGCCCAACATCGGCTACCCCATCGTCGAGTGCGGCGCCGACGGCAGCTTCGTCGTCACCAAGCCCGCCGGCACCGGCGGCAAGGTCACGCCCGCAGTGGTGGGCGAGCAGATGCTCTACGAGATCGGCGACCCCGCCGCCTACCTGCTGCCCGACGTGGTGGCCGACTTCACGCAGGTGCGCATCGAGCAGGCCGGCGAGCACCGCGTGCGCGTGCACGGCGCGCGCGGCCGAGCGCCCACCGCGAGCTACAAGGTCAGCGCCACCTACGTCGATGGCTTCAAGACTGCGGCTCAGCTCACCATCGTCGGCTTCGACGCGGTGGCCAAGGCGAAGCGAACGGGCGAGGCCATCCTCGCGCGCACGGGTGCGCTGTTCTCGCAGTATGGCTTCGGCCCCTACAGCGGCACGCAGATCGAAGTGCTGGGCGCGGAGTCCTGCTACGGCCCGCATGCACGGCAGGCATTGCAGACGCGCGAGGCGGTGCTGCGGCTCGCGGTGACGCATCCGCGAAAGGAAGCGCTGGAGCTGTTCGCGCGGGAGGTCGCACCCGCAGGCACGTCGTGGGCACCGGGCACCACCGGCGCGGGCGGCGGACGGGCCTCGGTGTCGCCGTCGATCCGGCAATACGCGTTCCTTCTGGACAAGTCGCAGGTCGAGGCATCGGTGAGCGTCGACGGAGAGCGCATCGATGTTCCACGCATGGACAGCGCACCCGCCGACGAAGCGGCCAATGCCATCCCTTCGCCTGCCAGAGCCATCCGGACGACGATCGACACCGCCGCCACCGACAGCATCGAGGTGCCGCTGCTGCGCCTGGCCTGGGCCCGCAGCGGCGACAAGGGCGACACATCGAACATCGGCGTCATCGCACGCCACCCTGCCCTGCTGCCGCTGCTGCGCGAGCAGCTCACCGAGGCACGCGTGGCCGAGTGGCTCGCGCACCTGGTCAAGGGCCGCGTCACGCGCTACGAGGTGCCGGGCATCGACGCCTTCAACTTCGTCTGCGAACAGGCGCTGGGCGGTGGCGGCATGGCCTCGCTGCGCAACGATCCGCTGGGCAAGGGCATGGGGCAGATCCTGCTGGCCGTTCCCATGCGGGTGAGCCCCGCCTTGCTGGCATTGCTTGCCTAGCACCAATCCGTCAACCGTGCGACAGCAGGGTTGAGGCGGCGCGCTTAGCCTTGCGCCCCGTATCAACTCTGCTTTCGATCGCACGATGTCCACCCTTTTCGATCCCGTACAGGCCGGCGACCTGAAGCTCGCCAACCGCGTCGTCATGGCGCCGCTCACGCGCAACCGCTCGCCGAACGCCATCCCGCCCGACATCGCCGCCACCTACTACGCCCAGCGCGCCAGTGCCGGCCTGCTCATCACCGAGGCCACCGCCATCAGCCACCAGGGCCAGGGCTATTCCGACGTGCCCGGCCTCTACGGCACCGAGCAGCTCGACGCCTGGAAGCGCGTGACCGACGCCGTGCACGCCAAGGGCGGCAAGATCGTGGTGCAGCTGTGGCACGTGGGCCGCGTCTCGCACAACGAACTGCAACCCGGTGGCGGAAAGCCCGTCGCCCCCTCGGCCATCACCGCCAAGACCAAGACCGTGCTCATCAAGGACGGCGTGCCCACCTTCGTCGACACCTCCGAGCCGCGCGCGCTCGACGCGAGCGAACTGCCCGGCATCGTGCATGCCTACGCGGTGGCTGCGCGCAGCGCGGTGGAGACCGCAGGTTTCGACGGGGTCGAACTGCACGGCGCCAACGGCTACCTGCTCGACCAATTCCTGAAGGACGGCAGCAACAAGCGCACCGACGACTACGGCGGCAGCATCGAGAACCGCGCCCGCCTGCTGCTCGAATCCGCGCGCGCCGTGGTCGATGCGGTCGGCGGCGGCAAGACCGGCATCCGCCTGTCGCCCGTCACGCCCGCCAACGACGCCCACGACAGCAATCCGCAGCCGCTCTTCACCTACGTGGTGAAGCAGCTCGCATCGCTCAACCTCGCCTACATCCACATCATCGAAGGCGCCACCGGTGGCCCGCGCGAGATCGAGGACCGTCCCTTCGACTACGAAGCCCTCAAGGCCGCCTACCGCGAAGCCGGCGGCAAGGCCGCATGGATGGTCAACAACGGCTACGACCGCCCCCTCGCCGAAGAGGCCCTGAAGGAAGGCGACGACCTCGTGGCCTTCGGCAAGCCCTTCATCTCCAACCCCGACCTCGTGCGCCGCCTGCGCGAGAACGCACCGCTGAACCCGGTCGACAAGGCCACCATGTACGGCGGCGGCGCGAAGGGCTACACGGACTATCCGGCGCTGGCCTGAGCCCGAAGCAGCAGCGAGGGCCATGGCAAGATGCGACGGACGCTTCGTGTCCGTCGCATCAAGGAGAGAAATGCCATGGCTCGCATCGAGCAACGACTGGCCGCGCTCGGCCTCGTCCTTCCGCCCGCAGTGACGCCGCCACCCGGCGTCGTGCTGCCTTTCCAGTTCGTACGCATCGTCGGCCGCCGCGCGCTGATCTCCGGCCACGGCCCGCTCAATGCCGACGGCACCATCGCCGCTCCGCTGGGCAAGCTGGGCCGCGAGCTGGGCGTGGAACAGGGCTACACCGCCGCGCGCCTCACCGGGCTCGCGATGCTGGGCAGCCTGCAGCGCGCACTGGGCGACCTGGACCGCATAACCGCATGGACGCGCGTGTTCGGCATGGTTTCCTGCGCACCGGGCTTCGACAGGCAGCCGGCCGTCATCAACGGCTTCTCCGATCTCATCCTCGAAGTCTTCGGCCCCGACATCGGCGCACATTCGCGCAGCGCGGTGGGCATGGCGGAACTGCCGTTCAACATTCCCGTCGAGATCGAGGGCGAAGTGGAAATCGACGCATGACGGCATGGACCATCAGGCGCGCCACGGAGGACGATGCAGCCTCCATCGCCGACTGCGCCGTCGAGGCTTTTCGCCACTACATCCCGCGGCTGGGCCTCACGCCGACGCCGATGACCAGGGACTACGGCGCGTCGATCGCGAACGCGCAGGTCTGGGTCGCGCAACAGCAGGAGCAGATCGTCGCGGCGTTGGTGCTCGACGTCACCGACGAGGGCTTCCTGATCGACGTGATCGCGGTGCGCCCCACGCAGCAGGGCACCGGTGTGGGCCGCGCGCTGCTCGAGCTCGCCGAGCGCGAGGCGCTGCGGCAAGGCCACGACTCGATCTACCTCTTCACCAACGAGAAGATGAGCGAGAACCGCGCGCTCTACGAGCGCATCGGCTATGTCGAATACAAGCGCCTCGCCTTCGCGGAACGCACGCGCGTCTTTCTTCGCAAGCAACTGAAGTGACGGCCACGATGCAGCTCGAACGCATTCACCACGTCGCCATCATCTGCTCCGACTACCCGGCGTCGAAGCGCTTCTACACCGAGGTGCTGGGCCTGCGCGTGATCGCAGAAAACTACCGCGCCGCGCGCGATTCGTACAAGCTCGACCTGGCGCTGCCCGACGGCTCGCAGATCGAGCTCTTCTCCTTTCCCGATGCGCCCGCGCGCCTCACGCGACCCGAGGCGCAGGGGCTGCGCCACCTGTCCTTCGAGGTACCCGACGTGCAGGCCGCGGCCGCCGAACTCGCATCGAAGGGCATTGCCGTCGAGCCGCTGCGCACCGATGATTTCACGGGCAAGCGCTTCACCTTCTTTGCCGATCCCGACGGCCTTCCACTCGAACTCTACGAGGCCGCACCGGAGGAAGACCTGGATGCACTGCTGCTGAAGCTCGAAGGCGCGCTTCATCTTCGCGAGGTCCGCGCAAGCGCCGCGCGGCTCGAGGAGCTGCTCGACGACGACTTTCACGAGCTCGGTGTCTCGGGCACGGTGTGGACGCGCGACGCCATCATCGAGGCACTGCGCGACGAAGCTTTCTCGGAACGCACGATGTCGGACTTTCGCGTGCTGCGCATGGGGCCGGACGTGGCGCTGGTCACCTATCGCGCGCACCGCGAAGCCATTCCACAACGCCCCGGCGCAGACTCGCTGCGCAGCTCGCTCTGGCGACGACGCTCGGGCCGCTGGCGCATGGCGTTCCACCAGGGCACGCCGCTGCCGCTCTAGATCGCTTCGCCGAAGGCCACGCTCACGCGAAGGCCAGTGGGCTCCGCTGCTTCGAGCCGCAGCTCCGCGCCCAGCAGCTCCGCATAGCGAGAGACGATCGACAGGCCGAGCCCCGAGCCCTGCCCCAGCTTCTCCCCCGCGGGCCCTTGGGCCCAGCGCCGCATCAGGTCGCGCTGCGCCTCCAGCGGGATGCCGGGGCCGTCGTCGATCACGCTCAGCGTGTGGCCCGCGAGCTCGACCGTGATGGTGCGCCCGCCGTAGCGCAGCGCGTTGTCGATCAGGTTGTCGAGGATGCCCTCCACCAGCGCTTCGTTGGCGCTCACGACCACGCCGTCGTCGAGGCCGCGCGCGCCCAGGTCGACGCCTCGCGCATCGGCTCGCGCGAGGTGCCGCAGCACCGTCTGCTCCGCCAGCACGTCGAGCCGCACGGGCACGCGCTTGAGCTCGGTGCGCGCCTCCTCGGCCAGCGCGAGCGCGAGCAGCTGATCGATCAGGTGGCTGGCGCGCGCCTGGCGCTCCGACACGCGCTCCAGCTGTTCGCGCCATACGTTGGTGTCGTGCTGCGCCAGCCCGTACTCGGCCAGTGCGCGGATGCCCGCCAGAGGCGTGCGCAGCTCGTGCGCCACGTTGCCCACGAACTCGCGCTGCGCCTGCACGCTGTTGCCCAGCCGCTCGAAGAGCGAGTTGACCGCATTGCCCAGGCGCTGGATCTCGCGCGAGGTCTGCGCCACCGCCACCGGCGAGAGGTCGCGCACGTCGCGCCGGTCGAGCGCGCGCTGCAGCTCGCCGAGCGGGCGCAGGTCGCTGCGGATGCCGTACCAGAGCCATACCGCGAGCAGGATCAGCAGCACGATCTGCGGCGCCAGCGCATAGCCCAGCAGCTGACGCACCAGCGCCGTGCGGCTCAGCGTGGTCTGCGCAATGATCACGCGGTAGGGCATGCTGATGTCGGGTTCGGCGTCGTGCTCGAGCACCACCGCGCGCAGCGTGCTGCCCTCGTAGTCGACATCGGAGAAGCGGTAGCGCGAGCCGTCCACCGGCAGCGGCGCCTTCAGGCCCGACTGCCCCGAGATCAGCGTGCCGTCGAGCCGCTGCACCGCGAAGTAGACCTTGTCGACCTGGTCGAAGAGCACGGTGGCCACTTCGCGCGGCGTGAGCAGCAGCTCGATGCCGCGCTCGCCCGCCTGCACGTTGGCCGACAACGCATACGCGTCGTCGAGCATGCCGCGGTCGAAGGCCTGCTCGGAGAAGTAGTTGGCGATGACCAGCGCGATGACCGCGCCGACCATCCACGTGAGCGCCAGCGGCACCAGCACGTTGCGCAGCACGCGCCGCGTGAGCGACGGCGCGCGCACTGTCGCCGCCGGCTGCGATTCGGTGGTCTGCTCCTGGCCGGTCACGCGCGGATCAGACCTCGGCTTCGAGCAGGTAGCCGATGCCGCGCAGCGTGCGGATGCTCGCGCCGGTGCCCTGCAGCTTCTTGCGCAGGCGGGAGATGAAGGCCTCGAGCGCGTTGTCGCCGAGCGATTCGTCGAAGCTGGAGAGCTTGTCGGACAGCGCACGCTTGCTCACCGTGCGGCCCGGCGGACTCATGAGCTCCCACAGCACCTCGAATTCGCGCGCCGGCAGGTCGAGCGGGCCGTTCGCGGTGGAGAAGCGGCGTGCCTTGCGGTCGAGCTTCAGCTGCCCCAGCAGCACGATGTCTTCCGTGCCCTTCGCGCGGCGCACCAGCGCACGCAATCGCGCCTCGACCTCGGCCAGGTCGAAGGGCTTGCCCAGGTAGTCGTCGGCACCGGCATCGAGGCCGGCGATGCGCTCCTCGGTGCGGCCACGCGCGGTGAGCACGAGCACCGGCGTGCGGTCGCCGCGCGCACGCGCCTGCCGCAGCGCGGTGAGACCGCTCGCGAGACCGCTGGTGGGGCTCGCCGTGGCCGGCAGGTTGAGATCGAGCAGCACGGCATCGAAGGGCTGCACGCGCCACAGGTGGTCGGCATCTTCGACATTGGTCGACACGTCCACGCGATGGCCGGCATCAGCGAGGCTGCGCACCATCACGTCGCGCAGAACGGTGTCGTCTTCGACGAGCAGAATTCGCATGGTCTTTGAATGGTTGGGGGTAATCTGCCTTGCGAACGACGGGTCAGCGGCCGGTCAGTCGCTCCAAGCGATAAACGCCACATGAGCATACGACAGCAACACGAAACGCGGGCCATTTTCATGGCCTGCGCCACGCGATGAGTGCGCGCGAACCCTCCGATCTGCTGAGCCTGGTTCCTCCGGAAGTGCAGCGCACCGCCGTGGTCCTGCTGCATGGTTTATGCAGCACGCCTGACGAGTTGCTGACCGTGCAGTCGGCGCTGCGCAGCCGCGGCTATCCGGTGTATCCGCTGTCCATCGAAGGCTACTCCTTCGACGCGGGCGCGCCGCTGCAGCGCGCGGCACCGTACGAATGCTGGCTCGACGCCATCCAGGCACAGGTGAAGGCGCTGCGCGCGCGGCACGACCGCGTGATGCTGGTCGGGATCTCCGCTGGCTCTTCGCTGGCGCTGGGTGCAGCCATCCGCTGCGGCAGCGACGTCGATGCGCTGGTGCTCATGTCGACCACGCTGCGCTTCGACGGCTGGGCCATTCCGCGCACGCAGTTCCTGCTGCCGCTGGCCTTCTACACGCCGCTGGGCCGGCTCTGGCAATACCGCGAACGCCCGCCCTACGGCGTGAAGAACGAACGCGTGCGCGCCTGGATCGAGCGCGAGCTGCGCCACCGCAAGGTCTCGCGCGCGGGCAGCTCCGTCATCGGCGTGGGCCACCTGCGCGAGCACGACAGGCTCATCCGCCACGTGCGCCGCAACCTCGGCAGCGTGCAGTGCGCCAACGTGCTCGCGCTGCATGCCCAGCAGGACGAGGTGGCCAGCGTGGCCAACCTGGGCATCCTCGCGCGCGGCCTCCGCTGCCGCGCATTCCGCGCCGTGGTGGTCGCCAACAGCTACCACATGATCACAATCGACAACGATCGTCAACAGGTTGTGAGCGAAACAGTGTCGTTCGTCGATGCAGTAGCGCATGGCACGATGCCCGAGCATCCGCTGTACGCCTGACCTCTTCGAACCCGTTCGACCACGCCTGAAAGGAAAGCATTCCCATGTCTTCTTCCGACGCATCCACCCCCACCTTCAACAGCATCGCGGCGATCCTCGAGACCGACTTCCGCGTCGATCGCTCGGCCATCTCGCCTGCCACCGTGCTGACCGATCTCGGCCTCGACTCGCTCGCGCTGATGGAATTCGTCTTCGCCGTCGAGGATGCCTTCCACCTGCGCATCCCGGAAGACCGCCTCGATCCGCGCGAAGCCGGCATCACGCTGCAGCGCCTGTGCGAAGTGATCGACGCGGAAAGCGCCGGCATCACCGCGGGCCAACCGGCGGAAGCAACGGCATGAGCGCCGCGCCGGGCCGCCCCAGGCAAGCTCGCACCGCAGCGCGAAGCGCGGAGGCCTTCCAATGAGCAGTGGTGCCGCCCACGCCGTGCTCGCCGCCTCGGCTGCACGCGCCGCATCAGCGCCGGTGCGCGTGAGCGGCATCGGCTTCGTCACGCCCATCGGCCGCACCGTCGAGGCCTTCGACGAGGCCCTGTTCGCGGGCCGTTCGGCCGTGCGCGCGCAGACGCTGGAGATCAAGGGCATGGACCCGATGGCGCTCGCCGTCGCCGCCTGCGACTTCGACTCGAACGGCGTGCGCAGCACCTCCCGCCTGCCGCTGGACCGCGGCACCGCCATGGCGCTGGCCGCCGCGCAGGACGCGGCCGGCGAAGCGAAGCTCGACCCCGACACCATCGACCGCGACCGCCTCGGCATCTTCTGGGGCAGCGGCCTCGCGGGCGCCGGCACCTTCGACAACACCACCAGCACGCTCTACGGCGAACAGCGCCGCATGCGCCCGACCACCGTGCTCACCGTGATGCCCAACGCGGCGGTGGCCGAACTGGCGCTGCACTTCGGCGCGCGCGGCTCGGCCATCGCGTACGCCTGTGCCTGCGCCTCCTCGGCCGTGGCCATCGGTGAGGCGATGCGCGCGATTCGCGGCGGCTGGATCGACGTCGCCATCGTCGGCGGCCACGACGCCATGCTCACGCCCGGCGTGATGGCCAGCTGGCACGCCATGCGCGTGATGGCACCGCCGCCGGCGGATGCACCGTCGACCGCATGCCGTCCCTTCTCGGGCGACCGCGCGGGCTTTGCCATCGGCGAAGGAGCGGCCGCGCTGGTGCTCGAATCCGAAGCGCACGCAGCTGCTCGCGGTGCCGAAGCCGCGCCCTTCGTGCTCGCGGGCTACGCCACCAACTGCGACGGCACGCACATCACCAACCCCGACACCGCGGGCCAGGTGCGCGTGATGCGCGCCGCGCTGCGCGACGCGGGCATCGAAGCCGGCGAAGTTGGCCACATCAACGCCCACGGCACGGCCACCTCCGCAGGCGATGCAGCTGAAGCGGCATCGATCCGCGAGGTGTTCGGCAACGCCGTGCCTGTGAGCGCGACCAAGGCCATCCACGGCCATGTGCTCGGCGGCGGCGGAGCGATCGAGCTCGTCGCGACGCTGCGCGCGCTGGCACGCGAAGCACTGCCACCCATCGCGAACCTGCAGGCACCCGACACCGCGTTCGATCTCGACTTCGTGCAGGGCGAAGCGCGCGAGGCCAAGGGCATCCGCTATGCGCTGTCGAATTCCTTCGCATTCGGCGGCACCAATGCGGTCATCGTGGCCGGCCGCGCGTCCGATCGCTGAAGATTCGCTGAACGCTTCCTGAAAAATCGCGCGGTGCATCGGCTGGTCGTTCTCGTCGTGCCGGTGTTCGCGCTGCTCATGGCGTGCGAATTCGCCTGGGGCTGGCTGAAGCGGCGCAACACCTACCGCTTCGCCGACACCATCGGCAGCCTGAGCCAGGGCCTCTTGAGCCAAGCGCTCGCGGTGTGCACCCAGCTCTTCCAGATCGGCCTCTACGCGATGGTCTATCCGCTGGTCGCGATCTGGACCCGGCCCGCGTTCTGGGACGGCGCCATGGGCTGGATCGCCGCCGTGCTGCTGTTCGACTTCTTCGACTACTGGCTGCACCGCGCGGGGCACGAGTCGGCGGTGTTCTGGGCCGCGCACTCGGTGCACCACCAGAGCCAGCACTTCAACTTCTCCACCGCGCTGCGGCAGGAAAGCACCGTCGCTTTTCTCGGCTGGGTCTTCTACCTGCCGATGGCGGTGGTGGGCGTGCCGCCGGAACAGTTCGGGCTCGCAGGGCTGATCGTGCTGGTCTACCAGTTCTGGATCCACACCGAACACATCGGCAAGCTCGGCTGGTTCGACCGCGTGTTCTCCTCGCCTTCCAACCATCGCGTGCATCACGCGGTGAACGACGGATACGTCGACCGCAACTACGGCGGCATGCTCGTGGTGTGGGACCGGATGTTCGGCACGTTCGCGGAAGAAACCGAGCGCTGCGTCTACGGCACGCGCAAGGCGCTTTCGAGCTTCGATCCGATGCGCGCCATCCTCGGCCCCTACGCGCCGCTGCTGCGCGACGCCTGGCACACGAAGCGCTGGCGAGACAAGATCGCCGTGTGGTTCAAGCCGCCGGGCTGGCGGCCGGCCGATGTGGCGGCGCGTTTTCCGGAACCCGCGTTTTCGCTGGAAGAATCCATGCACATCCACGACCCCGCGCTCACGCGAGCGCAGGTCACCTCGGCCGCACTTCACTTCGCATGCTGGGTCGGCGTGACGCTGGCCTTCCTCTGGCGCTCGGACGACCTCGCCTTCCAGACCGGGCTGACGCTGCTCGCGATGGCAGTCGGCGGCTTCTGGTCCATCGGCGCGGTGCTCGATTCGCGGCTGCGGCTGCGATGGGCCTGGTGCGCGCAGGCGGCGCTGCTGGCGATCTCGGCGGTACTGCTCTTCATCTGATCGCCCGGGCATGGCCCGCTATGCTCTGCGCCTTCATCGTTGCGGGGCATCCATCATGCGCAGGCTGGCCACTCCCGAGGACATCGACACCGTCTTCGCCCTCTACATGCACGAGAAGGTCGTGCCCTACCTTGGCTACGACCCGATGCCGCTCGAGGACTTCCGGCCGATCTACCGGCAGCTGCTCGACGGGCGCGACTTCTTCGTCTACGAGCGCAACGGAGGCATCGCAGGCTTCTATCGCGCCTCGCGCTATCCCGGCCGCGTGCGCCACGTGGCCAGCCTCGGCACGCTCGCGGTGAACCCCACGCTGCACGGCCAGGGCATCGCGCTGGCCATGGTGACGGATGCGATCGAGCGGCTCAGGTCGGAAGGCGTCGAGCGCATCGAACTCATCGTCGAGAGCGACAACGCACCGGCGCTGCGCTTCTACGAAAAGCTCGGGTTCGAACGCGAAGGCACGCTACGCAAGTTCTACAAGCGTGCCGGCGATGCGCAGGCCATCGACGACCACGTCATGGCGCTGCTCTTCGACTGAGCGACCAGCACCACAGGCTCAAGGCTTCCAGCGCCGCAGCAGCAGCGCATTCGCCATCACGCTCACGCTCGACAGCGCCATCGCCGCGCCGGCCACCACCGGGCTCAGCAGGCCGAAGGCCGCGAGCGGAATGCCGGCCACGTTGTAGGCGAAGGCCCAGAACAGGTTCTGCCGGATCTTCGCCACCGTGCGCGCCGAAAGCTCGAAGGCCTGCGCGACCAGAGCGAGATCTCCGCGCATCAGCGTGATGCCAGCTGCTTCCATCGCCACGTCGGTGCCGCCGCCCGAAGGCGCCATCGCAATGCCCACGTCGGCCGCGGCCAGTGCGGGCGCATCGTTGGCACCGTCGCCGACCATCGCTACGACGTGGCCGTTCTTCCTCAACGCGGCGACCTGCGCAGCCTTGTCGGCCGGCAGCACGTCGGCGCGCACATCCTCCGCCGCGATGCCGAGCCGAGCCGCCATCGCCTGGGCCGCGCGAAGGTTGTCGCCCGAGATCATCACCACGCGAAGGCCCCGGGCACGCAGCGTGCGGATCGCTTCCGCGGCCTGCGGCTTGGGTTCGTCGGCGAAGGCGAGCAAGGCCTGCACATGCGCGGCGCCGGCATCGTCGAAGCGCAGCAGCGCGGAGACTGTTGCGCCTTGCGACTGCAGGCGATCGACTTCCGCATCGTCGGGCATCGCGTCGAGCTCGCGGCACCAGCGCAGGCTGGCGATGGCCCATTGGACGCCCTCGACTTCTCCGCGCACGCCACGACCCGGAAAGGCTTGCATGACTCCGAGCGCGGGGACCTGCAGATTGCGCTGCGCCGCCGCCGACAGCACCGCCTTTGCCAGCGGATGCTCGCTGCCTCCCTGCAGGCTCGCGGCAGTGGCCAGCAACTGGTCTTGCGAAGCAGCGGCACCCGCCACGGGCACCAGCGCGGTCAGCACCGGACGCCCGATGGTCAGCGTGCCTGTCTTGTCGAATGCCACGGTGTCGACGCGGTGCGCGATCTCCAGCGAACGCGCGTCCTTGATCAGCACGCCATGCCGCGCCGCCACGCCGGTGCCCGCCATCACGGCCACCGGTGTCGCGAGGCCCAATGCACAGGGACATGCGATGACCAACACCGCCACGGCATGGATCAGCGTCGTCTCGATGCCGGCCCCCGCCACCATCCAGGCCGCGAAGGTGGCCAGCGCGATCAGCAGCACCACCGGCACGAACACGGCCGCGACCTTGTCCACCAGGCGCTGGATCGGCGCCTTCGCGGCCTGCGCGTCTTCCACCAGGCGGATGATGCGCGCGAGCACGCTCTCGGCGCCGATCGCGCTCACCTCGATGACCATGCGGCCGTCGCCATTGACTGCGCCGCCGGTGAGCGCATCGCCCGGTCCCTTGGCCACAGGCAGCGGCTCGCCGGTGAGCATGGATTCGTCGACCTCGGACTGCCCTTCGATCACCCGTGCGTCGGCCGGCACGCGCTCGCCGGGCCGCACCGCGAGACGGTCGCCCACCATCACCTCGGCCAATGGCACGTCGCTTTCCTTGCCTCGGGCGCCGATCAGGTGCGCCACTTCAGGCCGCAGCTGCTGCAGGGCGCGGATCGCGGAAGTGGCCTGGCGCTTGGCGCGCGCCTCCAGCCACTTGCCGAGCAGCACCAGCGTGATCACCACCGCCGAAGCCTCGAAGTACAGGTGCGGCACCATGCCGTGGCCCGCATGCTCGCCGGTGGACGCACGCCACCAGAGCCAGAGCGAGAGACCGAAGGCCGCGCTGGTGCCCAGCGCCACCAGCAGGTCCATGTTGCCGGTACGCGCCTTCACCGCATGCCAGCCGGCGCGATAGAAGCGCGCGCCCAGCCAGAACTGCACAGGCGTTGCGAGCAGCAGCTGCACCCACGGCGGCAGCATCCAGTCGAGCCCGAAGAGATCGCCCAGCATCGGCGCCATCAACGGAATCGACAGCGCGAGGCCGATCGCGACCGGGCCGAAGCCGGCCCATGGCGAGAGCGCTGCTTCGTCGGCCGCACTGTCCGGCGTACGAGGCTCGTAGCCGGCAGCGCGCACTGCGCGACGCAGGCGGGCATCCATGTCTTCGCTGCCGCCCGTCACCACGCGGGCCGATTCGGTCGCGAGGTTCACGCTCACGTCCTGCACGCCCGGAACGTTCTTCAAGGCACGCTCGACACGCATGACGCACGAGGCGCAGGTCATGCCGCCCACCGAGAGGTCGAAGGTGGAAAGAGAGGGGTTCGACTGAAGTTTTTCCATGTACGAAGGCTAAAGCCTCACACCATGTCAAGGTCAAGCGGACGTTTTCAGAGCCCCTGCCCTGGACATTGACATCGTGAGAGGGTTCAAACTGTGGCCTCTCGATATCCCTCATTTTCAAGGAGCTACACGATGAGCCAGAAATTCCAGGTCACGGGCATGAGTTGCGGCCACTGCGTCAACGCAGTACAGAACGCGGTGCAGACGGTGGATCCCGAAGCGCAGGTCACGGTCGATCTGGAGACGGGTCATGTCGACGTGCTGAGCGAGCAGCCGCGCAAGGACATCGTGGCCGCCATCGAGAACGCGGGGTACGCGGTTCAATGACGGTGGGCAACGTCACCATCGGTGAAGCGGCGCGGCGCTCCGGCGTTTCGGCCCGCATGGTCCGCCATTACGAGGGACTGGGCCTGCTGCCGGCGGTGGCGCGCACCGAGAGCGGCTACCGCCAGTACGGCGAAGCCGACATCCACACGCTGCGCTTCATCAAGCGCTCGCGCGACCTGGGTTTCTCGATGGAAGAGATCGCCGAGCTGGTCGGACTGTGGAACAACCGGCGGCGCACGAGTTCGAGCGTGAAGCGCATCGCCGAGAAGCATCTTGGCGAACTGGAGCAGCGCATCGCGGACATGCAGTCCATGCGCAACACGCTGGCGCATCTGGTCCACTGCTGCCACGGCGACGCCCGCCCGGATTGCCCGATCCTGGACGACCTCGCAAATTAGGTACTCCCCCAGGCTTCGCGCACTTCGTGTCGCTGCGCCAACCCCCTCGCCGGGGGCAACACCTGCGGCCCGGCAAAGCCGGTTCTGCGGTGTTCCTGGAAGGGGGCGGCGCTTTCAGGCGCCGCGCACCAAGGACAGCACCTTGCCCGCATCCAGCGTGCGGGCCTTCTCCTGGATGGCGGGCAGATATTGCGTCTGCAGGTTCTGGCCTTCCTTCACCACGCCGGAGAAAGTGTCCTTCAGCATCTGCGTCGAAAGCGTGCGGCCGCCGGCGTAGTAGCGCTTGGCGACGTGACCGAGTGCGTAGGTCGACGCGAAGCTCATGCCCGAGCTCACGGCCTGGTTGCCCAGCCCGCGCAGCAGGCCGCCGCCGACCTTTCCGAGCAGGCCTCCGAGCAGCTTGCGCCCGGCCTGTTCCAGGTACTGCGAGGTGAGACCCACGCCGACCGTGGCCAGGAAATCCTTGATGTGGCCGCTGTCGAGCTCGTAGCCGTACGACTTGCCGATGCGGTAGACCAGCTTCATCTGCAGCGGAATGATGGCCATGGTCGATAGCGTCTCGGGCAGCAGCTCGAGCGCGCCGTTGAGGATGGAGGCGTTGAGGATCGACTTGTCCAGCTCGGCCGTATCGGGAGTGTTCGGCGCCGACGGCGCCACGGCGACGGCTCCCGCTGCTCCAGCGGTTGCGGCCGCTGCCGCCGGCACCGCGGCCGCGATGTCTTCCGCCTGCTGCGAAAACGCCGCTGCCGAGGCATCCAGCCCCAGCGAGGTACGCACGTCCGCCAGGAACATGCGCTCCGCCTCCGACTGCGTGCCGTCCGCGTCGCAGACGCACACCGCCATCTCGTAGGCCAGCTGCCTCGCCTCGGGACTTTTCAGCTCCCCTGCCACCGAGGCCAGCGACACGCGCTTCATCAGCACGTCCTGGTAGAGCGTCGGCAGGTTCAGGCCGTCGGCCTGCGACAGGCCTTCCGCGATGCGCTTGATCTCCGCGCGCTCCCGCTCGTGCTTCTCGCCGTCGACGAAGGCGGCCAGCAGGCTCAGGGTAACTATCGACTTTGTTTCAGAAGGTGTCATGTTCGCTATTTCCGCAATTTCAACGACCCGGTGGGGTCGCGGCCCGCGCCAGAAGGTTCCTTCGCCCGTTCTCCCCACAAACCTTGGGCAACTCTGTGGATAACGTCGGCACTTCTGTGTAGGGGTCTCGCAAGCCGTTGATTTAAAAGAAGAATCCTTAGTCTGCCCATTTTTTCGGCAATGAATTTCTCCGGGCAAAAACCGCTTTCGCAGATTTTCGAAGGGCCGTCAAAGGACAAGTCTGGGGACATTTTTTGAACAAGGCATGGTTTATCCACAGGCCCGAAGGGTTACCCAATGTTGTCCATGTCGCGGGTACAAACCGGAAGCGCAGCTGCGCACAGTGACAGCGGCATGACAAGTGCTTGTCGCATAACGAAAAAAGCGGCATGTCCACAGAGGGACGCGACCCTTATCTACTACTACTAATTTGAATAATAAAAACAAGAGATAGGGAACAAGAGAAACCGCGCCCCGAAAAAAAACGCAGCGAACGGCCGCGCCGGTCCCGAACGCCGCAGGCGAAACCGGTCCTCCCGGATTCCTCCTCCCCCTCGCTAACATTCGCGGATGAGCTTCAAACCCCGGATCCTGATCGCCGAAGACGAATCGGGCATCGCCGACACGCTGCAATACGTCCTGAAGAGCGACGGATTCATCCCGGTCTGGTGCGCCACGGCCGAGGAAGCCATCGCCCAGTTCGCGCAGGAACCGCCGGCGCTGGCCATCCTGGACATCGGGCTGCCCGATCTCAACGGTTTCGAGCTCTTCAAACGCCTGCAGGCGCTCAATCAGTCCATGGGCGGGCCGGAGGTACCCATGGTGTTCCTCACTGCCCGCAGCGACGAGATAGACCGCGTGGTCGGCCTCGAGCTGGGCGCGGACGACTACATTGCCAAGCCTTTCTCGCCACGCGAGCTCGTCGCACGCGTACGAACCATCCTGCGGCGCAGCGCCAGAAACGGCCCAGGAGCCCCGTCAACGGGCGTGGGCGGAAACCAAGGGGTCCCCCATCAGATTTCGGGCCACGCGCCTCCTGCGACCTCTCAAGTGCCTCCAATGCCCTTCGCGCTGGACAGCGAGCGCATGCAGATCCGCTATTACGGACGCCTGCTGGAGCTCTCTCGCTACGAATACGGCTTGCTGAAACTGCTGGTGCAGCGACCCGGCCGCGTCTTCACGCGCGACGAGCTGCTCGAACTCGTCTGGGACGACTCCAGCGACAGCTTCGACCGCACGGTCGACGCGCACATCAAGACCCTGCGCGCCAAGCTCAAGGCGATCGCGCCGGAAGTCGAGCCGATCCGCACGCTGCGCGGCACCGGCTACGCACTGAACGAAGAACTGCCGTCAAAGGCATGACGCCGCCCCTGGCCTGCCTTGTCGCGGAATACCGCGGAACCGGCTTTGCCGGGCCGCAGGCATCGCCCCCGGCGAGGGGGTTGGCGGCCACACGAAGTGGGCAAGCCCGGGGGAGAGCCAGGCCTTGACCCGGCGCACGCGCATCTTCATCGGCATCCTGCTGATCTACACGGCGGGTATCGCCTTCCTGCTGTACCGCGTCGTCTCGGACATCGATCCGCGCTACCGTGAATCGGCGGAGGAATCGCTGGTCGAAACCTCGCAACTGGTGGCCAGCCTGGTCGAGCAGGACGTGATCGCCGGCGCCATCAACACCGCGCGGCTGGAACCGCTGTTCCGCACGGTCTACGCGCGCGAGTTCTCGGCGCAGATCTACAACCTGCACAAGAGCCGCGTCGAGCTGCGCGTGTACGTCACCGACCGCAACGGCCGCGTGATGTTCGATTCGCTCGGCAGGCACCTCGGCGCCGACTATTCCAAATGGAGCGACGTGAGCCGCACGCTCGCCGGCCTGTACGGCGCGCGCACCTCACGCGACGTCGACGGCGATCCGCGCACCTCGGTGATGTACGTGGGAGCGCCGATCCGCTGGAACAACGAGATCGTCGGCATGGTCAGCGTCGGCAAGCCGGTGCAGAGCTTCGGCCAGTTCGTGGAGGACGCGCGCGTGCGCACGATCTGGGTCGGCGTGGGTTCGGCGCTGGCGCTGCTGCTGCTCACGCTGATCGTCTCGGTCTGGCTGGTGCGGCCCTTCGGCCTGATCCGCGACTACTGGACCTGGGTGCGCGCCCAGCGCAGCCTGAGCCTTTCACGCATGGCACGGCGCGCGGTGGACGGCGTGCGCACCGGCTTCAGCGAAATGCGCGACGCGCTCACCGGCCGCAACTACGTGGCCGACTATGTCCAGACCTTCACGCACGAGGTGAAGAGTCCGCTCTCCGCCATCCGCGGCGCGGCCGAGCTGCTGCAGGAACCCTCGATGCCGCACGCCGAGCGCGAGCGTTTCCTGAAGAACATCGAGCGCGAGACGCAGCGCATCCAGGAAATCGTCGACCGCATGATGGAGCTCACCGCGCTCGAGACCCGGCGCGCGCTCGACCGCACGGAACCGGTGTCGCTGGCCGCGCTCATCGACGACATCGCCGCCAGCGCGCAGCCCGCCGCCGCCAAGCGCAGCATCAGGCTGCTCGTGAACATCCGCAACGAAGCGCGAACCGAGGGCGATCCCTTCCTGCTGCGCAGGGCGATCAGCAACCTGCTCGACAACGCCATCGATTTCTCGCCGCGCGACAGCGAGGTGCTGCTCACGCTGGAAACGACGTCGAAGCTCGCCCGCGTGAGCGTGCGCGACCACGGGCCCGGCATTCCGGAATACGCACAGGAAAAAGTCTTCGAGAAGTTCTATTCGCTCGCCAGGCCGCACAGCCAGAAGAAGAGCACCGGACTCGGGCTGGCATTCGTGAAGGAGATCGCGGCCCTGCACCACGGCCGCATCGACCTGGGCAATGCGTCGCGCGGCGGCGCGGTGGCCACGCTCACGCTGCCGCTGTCGTCACATCACTGAACCATCACCGGGGAACGTTGGTCCGACCGATCAGCGCGCGATAGGCTTCGCGCGTTTCCGGACTCACCGCCCCGAGGGCCTGCAGGTACTGCGTCTGGTGCTGGCCGATCATGCGTGCCGAGGCCACCGTCTTCGAACGGCAATACCAGTGGCAGGTGTGCTGCATCAGGAACAGCTCGGCCGACATGGTGTAGGCCTTGGACTTGGGCGTACGGCCCGCTTCGTTGCGCATCACGCCGGCGATGCCGCGCGCGTGGATGAGCAATGCCTGTCGCATGTCGAAGCTCGCGGCCGGAAAGAGCTGGGTGAAGAGCGGAATGGCCACCGGCAGCTTGCTGACGCGCGTGATGGCTTCGGGCATGCGCGAGAACTCGGCTGCGAAGCCGTCGACCTGGCTCGAGAGCTTTTCCTCGGTGGTGTCGAGCAGTTGCCAGATCTGGCGGCGGCGCTCGGCATCGTCTTCGCCGAGGCAGCGCATGTAGCCGGAGGTGAGGCTCTCCATCAGCTTCTCGATCTGATAGCGGCCGAGGTGGCTGGCCAGCAGCGCGATACGTATGCGCTGTTCCCTGGACTTGAGGATGTAGAAGCCGGCGGCGAAGAGCGCCACCAGGGTGAGGATTTCCATGAATGCGAGAAAGAGGAAAAAAAGAGAAGGCGGGAAGCAGCACCGAGTGTAGGCACCGCGACCCGCCTTCTCTTTTCAACTTCGTGAAGAGCGCCTGGCTACCGGAAGAAATCGAGGATCCGGTTGCGCTCTTCGGGCGGAGGCGGTGCACCGACGGGCGCGCCGGTGAGCTGCTCCACCGGCAGCGGAACTGCCTCGGCGTTCTCCACGCCAAGGCTCGCCACGTTGTGGCCCGGCGTGAAGTCGTCGAAGTACCACTCGCCGTCGAGGTTCACCACGCCTTCCGGCTGGGCGGGGCGGGTCACGGGCACGCCCTGCAGCGCGGTCTGCATGTAGCCGGTCCAGATCGGCAGGCTCAGGCTGCCGCCGGTCTCGCCGCGCACGCCGAGTTGGCGCGGCGTGTCGTAGCCGACCCATGCGATGCCCACCATGGTCGGCTGGAAGCCGGCGAACCAGGTGTCGAAGGAATCGTTGGTGGTGCCGGTCTTGCCGTAGAGGTCGTCGCGCTTGAGTGTCTGGTAGGCCTTGAAGCCGGTGCCGTTGCGCACCACGCTCTGCAGCAGCGAATCCATGATGAAGGCATTGCGCTGCGGAATGGCGCGGCGCGTTTCGTCGAGCACCGGCGGCTCGGTTTCCATGATGACCTTGTCCCGCAGGTCGGTGACGCGCGTGACCAGGTACGGATTGACGCGGTAGCCGCCGTTGGCGAACACCGAATAGCCCACGGCCATCTGCATCGGCGTGACCGAGCCGGCGCCCAGGCCCATCGGCAGGTTGGCGGGGTGCTTGTCCTTGTCGAAGCCGAACTTCGTGACCCAGTCCTGCGCGTAGGGCGCGCCGATCGACTGCAGCACGCGCAGCGTGACCAGGTTCTTCGATTTCATCAGCGCGGTGCGCAGCGGCATCGGGCCTTCGTAGGTGCCCTCGAAGTTCTTCGGCTCCCACGGCTGGCCGCCGTTGGCGCTGGCATCGAAGTACAGCGGCGCGTCGTTCACCACGGTGGCGGGCGTGAAGCCCTTTTCGAGGGCGGCCGAGTAGATGAAGGGCTTGAAGCTCGAGCCCGGCTGGCGCCAGGCCTGCGTCACGTGGTTGAACTTGTTCTTGCCGTAGTCGAAGCCGCCCACCAGCGCCTTGATGGCGCCGCTGCGCGGATCCATGCCGATGAAGGCGCCTTCCACCTCGGGCAGCTGCGTGATCTCCCAGGTGTTCTTCGGCGTCTTCGCCACGCGGATCACCGCGCCGCGGCGGATCTTGATGTTCTGCGGCGCCTTAGCGGCAAGGCCCGACTGCGCGGGCTTCAGGCCGTCGCCCGTGATCTGGATGGTCTCGCCATTCGCGCGCACGGCGCTGATTTCCTTGGCGCTCACATCGAGCACCACGGCCGCGATCACGTCGCCGTTGTCGGGATGCTCGGCCAGGGCATCGTCCACTGCCTCGTCGATTTCCTTCTGTTCCGTCGGCAGGTCGACGAAGCGCTCGGGCCCGCGATAGGGCTGGCGGCGCTCGTAGTCCATGATGCCTCTGCGCAGCGACCTGTAGGCGGCTGCCTGGTCGGCCGCGACGATCGAGGTGTAGACCTTCATGCCGCTGGTGTAGATGCTGTCGCCGTACTGCGCGTACATCATCTGGCGCACCGTCTCGGCCACGTATTCGGCATGCAGCCGGTTCGGATCGGCCGCGTCGCGCAGGTGCAGCTCTTCCTTCTTCGCGGCCGCCGCCTGTTCGGCGGTGATGAAGCCGGTCTCCTGCATGCGGTCGATCACGTACAGCTGGCGCGCACGCGCGCGGCGCGGGTTGGCCACCGGGTTGTTGGCGCCGGGCGCCTTCGGCAGGCCGGCGAGCATCGCGGCCTCGGCGATGGTGATGTTCTGCAGCGGTTTGCCGAAGTAGGTCTCGGAGGCGGCGGCGAAACCGTAGGCCCGGTTGCCCAGGTAGATCTGGTTCAGGTAGATCTCGAGGATCTGGTCCTTCGTGAGCTGCTGCTCGAGCCGCATCGCCAGCAGGATCTCGTAGGTCTTGCGGCTCATGGTCCGCTCGGAGGTCAGGTACACGTTGCGTGCCACCTGCATGGTGATGGTCGAGGCGCCCTGCTTGCGGCCGCCCTTCAGGCTGGCGACGGCGGCGCGAAGGAAGCCCTTGTAGTCGACGCCGCCGTGGTCGTAGAAGCGCGCGTCTTCCACTGCCAGCACCGCGTCCTTCATCACCTTGGGAATGTTGGCGAAGGGCGTGAGGTTGCGGCGCTCTTCGCCGAACTCGCCGATCAGCTGGCCTTCGGTGGAGTACACGCGCAGCGGCAGCTTGGGACGGTAGTCGGAAAGCTCCGAGACGTCGGGCAGCTTCGGGTAGATGGTGACCACCGCGACGATGGCCGCGACCAGCACCACCAGCGCGCCGGAGCCGACACCGATGGCCCCCCAGCCGGCGATGCGCTTCCAGTTGAGGCGGGAATCGCGAGTCGCCGCGCCGTCGTCGCCGGAAGCCTTGGAATTTGAGCGTTTGAACATGGGAAATGCCTGTTTGGCTAGCGAAAGGATTGGAGCCGCCGCGCGTTGCCGCGTTCCAGCATCCGGAAGTCGAGCGTGCCCTGCCGCGCAGCCCGCTGCGCGCAATGCATGGCATCGAAATACTTGTCGTGGTCGAAGGCGATCAGCAGGAGGTCCACGCCGGCGTTCAGGGCGTGGACGGTGGCGTCGCAAAGACCGCGGTTGTAGGCCGCGCCCATCGTGAGATCGTCGGTGACGAGCAGGCCCTGGTAGCCCCATTCGCCTCGAATCACCCGCTGCACGATTTTGCGCGAGAAAGAGACCGGATATCCGGCGTCGAGTTCCGCAAGGATGACATGGCCCAGCATGATTGCCGCATCCGAATGTTTCGACACGTCTTGAAACGGCTTCCAGTCGTGCGCCGCGAGCCGGGCGACCGGCGTGCGCAGTTCGGCGGCGAAATGGTGGGTGTCCTCGGTCACGCCGGCAAGGCCGGGAAAGTGCTTGAGCGTGCCGCGTACCCCAGCGGATTCAAGGCCCAGTTCGTAAGCGAGCGCCACCTGCGCGGTGACGGCCGGGTCGGCCGAGATGGCCCGTTCGTCGATGCGGGTGTGCAGGTCCCAGCGGCCCGGCGCGCGGCCGGTGCGCAGGTCGACCACCGGGCTGAAATTGAGAGTGATGCCCAGGTCGGCGAGAGCCCTGCCCTGCCGGGCTCCGTAGGCATGGGCGCGTTGCGCGAGTTCGTCGTCGGGCAGGTCGGCGCCGAGCAGCGAGGCCAGCGAGGGCTGGCGCTCCACGAGCGGCGACAGGCGCGAGACGGCGCCGCCTTCCTGGTCGGTCGCGACGACCAGCGGTGGCAGGCCGGCCGTGCGGCGCACCGCCTGCAGACTTGCGATCTCGTCGCGCAGCTCTTCGGCCGTACGTCCCTGGACATTGCGACCGGTTACGAAGATGCCGCCGATCAGCCCCTTGCTGGCCAGCTCCCGAAGATTTTTCGCATCGTCGTAGCCGACGATGAAGTGCGCGCCCAGCGCCTGTGCGAGCGGGCCCTCCGACGCATTCACCTCGGCACGGTGTCGGTGCGAGGCGGCCTCGTTGCACAAGGCGGTCAGCAGGGCCGCGAATGCCAGCCCGAGCGCTACCGGGCGCAGCCTGCCGCGCGCGAGCCGCCACGCAATCGCTATGGTTGCCACCAGCATCGCCAGCAGCAGGGGCAGTTCCCATGCGCGCATGAAGCGCAGGTGCGGATCCTTCAGGTGCCAGGCCCAGAACCACAGCGTGGCCAGAGCCAGCCAGCCCGCGGCACCCGCGATGACCCGCAGCAGCCTCATGCCGCCTGTGCTTCCTGTGCCGCGACCGGCGCCGGCTCCGTGCGCCGCGAGAGCGCATACCAGTCGACCTTGCGCGTCACGAGCATCAGCACGGACAGCATGCCGAAGATCAGCAGCGCGCCCAGCAGCAGTGCGTTGCTTTCCGAAGCCAGCAGGCCGTAGAGCGCGCCATACAGCAGCGCAACGAAGGCGCCGAACGACAGGCCGCGCCGCCAGCCACCGAGCACCGCGCTGAAGTACACGGCCAGCAACGCGACGCTCGCCGAGGCGGCGCCCGCGTAGGCCATCCAGAACGCGAACTTCTCCGACAGCGCCAGCAGCAGCAGGAAGAACAGCGCGATCGACAGGCCGACCAGGCCGTACTGGATCGGATGCAGGCGCAGCTTGCGGAACAGCTCGAACATGAAGGCGGCCATCAGCACGAGGCCGATGAAGAGCACGCCGTACTTGCCCGCACGCGTGCTCATCGAATAGACGTTGATCGGCTGTGCGAGCGATACGTCGAAGGTCTGCAGCGGGCCCATGTTGCGGCGTGCCGGAACGACCGCTGCTGCCGGGTGGGCGCTGCCCGCCACGTCCGCCGAGCCGCCCTGGCCAGAGAGACCCGCACGCACCTGTTCGCGCGCCGAGGTCACGAGCGAGGAAACGCGCCAGTGCGCGTCGAAGCCCTGGGGCGTCACGCTGCGCTCGGCCGCGAGAAAGCGGCCGCCGAAGCTGGGATGTGCCCAGGGCGAACGCAGATGCGCGGTCGTCTCCTCGGCGATGGGCGCAATGGCCAGCGTGTCCTGCCCGACCAGGCCCAGCTTCATCTCGAAGGGAATCGGCTTGCCGGCTTGCCAGGCCGCGAGAGCGGCGCCGGTGACCGGCGCGTGGATGCCGTCGGCGAACCAGGCATCGTCGGCCAGGCCCGGCACGCGCTGCCTGAAGCGAAGGTCCTCGCCGCCCATCGTCATGGTCGGCGAGCCGTCGAGGCCGCGCAGGTCGCTCACGTTGAAGGCGATGAGGGGCGCCTTGAACTCGATCTTCGAATCGGTCTCGCTGTGCGACACGGCCTTGGGGTCGAAGGCCGCGAAGCCGCCGCTGAGCGTGGCGTCGAGTGTGTAGAAGGGAATCCTGAAGATGCCGCGGTAGCGTTCCTGCGGCGCCATCGAGCCTTCGATGTGCAGCTTGTCGGGGAACACCACGTGGGCCATCTCCTTGCTGCGCGGTTCCTGGCCGATCACCTTGCCCTGCGCGTTGCGCAGCGGCTCCATCCACTTCTCCACGTACGGCACCAGCAGCAGCGGGCCGACCATCGTCTGGCGGCCCGCATAGGTGGCGGCGAGCTCGGCGGCGGCTTCGCGCTGGCTTTCGCCGCGGGCGCGGTTGATCGAATCGATCTCTCCCAGCGGAATGCACAGGAGCAGCAGCAGGAAGAACAGGCCGGCGACTTTCGCCAGCATGGAGCTCTGGAGCGCCTTCAACAGCTGAAACATCTTTTTCTCTCCTCGTCTGTAGCGATGGCCGCGATGCTCGCTGCCCGACCGGAAGGCCGTGTGAAGCGCCCGCGGCGCCTCGCTTCACACAGACTTCACACAGCGGGCGCGGGCTGCAAGCGACTTCAAGGGGCCTTCCAACTGCCTTCTCGCGCAGTGATGAAAGTTGCGGCCGTGCAAGTTCGCACGGACAAGGACCCCGCCATGGATGCCCAAACCACCACACGTCCCGGCCGCTGGCTCTGGCTCGCCACCGTGAGCCTGGCGACCGCGGGCTTCATCGCCATGGGCGTGCGCCCGGCGCACGCGCAGGAAGCGCCCGCCGGGCCGCGCCTGAAGACCGAAAGCCCCTATTTCTTCGTGAAGAGCGACGACCCTTCGGTCGACCGCCTGCCGCTCAAGGGCACCGAGGTCTCGGTGAAGATCTCGGGCGTGATCGCCGACGTGACGGTCACGCAGACCTACCGCAACGAAGGCCAGCGCGCCATCGAAGCGAAGTACGTCTTCCCCGGCTCCACCAAGGCGGCGGTGAGCGGCCTCAACGTGCGCCTGGCCGACCGGCTCATCACCGCGCAGATCCGCGAGAAGCAGCAGGCGCAGATCGAGTACGACACCGCCAAGAAGGAAGGCAAGACCGCAGCGCTGCTCGAGCAGCACCTGCCCAACGTGTTCCAGATGAACGTCGCCAACATCCTGCCGGGCGACGACGTGAAGGTGGAGCTGCGCTACACCGAGCTGCTGGTGCCGCAGTCGGGCAACTACCAGTTCGTGTTTCCGACCGTGGTGGGCCCGCGCTACAACTCGCCGCAATCGGAGAACGCGCAGGCCAAGTGGGTTGCCCAGCCCACGCTGCGCGCAGGCATGGCCGCTGGCACCGCTTTCAAACTCAAGGCCACCATCGACACGCCGATGGGCATCAAGGAAATTCGCTCGGCCACGCACGCCATCGACGTGAAGAAGAGCGACGAGGACCAGCACGCCGACATCGTGCTCGCCGCCGACGGCCGCCCGGCCGACAACCGCGACTTCGTGCTCGACTACCGCCTCGCGGGCGAGAAGATCGAATCGGGCCTGATGCTCTACAAGGGCCAGGGCAACAACGCCGAGAACTTCTTCCTCGCGATGGTCGAGCCGCCCAAGGCCGTGGCCGCCAGCGCGATCTCGCCGCGCGACTACATCTTCGTGGTCGACATCTCGGGCTCGATGCACGGCTTTCCGCTCGACACCGCGAAGACGGTTCTCGAACGCCTGATCGGCGGCCTGCGCCCGAGCGACACCTTCAACGTGCTGCTGTTCTCGGGCAGCAACAAGATGCTGTCGCCGAAATCGGTGCCGGCCACGCGCGCCAACATCGAGCAGGCGCTGGCCACCATCAAGAACTACAGCGGCAGCGGAAGCACCGAGCTCATTCCGGCGCTCAAGCGCGTTTACGCCGAGCCCAAGGAAGAGAACGTGTCGCGCACGGTGGTGGTCGTGACCGACGGCTACGTGACGGTCGAGCGCGAGGCCTTCGAGCTGGTGCGCAACAACCTTTCGAAGGCCAACGTGTTCGCCTTCGGCATCGGCTCGTCGGTCAACCGCAGCCTGATGGAAGGCATCGCGCGCGCCGGCATGGGCGAGCCCTTCATCATCACCGACCCGATCCAGGCGCCCGAACAGGCTGCGCGGTTCCGCCGCATGGTCGAGTCGCCGGTGCTCACCAACGTGAAGGCCACCTTCGGCGGCCTCGACGTGTACGACGTGGAACCGCAGGCGCTGCCCGACGTGCTGGGCGAACGCCCGGTGATCGTGTTCGGCAAGTGGCGCGGCGAAGCCAAAGGCCGCGTGATCATCGAAGGCCAGAGCGCGAGCGGCCCCTACCGCCAGGAAGTGCGCATCGACGGCAGCACCCGCCAGGACACGGCCGCGCTGCGCACGCTGTGGGCACGCTACCGCATCCAGAGCCTGAGCGACCAGGAGACGCTGGAAGGCGGCACGGCCCTCAAGGAACGCATCACCGAGCTCGGTCTGAAGTACAGCCTGCTCACGCAATACACGAGCTTCATCGCCGTCGACAAGGTGGTGCGCAACGTGGCGCCGCAGGACAGCGTGGGCGTGAACCAGCCGCTGCCCCTGCCGCAAGGCGTGAGCGAGCTGGCGCTCGGCGCCGAGGTGCCGAGCACGCCCGAGCCCGAGTCGCTGGGTGCCATCGCCGTCGTGCTCTCGATGCTCGCCATGCTGCGCCGCCGCGCGCGCCGCAACGACGCGCGCCGCTTCACCGCCTGATCCATCCAGAAGAAAGAAAAAAGAATGTCATTGGCAATGCTTGCCCACCGCCATCCGCGCATCGTGGACTGGGGCATCCACATCGACCGCACGCCGGCCGCCGGCTGGATCGGACTGCAGTTCGTCGCGCTGATGCCGACCTGGGTCTGGATGGCCCAGCGCATGCGCGACGGTTCCGACGATCCGCTGGGCCTGCTGGCGCTGGTCGCGCTCGCGGCGCTGGCCTGGAGCCGCCGGCGCGAGCTGCGCGCATCGCCGCGCCTGGGCTGGCTCGCGCTGGCCGGTGCGGGCACGGTGCTCGCGACCCTGCTGCGCACGGGACTCGGCTTGGTGCCCGCGCTGCCGCCGCTGGCGGCGGGGCTGATCGCCGTGCTGGCGCTGGCCTGCGGGCTGCTGGCCTTCCTGCCGCGCAAGGTGGCGGCGCTGCCGGTGGCCGGCCTGGCGGTGCTCGCGCTGCCGCTGCTTTCGTCGCTGCAGTTCTATGCAGGCTATCCGCTGCGCGTGGTGACGGCCGAGATCAGCCGCTGGCTGCTGTCGCCCGGCTTCGAGGTGGCGCGCGAAGGCGCGAGCCTGGTGGTCGACGGCCGCCTGGTGATCGTCGATGCGCCCTGCTCCGGCGTGCAGATGGTGTGGCTGGGCTACTTCACGGCCTGCGCGGTCGCGCTGTGGGCATCGCGCAGCGGCCGGGCCTTCATGGCGCGGCTGCCGATGGTCGGGCTTCTCGTGCTGGCCGGGAACATCGTGCGCAACAGCGTGCTGATCGCCTTCGAAGGCGCGGGCCATCCGCTCGCGCCCTGGGCTCACAACGCGCTGGGTCTCCTGCTGCTGGCCGTGGTGTGCGGCGCCATCGCCCGGCTGATGGTGCCGGACCGTCCTGCGCCCGAGCCCGCCGACCTGCCCATTCCAGGCCTGATCACGACCCAGGGAGGCCGCCATGTCGACACCGTTCTTTGAGCGCTGGTTTGCGAACCATTTCATCAATCGCATCGGCCACAAGACAGCCTTCGCGCTGGCGATGTTGCTGTGCATGCTGTGGTCGACCAGCGCGGCCCTGCGCGCGCCGGCCGAAACGATGCCGGCCGCCGTGGCCTCGCACGAATGGCCGAGCCAGTGGGACGGCGTCGCGCTGCGCCCTCTGGCCCTGAGCGACGTCGAGCAGCGCTTCGCCGACCGCTTCCCCGGCGCCATCGGCCGGATGACCGACGGCACCCAGACCCTGGTGATGCGCGAGGTGAACCAGCCCACGCGCATGCTGCATCCGGCCACGGACTGCTACCGCGCGCTGGGCTATCGCATCGAGCAGGCGCGCCTGGAACGCGACGCGCAGGAGCGCATGTGGCGCTGTTTTGTTGCTCAACGGCACGGAGCGCAAAAAATCCGCGTCTGCGAGCGCATCGTCGACGCCCAGGGCACGGCTTTCACAGACACTTCAAGCTGGTACTGGGCAGCCGCCAGCGGCCAATCGCATGGGCCGTGGCAAGCTGTCACCGTAGCGAGACCGATCTGAGAAACCTGCCTGTGAAGAAGACCCTGCGATTCGTGCTCTATGGCCTGCTGGCCCTGGTCATTACGGCCTGCGTGGCTATCTTTCTGATAGTCAAGCTGGCGCTCGCGCCGGCCTCCGGCGAGTGGAGCACCACGGTCAAGGCGGGGCCCCTGAATTTCGAGATCGGCGTGCCAACCGCGGTGCGCGTCGCCACCTCCGCATGGTTCGCGCCCTACCTCGACGGGCGCTCGCTCGACACCCGCTTCGGCACCATGCGCTTCGCCTGGAAGCCGGCCGGCGAGCTGCTGGAAATGCAGTGCGCGCCCTGCAGCGCGGAGGTGCCGGCGCTCGGCACCCAGCCGATCCGCGTGGAGCGCCTGGTCGCCACCGTGAAGCGCGACGGCAACACGCTCAACGGCAGCTTCGAGGCCACGCCGCGGAGCACCGACACCTCCCGGCTGCAGGGGCAGTGGGACGGCAAGCTCATGCCGAAGAACATCCATCTGAACGCCAGCGTGCAGGACGCGCCCATCGAGCGCTGGTACGCCGTGCTGGTGCCCGCGCTGCCCGAGCTTCAGCGCGCGCGCATCGGCGGCACGCTTGCGCTGCGCGGGCAACTGGTGCTGCCCGAGGCCACCTTCGCGGTGCAGCCCGTCATCAGCCAGTTCACCGTCGAGGGGCTGGGCACCGAGGCCATGCTGGGCGCGCGCACCAGCTGCGGCCCGTCGGCGAAGCTGGCCAACGACAGCTGGCTGGCGCGCGCCGTCATCGCCGCGGAAGACCAGCGCTTCTTCACCCACGGCGGCTACGACCTGACGGAGATCCTCGCTTCCATCGACAACAACCAGAAGCCCGGCCAGACGCGGCGCGGCGGCAGCACGCTCACGCAGCAGCTCGCCAAGCTGCTGGTGACGGGCAGCGACCGCACGGCGGAGCGCAAGCTGCGCGAGCTGCTCTATGCGGTCGAGATGGAGCAGACGCTGGGCAAGGCCCGCATCCTCCAGCTGTACCTCGACAACGCTCCCTGGGGCGGCAACCTCTGCGGCGCCGAGGCCGCGGCGCGGCGCTACTTCAAGCGCGGTGCGCGCACGCTCGAGCCGGCGCAGGCCGTCTGGCTCGCGGCCATGCTGCACAAGCCGCAGGCCGTGCTCGAGCAATGGCGGCGCGACGGCCAGATCGACGCCGACCGCATCAAGTGGATCGCCGAGGGCATCCGCGGAATCAGCCGCAACCAGCGCGAGGCGCTGCTCAAGAGCGTGGCCGCGGCGAAATTCATGGCACCGGAGGCCGCCACGCAATGATGAACACAGCCGCCCTGACCGTTACCGATATCGAAGCCATCGAACGCGCCACCATCGCCGCGGTGTCGCCCGACCTGACCGAGGAGCTCGACGGCTGGCTGCTGCCCTTCGCCGGCGGCACCGTCAAGCGCGCCAAGTCGGCCGTGCCGCTGCACCGGGGCCCGGTCGACCACGCCACGCTAGACCGCATCGAGGACCGCTACGACAGCCGCCAGGCGAAGCCCGCGCTGCGGCTGGCCGATGCACCCTGCTTCGACGGGCTGCGCGCCGAGCTCGAGCGGCGGCACTACGTCGCCGACAGCCCGACCTGCGTGCAGGTGACGTCGGTGCGGCGCATGCGGGAGGTGGTCGCGCCGGATGGTGCCCTGGCCGACGTCGATCGCGCGCCCGATGCGGCCTGGTCGGCGCTGTTCCTCGGCGAGGGCTTCGACCCGGTCGATGGTGCCCATCGCGTGCGGATGTTGTCGCGCGCCAAGGGCACGCTCTATGCCAGCGTGCGCGAAGGCGGCCGTACCGTGGCCGCCGGCGCGATGGCCTTCGGCCACGGCTGGGCCAGCGTGCACGGCATGCGCACCGACCAGGTGCAGCGTGGCCGGGGCCTGGCCGGGCGTGTGCTGGCCGGGCTGGCGCAGGCTGCGGTGGAACGCGGCTTCGAGCGGGTGTTCCTGCAGGTCGATGCGGTCAACCACCCGGCGCTCGCGCTCTATCGCCGCGCAGGCTTCGAGACGCAGTGGAAATACAGCTACTGGCAGCGCCAGCAGTGGCCCTGAGGCCGGAATCCGCCCCGATATCTCGGGCCGCCGGCTGACAGCCAGCGGGTGGCGCGGCGGGCGCGTTAGTGCCACCATGGACGCATGACGAACGCCAACCACCACGCCAACCACCCCACCGATCCCGTCGCCACGCCGCGCGGCATCGACCACATCGTGGCCGGTGTTTCCACCAGCGATGGCGACGGCGTGAAACTCACCCGCGTGCTGCAGCAGCCCCTGCAGAAGCGGCTCGACCCCTACCTCATGCTCGATGCCTTCGGCAGCGACAACCCGGGTGACTACATCGGCGGCTTTCCCAACCACCCGCACCGCGGCTTCGAGACCGTCACGTACATGATCGCGGGCCGCATGCGCCACCGCGACAGCGCGGGCCACGAAGGGCTGCTCGAGAACGGCGGCGTGCAGTGGATGACCGCCGGCCGCGGCCTCGTGCACAGCGAGCTGCCCGAGCAGGAGGAAGGAATGATGGAAGGCTTCCAGCTCTGGCTCAACCTGCCGGCCCGGGACAAGATGCGCGAGCCCTGGTATCGCGACATCCAGAGCGCGGAGATTCCTGAATTCACCACCACCGGCAGAGCGCGCGTGCGCGTGATCGCGGGCGCCAGCCACGGCATCGAAGGCGCCGTGCGGCGCGAGCACACCGAGCCGCTCTACCTCGACATCGAGCTGCCGCCGGGCGCCGAGTTCGCGCAGCCGCTGCCCGACGACCACAACGCGCTGGTCTACGTGTTCCGCGAATCGCTGTGGATCGCGGGCAGCGAGATCCCGACGCGGCGCATGGCCATCCTCGCCAACGACGCCGGCAGCGACGGCGTGGTGCTGCGTGCCGGCGCAACCAACCACAGCCCGGCGCGCGCCCTGCTCATCGCCGGCAAGCCGCTCAACGAGCCGATCGCGCAGTACGGGCCCTTCGTGATGAACACCTCCGAGCAGGTCAGGCAGGCGGTGCACGACTTCCAGAACGGAAAGCTGGGCTGAACGCTCCGGCTTTCGGGCGAGGGCTGTAGTCGCCCGCCTACCGGAAATCGGCATCGCGTACATGCCCCGGCCGCGGCGCGGGCGGCCTAGATTGCGCACATGCCCCCCACGATCCGGAAAGGACAGGCGCCAGAGACGCTGCAGCGCGCCGAGTTCCATGAACGCTTCATGCAGCCCTTTCAAGACCCGGCCTTCCGCGCCGAGTCCGATTCGCTGCGGCGCATCGAACTCATCGCGTGGCAGGCCTACGAGGAAGGCCGCAAGGCGCCCGTCACCCGCAAGGCCGGGCCCGGCTATGCCGACCCCGAGTACGAACTTTCGGTCGACTGGCTCGAGGCCAAGGCGCGCATCGACGCTGCGCAGGCCGCCTGGGGCCAGCCGCAGACGCCTTCGCGCGTGCTGCTGGTGAACGGCTCGCCGCGCAACGACGGCACCTGCCCCGGCGAAGTCTCCAAGACCTGGCGGCTGGCCCAGATCGCGCGCGAGGTGCTGGCCAGCAACGGCATCGAGACCGACATGCTCGACCTGAGCCTACTCACTTCCGAGTACGGCCGGCAGATCCACCCCTGCAAGGGCTGCGTCTCCACCGCCATGCCGCTGTGCCACTGGCCCTGCAGCTGCTATCCGAACCATTCGCTGCGCCAGACCGGCGACTGGATGAACGAGATCTACGAGCGCTGGGTGGCGGCGCACGGCGTGATCCTGCTCACCCCCACGCACTGGTACCAGGCCACGAGCCCGCTGAAGCTCATGATCGACCGCCTGGTCTGCGCCGACGGCGGCAACCCCGACCCCACCAGCACGCACGGCAAGAAGCCCGACGAGGCCAAGGCGCTGGAGCTGGAAGGCTGGGGCTACCCCCGGCACCTCGACGGCCGCGTCTACGGCGTGGTGGTGCACGGCGACGTGGCCGGCATCGAGAGCGTGCGCCGCAATCTCTGCGACTGGCTCGACTGGATGGGCCTGATCGAGGCCGGCACGCAGTCGCGGCTGGACCGCTACATCGGCTACTACGGACCCTACGCCACCAGCCACGACGCGCTCGATGCCGACGCGGACGTGCAGGAGGAAGTGCGCCAGGTGGCCCGCGCGGTGGTCAAGGCGGTCACCGAGCTGCGCGCCGGCAGGCTGCAGGTGCCCGACCGGGGCCTGAAGCGGCCGCGGCCCAAGTAGCGCCGGGGCAGCTGAGGCAGGCGGGGCGGGCAAAGCGGGAGGAAAAGAGTCAATAAATCACGCCGGAGGCCGCTTCAGGAGGGCCTGTTCATCATTCTTTACGCAAGCTCACGCCGGGCTAACGGATGCGATACAGAGCTCTTCCACACTTCGTCTCACCTGCTGCCCATCGGCGGCGGGCTTCTTCGAAAGGAAGCACTTCTCATGATTTCTCTCCGCCAACGCATCGTCTGGGCCAGCCTGCTCGGTTCGGCCGCCCTCGCCTCTTCGGGCGCCTTCGCTCAAGCGCCGGCAGCCGCTCCCTCCGCAGCCGCGCCCACCGCCGCGGTGGCCCAGGCCGACAACGCCGCAGCGCCCAAGGCCCAGCACAAGCGCATGGACCCGGCCCAGCGCATGGAGCGCATGAAGGAACACCGCGCCAAGCGTCTCGCGGCCCTGAAGGAAAAGCTCAAGCTCACCTCGGCACAGGAAGGCGCATGGAGCACCTTCACCAGCGCGACCCAGCCGCCCGGCGGCCCGCGTCCGCACATGGACCGCGCCGAGTTCGCCAAGCTGACCACGCCGGAGCGCCTGGAACGCATGCAGGCC
This sequence comes from Variovorax sp. YR750, assembly GCF_900109805.1. NCBI lineage: Bacteria > Pseudomonadati > Pseudomonadota > Betaproteobacteria > Burkholderiales > Comamonadaceae > Variovorax > Variovorax sp. YR750. Next base: position 202,271 of record NZ_FOBJ01000002.1, read on the forward strand.
CGCCAGGCCGAGCGCAGCGCGATGTTCGCCAAGCGCGCCGAAGCCACGAAGACCTTCTACGCCACACTGTCGCCCGACCAGCAGAAGACCTTCGACGCCGAGACCGCCCACTTCGGCGGCCCGCGCGGCCATCGTGGCCATGACGGCGGCCACCGCGGTGCGCCGCCGGCTCCCGCCAAGAGCTGATCGATCGCCGCGATCATTGCGCGGCGAAGCAACCCAAAAAAGCCCGCGACGCGAAAGCGCCGCGGGCTTTTCTCATGGGGCCTTCGGACTTACTTCGGCGTACCCGTCTTGTCCGTCGGATTCGTCACCACGTCCGGGCGCTCGCCCTTCTGGCCGAACTGCGGCTTCACCTTGCGCCCGGTCTGGCTCACTTCTGCGCGCGACATCTCGCCTGTAGGCTGCGGCATGGCGTTGGGCTGGTGGTTGACCGTGGTCGTCACCTCGCCCTTGGGCACCGGGTTGTTGGCGTTGTTGCGGTTGTGCGCGCGGGCCTCGGCCTTCACCGATTCGCGCGACATCGGCATCGAGTTGTCGGGGCGCTGCGGCGGGTTGGCGACGCCGGCCGGCGTCATGGTGCTGGCTTCGCCGCCCACCGAGGGATCGGGCTGGGCGGGAATGGAAGTGGTCTGCGCCATCGCGATGCCCGCTGCGCCCAGCAGCGCGGCAAGAACGGTGGCGTGGAAAGCGGCCTGGTGTTTCATGGGTGTGCTCCTTGTGGCTTGTTCCTCGAAAAGGCGGGCTGCCTTTTCCTGAACCGTGAATTCACCGTAGGAGCCCCGCGATTCCGCCCGTGTGGGGGTGCGGCAGGCATGCCTGTAGGAACCGGCCGTCCGGGCACGAAGGCGGCTGGGGATGGCGGCGGGAAGACGGGGGAAAGAAGTTGGCGCGTTCCTACAGTCAGGACGGGCGCGGCCACGTACAACATGGATGACGATGTCTTCCTCGCCCATCATTCCCGAAGCCACCGCGCCCGATGCCGAGTCGGCGACGCCTGTCACGCCGACCTCGCTCAAGGTCATGACGGTGAACACCCACAAGGGTTTCACCGCGCTCAACCGCAGGTTCATCCTGCCCGAACTGCGCGACGCGGTGCGCACGGTGGGGGCCGACGTGGTGTTCCTGCAGGAGGTGCTGGGCACGCACTCGCGCCATTCGCGCAGGGTGAACAACTGGCCCGAGGCGCCGCACTATGAATTCCTGGCCGACACCATGTGGCCGCAGTTCGCCTACGGCCGCAACGCTGTGTACCCGAAAGGCCACCACGGCAATGCGGTGCTCTCGAAATTCCCGATCGTGCATTTCCGCAACCACGACGTGTCGGTGAGCGGCCCCGAGAAGCGCGGCCTGCTGCACTGCGTGCTGCGGCTGCCGGGCCGAGTGGTCGACGTGCACGTGATCTGCACCCACCTCGGGCTGGCCGAGGCGCACCGGCAGCAGCAGCTGGAGCTGCTGTGCCACATCGTGCGCGACGAGGTCCCTTCCGAGGCGCCCCTGATCGTGGCGGGCGATTTCAACGACTGGCGCGGGCGCGCGCACGAGATCCTCGAAAAGGGCGCTTCGCTGCGCGAAGTGTTCGTGCACGCCACCGGCCGCGCGGCACGGACCTTTCCGGCTCGCTTTCCGGTGCTGTCGCTGGACCGCATCTACGTGCGCAATGCCGGCGCGCACGCGCCCGTGGTGCTGCCGCGCCGGCCGTGGTCGCACCTGTCGGACCATGCCCCGCTGGTGGCGGACATCGACCTGTGAGCGACGCTGCCATGAGCGAAAACGGCATCAACGGCAGCAATGGCAACGGCCACTGGATCGCCGGCAACCGCATCGGGCTGCTGGAGAACGGCGAGGAATTCTTTCCGCGCGTGTTCGAGGCCGTGCGGCAGGCGCGGCGCGAGGTGATCGTCGAGACCTTCATCCTGTTCGAGGACAAGGTCGGCCTGCAGCTGCACGCCGCGATGCGCGAGGCGGCGCAACGCGGCGTGAAGGTCGACCTGATGATCGACGGCTTCGGCTCGCCCGATCTCTCGCGCGAGTTCATCGAGGGGCTGACCTCGGCGGGCGTGAAGGTGCGCGTGTTCGACCCGGGCCGCCGCTTCATGGGCCAGCGGCTCAACGTGTTCCGCCGCATGCACCGCAAGATCGTGGTGATCGACGGCGAGCACGCCTTCGTCGGCGGCATCAACTACTCGGCCGACCACCTGCTCGACTACGGCCCCATGGCCAAGCAGGACTACGCGGTGGAGCTCCAGGGGCCGGTCGTGGGCGAGATCCACCAGTTCGTGCTGCGCGCGATCGCAATGGGGGCACTCGGCGGCAAGGGCGCGGGATGGTTCCGTCGCAGGCTGCGCCAGGTGCCCGCGGCGGTGCACTCGCAGCCCGCGGGAACGGCCGATGCCATGTTCGTCACGCGCGACAACCGGCGCCACACCAACGACATCGAGCGGCAGTACCGCGCTGCCATACGCGCGGCGCGCGAGCGCATCGTGATCGCCAACGCGTACTTCTTTCCGGGCTACCGGCTCATCAAGGAACTGCGGCGTGCGGCGAGGCGCGGCGTGGACGTGCGGCTCATCCTGCAGGGCGAGCCCGACATGCCCATCGTGAAGACCGCCGCGAGCATGCTGTATCACCACCTGCTGCACGCGGGCGTGCGCATCTATGAGTACTGCGACCGCCCGCTGCACGGCAAGGTCGCACTCATGGACGACAGGTGGAGCACGGTGGGCTCGAGCAACCTCGATCCGCTGAGCCTTTCGCTCAACCTCGAAGCCAACGTGGTCGTGCGCGACGAAGCCTTCAACAGCCTGCTCGGCGAGCGCATGGACCGGCTGATGGAGTGCAGCTGCAAGCAGGTGCAGGCCGCCGATCTCGCCAGCGAATGGAGCGGCTGGCGGCTGGTGCGAAGCTTTTTCGTCTTCCACATCCTGCGCTGGTATCCGGCCCTGCTGGGCCGCCTGCCGCGCCACGTGCCGCGCCTGACGCCGGCGGAGGCCACCGACCTCGCGAGCCGGCGCGACACCGGGCGCAGCGATCCGGCCGGCGGCGCCACGCAGACGGAAGCCGCCTGAGCCCGGAGGGAGCATCGCGATGAGCACCATGGCCCTCTCGCGCCACAGCTGGTGGCCCTGGGCCCGCCGTGCGGCGGTGTGGGGCTTCTTCGCGCTGATCGCGTGGCTGCTGGTGCGGCAGGCGCGCACCATCGAGTGGGAGGACGTGCTCGACGCGATCCGCGCGCTGCCCGCCACGGCCCTGCTCGCGGCCGCCGCGCTGGCGGCATGCAGCTTCACGCTCTACAGCACCTACGACCTGCTCGGCAGGCATCTCACGCGGCACAGGCTCGGCACGGGCACTGTGATGGGCGTGACCTTCATCAGCTACGCCTTCAACCTCAACCTCGGCTCGCTGGTGGGCGGCGTGGCGTTCCGCTACCGGCTCTATTCGCGCCTGGGGCTTGCGAACGACACCATCACGCGCGTGCTCGGCTTCAGCATGCTGACCAACTGGCTGGGCTACCTGGTGGTGGCCGGCGCGGCCTTCTGCTTCTGGCCGATGACGCTGCCGCCCGACTGGAAGATCGACAGCGAAGGCCTGCGCATCCTCGGCGCGGTGCTGCTGATGGTGGCCCTGGCCTACCTGGTGCTGTGCGCCACGTCGCGGGGACGCGCGTGGCGCGTGCGAGGCCATGAGCTCAGGGTGCCGGGGCTCGCGATGGCGCTGCTGCAGCTGGCGATGTCGTGCGCCAACTGGTCGCTGATGGGTGGCGTGATCTGGTTCCTGCTGCAGGGGCAGGTCGAGTACACGCAGGTGCTCGCGGTGCTGCTGGTGGCGGCGGTGGCCGGCGTGGTCACGCACGTGCCGGCGGGGCTCGGCGTGCTGGAGGCGGTGTTCGTGGCGCTGCTCTCGCACGAGGTGCCGCAGGCGCAGCTGCTCGGCGCGCTGCTGGCCTATCGCGGCCTGTACTACCTGCTGCCGCTGGGGGTGGCCACGCTGGGCTATCTGGTCACGGAGGCGCGGGCCAGGCGGCTGCGCGCGTCGCAGCGCCGGAGCCGCTAGCGCTCAGGCCTAGAAGTGGTACGTGTAGCGCAGCCGGACGAAGTTCTCGCCCGGGTTGGGCTTCTTGATGCCGCCGTTGGAGAAGTGCTGCAGCCGCAGCGAGAGTTCGTGTTCTCCATGTTCGCCGAAGCTGCGCCCGATGCCGATCACCTCGGTGAACTGGAAGGCAGTGCTGAAGCTGCGGTCTGGCGTGCGGTAGACGTGGTCCATCACGCTGCCGCCGACGCCGCCTTCGGCAAACCAGGGCGAGCCGCCGCGGTCGAAGCGGTAGTGCCAGGTGTAGATCGCGCCGATCTGCGCGTAGTCGTGCGGGCCGTTGCCCAGCGCCGGCGCGTGCCAGTTGCTCAGGAAGACGTCCCAGTAGGTGGTGAGCGCGCCCTCGTGCACCGGCTGGCGCAGCGACCAGGGAATGGTCATGCCCACGGTGGCCGAATTGGTGCTGCCCATGTCGCCGTGCGGGGCGCGGCCGCCTTCGACATAGAAACCGTGCGCGCTGTCTTCGAACGCGTGGGCCGCCGTGCCCGACAGGCCGAGAAGGCCCGCGAACAGGGCCGCTGCGGCAACGGACGCGCAAGTTTGGAATCTCATGATGCGAGGTGTGAACGCACTAAGTGGAAATGAGGAGGTCATCTTCAATTTCCGCCGCATGCGGCATCCGCCCGGCACGTAATTTCCACATCGGAAAGCAGGACTTGATCAACAAAAATGCAGATCCATTCCTGGTGTGCGCAAACCGCCGCCGCCCGGCCGCGCCTATAGTGGCCCGACCCCTTTTTCACGCGCTCGAGCGCGGCCTCACCCATGTCGTCTACAAGTTCCGTTGCCAGCCTCCCGGGCCCGCTCACGCAGCAGTGGCTAGAACTGGCGTTCAAGACCCACGAGATGCTGCTGTCGTCCGGCCTCGTGATCGGCATGCGCACCGGGCGCATGGCCCGCGCGGGCCTCGCGCCCAGCGCGGACGACATCGCCGAGTTTCAGCTCATGGGACAGGAAAAGCTCGAGGCCGCGAGCGAATCGGGCATCGCGATGGCCAGGCAATGGCACAGCAGCCATTTCTCGCTCGCCAACCGGGTGCTTCAGCAATGGCTGCAGAGCACGACGGCGTTCTTCTCGCTGGCGGGCAGCGTCACGCCAGCACAGGCGGCCGCACATGGCGATGCCTTCGTGCAATCGGCTGCGGATACCGTCGATGCGGCGAGCGAACTGCCCGCGATAGCGGCACGCATCGCGCGCCAGGGGCTGAAGCCCATTCATGCCGCCGCAACTTCCAACGCGCGCCGGCTGTCGGGGCTGGACTCCTGAGATTCCTCAGTTCTTCGCGGTCACCAGCGTCAGCAGCGTGATCTCCGAGGGCGCGCCGAAGCGCTTGGGCGGGCCCCAGTAGCCGGTGCCCCGGCTCACGTAGACCCACATGTCGTGCAGGCGGTGCAGGCCCGCCGTGAAGGGCTGCTGCATAGGCACGAAAAGATTCCAGGGAAAGAACTGGCCTCCATGCGTGTGGCCCGACAGCTGCAGCTGATAACCGGCCGCGGCCGCCAGCGGCGCGCTGCGCGGCTGATGCGCGAGCAGCACGCGCGTGTGCACCAGCGGCGGCGCGTCGTGCAGTGCCAGGTGCGGATCGCTCGCATGAGCCGCGTCGAAATGTCCGGCGGTGAAGTCAGTCACACCGGCCAGCACCAGCGCGCTCTCGAAGAGTTCTTCGTCGGTCTGCGCGCCGCGCACGTTGCGCGTCTGCAGCACCACGTGCTCGTTGAGCAGCACCTTCAGGCCCAGCCGGCGCAGCTCGTCGATCCAGGCATGTGCGCCCGCGTAGTACTCGTGGTTGCCGGTGACCACGAAGGTACCGTGGCGTGCGCGCAGCCCGGCCAGCGGCGCGATGTGCTCGCGCAGCTCCGGCACGCTGCCGTCGACCAGGTCGCCGGTGATCGCGATGGCGTCGGCGCCGAGTCGGTTCACCGCGTCGACGATGCGCTGGATGTAGCTGTTGCGGATCGTCGGACCCACGTGGATGTCGCTGAGCTGCGCGATCGCGAAGCCTTCCAGCGCCTGCGGCAGGCCGCGGATGGGCACTTCCACCCGCTTCACGCCGGCGGTGCGGCGCGCGTTGAGGAAGCCGATCGCCGAGGTGGCCGTGGCCATCGCCAGCACCGCCAGCGCGCTCCACGGCAGCAGCGCGTTCCATTGCACCTGGACGCCGCCGAGCGCGCCCGCGAGCCAGGTCAGCATCAGGCCGGCGTCGCGCACGAGCGTCAGCACGAACATCGAGGAGAACCAGCCCATGCTGATCAGGCCGACCCACTTGAGCAGGTTGCTGTTGCCGGCGCCCTCGCGCCCGCGGCGGTGCGACATGAAAGGCAGGGGAATCGTCGCCGCCGACACCACCAGCGCGAGCAGCGCCAGCGGCCATGCGGGCGTGAGCACGGCCAGCGCGGGCAGCAGGCGCAGCGCGATATAGACGTGCAACAGCGCGGTCAGGGCGCTCAAGGGACGGATCGGCATCGGGGCAATGGGGTCGGGCACTGCCCGGGGACAGGCTATGTGCAAGGCGCATGCCGCGCATTCAAGATACCGCGAGGCGCGTCGGTCGCTATTTTTTCTATAGCGGACGGCGCCCGGATAGCAAGCCTTGTGGCATGGCTCAACCCGTGAATTGTGCGCCAGCCGGATGCGTGCCGGCGCTCACTTGCCCGGCGCTACTGCACCGGCCGCGTGCCGGCCGAGGCCATGTCGGTGCCGGCGGGCCAGACGAAGGTCGCCTTGGTCGGCGCGCCCTGCAGCACGTGCAGCTCCTGCTTCAGCACCTGGCTGCCGATCCGCGCCTCGACCTCGTAGTTGCCGGGGTCCAGCCGCGCCACCATGAACGGGCCGCCCGATACCACGTTGTCGAGCAGCGCCGTGCCGCTGCTGTCGCGCACCGTCACGTGCACGTTGGCCGCGAAATCGGCGCCCTTGTGATCCTTGATCGCGAATTCGAAGGTCGCGGGCCAGCGTGGCGATACCGTCTCCATCAGCTGGGCCTCGTCGCTGCCGATGCCTCCGCTCATGTACTCGACGCCGTGCGCCATGTAGATCGGCGGGTTCACCGTTGCCTGGGCCGTCGAGAGCGCGCCGAACAGGACAGCACCGCAGAACATCGCGGCCGCCAGCGGCCGTGCGGTGCGCAGTGATGGAAAACGGGGGGTCATGGTCAGAGTCCTTTCTTTCCTTGCATGGCGGGAAGCCACGGTGCCACTTTGCGGCGCGCGGCTTAGGAAAGGCTGACCTGGAAAAGGAGCGGGCACGCCGTGCGGCGTGCCTGCCTGCTTGCCTCTCAGCGGGCAGCGGAAGAAGTCTGCGCCAGCGTCTGCGTTTGCGGCGGCATCACCGACGCCATGTCGAAGTTCGACGGCCAGACGAACGATGCGCGCGCCGGCACGCCGGCAATCACCACCAGCGACTGCGTCAGCGTGAGGCCACCGAGCGTCACGTTCACGTCGTACGCGCCCGGATTGAGGCGCGCGAGCATGTAGGGGCTCTGCGATTCCACGTTCATCACGACCTGGCCGGTGTATTTCTGGCGCACCTCGATGCCCGCCTTGGCGGGGAAGCCGGGCCGCTGCGCACCCCTGCCGTCGCTGATGCCGAGTTCGATGGTCGCGGCCCAGCGCGGCGACACCATTTCCATGAACGCGGCCTCGTCCTTCGCGGCGCCGCCGCACATGTATTCGATGCCCTGCGCCACCTGGATGGGCGGGTTCGAGAACGCATGGGCCGAAGTCACGGCCCCGAGGAAAGCTGCGGTACCGCCCAAAACCAGCGCGGCCAGCGGCCGGCGGAGACGCATAGGGTTCATTGCTGTGTGGTCCTCGATCTTGCGTGACGTGAAATCCGTCGGGGATTTTGCTTAGCAAGAGTCGGGCTAGATATAGCGTTTACGAGGAACGATCTGCGGATCGAAACTGAATGCTATTGTTTTCATAGCTGATGACGCCCGTGTGACGGGCCTGTCGGCTACTTTTATTAACAAACCTCAGGGAAACCCTGATCTGCCTGGGTTTGGGGCGCGTCCGGCGGAAGTGCGTGCCGGGAGCGCACAGCACGGATACTGCAGTTCAGGCTGAGGTGCCCTCAGCAGCAGCCGTGAAGCTTGACCGGAAGCCGCGCTCAGGCGATGGAGAAGAAGGCGGCGAAGGCAGCCGGAGCATCTGCGATCAGAGCGTCGTTGACCTTGTACGAGCTTCCCTTGTGAGCATCGAACGTTTCCCCGGGACCGATGCTGTTACCGCAAGTCGCTAAGCCCGCCCGCCTCGCTGTGTTTCCTTTGAACACCGTGGGAAAGAATGTAGGGATGTCTTCGAAGGGGGATCGCCGCAGCTTCTCAGCAACCGTTCTTGGCACGATGACCTCCAAGTGTCCTTCACTGATCTTGTTTGGATGAGTTCCACGGTCGCGGCATCGTCTGCGAGCAGATCGTAGATGTTCGAGTCGAGCGCAACAGATGTGGGCATGCGATTTTTTGTGGTGATTGCCAGCTAGATCGCCGATGTCCCCGGGCAGCGCTCGGGACCATGAAGGTCCGGCTCTTTCCAAGACCAACGAAGGAACCTCCGGCAGCGACGCTACGACTCGCTGGATGTCATCGACCTGAGAAGGATCTGTTGCTCGACGCAGTCTTCGATGAATGTCTCCAGTTGCTCACGCAGTTCTTCCGGGCACAACTCATACAACTGTTGCTCTTCGACCGCTCCGATCTCTTCAAAGGCCTTGATCAGTTGAAAGCCGATATCGTTGAAAAAGCTGGCGGCCGCCTCGGCTGGGTTGAACACGCAAAGATCCTCTTCACGCATGGGGAAGGAATTGATTGTGAGCTTCATTAAAAAATATAAAATTTTGCACGAATGGCTTTCGCCATTTTTGCGGTGAATTCTGAATCCTCGAGGCAGTTGGCAAGCGCGATCCCCGCTGGATCCAGGTAGTCGGCAAGGCGGTCGATCAACCACCCGTTGGCTGCACGCTCGGCCGCCAAATAATCATGATCGGTCTGCGTGCTGATCTTCGACAAAGTGCGTGTCTCTATGTGACCGATTTCATGCAGGATATTCAGTTCACGAACGATCGGTGGCAGATTTCTTTCCAAGAAAATATGGTAGGCATTGCCATGGGAAAGCACCGCCGCAGCCGCCTTGTGCTCGAGATCCGTATCGTAGAAATTCACCTTCCTGCTGAGACGAAAAATGCTTTCATCGATGATTTTTTGAAGAAAAGAAATTTTCTTAACCTCGACGTAGTCTGCAAAGCGCCGAGCTATCAGGGGCTCGTCGATGCGGCAGATCATTTTGGAAAAATCGCTCGAAGTTACATTGCCATCCGCGCTGACAACCAACTCTGGCATCGAATACCGCATCCGCACAGCTTTGATCAAGTCGTAGTCGGGCAGGGCCACCCATTCTGCCACGGGGCGCGTCGTTGCCCGAAGATTTGAAATTCTTCCAGCAAGCGCTAGCTTTTGCACTTCCGAGACACTCCAATCCTCGGCCAGTCCGTCGGACTCCCAAAAAACCAATTTCAGCTTGAACACCCCGATCCGATCCGCGAGAAAAACCATCGCCTCCATCTGTTCGATATTGCCCCTCGTAACGCAGACCGACAAATTGGACTTGATGTTTTCTTTTGAAATTCTCTGAATCATCGCCAAAGTTGCTTCAAAACTTCCCTTGCCCCGGCTCCGGTCGTGATCCACGTCAAATGGAGAATCAAGGCTGAACTGTACGGTTTTTATTTTCAGTTCCTTGAGCAACGGAATTTTCAATTCAAATTCCTTCGAAGGATTGCACGCAAGCAGTGGCAGCATCTTGAGATCGACGATTTTTCGGATTATCTTCTCGATGTCAGGATGCAAAAACGGATCGCCTCCGGCCAGCGCAATCAATAAAACCTTGTTCCTCGAGAGTTGCTCCAAATAGGAAGTCACTTTCTCCTTTGACAAATGTGCTGACTGCAGAAGTTGCCTGCGCGTCAAAAAACAATGAGGACACCGGTGCTGACAATGATTTGTCAGATAGACGGTCGCAATCGATGGGAGCGTCATTGCTGTGAATCGGCAGGGCTGAGCAAGCGACCGATCAGTTGATAGGTGATCACCGACAACCCCATGGCAAGCGTGCAGAACGCGACGACGTCAATTTGAGGAAGATATTGCTGCCAATATCCAACTACCGTTTGAAGTGTGGCAGAGAATATTGCAGAAAGAAATGCAAACACTGAAAAAATCGTCGTCCTGAATTCGTGTTCCGGCCCCACGATGGAAAGAATAGAATTTGTGACGACTATGCCAAAGATTGCGACCAAAAGCGCATTGGCTGAAAACAAAAAAATACTCGACCCGGAAAATCTCCCAATCCCCAAAAAACAGGATAGTGCTGCTGCAAGGCACAACAAACAGCAAAACCAGATCAATCCGTTTCTCATGCGACTGTTGGAACTGGTTTTGCCAAAAGCAAATCCCCCAAGTGCCCCGATCAGGAACATGCTGGACGACAGATATCCAAGATGCCTGATCTCGAACCCGGCCGCTGTCAGGATAGGTTGAAAAAAATTGAAGTTCGAGCGTTCGATTGCGGGGGCAAGGGCGCCCATGAGCAGAACAACGAAGAGCCATTTCGACCGCCTGAAGTTCATGTTCTTCAAGGTGCGTTTCAAGGAGTCGACTAAGCCTCGTCCCAGTTGCTGGTTGGATGAATTGGGAAGACAAACTCCGACGATCAGCGTATACGCGATCAGAATGGCAATGTCGATCTTGAAGGGCAGACTCAGATCTATTTCTCCGATATATCCCGCTGCGATGCTGGCTGCGAACATCACCAGATAGCTGGTGGCTTGTCCATACGAAATGACTTTTGGCAGATGATCTCCCAAGTTCATGGAGGCCAATGCGTCCTGAACAATGGGGTACAGGTTTCCGCTGCTCAGAGAATTTCCTAGTCCCCAGAGGACTCCGAGGCCGAGCAAGGCTGCCTTCGAGCCTGGGAGCAACAAGAGGCCGAGCATGGCAGTCGCAGCGAGCGCTTCCCCCAATACCAGCATCGCCTTTCTTCCATATCGGTCCGAGAGCAGCCCGGCGGGAATTTCCGTAAGACCTTTCGCTACGAGGATCAGAGAGAAGAACTGTGTCATCTCCTGAAAGCTCAGCCCCAGGGATTTTGTATAAAAAAGAACTAATACCGGACCTACGAAGCTCTCTGGCACGAGAACAAATGCGGCGGCCACTCCTAGAAACGTTTTTTTTCTATCGGTCATCTGAATAGGTCCTGCCGGTAGTTTGTATACGCCAAGTGGCAGTGGTGCTGGTGTACCTCCTTGAAGAGAGGATCGGATGACTCTCCACGCCATTTCTTGAAAACCGCCGAATTCATCCACAAATCCCGCATTTCGCGAGGATCGGACATTGGTTTTGTGCGTTCACGTTCTATATCTATGTCGCATGGAGAGAGCGACAGATCTGCGTTGATAGTGAAACTGTGGGTAGCTGCACCACAACCAAGCGTGTGCGATTGATGTTTTTCTTTGTGAAGAAAAATACTGTCAATCGGCAGGCCCGCGCTCAGAGCGGATTTTTCGAGCACCTCCCTGACGTGCAGGACGATCTCTCTATTCAACTTGTACAACGCTTGATTCAGGTCGCCCGTGCCGACCGGGATGAATGCGGAAAATCGCATCAAGTCCACCCCCACAGATCGGGCCATCCTGAGCATTTCCTCGATCTGCATGTAATTTCTTTTGCTTATCGTCAGATTGAGAATGACGCGTCCACCAGAAGATTTTATTGCATCAACACCGTTCAAAATCTTTTCGAAAGTGTCCCGTCCTCTGACAGCGTCCGACAACTCCGGCGAGTGGCCTTCCAAACTGACTTGATACTGCGTGCATCCGGCAGTCACCAGCAATTTAATTCGATCCTTTGTCGCGAGAATCCCATTTGTCGCGATGGATGGTGAAATTTTTTTTGACGATATATATTTGACAATCTCATCCAGATTGCTCATCGCCAAGGGTTCACCTCCGAGTAAATAGACCCCAGCGACCCCCATTGCCTGAAGTTCGTCGACGATGGAAAAAGCCAAGTTCCTGGGTGTCTCCTTGGTGTAATCCGTGAGATAACAATGCGTGCACCGAAGGTTGCACTTCGTGGTGATGTACCAGTTTGCATAGAGCGGCTTTTTTAGCCACAGGATTTTTTTCATCGCCTCTCCATTTCAAAAAGGCCGCGCGAACGCGGCCTCGAGACTTTTAACGGAAAGGACCGACAATCCGCGACGAGCTGAGACAGCCGTCGAGGCTGACCTTCTTCACAGTCGGCGCCGACTGACCTTTGGCGGCACTCTGCAAGATAGCTTGCAGGGTGGCAAACTTAGGATCTTTCATTTCATTCCTTAAGCGCGTGACGACATTGTCACGCCACCATTCTGCCTTGAAAATTTTTATTTGCGACTGATTTTGCAATTGTTGACTTTCATTCCAATGCAATTAATATTTTTGTGATTGAGTTTGCAATTGCTGACCTTTATCCCAATGCAATTAATATTTTCTTAAGCATGAAATGAGCGTCCAGTCATCCCATCTTGACGGGTCGCACGCGGCTCACGTGGACTGCAACTGTGCTACGACGTAGGCCACGCATTCCACGAGGTCGAGGGCGGCCAGCAGCAGGTATTTCTCGGCGTCGGTTCTCACGCGCAGCAGGTCGTGCTCGCCAAGGTGGTGTGCCTCGGACCTCGCCGAGCAGATGATCACAAAGTTCTGCGCCGACCATTCGGGGCGCTACCTGCTTGCGTTCGTGTATCACCCTCGGTGAACTCCACCGTCGCAGTCAGCCGCTGCAAGCAGGTTTTCTGGACGTCTTCAGAGATCGTCGGCTAGGCGTGTCCGCAGTGCTTCATGGCTTGGAAGGCGACCAACAGAGCATGGATCGGCACCTCAAGTTGCAGCGTGTCGACACCATTGCGAGGCAACACGAGGATGGAGGCCAGCAGGTTCGGCTGCTGGACTTAGATTTCGTCAGCCAGCTCAACCTTCTGTTGCGCGCTCATGCGGTCGACGTCGATGCTCGCTCAGACCATCACGGCTTGCGTGAGCAAGGTCATGATGGCGCGTCGGGCGCTGGCTGCCATCGGTGCGGCAGCAGGTCCTCGATCTGACTGCTGCGTTGTGTGGGTAGGCGAATAGCGATGGTGCTTGAGTGAAGGAGAGCGGCCGATGAGCCGCCCTCTTTCAGCAAGCGAAGACAGATAGCCGCCAGTGGTTGAACAAGATGGCGTCGCGGGGTCGTAACGTGTGGCCATTTTTAGCGCCATGAGATCCCCTCAAGAACGAGATAGGTCAATCCCGCACGCAGAGTTTCAAGATAGCTGGGAGCCATTTCAGCCTCGGCGATCCGCGGTGAGCGGAGCGCGCCGGGATGATTCAGAACACGTTCGTCGCACAGGCTGTTGAGCTTCTGTTTGCCAAAAAAATGCGGTTGATTTAGCCGCATTTCTTTAACTTTTCGTGTCAGTAGTTCTTCACTTACCTGGCACAGTTTTCACTTTCTATGGCAACCGACAACAACCATCAGACGTCGATATTCGCCGCCCGCAGCGCGTTCTGCTCGATGAACTCCCGCCGCGGTTCCACTTCGTCGCCCATCAGCATCGTGAACACGCGATCCGCTTCGATCGCGTCGTCGATCTGCACCTTCAGCAGGCGGCGCACGTTCGGGTCCATGGTGGTTTCCCACAGCTGCTCGGGGTTCATCTCGCCCAGGCCCTTGTAGCGCTGGCGCGAGGTGGCGCGTTCGGCTTCGCTGATGAGCCACTTCATGGCTTGGCGGAAGTCGTCGACCTTTTCTTCCTTGGTGCGGTCACCCTCGCCGCGCTTCACCAGCGCGCCTTCGGGGCTCAGCAGGCCGCGGAAGGTGTTGGCGGCTTCGGCGAGCGCGGCGTAGTCGGCGCCGTGCACGAAATCTTGCGTGAGCACGCTGCTCTTGATGTTGCCGTGGTGGCGGCGGCTGATGCGCAGCAGCGGCTTGTCGGTGCGGGCGTCGAACTCGCTGCTCACCTCGGCCGGCACGCCGGTCGTGTTGAGCTCGCGCAGCTTGGCCTGCAGCGCGACGGCCGAGGCCTCGGCGGCGGGCGTGGTGTCGAGGTCGAGCGCCACGCCGTCGGCGATGGCGCGCAGCGCCTCGGCGTCCATGAAGTTGCGCAGGCGCGCGATGACGGCCTCGGCCACCTGGTGCTTGCGCGCCAGTTCGGCCAGGGTGTCGCCGCTGAGCGTGGTCGAGCTGGCGCCGCCGGTCTCGATGCGCGCGTCCTTCAGCGCCACCTTCAGCAGGAAGGCGTCGAGCGCGGGGCCGTCCTTCAGGTACTGCTCTTCCTTGCCGACCTTCACCTTGTACAGCGGCGGCTGCGCGATGTAGATGTGGCCGCGCTCGACCAGCTCCGGCATCTGCCGGTAGAAGAAGGTCAGCAGCAGCGTGCGGATGTGGGCGCCGTCGACGTCGGCGTCGGTCATGATGATGATGCGGTGGTAGCGCAGCTTGGCGACGTTGAAGTCGTCCGCGCCGCCGCCCGGCGTGCTCGCGCCGGCGCGGCCGATGCCGGTGCCCAGCGCGGTGATCATCGTGAGGATTTCGTTGCTGGTCAGCAGCTTCTCGTAGCGTGCCTTCTCGACGTTCAGGATCTTGCCGCGCAGCGGCAGGATGGCCTGGAACTTCCGGTCGCGGCCCTGCTTGGCGGAGCCGCCGGCGGAGTCACCCTCCACCAGGTAGACCTCGCACAGGGCGGGGTCCTTCTCCTGGCAGTCGGCCAGCTTGCCGGGCAGGCCCATGCCGTCGAGCACGCCCTTGCGGCGCGTCATTTCGCGGGCCTTGCGCGCGGCCTCGCGGGCGCGGGCGGCCTCGATGATCTTGCCGCAGATGATCTTGGCGTCGTTCGGGCGCTCCTGCAGGTAGTCGGTCAGCAGGCGGCCGACGATGTCTTCCACCGGTGCGCGCACCTCGCTGGACACCAGCTTGTCCTTGGTCTGACTCGAGAACTTGGGCTCGGGCACCTTCACGCTCAGCACGCAGCACAGGCCTTCGCGCATGTCGTCGCCGGAGACTTCGACCTTGGCCTTCTTGGCCAGCTCGTTCTCCTCGATGTACTTGTTGATGACGCGGGTCATCGCAGCGCGCAGGCCCGTGAGGTGGGTGCCGCCGTCGCGCTGCGGGATGTTGTTGGTGAAGCAGAGGACCTGCTCGTTGTAGCCGCTGTTCCATTGCATCGCCACTTCGACGCCGATGTGCGTGCCGGGGATGCCGCCGTAGGTGTCGGCCGGGCGCTCGCCCTCGGCGTAGAACGAGTTCGGGTGCAGGACGGTCTTGCCCTTGTTGATGAACTCGACGAAGCCGCGCACGCCGCCGGCGCCGGAGAAGTCGTCTTCCTTGCCGCTGCGCTCGTCCTTCAGGCGGATGCGCACGCCGTTGTTCAGGAAGCTCAGTTCGCGCAGGCGCTTGCTGAGGATTTCGTAGTGGAAGTCCGAGTTCTCCTTGAAGATCTCGGTATCGGGCAGGAAGTGCACCTCGGTGCCGCGCTTGTCGGTGTCGCCGATGATCTTCATGGGCGAGACCTCGACGCCGTTCACCGTCTCGAGCAGGCGGTTCTGCACGAAGCCGCGGCTGAACTCGAGCTCGTGGATCTTGCCCTCGCGGCGCACCACCAGGCGCAGCATGACGCTCAGCGCGTTCACGCAGCTCACGCCCACGCCGTGCAGGCCGCCCGACACCTTGTAGCTGTTCTGGTTGAACTTGCCGCCCGCGTGCAGTTCGGTGAGCGCGATCTCGGCGGCCGAGCGCTTGGGCTCGTGCTTGTCGTCCATCTTCACGCCGGTGGGAATGCCGCGGCCGTTGTCGGTGACGGAGATCGAGTTGTCGGTGTGGATGGTCACGACGATGTCGTCGCAGTGGCCGGCCAGCGCTTCGTCGATGGAGTTGTCGACCACCTCGAAGACGAGGTGGTGCAGCCCGGTGCCGTCGGAGGTGTCGCCGATGTACATGCCGGGACGCTTGCGCACGGCTTCAAGCCCTTCGAGGATCGTGATCGAACCTTCGCCATAGCTGGTGTCGGCGGGCACGGTGTCGATCTCGGGGATGTAGACGGGCTCGGTGTGCGGCACGTCGGGCTTGTTTTCTTCAGCACTCATTCGGATATTCCTCTGTCTCTCACGGCATTCGCGTGATTTTTCGGGCTCTCAAAAGCTCAATTCGCCGCCTCTTGAAAGCGCAAACCCGCGGAGGGCCGCGGGTCGTGTGCGCAAGGCGCCGTGTGGTGTGTCTTCTAGATTCGCATCGGCATCACGACGTACTTGAAGGATGCGTTCTCGGGAATGGTCAGCAGCGCCGAACTGTTGGAGTCGGCCAGGTCGAGCTTGACCATGTCCTGGTCCATGTTCGACAGCGCGTCGATCAGGTAGGTCACGTTGAAGCCGATCTCGATGGTGTCGCCGCCGTAGTCGATGTCGAGCTCGTCCTGGGCTTCTTCCTGCTCGGCGTTGTTCGACGCGATGCGCAGCGTGCCCGGCTCGATGTTCAGGCGCACGCCCTTGAACTTCTCGCTGGTCAGGATGGCGGTGCGCTGCAGGCTCGCCAGGAGCGGCGCGCGGCCCAGCGTGACGGTGTTCTTGTGGTTCTTCGGGATGACGCGGTTGTAGTCGGGGAACTTGCCCTCGACCAGCTTGGTGACGAACTCCATGCCGCCGAAGCCGAACTTGGCCTGGTTGTTAGCGAACTGCATCTCGATGGCGCCTTCGGCATCGGACAGCAGGCGCTGCATTTCGAGCACGGTCTTGCGCGGCAGGATCACTTCCTGGCGCGGCACTTCCACGTCGAGCGTGGCGGAGGAGAAGGCCAGGCGGTGGCCGTCGGTGGCGACCAGGCTCAGCTGCTTGCCTTCGGCGACGAACAGGATGCCGTTCAGGTAGTAGCGGATGTCGTGCACGGCCATCGCGAACGAGACCTGCGAGAGCAGGTCCTTCAGCGTCTTCTGCGGCACGCTGAACACGGGGCCGAAGTTGGCGGCTTCCTGCACCAGCGGGAAGTCCTCGGCGGGCAGCGACTGCAGGGTGAATCGGCTCTTGCCGCCCTTGAGTACCAGCTTGCTCGCGCTCGACTCGAGGCTCACGGTCTGGTCGGCCGGCATGGTGCGCAGGATGTCGATCAGCTTGCGCGCGCCGATGGTGGTGGTGAAGTTGCCCTCGTCCCCGCCGAGCTCGGCGGTGGTGCGGATCTGGATTTCGAGGTCGCTGGTGGTCAGCTGCAGCTGGCCGCCGGTCTTGCGGATCAGCACGTTCGCCAGGATCGGCAAGGTGTGACGCCGCTCCACGATGCCCGCGACCGACTGGAGCGCGGCGAGGACCTTGTCCTGGGGTGCCTTCAAAACGATCATGTCTTCTTCCTCTTCTATCTCTTTGAATCAGCTTGCAAGGCGCCATTCTCCGCTGTCGCGAGGGGCTCCCTTGATGACATTCGGCTTCTTTCCGGTCAGCCCTTGAGGGTCTGCTCGAGCACGTGGAGCTGCTGGTTGAGCTCGGTGAGCTGCTGGCGCTCGCCCGAGATCTTGCGCACCGCGTGCAGCACCGTCGTGTGATCGCGCCCGCCGAACAGCTCGCCGATTTCCGGCAGGCTCTTCTGCGTGAGCTCCTTGGCCAGGTACATCGCGATCTGCCGCGGCCGCGCGATGCTGGCCGGGCGTTTCTTGCTGTACATGTCGGCGACCTTGATCTTGTAGTAGTCGGCCACCGTCTTCTGGATATTCTCGACGGAGATCTGCCGATTCTGGATCGACAGCAGGTCGCGCAGCGCTTCGCGCGCCAGGGCGATCGAGATCTCCTTCTGGTTGAAGCGCGAGTACGCCAGGATCTTGCGCAGTGCGCCTTCGAGTTCGCGCACGTTGGAGCGCACGTTCTTGGCGACGAAGAAGGCCACTTCCTCGGGCATTTCGGCCGATTCGGCCCGCGCCTTGTTGATCAGGATGGCCACGCGCATCTCGAGCTCGGGCGGCTCGATGGCGACCGTGAGGCCGGAGTCGAAGCGCGAAACCAGGCGCTCGTGGATGTCCGCCAGGCCCTTCGGATAGGTGTCGCTGGTCATCACGATGTGCGACTTCTTGGCCAGCAGGGCCTCGAACGCGTTGAAGAATTCTTCCTGCGTCCGGTCCTTGTTGGCGAAGAACTGCACATCGTCGATCAGCAACAGATCGAGCGAGTGGTAGCGCTCCTTGAACTCATCGAAAGTCTTGCGCTGATAGGCTTTGACCACATCCGATACAAATTGCTCGGCGTGGATGTAGAGAACTTTGGAATCCGGCTTGTCGGTCAAGAGCCGGTTACCCACAGCATGCATCAGATGGGTCTTGCCCAGGCCGACGCCGCCGTAGATGAAAAGCGGGTTGTAAAGATGCCCCGGCATGCCGGCCACGTGCATCGCCGCGGCGCGCGCCATGCGGTTGGCCGTGCCCTCGACCAGGGTGTCGAAGGTGAGGCCGGAATTCAGGCGGTTCTTGAAGCCGGCGGCGGCCGGCTCCTCGCCCGGGCCGGCCACGTCGCGCGGCACGTCCGTTTCGGTCATGACGGCCACGGGCGCAGCACGCACGGGGATTTCGCGAGGAGCAAGCGCTAACTCGATGGCGACCGGCTGGCCATACATCTTCTCCGCCATGGCAGCGATCTTGCCGGCGTACTGGGCACGGATCCAGTCGAGCTTGAACCGGTTTGCGACGAACACGGTCATGCGGGACAGGTCGTCGGCGACCTGTGCCGTCAGGGGTTTGATCCAGGTGTTGAACTGCTGCTCGGACAGCTCCTGCGCGAGCTGGTCGACGCAGGCTTGCCAGAGGCTCTCGCCGATGCCGTCAGTCGACATGGGCGTATGAAAAAGTGATGAAACCCTCGGGCATTTTTTGGTATAGGTATTGTGGATATTCTCTGCTGGAAGGCGCCCGGCATTCTAACTTGTCAAAACCTTATCCACACGCTGCCCGGCACTTCGAAAGGCCCGCAAATCCGCTCGAAGATTGTTCCCGGGGCCAATGTTTGCGATAATTGCGGGTTTCCCTGAAAACCTCTTTGCGTCTTTCGGGGGTCATCCGAAACACGCTCGCCCCGGCGCCCCGCAGGTACTTCATGCTTTCAGTGCGAAAGCGCGAAGGGCCAGCGCGAACAGGGAAATAGGAAATCACCATGAAACGCACCTACCAAGCATCCAAAGTCCGCCGCGCCCGTACCCACGGCTTCCTGGTCCGCATGAAGACCCGCGGCGGCCGCGCCGTCATCAACGCACGCCGCGCCAAGGGCCGCAAGCGCCTGGCCGTCTGACGGCAACCCACCTGCCGTTGCCAGCAGCCGGCTCGTCAGCGCCCACTCCAACAGCCAGCGCGCCTGGCCCGAACAGGCGCGACGCAAGCGGCCCGGCTTCCATGCAGCGGCTCAAGACCCGCGCGCAATTCCAGGCCGTCCTCGCAGGTGCCACCGTGGCGCGCACTGCTCATTTCGCATTGCATCGCTGTGCGCTCGATCTCGCATCGAGCGCACAGCCTTTGTTCGCGTCCGACGATGTCTGGCTGGGCGCCATGGTGCCCAAGCGCTGGGCACGCCGCGCGGTCACGCGCAACGCCATCAAGCGCCAGATTTATTCCGTGAGCGCCGAATCGGGCGCCGGGCTGCCCCGTGCCGCGCACGTGGTGCGGCTGCGCGCGGGCTTCGACCGCAAGGAATTCGTGAGCGCCTCCTCGGACAAGCTCAAGGCCGCCGTGCGCGCCGAACTCCAGCAGCTGCTGGCCCGCGCCGCGCGCGCTCCCGCGGCGGGCGCGGCAGCGCCCTCTTCTTCCTCGCCATGAAACGCGTGCTGATCGGCCTCGTGAAGGCCTACCGCCTGCTGCTGAGCCCCTGGCTCGGCCAGTCGTGCCGCTTCACGCCGACCTGCTCCGTGTATTCGATCGAGGCGCTCGAAGTGCACGGCGCGCTCAAGGGCAGCTACCTCACCCTGCACCGCATCGCGCGCTGCCAGCCCTGGTGCCAGGGCGGCCACGATCCGGTTCCACCGAAATCGCAGCGTCGCACTGACAGGTCAGGATCGCTGTTTTCGTCTCTTCTCTCTTCCGACAAGAAGTCTTCGTCATGAACGATATCCGCCGCACGATACTGTGGGTGATTTTTGGTTTCTCGCTGGTGCTGCTGTGGGACCAATGGCAGGTCTTCAACGGCAACAAGCCGACTTTCCTGCCGTCGACCAAGCCGGCCGCCACGGCCGCGGCTCCCGCCGGCACCCCGGCGGCCAACAACGGCGTGCCGACCGCGTCCGGCAGCACCGGCGGCAACGCGGGCGTCGTGCCCACGCAGCCCGTTGCGGCCACGCCGCGCGAGCAGGTCAAGGTGACCACCGACCTGTTCAAGGCCACGATCGACAGCGAAGGTGCCACCGTCAACTACCTCGAGCTGCTGAAGTACGACGAGGCTGACCGCACCAAGCACGTGGTGCTGTTCGAGAACGGCTCGCCCGCCACCCGCTACATCGCGCAGACCGGCCTGCTGAACCAGGTCGACACCGGCGAGCGCTTCCCCAACCACCTGACGCAGATGACGCCGAAGGCCGGCCCGCGCGAGATGGCCGATGGCCAGAACACGCTGGAAGTGGGCTTTGAAAGCGCCCCTGTCGGCGGCCTGAAGTACATCAAGACCTATGTGTTCCACCGCGGCGACTACGTCATCGGCGTGCGCCACGAAGTGGTCAACGTGAGCGACCAGCCGCGCGACGCGCAGCTGTACCTGCAGCTGCTGCGTCACGGCACGGTGGCCGCCGGCACCATGTTCGGCACCAACACCTTCACGGGCCCCGCTGCGTACACCAACGAGAAGAAGTTCCACAAGCTCGACTTCAAGGACATTGCCAAGGGCAAGATCGAACCGCCGCCGCCGGCCAATGACGGCTGGATCGCGATGGTGCAGCATTACTTTGCGTCGGCCTGGCTGCTCAAGGGCGACCCGGCCAGCGAACAGCTGCGCCGCGAGTTCCGCGTGAAGGACCTGGGCGACAACCTCTTCACCGTCGCCATGGTGGCCACGCTGCCGAAGATCGCCCCGGGTGCCACGCAGGTCGTGAACAGCGCGTTGTTCGCCGGCCCCGAGGAAGAAAAGAAGCTCGAAGCCATCGCCCCGGGCCTGGACCTGGTGAAGGACTACGGCATCTTCGCGATCATCTCCAAGCCGCTGTACTGGCTGCTCACCCAGCTGCACGGCATCCTGGGCAACTGGGGCTGGTCGATCGTCGCGCTGGTGGTGCTGCTGAAGGCGGCCTTCTACTGGCTCAACGCCAAGGCCTACGCCAGCATGGCCAAGATGAAGGCCATCAACCCGAAGATCATGGAAATGCGCGAGCGGCTGAAGGACAAGCCGCAGGAAATGCAGCAGGAAATGATGCGGATCTACAAGACCGAGAAGGTCAATCCGATGGGCGGCTGCTTCCCGATCCTGATCCAGATCCCGGTGTTCATCGCGCTCTACTGGGTGCTGCTGTCGTCGGTCGAGATGCGCCACGCACCGTGGATCGGCTGGATCACCGACCTGTCGGCCCCCGACCCCTGGTACATCCTGCCGATCGTGATGACGGCCACCTCGCTGTTCCAGACCTGGCTCAACCCGACGCCGCCCGATCCGATGCAGGCCAAGCTGATGTGGATCATGCCGCTCGCCTTCAGCGTGATGTTCATCTTCTTCCCGGCCGGCCTGGTGCTGTACTGGATCACGAACAACGTGCTGTCGATCGCGCAGCAGTGGTTCATCAACAAGCGCCTGGGCGTGCTCGGCACCAAGTAGCCGCACTGCACTCCAGCCATCCTTCAAAGGGCCGCGTCAGCGGCCCTTTTTGCTGAAAGAATCCGCACCACCATGCTCGCCCGCACCTCCGATCCCATTGTCGCCATCGCCACCGCCTCGGGGCGCGGCGCGGTCGGCATCGTGCGCGTGTCGGGCGCGAGGCTGGCGCCGCTGGTCGACGCGATCTGCGGCCGCGCGCTCAAGCCGCGCGAGGCCACCTACCTGCCTTTCCGCGACGCGGACGGCGAACCCGTCGACCACGGCCTGGCCATCCACTTTCCCTCGCCGAACTCCTTCACCGGAGAAGACGTGCTCGAGCTGCAGGCCCATGGCGGCGCGGTGGTGCTGCAGCTGCTGCTGGCGCGCTGCCTCCAGGCGGCGGCCGAGCCCGACCCGATCACCGGCCGCCCCCGCCTGCCCGGCCTGCGCGTGGCCGAGCCCGGCGAGTTCAGCCAGCGGGCCTTCCTCAACGGCAAGATCGACCTGGCGCAGGCCGAGGCCATCGCCGACCTGATCGACGCCAGCACCGAAGCCGCCGCGCGCAGCGCAGGGCGCTCGCTGTCGGGGGCCTTCTCGCGCGAGATCCACACGCTGCGCGACGCACTGATCCACCTGCGCATGCTGGTGGAGGCCACGCTCGACTTTCCCGAGGAGGAAATCGACTTCCTGCAGAAGGCCGATGCGGCCGGGCAGCTGGCGAAGCTGCAGTCGCAGCTCGCCGCCGTGCAGCAGCGAGCGCGCCAAGGCGCCTTGCTGCGCGAGGGCATCAAGGTCGTGATCGCGGGGCAGCCCAATGCGGGCAAGAGTTCGCTGCTCAATGCGCTGGCCGGCGCGGAGCTGGCCATCGTGAGCGCGGTGGCGGGCACCACGCGCGACGTGGTCTCGCAGACCATCCAGATCCACGGCGTGCCGCTGCACGTGGCCGACACCGCCGGCCTGCGCGAAAGCAGCGATGAGGTCGAGCAAATTGGCGTGGCGCGCGCCTGGGGGCAGATCGAGAGCGCCGATGCAGTGCTGTTCCTGCACGACCTGACGCGCGCGCACCTCGAAGACTACGCCGCCGCCGACGCGGAGATCCTGGCCGGCCTGCGGCAGAAGCTGCCTGCGAGCGTGCCGGTGCTCGACGTCTGGAACAAGCAGGATGCGGCGCCCACGGCCCACGCCGAACAGGGCATCGCCCTTTCCGCCAAGACCGGCCTGGGCATCGAGGCACTGCGCGAGCAGCTGCTGGCCATGGCCGGCTGGCAGGCCGTGCCAGAGGGCGTGTACCTCGCGCGGGCGCGCCACGTGCAGGCGCTGGCGCGGGTCGAGACGCACCTGGCGCTGGCCGCCGACCATCTCGCGGCGCAGGCGCAGCTGCTCGACCTGCTGGCCGAGGAGCTGCGGCTGGCGCAGAACGCCCTGAACGAGATCACCGGCGAGTTCGGCGCGGACGACCTGCTGGGAGTCATCTTTTCGCGCTTCTGCATTGGCAAATAGCCACAGATAGCGGCAGCGGCGCCGAAAAGCGTAATCAGTTGTAGCCGAAGTTCGTGGCCATCGCGGATACTTCGGCACACATGCGGGGGCCGAGAAACACATGTCAATCCAGAACTTGAGCCGCGCCATCGCGGAGAACATCAACACCGACGCGTTCGCGTTGACGTTCAACGTCCAGCAGTGGGAAACGCTGGCGGGTTACCTGCAGCCGATCGAGACCGGCGTGGGCGACGTGCTGATCGAACAGGGCACGCCCGACCGTTCGGTGTTCTTCGTCGAGAGCGGCGCCATCAGCGTGCACCGCGTCAGCAGCAAGGAACAGATGAAGCTCGCCGTGCTCACCTCGGGCGCGGTGGTCGGCGAAGGCTCGTTCTTCTCGCGGCAGCCGCATTCGGCCAACGTGGTGGTCACGGGCGCGGGCCGCGTGTGGCGGCTCACGGCGATCCGCTTCGCCGAGATGAGCAACCGCCAGCCCAACATGGCTCTGGAGATCGCGATGGCGCTGGGCGCCGTGATCGCCAAGCGCATGGCGCATCGCTCCAAGCGCGTCGCGGTGACCTGAAGAAAGAGGCACCTCCCGATTTCCCACATCGTCCGCCGCCGGATCGGTCTTCCGGATGCGGCCCGGCAAGCCAGCCAGTCAACCAACCAGTCAGCCGGTTTCCGTTCCGGACCCCGAGAGTAGTCAGTAAGTAAGCCATGGCCTTGATTTGTCCGGTCTGCAGCACGGAGAACCGTGACGGCGCGAATTTCTGCAGAAGTTGCGGCATCAGCCTGTCCGCCGCAGGAGACCGGATTCCGCCGCCGCCGAGCCCCGAGCGCGAATGGGCCACCACTGCGCCCGCACAGCTGCGCGCACCGACCATTCCGGCACCGCTGGACGAGCCCCCCGCCGCGCCGCCGCCGGCACGCCAGTCGTTCTTCAGCAGGTCGCCGGCCTCCGCGCCGCGGCACGACGACGAGGAGCAGACCGTCTTCATGCTGCACGACGACGGCTCGCAGCGTTCGTCCACATCGGCCAATTCACCCGATTCGCCTGCCTCGCCGCCCGGACTGGAATCGAGCTGGGCCATGGCGCCCGAAAGAACGAAGCGGCCACGCCGGGTCAAGATGCGGCGGCCCGCGCCGGTCGAACGCTCGCCGCGCCGGCGCGTCATCCTGCTGTGGCTGGGCCTGCTGGTGGTCGCGGTGGCGATGATCGTCGCGGGCTGGTACGGCTACGGAACGCGAAAGGCGCCCGCGGCCGTTGAAGAGGCCGCGCCGGCCAGCGCGCCGGCGGCCCCCGCGGTGGTACCGCCGCCGCCGACCGAGCCGCCACCTCCCCCGCCCGAGGCCCCCGCCGCCGCGGCAGATGCCCAGGTGGCCGACCAGGCGACCACGCCCGCCGCGGAAGCCGCGCCGGCTCCGGCGCCCAAGCCGGCCGCCAAGCCGCGCAAGCAGGCGACTCCCACCGCGCAGCCTTCACCGGCCGCACCCGACGCCGCGCCCCAGGCAGCCGCTCCGGCTCCGCCGCCGGCACCGGCCGCCCCGGCCGAGCCCGCGGCCATGTGCGGCGACCGCAACTTCATCGCCAGGGCGCAATGCATGGCAGCGCAGTGCCTGAAGCCCGAGTACAAGGCTCACGCGCAGTGCGAAGCGGTGCGCCGCCAGCAGCGTCTCGAAGAGGAAAAGCGCAATCCGACGCTGATCAACTGAGGGCGCGAAAAGAGCGAGGGCGCCCGCCCGCCCGCTCGTCGATCAGCCCTTCTGCAGCCGCTCGACCGCCATCGCCAGCGCGGCCGGCTTGCCCGACAGCACCAGCGTGTCGCCGTCCGACAGCACCGTGTCGTCGGCCAGCGCAAGCGGCTGGCCGTCCTGCCGGCGCAGGCTGGCGACGCGCACGCCCAGCGTGTGCAGCGCCAGGCGCTCCAGCGTCTGGCCGACCGCCCTTGCACGGGCATCGAGCGTGAAGCTGTTGAGCCGCTCGTGGTCGATCTCGTCGGCGTTGTCGTCGTCGGCGCCGTGGAAGTAGCCGCGCAGCAGGTTGTAGCGCGCGTCGCGCTGGTCCTGAACCACGCGGATCACGCGCCGCATCGGCACGCCGACCAGCGCCAGCGCATGGCTCGCGAGCATCAGCGAGCCTTCGATGGCCTCGGGCACCACTTCGGTTGCGCCGGCGGCCTGCAGCTTCTCGAGGTCGTGATCGTCCTGCGTGCGCACGATCACCGGCACGTGCGGCGCGTGGGCGCGCGTGTTGGCCAGCACCTTCATCGCGCCGGGCACGTCGAGGTAGGTGACGACCACCGCGCTGGCGCGCGCCAGGCCCGCGGCCATCAGCGCCTGCAGCCGGGCGGCGTCGCCGAACACCACCGAGTCGCCGGCGGCGGCGGCCTGACGAACGCGGTCGGGGTCGAGGTCGAGCGCCATGTACGGAATGCCCTCGCGCTCCAGGATGCGCGCCAGGTTCTGGCCGCAGCGCCCGTAGCCGCAGATGATCACGTGCTGCGCCGTGTTGATGGTCTTGCGCGCGATGGTCGTCATCTGCAGCGACTGCTGCAGCCAGTCGCTGGCCACGAGCTTTCGCACGATGGCGTTGCTGTACATGATGATGAAGGGTGTCGCCAGCATCGACAGCACCATCGACGCCAGCACCGGGTTGGCCAGCCACGGCGGCAGCAGGCTGCGTTCCTGCGCCAGCGTCAGCAGCACGAAGCCGAACTCGCCGGCCTGCGCGAGGTAGAGGCCGGTGCGCAGCGATACACCCGAGGTGGCGCCCAGCACCCGCGCCAGCACCGTCACCAGCCCCAGCTTGAAGGCCAGCGGCACCAGCAGCAGCACGCCCACCAGCAGCCAGCGCTCGACCACGATGTGCCAGTCGAGCGACATGCCCACGGTGATGAAGAACAGCCCCAGCAGCACGTCGTGGAAGGGGCGGATGTCGGTTTCGACCTGGTGCTTGTATTCGGTCTCCGACACCAGCATGCCCGCGATGAACGCGCCCAGCGCCAGGCTCAGGCCGGCCAGTTCGGTGAGCCAGGCCAGGCCCAGCGTGATCAGCAGCACGTTCAGGATGAAGAGCTCCTCGCTGCGGCGCCGCGCCACCAGCGTGAGCCACCAGCGCATCACGCGCGGGCCGCCGTAGAGCAGCACGCCGATCAGGAAGCTCGCCTTCAGCAGCGCCAGGCCCAGCGCCTTGGCCAGCGCCTCGGGCGGCGCGCCCAAGGCGGGAATCAGCACCAGCAGCGGCACCACCGCCAAGTCTTGAAACAGCAGCACGCCCATCACGCGCTTGCCGTGCTCGCTCTCCAGCTCGAGCCGCTCGGCCATCAGCTTGACCACGATGGCCGTGCTGCTCATGGTGAGCGCGCCCGACAGCGCCAGCGCGGTCTGCCAGCCCAGGTGCCAGGCGGGCGGCAGCAGCCGGGCCAGCAGCAGCGCGCCGATGGTGGCGAGGGCCATCGTCAGCAGCACCTGCAGCAGGCCGAGGCCGAACACGTGCTTTCGCATCGCGCGCAGCTTGGGCAGGCTGAATTCCAGCCCGATCACGAACATGAGGAACACCACGCCGAATTCGCCCAGGTGCTGGATGCCTTCGGTGTTCTGGGCCAATGCGAAGGCGTGCGGCCCGATCAGCACGCCGGCCGAGAGGTACCCCAGCATCGGCGGCAGCTTGAGGGAGCGGCATGCCACAACGCCGATCACCGCGGCCAGCAAGTACAACAGCGTGAGATCGAACGAAGACATAGGCGCCGATGCTAGAGCAAGAGCCGTGCGCGACGGGCCCGGGAGGACACCGAGTGCCGCTCCGGGGTTGCCCCGGGGCCGGGCGTGGGGCAACCCCCTCTCCCCGTAAAATCCGGCGATGAGCTCCCGTCCCGCCCCGGCCCCCGTGGTCGACCCCGAAGCCATCCTCGCTCGGGCACGCCTCACCTTCGACATCGAAGCCGAAGCCGTCTCCGGCCTGAAGACCCGCGTCGGTCCCAGCTTCGTCGAGGCCGTGCGCAAGATCCTCGAGGTGCGCGGCCGCGTGGTCGTGATGGGCATGGGCAAGAGCGGCCACGTCGGCCGCAAGATCGCCGCCACCCTCGCCTCCACCGGCACGCCCGCGATGTTCGTGCACCCGGCCGAGGCCAGCCACGGCGACCTCGGGATGATCAAGGCGGTCGACCTGGTGCTCGCCATCTCCAATAGCGGCGAGGTCGACGAGCTCACCGTCATCCTGCCGGTCGTCAAGCGCCAGGGCGTGCCCCTGATCGCCATGACCGGCCGCCCCGAATCCACCCTCGCCCGCCATGCCGACATCGTGATCGACGCAGGCGTGTCCAAGGAAGCCTGCCCGCTCAACCTCGCCCCCACCGCCAGCACCACCGCCCAGATGGCGATGGGCGACGCGCTGGCCGTGGCGCTGCTGGACGCGCGCGGCTTCGGCTCGGAAGACTTCGCGCGCTCGCACCCGGGCGGCGCGCTCGGACGCAAGCTGCTCACCCACGTGAGCGACGTCATGCGCTCCGACGAAGACGTTCCTCGCGTGGCGCCCGACGCCGGCATCGGCGAACTGATGCGCGCCATGAGCAACAAGGGCTTCGGCGCCGCGGCGGTGGTCGCGCCCGACGGCCGTGCGCTCGGCATCTTCACCGACGGCGACCTGCGCCGCCTGATCGAGGCCGGCGCCGACCTGCGCAGCCCGAAGGCGGCCGAAGTGATGCACCACAACCCGCGCACCATCCGCGTCGACGCGCTGGCGGTGGAGGCGGCCGAGCTCATGGAGCAATGCGGCATCACCCGCCTGTTCGTGATCGACGGCGAGGGTGTGATCGTCGGCGCCATCAATACCAACGACCTGATGCGCGCGAAGGTCATCTGATGCCGCTCGAGTTCCAGGCCGAGACATTGCTCGCCGCGCAGGACGTGCGCATCGTCTTCTTCGACATCGACGGCGTCCTGACCGACGGCGGCGTGTACTTCACCGAGCACGGCGAGACGCTCAAGCGCTTCAGCATCCTCGACGGCTACG
Source organism: Variovorax sp. YR750 (assembly GCF_900109805.1). Lineage (NCBI taxonomy): Bacteria > Pseudomonadati > Pseudomonadota > Betaproteobacteria > Burkholderiales > Comamonadaceae > Variovorax > Variovorax sp. YR750. Next base: position 230,652 of record NZ_FOBJ01000002.1, read on the forward strand.
GCCTGAAGCTGCTGCGCAAGGCGGGCATCGTGCCGGCAGTGATCACGGGGCGCGATTCCAAGCCGCTGCGCGTGCGGCTCGAGGCGCTGGGCATCGAGCACGTGCGCTACGGCACCGAAGACAAGCTGCCCGCTGCGCAGGCCATGCTCGACGAACTCGGCTTCACCTGGGCGCAGGCCGCGGCCATCGGCGACGACTGGCCCGACCTGCCGGTGCTCCTGCGCGTGGGCTTCGCCGCGGCGCCGGCCAATGCCCACGCGGAAGTGCGCGGCATCGCGCGCTACGTCACCCGCGCGCGCGGCGGCGAAGGTGCGGCGCGCGAGTTCTGCGACCTGCTGCTCACGGCCTGCGGCCAGTACCGCGTCATGCTCGACGCAGCCAGGGGCCCGAATACATGAACAACGCGAAACGCGCATGGGGCATGGTGCGCGACGTCCTCGACCGCGCCACGATCTACCTGCCGATCATCCTGACGGCCGCCGTCGCGCTCGGCACCTACTGGCTGGTGCGCAACGCGCCCAAGCTGCTGGAGCCCGCTCCCAAGGTCGCGCCCACGCACGAGCCCGACTACTTCATGCGCGACTTCGTCATCAAGAACTTCCTGCCCAACGGCGACCTGCGCAGCGAGTTGCACGGAGTCGAGGGCAGGCACTTCCCCGACACCGACACCATCGAGATCGACAAGGTGCGCATGCGCTCTGTGTCGCCCGAGGGGCTCGTGACGCGCGGCAGCGCCGACCGCGGCCTGTCGAACTCCGACGGCAGCGAAGTCCAGCTGTTCGGCAACGCGATCGTCATCCGCGATCCCTCCGTGACACCGAGCGGCAAGCCGACGCCGCGCCTCGAATTCCGCGGCGAGTTCCTGCACGCCTACGTCGATACCGAACGCGTCACGTCGAACAAGCCGGTCACGCTCATTCGGGGCACCGACCAGTTCACCGGCGACACGCTCGACTACGACAACCTGAGCGGCGTGGCCAATCTCAACGGTCGCGTGCGCGGCGTGCTGATTCCGTCGGCGGCCACGGCTGCTCCCACTCCTGCGAAGAAGCGCTGAGGACGACTTTTCTCATGGCCAACGGCTCCCCGCTCGTCTTCATCACCGGCGCCTCCAGCGGCATCGGCCAGGCGCTGGCCGCGAGCTTCTACGACGCGGGGTACCGCCTGGCGCTGGTTGCCCGGCGCACGGGAGAAATCGAGGCATGGGCGAGCGCCCGCCAGTTGGACGCGGACCGCTACCGCGTCTACGGTGCCGACGTGGCGCAGACCGACAGCATCGTCACCGCCGGCAGGGCCTGCATCGAGCAGCAGGGGCTGCCCGACGTGGTGATCGCCAATGCCGGCATCAGCGTGGGCGTCGATACCGCGGAGCGCGAGGACATCGACGTGATGGCGCGCACTTTCGCGACCAACAACGTGGGCCTGATGGCCACCTTTCATCCCTTCGTGCGGGCGATGGTCCAGCGCGGCAGCGGGCGGCTGGTGGGCATCGGCAGCGTGGCTTCGATCCGAGGGCTGCCGGGGCATGGCGCCTACTGCGCCAGCAAGGCCGGCGTGGTGGCGTACTGCGAGAGCCTGCGCGGCGAACTGCACAACAGCGGCGTCAAGGTCGTCACCCTCTGCCCGGGCTACATCGACACGCCGCTCACGCAGGGCAACCGCTATGGCATGCCCTTTCTAATGAAGGCGGAAGATTTCGCCGCCCAGGCGCTGCGTGCCATCGAGGCCGGCACCAGCTATCGCGTGATTCCCTGGCAGATGGGCGTGGTCGCCAAGATCATGCGCATGCTGCCCAACGCCGTGCTCGACCGCGCGGTGCAGGGGCGCGAACGCAAGAAGCGGAGCGGCGAAGCCTGAGCGCCGGCTGCGACTGGATCGACTATTGAAAAAGGCTCCCAAAGGAGCCTTTTCTCTATGTGTGCTTTTCTGGAGTGTGCAGGGTTCAGTAGCCGCTGTTGCCGCCGCCGTAACCACCGCCGCCACCGCCCGAACGGCCACCGCCGCCGCCACGGGGACCAGCGCCGTAGGGGCTGCGGAAACCGCCATCGCCACCACCGCCGCCGCCGCCACTGCGGCCACCGCCGCCGTAGCCGCCGCCACCGCCGGAGCGACCGCCACCACCGTAGCCGCCACCACCGCCGCCGTAGCCACCGCCACCACCGCCGCCATAACCACCACCGCCGCCGCCGTAGCCGCCACCACCGCTGCGCGGGGGACGTGCTTCCATCGGGCGTGCTTCGTTGACGACGACGCTGCGGCCACCCAGGGGCTGGCCGTTCATGCCGTTGATTGCGGCCTGTGCTTCCGCGTCACTGCCCATCTCGACGAAGCCGAAGCCCTTCGAGCGGCCGGTGTCACGTTCCATCATGACCTTGGCGCTGGTCACTGCGCCGAACTGCCCGAAGGCTTGTTCGAGATCTCCGTCGCGCACCGAGTAAGGCAGGTTGCCGACGTACAGTTTGTTGCCCATCAAGGGACTCCTATAAACACATCAAGAAAAGCGATGGAGTCCCGAAAGCATCACTCAAACGAGAGCCGTCGAGTCGCGCGAAACTGACCGATCACCGAACTGCCCCCCGACCAAATTGAAGAGGGAGGCTCGTGCATTATGGGTGAAATATCCGAATTGCAAGCGGGAATTTGCTTCTTGAGGTAGCACCTGTCAAAACTATTCGAAAGCTAGTGCCTACTTGCATGATTGAGCGAGGTCCTTCGCCCTACATCCGTGCGTCCATGTAGAATTCCGCCCGTCATTGGGGAGTAGCCGCCTTCCGATCTGCGAGAAGGGCCCGCGTCAACAGACTTGTCCTGTCCCACCAGGATATGGCGCGTGCAGTGAACACACCTGGCGAGACCTTTGACCGTGCAACTTCGGGAATATGGCCGAAGGTGTTGCACGGTCAATTGCGTCCTTCGGCCCAAGGAACCCCACGTCATCATGGAAGCTTTTCTCGTAGCAACGGGCGTCGTCGCGCTCGCGGAAATGGGCGACAAGACCCAGCTCCTGGCCCTCCTGCTCGCCGCCCGCTTCAGGAAACCCTGGCCCATCGTCCTCGGCATCTTCGCCGCCACAGTCATCAACCACGCGCTGGCGGGCGCCGTCGGCAACTACCTCACGCGCTGGCTCGGGCCCGAGGTGCTGCGGTGGATATTGGGCGGCTCGTTCATCGCCATGGCCGTCTGGATGCTCATCCCCGACAAGCTGGACGACGACGATGCCCCCGGCACATCGAAGTTCGGCGTCTTCGGCACCACGGTGATCGCCTTCTTCCTCGCCGAGATGGGCGACAAGACCCAGATCGCCACCGTCATGCTTGCAGCCCGCTTCACGCACGACTACTTCTGGGTGGTCGTGGGCACCACGCTCGGCATGATGCTGGCCAACGCGCCCGTGGTGTGGCTCGGCGAGAAGATCGTGCGTCGCGTGCCGATCAAGCTCGTGCACGGCGTCTCCGCAGCGATCTTCCTGGTGCTCGGCGTCCTCATGATCGTCGGCATATAAAAGCAAACCCGGCCCCCTTTCCAAGGGGGTTGACGAAGCGACAAGCAGTGCGCGAAACCTGGGGGCTATACTTGCCCTGCGCCGATTTGCTTCAGCTTGCGGGCGCTTTATAAATCCAGCTAAAGACAGGCGCGGCAGACCCGGCTCGTTTTTGGCGAGGCCGGGTTTTTTCATTCATGTCGTCGTCACCACCTCTGGTCGTCACTCCGCAGTCGATGCAGTTCGCAGGCCCGCTGGCCCTGCGCAGCGGCGCATCGATCAGCGACTACACGCTCGCCTACGAAACCTACGGCACCCTCAACGCCGAGCGCAGCAACGCCGTGCTCGTGTGCCATGCGCTCAACGCCTCGCACCACGTCGCGGGCGTCTACCAGGGCCAGGCGCGTTCAGAAGGCTGGTGGGACAACATGGTGGGCCCGGGCAAGCCGGTCGACACCGACCGCTTCTTCGTGATCGGCGTCAACAACCTCGGCTCCTGCTTCGGTTCGACCGGCCCGATGCACGTCAACCCCGCCACCGGCCGTGTCTACGGCGCCGACTTCCCCGTGGTGACGGTCGAGGACTGGGTCGACGCACAGGCCGCTCTGCTCGATGCGCTCGGCATCGAGACGCTCGCCGCCGTCATGGGCGGCAGCCTGGGCGGCATGCAGGCCCTCTCGTGGACGCTGCAGTACCCCGAGCGCGTGCGCCACGCCGTCGTGGTGGCCAGCGCCCCCAACCTCACGGCCGAGAACATCGCCTTCAACGAAGTGGCGCGCCGCGCCATCGTGACCGACCCCGACTTCCACGGCGGCCACTTCTACGAGTACGGCGTGGTGCCCAAGCGCGGCCTGCGCATCGCGCGGATGATCGGCCACATCACCTACCTCAGCGACGACGTGATGAACGCCAAGTTCGGCCGAATCCTGCGCAGCGCTGTCGAGGGCGAGGTGGTAGGCGCCGACTACCGCTACTCCACGCAGGACGTCGAGTTCCAGATCGAGAGCTACCTGCGCTACCAGGGCGACAAGTTCAGCGAATACTTCGACGCCAATACCTACCTGCTGATCACCCGCGCGCTCGACTACTTCGACCCTGCGCGCAGCCACGGCGGCAAGCTCAGCACCGCGCTGGCACAGGCCACCGCCAAGTTCCTGCTCGTGAGCTTCAAGACCGACTGGCGCTTCTCCCCCGCGCGCAGCCGCGAACTCGTGAAGGCCCTGCTCGACAACCGCCGCAACGTGAGCTACGCCGAGATCGACGCACCCCACGGCCACGACGCCTTCCTGCTCGACGACGTGCGCTACATGGGCGTGGTGCGCTCCTACTTCGACCGCGTCGCCAAGGAGTTCCAGCAATGAGCGACCTCGAACACCAAAGACTCATCGCCGAACTGGTGCCCCAGGGTTCGCGCGTGCTCGACCTCGGCTGCGGCGACGGGGCCCTGCTCGACATGCTTCAGCGCGAGCGCGGCTGCACCGGCTACGGCGTGGAGATCGCCGACGGCAACGTGCTGCAGTGCATCCGCCGCGGCGTCGACGTGATCCAGCTCAACCTCGACGAAGGCCTCGCGATGTTCGACGACGCCTCCTTCGACGTGGTGCTTCAGATCGACACGCTGCAGCACCTGCGCAACGCCGAGGTGATGCTGCGCGAGACCGCGCGCGTGGGCCGCATCGGCATCGTCGCCTTTCCCAACTTCGCGCACTGGCCCAACCGCATGAGCGTGGCGCGCGGGCGCATGCCCGTCACCCGTCGCCTGCCCTACCAGTGGTACGACACGCCCAACATCCGCGTGGGCACCTTCAAGGACTTCGAGGTGCTGGCCGGCAAGAACAACCTGCGCATCCTCGACGCCTTCGGCCTGCAGGACGGCCGCGACGTGCGCTGGCTGCCCAACGCGCGCGCCAGCACGGCGGTCTTCAAGTTCGAGCGCGGCGGCGGCTGATCGCCGTGAAGCGCACCGCCGCATGAGCTTCACGCTCGCACAGCCGGTCCACAGCGAGCTCGTCATCAAGAAGAGCCGCTTCATCGGCTGCGTGCAGCCTGTGGCCGATCGCGCCGCGGCACTGGCCGTGGTCGCCTCCCTTCGCGCCGAGCACCCTGCGGCCGCGCACGTGTGCTGGGCCCTCATGGCCGGCGGCCAGTCGGCCGCGAACGACGACGGCGAGCCCGGCGGCACCGCGGGACGGCCGATGCTTGAAGTGCTGCGCCACCAGCAGGTCGAAGGCGCGCTCGCGACCGTGGTGCGCTACTTCGGCGGCGTGAAGCTCGGCGCGGGCGGCCTCGTGCGGGCCTACACGGATGCGGTCGCGCAGGCCCTGCTCGGCGCCACGTTGGTGCCGCTGCGGCGCCAGCGAAGCCTTCGCTGCTCGGTGCCCTATGCGCTAGAAGGACTGGTACGGCGCGAACTCGCGGCCGCCGGCGCGGTGCTCGAGGCCGTGGAGCACGGCGACGACGTGGCCTTCGCCTTCTCGCTGCCCGAGCCCGATGCCGATGTCTTCATCGCGCGCCTCGGCGATGCTGCGCAAGGGCGCGTCGCCTGGCTGCAGGAGTGAGCCTCTTCGCCGGTACCGCGGGTGCCGGCTCCGCTATCGCGAGAATGCCGCGCGGAGCCAGCGGCACCGCGGCAGATTCGTCGTCGGCGCCGCGTCGCGCCATCTCGGCGGTCACGATGCCGGTCGGCACCGCGAGCACGCCCCAGCCCACGAGCATCATCACCGAGGCGATCGCGCGGCCCAGGTCGGTCTTGGGCACGAGGTCGCCGAAGCCCACCGTGGCCATGGTCGAGATCGCCCAGTAGATCGCCACCGGAATGCTCGTGAAGCCGTGCTGCGGCCCCTCGACCACGTACATCAGCGTGCCCATCACAAGCACCACCAGGATCACGAAGCCGACGAACACGGTGATCTTTCGCCGGCTCGCCGCCACCGCCGACACCAGCGCGCGGTACTCCGCCGAGTAACGCGATAGTTTGAAGATGCGGAACACGCGCAGCAGACGCAGCACGCGCACGTCGATGAGGTAGCCCAGCCCCATTTCCGGCGCGAAGACCACGAGGAAGGTCGGCAGCAGCGCGAGCAGGTCGATCACGCCGTAGAAGCTCAGCGCATAGCGCAGCGGCTTGTTCACGCAGCACAGCCGCGCGATGTACTCCAGCGTGAAGAGGATGGTGAAGACCCATTCGAGCACGTTGAAGACCGAGCGCCACTGCTCGCGTATGGACTGCACGCTGTCCAGGATCACCACCAGCACGCTGGTCACGATCACCGCGATCAGCGCCAGGTCGAACATCAGGCCCGCGCGCGTGTCGGCCTCGAAGATCACCGTGAAGAGAGTGCGCCGCCAGCCGTGCGCGGGCTTGTCGAAGCGCGAGTCCGTGGTGGACGAGATGGCGCGCGAAGCGTGCGTGTCGGAAGGAGATGCGGCGTTCGGACGGGTCATGGCGCCACATTGTCATGTGCGCGATCGACTTATTCAGTTACGCTTATTGCGCAATGAAGTGCCGCAGGCCGTGAGTGCGTTCTTACGATAGTCCCCTTTCTTGAGGAGCTCCCCTTTGGCTACACAGTCCCCCTTCTTCGGCAAGCGTGATCGAGACACCGACTCGTTGACATCGCGCCCCGCGCCGCTCGTCGGCTCGGGCACCAACCTCTCCGGAACCCCCGTCAATCCCTCTTCGCTCACCGCACAGCAAGGCGGCCTGAATGCTGCGGCGGCGAACGCGCCGGCGAAGGAAGGCGGCAGCAAGCTCACCGTCGGCCCGAACATCAAGCTCAAGGGCGTGGAGATCACGGACTGCGACACGCTCGTGGTCGAAGGCCTGGTCGAAGCCACCATGGACTCGCGCCTGATGCAGATCGCCGAACAGGGCGCGTTCAAGGGCTCGGCCGAGATCGACATCGCCGAGATCCGCGGCGTGTTCGACGGCAGCCTCACCGTGCGCGAGAAGCTCGTCATCCACTCGACCGGCAAGGTCACCGGCAAGATCCGCTACGGCAAGATCGTGATCGAGGAAGGCGGCCAGATCTCCGGCGAGATCGGCTTTGGCGCCAAGACCACTCTCCAAGCTGCTGCCTGAAGTCGGCCCCCCGGCTTTTCACTCCGCTTCGCTGCGTGTAACTCCACCCCCGAGGGGGAGGCGCGGGCCGCCCTGGGAGCGGCCCGGCTGCGCCCGCAGGCGCTCTTTCCTTACACGGCAGGCGGGGTCCAGCCAAGACGCTCCAGCAAGGCACCGGCCGCGGCCGGTGCCTTTTCTTTGGCGCCGTTGATGAAGTAGACGAACACGTCGCGCTTCTTGGGCGACACGGCCCAGCCCTGCGCGCGTTCGGCCCATGTGTCGAGCGCCTTCGGCGCATAGCCCGTCTTCAGCTTGGCGTCGGCCATCATGAGCCGCGCATAGGCGAAATCGCCTTCGGGTTCCTCGAAGGACGGAAACTTGTCGGCGTCTGTGAACACCGTCGACACCTTGTACTTTTTCGCTAGCGCCTTGTAGGCGGGCACGATGAAGCTCTCGTGCCGCACGTCCATCACGTGCCGCAGCACGCGGCTGCCCTCCTTCTTCGGCAGCAGCGCGAGAAAAGCCTCGAAGTCCTCCGCATCGAACTGCTTGGTCGGCATGAACTGCCACACGATCGGCCCCAGCTTGTCGCCCAGCTCGGCCACGCCGCTGTCGATGAAGCGCTTGATGGAATCGCCCGCGCCCGAAAGAAGCTTGCGGTTGGTCGCGAAGCGCGAGGCCTTCATCGAGAACATGAAGTCGTCGGGCGTGTCGTCGTGCCACTTCCGGAAGGTCTCGGGCTTGAAGGTGCTGTAGTAGGTGCCGTTGATCTCGATGGCGCTGACCTTGCGGCTCGCGTAGTTCAGCTCCTTGGCGTGCGCGAGTCCCTTGGGGTAGAAGTTGTCGCGCCAGGGCTCGTAGGTCCAGCCGCCGATGCCCACCTTGATGTTTGCCTTGCTCACGTGGCCCTCCGGGTTGAGATCGCCCGCACTCTACGCGCGGTCGCTCCAAGGCGCAAAATGCGTCCTTTCTTTCGTCACCCGCGGAGAACCCACCGATGAACGCCCCCCTGCACCGCGAAATGCCCGCCGGCACGCTCGACGCCGAGCGCGCCCTGTCCGACGTCACCGCCCGATGGGACGGCGACATCGTCAAGCAACTCACCGACTACATCGGCATCCCCGCCAAGTCGCCCGGCTTCGACAAGGACTGGTCGGCCAACGGCTACCTCGAGACCGTGCTGCGCAACGCCGCCGCCTGGGTCGAGGCGCAGAAGGTCGAGGGCCTGAAGCTCGAGATCGTGCGCCTCGAGGGCCGCACGCCGGTGCTGTTCTTCGAAGTGCCGGCCTCCGGCACCGACATGGGCGAAACCGTGCTGATGTACGGCCACCTCGACAAGCAGCCTGAGTTCACCGGCTGGCGCAACGACCTCGGTCCCTGGACGCCCAAGTACGAGAACGGCCTGCTCTACGGCCGCGGCGGCGCCGACGACGGCTACGCGGTGTACGCCAGCATCGCCGCGCTGCAGGCGCTCAAGAGCCAGGGCGCGGCGCACCCGCGCATCGTCGGCCTGATCGAGACCTGCGAGGAAAGCGGCTCCTACGACCTGCTGCCGTATGTCGACGCGCTGCGTCCGCGCCTGGGCAACGTCGAGCTGGTGATCTGCCTCGACTCCGGCGCCGGCAACTACGACCAGCTGTGGCTCACCACCTCGCTGCGCGGCATGGCCAGCGGCACGCTCAAGGTCGAGGTGCTGACCGAAGGCATCCACTCGGGCGACGCTTCGGGCCTCGTGCCCTCGAGCTTCCGCATCATGCGGCAGGTGCTCGACCGCCTGGAAGACAGCGCCACCGGCCGCCTGCTGCCCGCGAGCTTCCACTGCGAAGTACCGGCCGACCGGCTGGCGCAGGCCAAGGCCACCGCCGCCATCCTCGGCGAAGAGGTCTACAAGCGCTTCCCGTGGGCGCACTACGACTGCGGCGGCTCGACCGTGTTCGCGCTGCCCACCACCACCGACCCGGTCGAGGCCCTGCTCAACCGCACCTGGAAGCCCACGCTGTCGGTGACCGGCGCCGAAGGCTTCCCGGCGCTGAAGGACGCGGGCAACGTGCTGCGTCCCTACACCGCATTCAAGCTGTCGCTGCGCCTGCCCCCGCTGGTCGACGCGGCCGAGGCGGTGCAGAACCTCAAGACGCTGCTCGAGGACAACGCGCCCTACCAGGCCCGCGTGACCTTCGAGAGCAACGGCGGCGCCACCGGCTGGAACGCACCCACCATCACGCCGTGGTTCGAGGACGCGCTCAACAAGGCTTCGCGCGCGCACTTCGGCGCCTCCTGCGGCTACATCGGCCAGGGCGGCACCATTCCGCTGATGAACATGCTCAGCGCCGGCTTCCCGAAGGCGCAGATGATGGTCTGCGGCGTGCTCGGCCCGAAGAGCAACGCGCACGGCCCCAACGAGTTCCTGCATGTGCCCTACGCCAAGAAGCTCACCGCGGCCGTGGCCGAAGTGATCGCCGCATTGCCGGCCGCGCACCGCGCAGCAGCATCGGAGCCGGTGGCCGCTTGAGCGAGGCGCTGCCTCTGCCGCAGCGCGTGTCGCTGTCCATGCCCGACGGCGAGACGCTCGCACTGCGCCGGCTGCCGGCGCCCGGCCTGGCGCGTGCCGTGGTCGTCGTGGTCCACGGGCTTGGCGAGCACGCGGGCCGCTACCACGGGCTGGCCGAATGCCTGCACGAATGGGGCTTCGCGGTGTGGGCGCACGACCACTACGGGCACGGCGAATCCAGCGGCCCGCGCGGCGGCCTGCCGAGCGAACTGCGGCTGGTGGACGACCTCGCGCTGGTCATCGACGACGCGCGCCGCGAGAACCCCGGCCTGCCGGTGGTGCTGCTGGGCCACAGCCTGGGCGGGCTGGTCGTGGCGAGCCTCGTCGCGCGCGGCGTGCGGCATGTCAACGCGCTGGTGTTGTCCTCGCCGGGGCTCGACCCGGGCCTGAGCGGCTTCCAGAAGATGCTGCTCGCGGTGCTGCCGCGCATCGCGCCCGGCCTTCGCGTGGGCAACGGCCTCGACGACAACTTCCTCTCGCACGATCCGGCCGTGGTGCAGGCCTACCGCGACGATCCGCTCACGCACGACCGCATCGGCGGGCGCCTCGCGCGCTTCCTCGCGTACGAAGGCGAGACCGTGCTGCGGCAGGCCCCGAACTGGCCCGTGCCGACGCTGCTGCTCTACGCCGGCGACGACCGCCTCGTGCGGCCCGCCGCGAGCCGTGCCTTCGCCGCGGCCGCCGCGCCGGGCGGCAAGGTCGAGGCGCACTGCTTCGACACGCTGTACCACGAGATCTTCAACGAGCTCGAAGCCGATCCGGTCTTCGAAGCCCTGCAGCGCTGGCTCAACCGGCGCTTTCCGCCGCTGGCCTGACGGCGCGCATGCGGCGCGCCAGCCAGAGCAGCGCCGCGCCCGTCAGCACCACCGGCACCAGCGAGCCGAAGTTCAGCAGCCGCCAGCCCTGCGTGGTCACCAGCACGCCCGAGGCGAACGAGGTCAGCGCCAGCGTGGCGAACACGCAGAAGTTGAGCGCGCCCTGCGCGCGGTCGCGCTCCTCGGGCGCGTAGGCCGTGAGCGAAAGCGTGGTGCTGCCGGTGAAGAGGAAGTTCCAGCCCACGCCCAGCAGGAACAGCGCCACGATGAAGTGATGCAGTTCCACGCCCGAGAGCGCGATGGCGATGCAGCCGAGGTTGAGCAGCAGCCCCGCGCCCATCACCGGCAGCACGCCGAAGCGGCGGATCAGGTGGCCGGTGAAGAAGCCCGGCGCGAACATGCCGATCACGTGCCATTCGAGCACCAGCGCGGCGTCGGAGAACGGCAGGCTGCAGATCTGCATTGCGATCGGCGTCGCGGCCATCAGCAGGTTCATCACGCCGTAGCCCAGCGCGCCCGCCGCGGCCGCCACGACGAACACCGGCTGCCGCGCGATCTCCGCCAGCGAGCGCCCGCCGCCCGATTCCTTGCGCGAGGGCGCGGGCGGGAATTCGATGAAGTGCATCACCGCCATCGACAGCAGCGCCACCGCGGCCAGTGCGATGTAGGCACCGGCGAAGGGCACGGCGAAAGCCTCGCGCGTGGCCTTCGCGAGGTTGGGTCCGGCCACGGCGCCAATCAGCCCGCCGGCCATCACCATCGACACCGCCTTCTCGCGCCACTCCGGCGCCGCCAGCTCGGCCGCGGCGAAGCGGTAGAGCCCGGCGTTGGCGTTGTAATAGCCCGCGATGACCGTGGCGAAGCACAGCAGCCAGAAGTTCCTCGTGACTGCGGCGAAGCAGCACAGCAGGGCCGACACCAGCGCCACCGCCAGCCCGGTCTGGAACGAGCCGCGCCGGCCGAAGCGCTGCTGCGTGCGCGCCACCAGCCCGGTGGAGAGCGCGCCGCCGATCACGTAGCTCATCACCGGCAGCGTGGCCATCCAGCCGTGCGGCGCGATGGCCAGGCCCACCAGCCCGTTGATGGCGATGAAGGTGACGTTGTTCGTCAGCAGCAGGCCCTGGCAGATGGCGAGCAGCCACAGGTTGCGGTTCATGGCGCAGTCTCCCGTATAGCGCGCTGCAGGTCGCGCTCGATCTCGCTGAAGGCGATGGGCGGCAGCTCGCCGAGCGTGCCTTCCTTGCCGTCGAGCACTACCCCGCGCACGGTCTGCAGTTCCTTGCCGTCGGGGCTGTCCTGCACGAACCAGCCCTCCTCCAGCACGAGGCAGATGCGCCCGCTGCCGGGCAGCGCCTTGTTGAAGCTGTTCACCATGCCGCCGTCGCCCACCTCGCGCTGCCAGCCGCGCGTTTCCAGGCCCATGAGGGCGGCGTTCGACACCGCGCGGCCGGCCCAGTGCGCAAGCTCGCGGCGTTCGCGCAGCGCCTCGTCGAGCATGAAGGACTGGCGCCCCAGCTGCTCGAAGGGCTGCAGGATCTCGTAGTCGGCCAGCACGGCGGCCCATGCGGCCGCGAGCGACGCGTCGAGCGCGGCGAAGTCCAGCGGATGCGGCAGGCCGATGCGCGCGTCGTCGGGCAGCTTCACCGGGTCGTCGTGAAGGTCCGTCAGTTCGCCTTCGGCCGTGACGCGGAAGGTGCCCTGGAGCCTGTCGGATGCGTCGAACAGCCCCCAGACCAGCGGCCGGCTGAAGACCCGCAGCACCGGGTGGTTGGCGAAGAAGGGCATGAATTCGTCGGGGCCCCAGCGCCGCTGCGCGCACATCGCGGTCTCCAGCCGCCTGATCTGCGTGGCGGCGACGGTCTTCGCGAGCTTGCGCAGTTCCTTGAGCTGGGTGGCCGCTGCGGCGGCCTTGCCGGCATCGTCGTTCGCGCCGGCCTTGGGCAGCGTCTTCAGCGCCTTGCCCCTGGCGTCGTGCACCACGGGCTGGAAGCCGTCGTCCATGCGCACCTCGAAGCTGCGCGAGCCGAAATCGAGCGTGAGCCGCGCGCGGGCGTCGAGGCCGAGGTCGGGCACGGTGCGGTCGGCCAGCTGGTCGAGGCTCAGGCCGCGCTGCTCGGCCACTTCGCCGAGCATGCGGTCGGCGCGGGTGCGCAGGTCGTCGTAGCGGGTCTGGCGTGAGAGCTCGGCCAGGTGCATCAGCGCGGCGTCGCTGCCGATCTCGCCGAGCATCGCCATCGCGTCGTAGGCGCGCACGCGGTCGAGCCCCGCGCGCCACTGGCGCAGCAGGCTGTAGAGCTGGCGCGCGGTTTCGCCGTCGCCGAGGCGGCCCTGCAGCGCGAACATCCAGCGTTCCTTGGGCGGCCGGCCGTTGCCGATCCACCAGGCCAGCAGAGCGCGGCCGAAGCGCGCCAGCGAGTCGGGCGCGAGCGCGTCCAGCAGCGGGGCGAGCCCCGGATAGGGTGCGTCGGCCTTGCCGAGCATCATCGCCATCAGCACGTCGGGCACCACGGCCTGCGGCAGCGCGAGGCCGCCTTCCTTGAGGATCAGGCGGGGCAGCGATTGCAGGGGCAGCGTCTTCGGCACGACGGGCAGGCTGTCGGGCAGCACGTCCTCGGGTGCGATGGACAGCAGCTGCGTCACCGCGCCGGCGGCTTCGGCGCCGTAGGCGAGCGCCTGCGTGCGCACCGCGTCGGCGTGGCCCGTGTCGTGCAGCCAGCGCAGCGCGGCCTGGGCCGATTCGTGCGCGGGGCCGGGCTCGCCCAGCGCGATGGGAACGAGGCCGCGCGCGGCCGCATCCGGATAGCGCTCCAGCCAGCCGGTCGCCTCGCGCCGCACCCAGCGGTTGGTGTGGAAGCCCTTGGCGATCCAGCCGGCGAGCGGATCCCACTCGATGACCGACGCCAGCTCGAACATCGCGCGCGAGCCCTGCTTGAGGAAACGCGGCAGCCCTGGCAGCGCATCCGCGCCGAGGGCATGGAGGATGGGCCGCACGCGCGCCACGTCGCCCATGAAGTGCTCGACGGCCGGCCCGTGCGTGAACGCCGCGACGGCCAGCGGCGCGGGCAGCTGCCAGATGTATTCGGCGACGCCCCAGCGCGAGCCCGGCAGCTGGCCGAAGTCCTCGGGGCCGGCGATCTCGTGGCGGCCGGCGATCGTGTCGTCGATGAGCTCGGGGCGCAGGCCCAGCATCCACAGTGCCTTGTGCGCGCTGCCGCCCTCGCGGATCGAGTCGGGGGCATCGGGCTGGTTGCGCGCGAACTCCTTCATCCACTGGTCCGAGCGCTCGCGCGAGACGCGCACTTCGCGCGCCATCCAGTCGGACGACTCGCCCGTGGCCTGCAGGTATTGCGGCGGCTTCAGGTCGGCCCAGTGCAGCCGCGCCACCGGAGGCAGCGGCTGCAGCGCCAGCACCGGGATGACGGGCAGCGCCTGCCGGTTCTTCCATGGCGGGCGGCGCAGCAGCGCGGGCCAGGTATCGGCCGGGGCATCGGCCACGCCGCCGGAGCTGTCTTCCTGCAGCCGCGCGAGCGTCTTGCGCTGGGCCTCGTCGCAGGAGGCTTCGAGCGGCTTCTGCCACTCGGGGTTTGCGGCCAGCAGCTCCAGGATCAGCGCCGCGCCGGCCTGGTGCCGCGCCGGGTTCGCCGACAGCAGCTCGCGCAGCACGAAAAGAGGCCAGCGGGCCGCCTGTTTGACGAGCGCGTTCTTGCAGTCGATCTGCTTGACCTGGGCCACGAAGAAGCGCACCACCTCCGCGTCATGGATGGCCAGCAGATCGGTAACGGCTTCCTTGTGCGGCGAGGGCTCGAAGAGCAACTCCGCCGCCGCGGCGCCGTGCATCTCGAGCATGCGCAGCCGCGCGGCGCGCGGCGGATAGAAGCTGGAGCGGTGGCGGCGGAAGAAGTCGAGGCTGTCGGCCAGGCTGCGCTCGTCGGAGAGCGAGCCGCCGCACTGGCCGCAGGGCCGGTCGTTGAACCGCGCGAGCGCCTCGCGCATGGCCTTGGACCACCGCACCTTGCCGTCGGGTCGCGCGTCCAGGCCGCCCTCTTTCTTCTCTTCTTCTTCCTTCGACTTGCGACTGCCCGCCATGCCATTGCTCTCCGTTGATGCCGCAGGGATTGTCGGCCAACACGCGCGGGGCAAAAAAAAGCGCCCTCGCGGGCGCCTGAACTCTGGAGAAGGCAGTCCGGTTCAGGACTGCTTGCCTTGCAGCAGACCGCTGAGCGAGCCCAGCAGGTCGTCGTGGTTGCCGAGGCCCTGGTCGGGAATCTTGCCGTGCGGCGTGAGCTGGTCGATGAGCGCCGGCAGCATGGTGGCCAGCATCGGCAGCAGCGTCTGCGCGTTGATGCCGAGCTTGGACGCGATGGACGCGATGGTGTCGCTGCCCAGTGCGTTCTGCAGCTGGTCGCCCGAGACGGGCTGGTTTTCTCCCTTGCCGATCCACGAGCCGATGACGTCGCCCATGCCGGCCTGCTCGAACTTCGAGACCAGGCCGCCGAGGCCGCCCACGCTGCCGTTGTTGGCGAGCAGGCCGCCCAGCGCGCCGGCCAGGCCTCCCAGATCGCCCAATCCGCCGAGGCCTCCACCTTGCGGTTGCTGCTGTTGCGCAGCTCCTCCGAGCACTTGACCGAGTACCGAATCGAGCAATCCCATGGCTGTTTCCTTGGTGTGTGACAGAACCGTCAGCATTGTTAAATGCCGCGGACCGTAAGTCGAAAGTGGCACGCCACTTTCGAACTGGCAACGTGACAAATTACTTGGTACGCGCCGTCCGCTTGGTGAGCAACGCGGGACTGACCCCCTGCACGCCCACCAGGCCGAGCACGGTGACCAGCGAATTCTGCGCGCCTTTCCATGCATCTGTCATGTCAATGGACTCGTTCAGCGAGTGGAATCCAGAGGCCTTGCCGCCCCCGCCCACGATGATGGCCGGCACTCCCAGCGAGATCGGCACGTTGGCGTCGGTGCTGCCGCCGCGCAGCAGCGTCTTGTGGCCGAAGGCCGCGTTCGAGCGGACCGCGGCCTCGACGATCGCCGAGTCCGGCGGCGTGCGGCCGCCGGGGCGCTCGCCGATGAGCCTGATGCTCACGCCCAGCGTGCTCACGTTCCAGCGTTTGTTCTCCTCGGCCACGGCTTCGTCGATGGCGGCCAGGATCTTCTTCTCGGTCTCGAGCAGCGAGCCCATGTCGTCCGAGCGGATGTCGATGGCCATGCGCGCATCGGGCGCGATGGTGTTCACGGAGGTGCCGCCGCCCACGGTGCCGACCGTGAAGGTGGTCTTCGGGAAGCTCGGCGTGCGGATGTCGGCGATCTTCGCGATCGCGCGGCCCATGCCGTGGATCGCGCTGGGCACCAGCCCGAAGGCGCCGAAGCTGTGCCCGCCCGGCCCCTGGAACGTGACCTCGTAGCGATGGCTTGCGGTGCCCAGCACCAGCACCGAGCCCGGTGCCGAAGGCTCGAGCCCCACCATGCCGTCGATGTCGAGGTGGTCGCGGAAGATCGCCTTCATGCCGCGCAGGTTGCCGAGCTCCTCCTCGCCGACGTTGGCGACGAACATCAGGTCGCCCACCGTCTGCACCTTGTTGTCGTTCAGCACCTTGAGCCACGACAGCAGCACGGTCAGTCCGCGCGTGTCGTCCGCGATGCCCGGCGCGTGGAGGCGGCCGTCGCGCTCCTTCACCTTCACGTCGGTGCCGGCGGGGAACACGGTGTCGAGGTGGGCCGAGATCAGCAGCTTCGGGCCGTTGCCCGTGCCCTTGCGCACGCCGACCACGTTGCCTTCGGCGTCGATCTTCGCGCTGGTCAGGCCGAAGGCCTTCATGCGCGCGAGAAAGGCCTCGGCGCGCTTCTGCTCCTTGAAAGGCGGTGCCTCGATCTCGGTGAGCGCCTTCAGGTCTTCCACCGAGCGTTCATGGTCGGCCTTGACCGCATCCAGCAGCTTCTGGATGGCGGGCGAGGCCATCAGCTGGGTGTAGGCCCTGTCGACTTCCGGACTGACCTGCGCGGGCGTCGGAGCGACGGCCGGACTCTGGGCGAGCGCGCCCTGCGTGGCGCACAGCAGCGCCGCAAGAACAAGGGGAGCAAGGCGCAGCGGGCCGGTCGGCTTGGACATGGGCTCAAAAGTCCTTCTTTTGTCTTAAAGAAGTAACGATTGTTTCCCAGGCTTTCCGCGCGCGCGTCGCGGAAAACACTCACCGGAACGGCGTTCCGGGTCTTTCCGTCCGGAGCCTAGAGGCCGGCCAGGGACACCAGCGCGGCCAGCGCCGCCGTTTCGGCGCGCAGCACGCGCGAGCCCAGGGTGACGGGGGCGAAGCCCCGGGCGATGGCCTGCTGCTCCTCGGCGGCGCTCAGGCCGCCCTCGGGGCCGCTCAGCACGGTCACGCCCTGCCCGTCCACGCCGATGCCGGCGAGGCTTCGCGTGCCCTCGGCGAGGCTCAGGATGAGGCGCGCGGCAGGAGCTTCGGGGCCGCCCTGTGTCTCGAGCCAGGCGGAAAAGGATTGCACCGGACGGATCGCCGGCACGCGGTTGCGCCCGCACTGCTCGCAGGCCGCGACCGCGATGGCTTCCCAGTGCGCCCGCTTCTTCTCGGCGCGCTCGCCTGCCAGGCGCAGCACGCCGTGGGCCGTGGCCAGCGGCTGGATGCTCGCCACGCCGAGCTCGGTGGCTTTCTCGACCAGCCAGTCCATGCGCTCGTTCGCGGGCATGCCGACCGCGAGATGCACGGCGCGCGGCGCCTCGCGCTCCACGGCGAGGTGCGCGTCGACCGTCACCGAGACGTCGCTGCGGCCCATGCGCTCGACCGTGGCCGCGTACTCGCCGCCCGCGCCGTCGAACAGCGTGAGCGCGTCGCCGGGCTGCATCCGCAGCACCTGCACATGGCGGGCGGCGCCGGCCGGCAGCGCGAGGCTGGCGCCGGCGCTCAGGGGCACGGAGCAGTGAAAGCGCGGCATGCTACGAAATCGATAGCTGCGAACGACCGTTGCGCGGGCGTCACAGGGTGGTGCTTTTTCAGTTTTCCTTCAGACACGGCCGTAGGCGAAGCCGGTGATGGCCGAGTTGCCCTCGACTTCGTCGATCACGCGCGAGAGCGGCGTCAGCTCGGTGTAGCGGCTGGCGGTGGCGCGGATGTAGGCAATGAAGCGCGGCGTGTCGGCCAGGTACTTGGGCTTGCCGTCGCGCAGCGTGAGGCGCGCGAAGATGCCGGCCACCTTCAGGTGGCGCTGCAGGCCCATCCATTCGACCGCGCGGTAGAAGGCGCCGAAGTCCTCGTCGACCGGCAGGCCGGCCTTGCGCGCCGCCTGCCAGTAGCGCACGGTGATGTCGAGCACGAACTCCTCGTCCCAGCTCAGGAAGGCGTCGCGCATCAGGCTGGCGATGTCGTAGGTGATGGGGCCGTAGACCGCGTCCTGGAAGTCGAGCACGCCCAGGGCCGCGCTCGAGCCGCCGCCGGGCCGCCCCAAGGCGGCGAGCGCCCCCTCGGGGGGCAGCGAGGACACGCCAGTGCCGAGCGTGGGGGCCTCACTTGCTCCGACCATGAGGTTGCGCGGCATGAAGTCGCGGTGCACGTAGACGCAGGGCGACGCGAGGTTGCTCTCGACGATCAGATTGAAGCTGCGGTCGAGCCGCTCCTTCAGCTTGCCCTCGACGGCGATGCCGCGGTGGCGGCCGATGTACCACTCGGGGAAGAGCGACAGCTCGCGTTCGAGCAGCGCCCGGTCGTAGGGCGGCAGCACGCCGGGCCTGGAGGACAGCTGCCAGCGGATCAGCGCGTCGATGGCCCGGTCGTAGAGCGGACGGGCGGCGCGGGGGCTGGCCGGGTCGATCACGTCCAGCATGGTCTGGCGGCCCAGGTCGTCGAGCAGGAGGAAACCGTTGGGCTTGTCCCATTCGAGCACCGTGGGGGCGAGCACGCCGGCGGTGGCCATCAGCTGCGCCACCTGGACGAAGGGGGCGCTGTTTTCCTTCTCGGGCGGGGCGTCCATCACGATGCGCGTGGGCGCGGCCGGGTCGGTGGTGTCGAGGCGGAAGTAGCGGCGGAAGCTCGCGTCGACAGAGGCGAGCCGCACGGTCTCGGGCAGCAACCGGTGGGCGGGCGCGATGGCTGCCAGCCAGGCCCTGAACACTTCGGCTCGCTGCGGATCGGTCCAGGAAATGGGTTCGGCGAGGCTTGGGGCCAATGCGGCCGGGGGCGGGGGTGCTGTCATGGATAATCGATTCTACAAATCCGCCTGGCGCGGCAATCCCCCTTGGCCGGCCTCCGGCCGATGCGGATCGCCGCCGGCCCCTGCAACCCGCCGGCCTGCCGCGCCGTCCCCGACGACCTTTCGTTCCGAACCGATGCCTACGACCCAAAGCCCCCACGCTTGGCACCTTGTGCGCTCGCTGCTCTCCGCGGGAGAGTCGCCGGCATCCCTCGGAACCGTCGGGCGGGAGGCCTGATGAGCCGACGTCGTGTCGTCCTGCGGCGCTCCGGCCCGCCGCCGCTGCCGCTGGCAGTCCTGTCGCTGGCGCTGATGCACGCGCATGGCGCGTCCGCGCAGCCGGCCGGCAACCTCGAGGGGCCGCTCACGCTCAAGCGCACGCCGCTGCTGACCGAGACCCTGACGCCCGCCGATCGCAGCCAGATGCCCAGCCTGGTCACCGGCGACCGCATCTCCGGCCGGCCCGACCTCGAGACCGTGGTCGAGGGCAATGCCACGCTGCGGCGCGGCGCGGTGTCCATCACCGCCGACCGGCTCGAGTACTACCAGCCCGACGACCGCGCCAAGGCTACCGGCAACGTGCGGGTCAATCAGGCCGGCAACATCTATGAAGGCCCCGAGCTGCAGCTCAAGCTCGAGACCTTCGAGGGCTTCTTCAACAACGTGCGCTACAAGTTCCTCGCGAACGAGGCGCACGGCGAGGCCAAGCGCATCGACTTCGTCGACGCCAACGTGTCGATCGCCCGCGAAGCCACCTACACCACCTGCCGCCGCGAGGACTTCCCCGGCTGGATGCCGGCCTGGCTGCTGACCGCGACCTCGATCACCACCGACACCGAGGAAAACGAGGGCGTGGCCAAGAACGCGCGCCTGAGCTTCATGGGCATCACCACGCCGCCCATTCCGAGCGTGAGCTTCCCGCTGTCGAACGATCGCAAGAGCGGCCTGCTGCCGCCGACCATCGGCATCGACAACACCAACGGCATCGAGATCGCGCAGCCGTACTACTGGAACATCGCGCCGAACCGCGACGCGACGTTCACGCCGACGATCATGAGCAAGCGCGGCATCAATTTCAGCAACGAGTTCCGCTACCTCGAGAAGGAATACAAGGGAACGATCCGCTTCGACCTGATGGGCAGCGACCGCCTCGTGGGCGACCGCTACAACGAACTGCGCGCCAGCCAGCTCCAGCAGCTGATGAACGGGCAGATCACCGCCAGCAGCCTGACTCCCGCACCCAAGAACACGCGTCGCTGGGGCCTGTGGCTCAACCACCACCAGGACTTCGACGCCAAGGCGCTGGGCCTCGATTCGCTGTCGGCCAACATCAACATCAACCGGGTGAGCGACAACGACTACTGGCGCGACTTCACCCGCACGCCCTCGCTCGCGCAGCGCCAGCTGCCCAACGACGCGTCGCTCAACTGGAGCAAGGGCGACTGGAGCGGCATGGTCCGGGCGCTGAAGTACCAGAACCTGCAGTACAACCTGTCGCCGATCGTGCCCGCGTACGACCGGATGCCGCAGATCACGGCCAACTACAACAAGTACGACTGGCACGGCTTCGACGTCGCGCTGAACCTGGACTACACGCGCTTCCGCGTGAACAGGCTCGCGGTGGGCCAGCTCGGCTATGACGTCACCCAGCAGTCGCAGCCCGACGGCGACCGCGCCATGGCCGTCGCCACGATCAGCCGGCCGTTCATCACGCCGAGCACGTACGTCATTCCCAAGCTGATCCTGAACGGGGCTTCGTACAACTACTACCTGCCGCAGGCGGACATCCCGAAGCTCACGATCAACGGCGTCCAGTACGTCAACGGTCAGGTCTACAACCCGAGCTCGCTGTATTTCTTCCCGACTTCCAGCAACCGGGTGGTGCCGACGTTCAGCCTCGACAGCGGCCTGACCTTCGAGCGGGACGCCAGCTACTTCGGGCGCGCCTTCCGCCAGACGCTGGAGCCGCGCGCGTACTACGTCTACACGCCGTACCGCAACCAGAGCATGCTGCCGAACTACGACTCGGCGGCCAACGACTTCAGCTTCGCGACCATCTACACCGAGAACGCGTTCTCGGGCGGCGACCGCATCTCGGACACCAACGCGCTCACGCTGGGCGTGACCTCCCGCCTGATCGATCCCGATACCGGCGCCGAGGCCGCGCGCTTCGGCATCGCGCAGCGGTTCCGCTTCAGCGACCAGAAGGTCACCCTGCCGGGCGGCACGCCGGTGACCGACCGCGCGAGCGACCTGCTGCTGGGCGCCACGATCAACTGGACGCCCAAGTGGAGCCTGGACACCCTCGTCCAGTACAACCCCGACACCCGCAAGTCGGAGCGTTCGGCCATCAGCGCGCGCTACAACCCCGAGCCGTACCACAACCTGAGCGCCGCCTTCCGCTACCAGGCGCCCACCACCCCGACGGCGACCGACGGCAACAAGTCGATCGACGTGGGCTGGCAGTGGCCGATCAACGACCTGTGGGGCGACAAGGGCAAGAACCTCGGCCCCGGCAAGGGCCAGGGCGGCGGGCGCTGGTACGCGGTCGGTCGGCTCAACTACAGCCTGCAGGACAAGAAGCTCACCGACGGCGTGCTCGGCTTCGAGTACGACGGCTGCTGCTGGATCGGTCGCGTGGTGCTGCAGCGCACCACCACGGGCCTGGTGACGGCGAACACCCGCATCATGTTCCAGCTCGAATTCGTCGGCTTCTCCAGCATCGGCTCGAGCCCCATGCAGACCCTGCGGCAGAACATCCAGCGCTACGAACCCCTGCGCCAACCGGGCGAAGCGCCGAGCCGCTTCACCAATTACGACTGAGACGACTGACTGAGCGACGCAATGAAACACATCCGTTCCATCATCACCCTGGGCTGTCTCGCGGCAATCGCCGCCACGGCGGGGGCGCAGGGCTATCGTCCCGGTACCGGCATCACCGACATCATGCGCGCCGGGCCGCGCCTGGGGCCGCCGGCTGCGCGCCCCTCCGCCGCCGCTCCCGCGGCGCCGCCCGTGCAGCGCTCGGCCGAGTTCATCGTCGCGCTGGTCAATTCGGAGCCGATCACCAACACCGACGTGCAGACGCGCGTGTCGCGGCTGATCAAGGAGAACCCCGACGCCGAGCGCGTTCCCCGCGGCGAGCTCACGCGCCTCGTGCTCGAGCGGCTGATCACCGAGCGCGCGCAGCTCCAGCTCGCGAAGGAAAACGGCATCAAGGTCGACGAAGTGGCCATCGACCAGGCCGAGCAGACCGTGGCGCGCCAGAACGAGATCAGCCTGGTCGAGCTGCGCCGCCGCGTGGCTGCCGAAGGCATCGCGCAGCAGGATTTCCGCAACGACCTGCGCGACCAGCTGCTGCTCACGCGCCTGCGCGACCGCGAGGTCGAGGCGAAGGTCAAGGTCAGCGACGCCGAGGCCGACGAATACCTGCGCGACCAGCGCAACACCTCCGTCAAGAACGCCGCGCTCGAGAACCTGAACCTCGCGCAGGTGCTGGTGGCCGTTCCCGAGAACGCCACCGATGCGCAGGTGGCCACCGCGCAGAAGAAGGCACAGGACGTCGCCCAGCGTGCCCGTGCCGGCGAAGACTTCGCCAAGCTGGTGCGCGAGAACTCCGATTCGCCCGACCGCGCCAACGGCGGCGCCATCGGCATGCGCAGCGCCGACCGCTATCCGTCGCTGTTCGTCGAGGCCACGCAGTCGACCGCCGTGAACGGTATCGCCGGCCCGGTGCGCTCCAGCGCGGGTTTCCACGTGCTCAAGGTGCTGGCCAAGGCCCAGATCGGCTCGGGCGACGTCACCGTGACCCAGACGCAGGTGCGCCACATCCTGCTGCTCAACGATCCCAAGCGCACCACGGCGCAGGCGGTTGCGCAGCTGGCCGAATTCAAGCGCCGCATCCAGGCCGGCTCGGCCGACTTCGCCGGCCTCGCCCGCGACAACTCGCAGGACGGCAGCGCCAAGGACGGCGGCGACCTCGGCTGGTCGCGCCCGGGCCAGTTCGTGCCCGAATTCGAGGAAGCCATGGACCGGCTCTCCCCGGGCCAGATCAGCGACCCCGTGGTGTCGCGCTTCGGTGTGCACCTGATCCAGGTGGTGGGCCGTCGCGACTCCAAGCTCAGCCAGTCGGAACAGCGCGAAGCCGCGCGCGCCGCGCTGCGCGAACAGCGCGTGGAAGAGGCCTTCACCACCTGGGTGCAGGAAGTGCGCGCGCGCGCCTACGTCGAGTACCGCGAGCCCCCGCAGTCCTGATGGCACACCCCCAGGCTGCGCGCACTTCGTGTCGCTTCGCCAACCCCCTTGCAGGGGGCAACACCAGCGGCCCGGCAAAGCCGGTTCCGCGGTGTTCCTGGCACAGCATCCCTTTCTTCACATCGACGGTGGCTTGACGACATGGCGCAGCACATCGCCAGGAAGCGGTTCGGGCAGCATTTCCTGTCCGACGGCGGGATCATCGATGCGATCGTGCGCGAGATCGCGCCGCAGCCCGGCGATGCGATGGTCGAGATCGGCCCGGGGCTCGCGGCGCTGACGCAGCCGCTGGTGGAGCGGCTGGGCCGCCTCACCGTGATCGAGCTCGACCGCGACCTGGCCAAGCGCCTGCGCGAGCATCCGCAGCTCGACGTGGTCGAGTCCGACGTGCTCAAGGTCGATTTCGCCGAACTGGCCGCGAGGTTCCCGGGCAAGCCGCTGCGCGTGGTGGGCAACCTGCCCTACAACATCTCCACGCCCATCCTGTTCCATCTACTGGGCTGCGCCGGCCTGGTCGCCGACCAGCACTTCATGCTGCAGAAGGAAGTGATCGACCGCATGGTGGCGAAGCCCGCCACTTCGGACTACAGCCGCCTGAGCGTGATGCTGCAGTGGCGCTACGAGATGGAGAACGTGCTGTTCGTGCCGCCGGAGAGCTTCGATCCGCCGCCGCGCGTGGACAGCGCCGTGGTGCGGATGGTGCCGCTGGCGGTGCCGCCCGCTGTCGACGCACAGCTGCTGGGCGAGATCGTGCAGGTGGCTTTCAGCCAGCGCCGCAAGCTGCTGCGCCACACGCTGGGCAAGTGGCTGCAGGAGAAGGGCTTTGCCGGCGACTTCGACACCCAGCGGCGGGCCGAGGAAGTGCCGGTGGCCGAATACGTGGCCCTGGCGCAGGCCGTGGCCCCATGAAAAAAGCCCGTCTGTGACGGGCTTTTTTCTTTCAGCGGGACTGGCAGGGCGGGGTTGCCGCTGCCTTGCGCAGGTCGGTCAGGCCGCGGCGAGCCAGTAACCTGCGTTGAAGGGGCTGCTCATGCGCAGCGCCAGGGGCGAAACGTCGACCAGTTTGTCGGTCGGCATCTTTTCGCCGGCCGGTTCGGTGGCGGCAGCAGCAGCTGCCGCCGCGGTGTTCACTTCGATGCCATCGAGGGTTTCAGCGTTCGGCTGAGCCTCGTTCGCCCGTTCTGCTTGGCTGGTGGATGCAGAACGGGCTACAGAAAAGAATAGAAGCACCGGAACGGGACCTTGCGGTCGCCCCAGTAGTCCGAGGCATCGCGGAAGATGTCGAGCAGCTGCTCGCGGGCTTCCTTGTCGAACTTGGCGTTGGCGGGGATCTGCTCCAGCACAATGACGAATCCCGGCTGCGGGCCCGATTTATGCAACGGGTCGGTCATGCAGTCGTACAGCGCGTCGAAGTTCTTCCCGAAGTGGGCCGGGAACGTGAACTGCTGCGCGATCAGGTCGAGCACGTCCTGCTTGGTCTGGGCGTTGCCCAGGTTGGCGTACAGGAAGTGCTGGCCGGCCGCGTTGGCTGCGTCCTGCAGGTCGTTCACGCGGAACGCGCGGATCGATTGCACGATGTTCGGGCGTACGGCACGAAGGGATAAGGTCATCTCCGCTGGTCTTTCCATAGTCATCATCATTTCTTCGGGGCGCTTCGAGGCGCCGCTCAGGTCGTTTTCATCGCTCATGGCGCAATCCGTCTGAAGCTCGCGTAGTGGTCTGCGGTGTACCAGCAGGCCTCGGGCGCGGTGCGCTGCTCGCCGCCGCAGACGATCCGCCTTGCACCACGGTTGCGCGAACCGGGCGTCGTCACCGTGTATTCACGGTAGTGGCCGCGGCGTGCCGGCGGCAGAAGACGCTCGCGATTGCCGAACACCGTGCCGTCCTTGTCGTACCTGAAGGGGCCGCCATCGAGGATGGCGCGGTAGGTCTGCTGGCCCTGCGCCGGCAACTCTGCCAGCGCGATCGTTTCCTCGGCGGACGTTTTCCCGGTGCCGAACCATCCGCGGGCCTCGGCCCCCGTCGTCAACGCGACCAGCATCAGACTGGTGAGCGCAAACTTTGTGACAGAGGACGTGATCGAGGCGTAAGCCGCCATGGGGCACCACAAGAAAAGAGCGGGGGGTTCGAATTGGCGATCAACGTCGGGGTTAACCCGCAAATTCAAGCCCGCGAGTGTGCACCACGCTGGCGAAAATAGCAAGCGACTGCCCAAAGTTTGAGCAGTCGCGAGGGTATCGAATGGCTTTTTAAGTTGGCGGCCACTCTCGCCAAATGGCCTATCTCTCCGCGTTTGCGTCGGCGACTGTCAAGGCTGTCATGTTCACGATGCGCCGAACAGTCGCGCTCGCCGTGAGAATGTGCACAGGTTTGGCCGCACCGAGCAGAACCGGGCCGATGGCGATGTTGCCGCCCGCCGCCGTCTTGAGCAGGTTGTAGGAAATGTTGGCCGCGTCGATGTTCGGGAAAACCAGCAGATTGGCGTCGCCCGCCAGTGCGCTGTGCGGCATGACGACGGCGCGCTGCTTGCTGTCCAGCGCCACGTCGCCGTGCATTTCGCCGTCCACCTCGAGCCAGGGCGCCTGCACGCGCAGCAGGTCGAGCGTCTTGCGCATCTTGATGGCGCTGGGGCCGTTGCTGGTGCCGAAGTTGGAGTGCGACAGCAGTGCCGCCTTCGGCTTCAGGCCGAAGCGCATCATTTCCTCGGCCGCCATGGTGGTGATCTCGGCCAGTTCCTCGGGCGAGGGGTCGTAGTTGACGTGCGTGTCGACCAGGAAGACCTGGCGGTCGGGCAGCAGCAGGCCGTTCATGCAGGCGTACACCGGCACGTCCTGCGGGGTGCTTTCGCAGCCGCCGGGGCGCTTGCCGATCACCTGGTCGATGTAGTGCAGGTGGTTGGCCGTGGTGCCCCAGGTGCCGCAGATCAGGCCGTCGACCTCGCCCTTGTGCAGCAGCATCGAGCCGATCAGCGTCAGGCGCCGGCGCATCTCGATCTTGGCGACCTGTACGGTCACGCCCTTGCGCTCGGTCATGCGGTGGTAGGTCTGCCAGAACTCGCGGTAGCGGTGGTCCTGCTCGACGTTGACCACGTCGTAGTCCAGTTCTTCCTTCAGGCGCAGGCCGAACTTTTCGATGCGCTGGGCGATGATGGCCGGCCGACCGATCAGCGTCGGGCGCGCGACGCCTTCGTCCACCACGATCTGGGCGGCGCGCAGCACGCGCTCTTCCTCGCCCTCCGAATAGGCCACGCGCTTCTTGCTCGCGCGCCTGGCGGCTTCGAAGATGGGCTTCATCGTGGTGCCCGAGGCGTAGACGAAGCTCTGCAGCTTGTCGCGGTAGGCGTCCATGTCCTTGATGGGGCGCTGCGCCACGCCGCTTTCCTCCGCCGCCTTGGCCACGGCCGGCGCGATCTTCATCATCAGGCGCGGATCGAAGGGCTTCGGAATCAGGTATTCGGGGCCGAAGGACAGCTTTTCACCGACGTAGGCGGCGGCCACGCGCTCGCTCTGCTCGGCCTGCGCCAGGTCGGCGATGGCGTGCACCGCGGCGATCTCCATCTCGTCGGTGATCGTCGTCGCGCCGCAGTCCAGGGCGCCGCGGAAGATGTACGGGAAGCACAGGACGTTGTTGACCTGGTTCGGGTAGTCGGTGCGGCCGGTGGCCATGATCACGTCGTCGCGCACCGCATGGGCGTCTTCCGGAGCGATCTCGGGGTTGGGGTTGGCCAGCGCGAAGATCACCGGACGCTTGGCCATCTTCGCCACCATGGCGGGCTTGAGCACGCCGCCGGCCGACAGGCCCAGGAACACGTCGGCGCCCTCGATCACCTCGGCGAGCGTGCGGGCGTCGGTCTTCTGCATGAACAGGCGCTTGTCGTCGTCCATCAGCTCGGTACGGCCTTCGTAGACCACCCCGGCCAGGTCGGTGACGAACACGTTCTCGCGCTTCAGGCCGACCTTCAGCAGCAGGTTCAGGCAGGCCAGCGCCGCGGCGCCGGCGCCCGAGGCGACCAGCTTGACTTCCTCGATCTTCTTGCCCGCGACCTTCAGGCCGTTGACCATGGCGGCCGCCACGGTGATGGCCGTGCCGTGCTGGTCGTCATGGAACACCGGGATCTTCATGCGCTTGCGCAGCTCGCGCTCGACGTAGAAGCAGTCGGGGGCCTTGATGTCTTCCAGGTTGACGGCGCCGAAGGTGGGCTCCAGCGACGCGATGATGTCCACCAGCTTCGCCGGGTCCTTCTCGTCGATTTCGATGTCGAACACGTCGACGCCGGCGAACTTCTTGAAGAGGACGCCCTTGCCTTCCATCACCGGCTTGGAGGCCAGCGGGCCGATGTCGCCCAGGCCCAGCACGGCGGTGCCGTTGCTGATGACGGCCACGAGGTTGCCGCGGGAGGTGTACTTGAAGGCGTTGGCGGGGTCCTTGACGATCTCCTCGCAGGGAGCGGCCACGCCGGGCGAGTAGGCCAGCGACAGGTCGCGCTGGTTGACCATCTGCTTGGTCGCCGCGATGGCGATCTTGCCGGGAACGGGAAACTCGTGGTACTCGAGGGCGGCACGGCGCAGTTCTGCGCGTTTGTCTTCGGGCGTGGGAGTCGATGAGGTCGAGGGGGTCGAATCTGACATGTGCCGTAGCTCCTGGTGGCGCTTCTTCTGGGGGCGCCGATTGTAGACCTCGCGCATGACGCCATACGCCGCATGGCCAGTGGGGCCCATGACCAATAGCACGGGTGTTTCTCAATGCCGGTGTGGCAATATGCACAGTTCGGACAAAACCTGAAAAAACCTGACGAGGAGCGACCGATCATGGCCCTGATGGATTTCATCAAGAAGCAGTTCATCGACATCATCCAGTGGACCGAGACGGGCGACGGCACGCTCGCCTGGCGCTTCCCGATGGCGGAGATGGAAATCCAGAACGGCGCCTCGCTCACCGTTCGCGAGTCGCAGGTTGCCGTCTTCGTCAACGAAGGCAAGGTGGCCGACGTGTTCGGCCCCGGCATGTACAAGCTCACGACGCAGACGCTGCCCGTGCTCACGTACCTGAAGAACTGGGACAAGCTCTTCGAGTCCCCCTTCAAGAGCGACGTCTACTTCTTCAGCACCCGCCAGCAGGTCGACCAGAAGTGGGGCACGCCCCAGCCGATCACCATCCGCGACAAGGACTTCGGCGCCGTGCGCCTGCGCGCCTTCGGCAACTACTCCTTCCGCATCGGCGACGCCAAGGCCTTCCACACCGAGATCTCCGGCACGCGCGACATCTATTCCGTGGCCGACCTCGACGGCCAGCTGCGCGGCCTGGTGCTGCAGAACATCAGCAACGCCATCGCCTCCAGCGGCGTGCCCTTCCTCGACCTCGCGGCCAACCAGATCCAGTTCGCGCAGGCGCTCGCTGCCCAGCTGGTGCCCGAGTTCGAGAAGATCGGCATCAAGCTCGAGAACATCACGGTCCAGAACGTCTCGCTGCCCGAAGAGCTGCAGAAGATCCTCGACCAGAAGATCGGCATGGGCATGGTCGGCAACGACATGGGCAAGTTCATGCAGTACCAGACGGCGCAGGCCATTCCGAAGTTCGCCGAGGGCGCTGCCGCCGGTGGCAGCGGCATCGCGGGCGACGCGATGGGCCTGGGCGCCGGCGTGGCGCTCGGGCAGGTGCTGGCGCAGAACCTCGCGCAGGGCCTGAGCCCCAACGCGGCGGCTGCCGCCGCGGCGCAGCAGCAGCAACCCGCGGTGGCCGTGGTGAGCGCCGCCGACGTGATGACCACGCTCGAGAAGCTGGGCGAGCTCAAGACCAAGGGCATCCTGACCCAGGAAGAGTTCGACGCCAAGAAGGCCGAACTGCTGAAGAAACTGGTCTGACGCGGCGCCATGTTCCGCATAGCGCCTGACGCCCCTTCGACGGGCGTCGGAAGCCTCGTTGGCTTGAAATACTCGTGGCCGCCCGTGCCATGGCTGATGAGACGCCATGGCTGAGGAAACCGGCAACCAACGCTACTACCGAGCGCCCTGCCCCGGCTGCGGGGCGCCGGTCGAATTCCGCTCGGCGCAATCGACGCACGCGGTCTGTCCCTACTGCCAGAGCACCGTCGTGCGCCAGGGCGACACGCTCGCGCGCACCGGCAAGATGGCGGAGCTGTTCGACGACTTCAGCCCGCTCCAGCTGTTCGCCGCCGGCCGCATCCAGGACAAGCCCTTCACGCTGATCGGCCGGCTGCAGTACACCTACCCCGGCGGCCGCTGGACCGAATGGATCGCGTCGCTCGACGGCGACCGCACCGGCATCCTCAGCGAGGACAACGGCGCCTACGTCTTCGCCCTGCCCTTCGACCTGCAGCGCGCCGCGCCCCCGCCGGTCGACCTGCGTGTGGGCGCCACCAGCGCCTTCGCCGGCCAGAGCTACACCGTCACCTCGAACGAGCAGGTGGCGCTGACCTCGGCCCAGGGCGAACTGCCGCACCTGCCGGAGTTGGGCCGCCAGTTCGCGATGGTCGAACTGCGCAACGACCGCGGCCTGGTGCTCAGCATCGACTACGGAACGGCCAAGCCCAGCGCCTACCTCGGCCGCTCGGTGCAGCTCGAGGACCTGCAGCTCACCGGCCTGCGCGCCGAGTCCGCCAAGGACGAGAAAGGCCGCAGCTTCAACTGCCCGAACTGCGGCTCGCCCGTCACCGTCAACCTGGCCGACAGCAAGAGCATCACCTGCGGCTCGTGCAACAGCATCATCGACCTGTCGCAGGGCATCGGCGGCGAGCTGAAGCACGCCACGCAGGACGAGCCCGTGCGCCCGCTCATCGCGCTGGGCACCATGGGCCAGCTGCAGGGCGCGCAGTGGCAGGTGGTGGGCTTCCAGCATCGCATGGGCAGCGAGCCCGGCGACGACGAGCAGTTCGGCTGGGACGAATACCTGCTCTACAACAAGAAGCGGGGCTTCAGCTTCCTGGTCGACGCCGAGGACGGCTGGAGCATGGTCAAGCCGACCACCGGCGCGCCGGTGATGGCCGAGAACGGCAGCAGCGCCACCTACCTCGGCAAGCGCTACCAGCAGCAGTACGCCTACAACGCCGAGACCACCTACGTGGCGGGCGAGTTCTACTGGCAGGTCGAGCGCGGCCAGAAGACCTTCAACCGCGACTTCGCCAGTGGCGGCGCGCTGCTGTCGATGGAGCGCTCGACCAACGAGCTCACCTGGTCGTCGGGCAGCAAGATCGACAGCGGCGCGGTCGCCACCGCCTTCAAGCTCGACGCGAAGAAGGACATGTTCAAGCGCGCCGACGCGCTGCCCGTGAGCGCGGCCTCGAGCCTGGGCTGCGGCACGATCATCCTCATCATCGTGGTGATCATCATCCTGCTGATCATCCTGAGCACCTGCAGCAGCAGCTCGTCGGGCGGCTACCGCAGCTCGGGCGGCTCCTACGGCGGCTATTCGAGTGGCGGCGGCCACAAATGACGGCGAAGATGCACGCGATGTCTCTCATCATTACTACGACTGGAGGTCCCCATGGGATTTGAATGGCTGAAACCGGGCGTGGTCCTCGGATCGCTCGTGTACGCGCTGATCGGCGTCGTGATCTTCTGGCTCTGCTTCCTGATCATCGACAAGATCACGCCCTACGACCTGTGGGGCGAGATCGTCGAGAAGCAGAACGTGGCGCTGGGCCTCGTCGTGGCGGCAATGAGCCTGGGCATCAGCATCATCGTGGCTGCTGCAATCCATTGAGCGACGCGGCCCTGCCCGCGCGCACCCCGGACGCGCGGGGGCCGCAACCGATCGAGATCGCGCTGCTCGCCAGCGTGTTCGTGGTCGCCGCCTGCGGACTCGTCTACGAGCTCACGGCGGCCGCGCTCAGCTCCTACCTGCTGGGCGACTCGGTGCTGCAGTTCAGCACCATCATCGGCACCTACCTGTTCGCGATGGGCGTGGGCTCCTGGCTCTCGCGCTATTTCGACCGCCAGCTGCCGGCGCACTTCCTTCGCATCGAACTGCTGGTTGCGCTGATCGGCGGCGCGCTGCCGGCGATCCTGTTCCTCGCCAACGCCTACGTGCCCGGCGCCTTCCGGCTGCTGCTGTACGGGCTCGTGATGGTCGTGGGCACGCTGGTGGGGCTCGAGATCCCGCTGGTGATGCGCATCCTCAAGCGCAACATCGTGCTCAAGAACCTGGTGTCGCAGGTGCTCACCTTCGACTACCTCGGCGCGCTGGCGGTGTCGGTCGCCTTCCCGCTGATCCTGGTGCCGCAACTGGGCATGATCCGCACCGGCCTGCTGTTCGGCTTCATGAACGCGGCCGTGGCGGTCTGGGCGCTGTGGCTCTTCCGCCATGAGCTGCGCCGCGTGGGCGCGCATGCCGTCGCCTGCTTTCTCGCGCTGGCCGCGCTGGTTGCGGCCTTCGTCGGGGCCAACCACATCACCACGCTGGCCGAGGACAAGTTCTACCAGGACCGCATCGTCTTCAGCGCCACCTCGCCCTACCAGCGCATCGTGGTCACGCGCGGGCTGCTGGGGCACCGGCTGTTCCTCAACGGCAACCTGCAGTTCGCCGAGCGCGACGAATACCGCTATCACGAGGCGCTGGTGCATCCGGTGATGGCGGCGCAGGGCGCGCCGAAGAAGGTCGCGGTGCTCGGCGGCGGCGACGGCATGGCGGTGCGTGAAATTCTCAAGTACCCCTCGGTCGAGTCGGTCACGCTGGTGGAGCTCGATCCGAACATGACGAAGCTCTTCACCGAGCACGAAACCCTGGCCGCGCTCAACGGCCATTCGCTCTCCTCGCCGAAGGTGAAGATCGTCAACACCGACGCCTTCCAGTGGCTGCAGCAGCCGGGCGACATGTTCGACGTGATCGTGGTCGACTTTCCGGACCCGACCAACTTCGCCATCGGCAAGCTCTACACCAACAGCTTCTACTCGCTGCTCGAGAAGCGCCTGTCGGCCAGCGGCTATGCGGTGATCCAGACCACCTCGCCGCTGGTGGCGCGCAAGAGCTACTGGACCGTGGCGGCCACCATCGAATCGGTGGGCCTGCGCGCCACGCCGTACCACGCGCACGTGCCCAGCTTCGGCGAATGGGGCTACATCATCGCGAGCCGCCGGCCGTACCGCATGCCCGATGCCCTGCCGACGGGCCTGCGATTCCTTTCCCCGACCACTCTGCCGCTGATGTTCGACTTTCCGCTCGACATGGCGCGCGTGCCGGCCGAAGTGAACCGGCTGTCGAACCAGATCCTCGTCACCACCTACGAACAGGAGTGGGGCAAGGTCATGGCGCACTGAATGATGCACTCCCCCAGGCTTCGCGCACTTCGTGTCGCTTCGCCAACCCCCTCGCCGGGGGCAACACCTGCGGCCCGACAGGGCCGGTTCCGCGGTGTTCCTGGAACACGCCGAACAGGCAGGTGCGGATGAGGCGGCGCGGATTTCTCGGGGCTGCGGCGGGGGCCGCGGGTGCTCTCGCGCTCGCGGGCTGCGAGGCGCCTGCGCCGCCCATCGAAGGCGGCTTTACCGGCATCGACGTCAATCGCGGCCACGCGATGCGCGATGGCGCTCTCGGGAGTACGACGCCCGCCACGGTTAAGCGCACTCGCGTCGTCATCGCCGGCGGCGGCGTCGCGGGCCTCGCCGCGGCCCGTGCGCTGCGGCTCTCGGGCATCGACGACTTCGCGCTGCTCGAACTGGAGGACACCGCGGGAGGCAACGCGCGCGGCGGCATGGTCAACGGCATCGCTTGCCCGCTCGGCGCGCACTACCTGCCGGTGCCGGGCGACGACGCGCGCGAGGTGCAGGATCTGCTGGAAGAACTCGGCCTGCGCCGCCGCGTGGCGGGCCGCTGGGAATACGACGAGGTCACGCTCTGCCACAGTCCGCAGGAGCGCCTGTTCTTCCACGGCGAATGGCAGGACGGGCTGCTGCCCGTGCACGGCGTGGGCGAAGCCACGCTCGCGCAGTACCGCAGGTTCGCGCAGCGCATGGATGCGTTGCAGCACGCCGCGCACTTCGCCATTCCGACGCTCAAGGTCGCCATCACGCCCGAGCTGCTGGCGCTCGACGCCCTCAGCTTCGAGAGCTGGCTCGACACCGAAGGCTTCAGCGACGTGCAGCTGCGCTGGTACCTCGACTACTGCTGCCGCGACGACTACGGCGCCGGCATCGGGCAGGTGTCGGCCTGGGCCGGCATCCACTATTTCGCGAGCCGGCACGGCTTCCACGCGCCCGGCGATCCGACGGGCAGCGTCAACGATTCGAGCCCCGAGCGCGACGGCATCCTCACCTGGCCGGAAGGCAACGGCTGGCTCACGAAGCAGCTTGCCAGGCCGCTCGGCGAGCGCCTGCGCACCGGCAGCGTCGTCACGCGCATCGCCGAAGTGCGCGACGGCGTTGAGGTCGATGCGTGGGACGCGGCATCGAAATCCATGGTGCGCTGGCAGGCCGAGCGCTGCATCGTCGCACTGCCCGTGTTCATCGCCGCGCGCGTGGTCCAGAACCCGCCCGAGGTTCTGAAGAACGCCGCGGCGCACGTGCGCTACGCGCCCTGGCTGGTGGCCAACATCCACCTGCGCGGCCCGCTGGCCGACCGCGTGGGCGCAGCGCCGAGCTGGGACAACGTGATCTACGGCACCAGGGGCCTCGGCTATGTCGACGCGCGGCACCAGACGCTGGACCCCACGCCGCGCGGCACCGTGCTGAGCTGGTACCGCCCGCTGGGCCCGAGCGGCTACGACACCGCCGACGGCCGCAAGCTGTTGCTGGAGCGCCCCTGGACCGGCTGGCGCGACGACCTGCTCGCAGAGCTGTCGGTGCCGCACCCCGACCTGCCCTCGCTGGTCTCGCGCATCGAGATCACGCGCTACGGGCACGCCATGTCCATCCCCAGGCCCGGCCTGCTGGCGCAGATCGGCTCGCAGCGCAGCGCGCCTGATGCGGCGCACCGCGGCAGCGTGGCGGCGGGCCGGCTGTCGTTTGCGCATGCGGACTGGTCGGGCTACTCGATCTTCGAAGAAGCTTTCACGCGCGGGCATGTCGCTGGAACGGACGCGGTGGCGGCGGCATGAAGGTCGTGGTGCTCGGCGGCTACGGCAACTTCGGCGCGCGCATCAGCCGCGCGCTGGCCGGCAGCCCCGGCATCGAACTGCTGGTGGCGGGGCGCGACGCTCAGCGCGCCACGGCCTTCGCGTCATCGCTGGGCGCGGCCGCGAGCGGCGTACGCATCGACGTGCAGGCCGCCGATCTCGCCGGCACCCTGCGCGGCCTTGGCGTGGAGCTGGTGATCCACACCGCCGGCCCCTTCCAGAACCAGGACTACCGCGTGCCGCAGGCCGTCGCGACGGCGGGTGCGCACTACATCGACCTGGCTGACGGACGGCGCTTCGTGTGCGGCGTTCCTGCTGCTTTGGACGCCGCCTTTCGCAGCGCCAGCCGCACCGCGGTGAGCGGCGCCAGCACCGTGCCTGCACTGTCGTCCGCCGTGGTCGACCATCTCGCGGCCGGCTGGCAAGGCGTCCGCAGCATCGATATCTGCATTGCCCCGGCGCAGGGCGCGTCGCGCGGCGAGGCCACGCTGGCCGGCGTGCTCGCGTACTGCGGCGAGCCGATCCGCGTCTGGCAAGAAGGCGGCTGGGTCGAGATGCCCGGCTGGGCCGATCCGGTGAAGGTCGAGTTCGCGCGCATGAAGCCGCGGCGCGGGGCGCTTTGCGACATTCCCGATCTGGAACTCTTTCCGGCGCGCTACGTTGGAGTGCAGTCGGTGATGTTCCGCGCTGCGCTCGAAGTCGGGCTGGCGCAGCGCGCCTTCGCCTTCCTGGCCTTCATGCGCCGCGCGGGACTGCTGCCGGCGCCGCAGAGGCTGGCGCCCCTGCTGCATTCCGCCGGTGGCGTGTTCGACGCGTTGGGCACGGCGCTGGGCGGAATGGTCGTGCGCGTCGAAGGCACCGATGCACAGGGCCGGCCGGCACGCCGTGCCTGGCACATCGCGGCCGACGACAACCATGGGCCGGAAATCCCGTGCATGGCCGCGATCCTGCTGGCGCGCCGGCTCGCGAACGGCGATTCAGCGCTGCCCGTTGGCGCGCATGCCTGCATGAGTCTGCTGGCTTTGCCGGAGTTCGAGCCGGAGTTCGCGCGCTGGGGCATGGTGACCGACGTGGTCGAAGAAGCGCCAATCACAGTGGCAGGCCATGGCGCACCGGCGATTTGAGTTCGACATGCCGGCGCCTGCCGACGTGGTATTCGACGCTTTCCACTACCACCTGTGGCGCGCACGCTGGGACTCGCTGGTCGGCAACGCCCGCGTGGTGGGCGGCGCGCCCTGTCCTTTTGTCGGGGCCGAGACGGAGAATACGGGCCACGGCTGGTTGCGCGGCTTGTCGATGCGAACGCGCTTCGTGAGCTTCGACCGACCGCATGTGGCTGCGGCCTCGATGGTCGGTCGCTCTTTCCCCTTCAGCCGCTGGGCCGCTTCCATGCGGCACCGCGATGCGCAGCCGGGCCATTCGGTTCTCATTTATGTCTACACCATCGAGGCGGGGCCGAAGGCGTTGCGCTGGTTGCTGGAGCCTGTGGTCGCGTGGGTCTTCGCACGGCAGACGCGGCGGCGCTTCGCGCGCATGCATGCGTTCCTGGCTAAGCATGCGCATGAAGTCGTTGCGTGGCAGCGCACTGAGCACGGAGGCTCCTCCACGTGAAGGATTCCGCTGCGGAGGAACGCCTGCTGCGCTACAGCCTCGTCGCCGTCTGGCTGGTCACCGCCGTGGTCAGCGTCGTCGAACTGAACGGCCAGAGCCGTGACGTGCTGGCTGCCGCGGGCATCGCGTCGCCGCAGTGGCTGGTGCAGGGGCTGGTCGTCGGCGGCGCGGCGGCCGATCTCGCGGTCGGCATCGCGCTGTTGCGGTGGCCCGGGCGCGCCAGCTATGCCGCGGCCCTTGCCCTGATGCTCGTCATGACGCTGGTGGCAACCGTGCTGCAGCCCGGCCTGTGGCTGCATCCGCTGGGCCCGCTGCTGAAGAACCTTCCCATCGCCGCCCTGCTGTGGCACCTGCTTCGTCGCGCCGCGCCATGAACACCTACCTCGTCCTCAAGTGGCTGCACATCGTCTCCAGCGTGCTGATGGTCGGAACGGGGCTGGGCTCCGCCTTCTACATGTTCTTCGCCAACCGCAGCGGCAGCGTGCCCGCGCAGGCGGTGGTGAGCCGGCTGGTGGTGCGCGCCGACTGGTGGTTCACCACGCCCACCGTCATCCTGCAGCCGGCCACCGGCTTCGCGCTGGCGCACATGGCGGGCTTTCCGCTGTCCACGCCGTGGCTTGCGCTGTCGCTGGCGTTGTTCGTCTTCGCGGGCGCCTGCTGGCTGCCGGTGGTGTGGCTGCAGATCCGCATGGCGGCCATCGCGGCGCAGGCGCATCGCAATGCGGCGCCCTTGCCGCCGCTCTATGCGCGCTACCAACGCTGGTGGGAACTGCTGGGCTATCCGGCCTTCGCGGCCATGGTGGTCGTGTTCTACCTGATGGTGACCAAGCCCCAGCTATGAGCCGTTGAAATGAACTGATGAAAGAAGGCCCGGCGCGGGCCTGTGCGGTTTTCACGAAGACTTCACACACAGCGCGATTGCTTCACAGATGGCTCGCACACTCGCGGGCGCCAACAAAAAAACAGTGGGGAGCTTCCATGCTTCAAGTCGCCAACAGAAAACTCGCGTCGATCAGCGACGTGCTCTTCACCGGGCTGGGCCGCGCGCTCGGCTTCCTGCGTCCGCTGGCCCGCGGGCTCATCGGTTCCTGGCGACCCCCGGGGTGGCTGCGCATCCTGGGCGCCTTCCTTCTTCTGGGACTTCAATGGCTGCAGCAGCGCCTCGCGTGGCTCGTGGTGCTTGTGCTGCTCGCACTGGCCGGCTGGATCGCCCATCCCCATGTGATGAAGTGGTGGCACGGCCTCACGCCCGATCGCGTCGAACCCGTGGTCGCCACCGCGAAGGCCGATTCGCCGCAGCGCACGCAGATCGAATTCGACAAGGGCCCCAACCCCTACGTCATCAACTTCTCGGCCTCCGTGGCGCCCATTGCGCGCGTCGGACAGGAAGCCACCGGTGTCACCATCGAGCCCGCCATCGCCGGTCGATGGACGTGGACAAAGCAGAACCGGCTCGAATTCCTGCCCGCCCAGGACTGGCCCGTCGGCCAGCCCTACAAGGTGCAGATTGCCGACAGCGCCCTCGCGCCGCACATCGAGCTGGCGCAGCGCAAGTACGAGTTCACTTCGCCCGAGTTCACCGCGCAGTTCATAGGTGCCGAGTTCTACCAGGACCCGGTCCAGGCCAACGTGCGCCGCGCGCTCTTCCAGGTGCGCTTCTCGCACCCCGTCAACACGGCCGAGTTCGAGAAGCGCCTGGTGCTGACCTACGACCAGCCCTGCAGCAGCTCCTTCTTCAGCGTGGGCAAGTGCGCGAGCGAGAAGTTCACCGTCAGCTACGACAAGCTGCGCCTCATCGCCACGCTGCAGTCGGAGCCGCTGCCCATTCCCGAGAAGACGCGGCCCGCGATCCTGAGCCTCACGGCCGGCACGGTGGCGCAGAAGGGCGGACCGGCGCTTCGCAACGACCAGTCGCGCGCGGTCGACATTCCGGGCCTCTACAGCCTGTCCATCTCCGGCATCGAGCCCACCATCGTCACCGGCGAGAACGGCGAGCCCGAGCACGTGATGCAGGTCACCGCCTCCATGCCGGTGCATGAGCGAGAGATGGCTCGCGTGGTGCAGGCCTGGCTGCTGCCCGTGACGGAAGAAGCCAAGGGCGATCCCGACGAGAAGTTCGACTGGTCCGCCGATCCGTCGAAGGTCACCGACGCGGTGCTGCGCCGTGCGAAGAAGCTCAACCTGCAGCCCATCGCCAGCGAGCGCGAGGTGACCGAGATGGTCAGCTTCCGCATGCCGCAGGCGGAGGGCGGGCGCTACCTGCTGGTGCGCGTGGCCAAGGGCCTGAAGACGCCCGGCGGCTACCAGCTGGGCGCCGCGCGCCAGGACGTGCGCCTGCTCAAGACCTTCGCGCCCGAACTCACCATCATGAGCCAGGGCTCGCTGCTCGCGCTCTCGGGCGAACGCAAGCTGCCGATTCTCGTGCGCGACCTGCCCGGCATCCGCCTCGAAATCGGCCGCCTGCTGCCGCAGCAGCTGCAGCACCTGGTGACGCAGACCAACGGCGACTTCGCGCATCCGCAGTTCTACGGCGGCCTGCAGTCGGACAACCTCGTCGACCGCTTCCAGAAGGAGATTCCGCTGAGCATTCCCGCCGGCAAGGCGCACTACGAGACCGTCGACTTCGCCGAATACCTGCGCAGCGACGCGACCGATCGCCGTGGCGTGTTCCTGCTCAAGGTGCAGGGCTACGACCCCAAGGCGAAGAAGAAGCCGGAGGGCGAAGGCCAGCCGGAGGACGCGCAACAGCAACAGGAAGAGCAATCCTCCGAAGAGGAAGGCGGCGGCGACAACGGCGAAGGCGGCAGCCCCGAGCAGCAGGTCGACCAGCGACTGGTGCTCGTCACCGACCTGGGCATCGTCGCCAAGAAGTCGCTCGACGGCACGCGCGACGTGTTCGTGCAGAGCATTGCCAGCGGCCAGCCCGTGGCCGGCGCGCTGGTGGAGGTGTGGGGCCGCAACGGCATGATCGTCGCGTCGCAGGCCACCGACGCGACGGGCGCGGCCAAGCTGCCCAACCTCGCCGGCTACCAGCGCGAGAAGGCGCCGGTGGTGCTGGTCGTGCGCAAGGACGGCGACCTGAGCTTCCTGCCCTTCAACCGCAGCGACCGCACGCTGGACATCTCCCGTTTCGACGTCGGCGGCCTGCGCGCGGCCGGCGTGCCGAACCAGATGACGGCTTATGTCTTCAGCGACCGCGGCATCTACCGCCCCGGCGACACCATGCACATCGCGATGATGGTGAAGGCCGGCAACTGGGGCACTTCTCTGCGCGACCTGCCGCTCGAAGCCGAGATCATCGACGCGCGCGGCCTCAGCGTGCGCCGCGAGAAGCTTCGGCTCGGCCCCGGCGGCGCGGCGGAGATCGCCCACACCACGCAGGACACCTCGCCCACCGGCAACTACGCCGTCAACCTCTACCTGCCGCGCCAGTCGTCGCCCGGCGCGCCCGAGGTCGAGAGCCTGCTGATCGGCAGCACCACCGTGAAGGTGCAGGAGTTCCTGCCCGACCGCACCAAGGTCACGGCCAAGCTCAGCAATGAAGTCGCCGAAGGCTGGGTGAGCCCCAAGGACCTGAAGGCGCAGATCGACGTGCAGAACCTCTTCGGCACGCCCGCGCCCGACCGCAAGGTGGAAGGCACGCTCACGCTGAGCCCCGGCTTCCCGGTGTTCCGTGCCTTCACCGACTACGCCTTCTTCGACCCGCAGCGCGCCACCGAGAAGCAGGTGGACGACCTGGGCAGCGTGCAGACCAGCGCCGACGGCAAGGCCGAGTTCGACCTGCGCCTCTCGCGCTTCGACGCCGCCACCTACCAGGTGCACGTGCTCGCCAAGGCCTTCGAGCCCGAGGGCGGGCGCAGCGTGTCGGCCGAGGCGCAGACGCTGGTGAGCGACATGCCCTACCTCATCGGCGTGAAGGTCGACGGCGACACCAGCTACGTGAGCAAGGGCGCCACGCGCAACGCCACCGTGATCGCCATCGACCCGCGCGCGAAGAAGACGGCTGTGGCCGACCTGAAGATCGAGCGCGTCGAGCGCAAGGTGCTGTCGGTGCTCATCAAGCAGGACAACGGCCTGTACCGCTACGAGTCGCGCCGCAAGGAGATCGTGCTCGACGAGAAGCCCTTCGCCATCGCCGCGGTCGGCAACAACGTGGTGCTGGACACCGCCGCGCCCGGCAACTTCGCCTACGTGGTGCGCAACGCGCAGGGGCTGGAGCTCAACCGCGTGGAGTACAGCGTGGCGGGCAACGCCAACGTGTCGCGCTCGCTCGACCGCAACGCCGAGCTGCAGCTCACGCTCGACCGCAAGGACTACGAGCCGGGCCAGGAGATCTCGGTGAGCATCCGCGCGCCGTACGTGGGCGCGGGCCTCATCACCATCGAGCGCGACAAGGTGTACGCGCATGCATGGTTCAAGACCGACAAGACCGCATCGGTGCAGAAGATCACCGTGCCCAAGGACTTCGAGGGCACCGGCTACATCAACGTGCACTTCGTGCGCGACCCGGCCTCCGACGAGGTCTACATGAGCCCGCTGTCGTACGGTGTGGTGCCCTTCGCCACC
The DNA here is from genome assembly GCF_900109805.1 of Variovorax sp. YR750. Classification (NCBI taxonomy): domain Bacteria; kingdom Pseudomonadati; phylum Pseudomonadota; class Betaproteobacteria; order Burkholderiales; family Comamonadaceae; genus Variovorax; species Variovorax sp. YR750. The sequence goes on from NZ_FOBJ01000002.1 coordinate 271,251, forward strand.
GCGCTGACGAAACGCACCGCCAACCTGCAGCTCACCAGCACCGAGCTGGTGAAGCCGGGGCAGACCGTGAAGATGAAGCTCACCAGCGACAAGCCCACGCGCGCCGTGGTGTTCGCGGTGGACGAAGGCATCCTGCAGGTGGCGCGCTACAAGACGCCCGATCCGCTGAAGCACTTCTTCCAGAAGCGCGCGCTCGAAGTCGGCACGCTGCAGACGCTCGACCTGATCCTGCCCGAGTTCAAGAAGCTCATGCAGGGCGCGGCGCCCGGCGGTGACGGCGAAGGCGAGCTCGGCAAGCACCTGAACCCGTTCAAGCGCAAGCGCGACAAGCCGGTGACCTACTGGTCGGGCCTGGTGGACGTGAACGGCAGCCGCGAGTTCAGCTACACCGTGCCAGAGAGCTTCAACGGCAGCCTGCGCGTGATGGCCGTGGCCGTGAACGACGAGACCACCGCCGCCAAGAGCACCCGCACCGTGGTGCGCGGCGACATGGTGATCCTGCCGAACGCACCGCTGGCCATGGCGCCCGGCGACACCGTCGAGGTGGGCGTGGGCCTGGCCAACAACATCGTGGGATCGGGCAAGGAAGCACCCATCGCGCTCACGCTCACCGCATCGGGCGGGCTCGAAGTGGTGGGCGAGGCCACGCAGACGCTCAAGGTCAACGAGCGCGGCGAAGCCAGCACCAGGTTCAACGTGCGTGCCAAACCGGGCGAGCAGGCGGTGCTGGGTTCTTCCGCGCTGGTGTTCACCTCGACGCACAAGAACTACAGCGCGCGCCTGTCCACCGAGGTGAGCGTGCGGCCCGCGTCGCCCTTCGTCACGCTGGTGCAGGCCGGCAGCTTCCAGCGCGCGGGAGAAATCTCGAGCCAGGCCGACCTGTATCCGAACTTCCGCCAGAGCGACGTGGCCGTGTCGGCCGCGCCCTGGGCCTTCGCGACCGGCCTCATGCAGTACCTGGAGGCCTATCCGCACGGCTGCACCGAGCAGATCACGAGCCAGACCTTTCCGGCCGTGCTGCTGTCGGGCCGCCCCGAGCTGGTGAAGGAAATGTCGCGCGGCCGCACCGCGGAGCAGGGCCCGCTGCCGGAGGCGCGCAAGACCTTCGAACGCTACCTGGTGCAGCTGCGCGCGCGGCAGACGGCCGACGGCGGCTTCTCGTTGTGGCCCGGCGCCGGCACCGACCCCTTCGCCACGCTCTATGCGGTGCAGCTGCTGGTCGAGGCCAAGGACCACAAGCTGCCCGTGCCGCAGGACCTGCTGCAGAAGGCCGACACATACCTGCAGGGCTGGCTCGGCAGCGGCGACAACACGCTCGACGGCTGGCGCCAGCGCACGCAGGCGGCCTACCTGCTGACGCGCCAGGGCATCGTCGCGCCGGCCGCGCTGGCCAACCTGCGCGAAGCCCGCCGCAACCAGCTGTCGCGGCAGGGCGCGGGCTGGGGCGACGATCTCGGCGCCGTGTATCTCGCCGCGAGCTATCAGCTCGTGAAGCAGGAGCAGGTGGCCAACGAGCTGCTCGACCCGGTGTGGGCCGACCTGCTCGCGCGCAGCGAGAAGAAGCAGCGCCGCAACGTCTGGGGCTCCTACTACGACCCGCTGGTGCACGACAGCATGACGCTGCACCTGGTGGGCCGCCACTTCCCCACGCGGCTGAAGACGCTGAAGCCCGCGGTGTGGGAAGGCATGGCCGAGATGGTCCGCGACGGCTGGTACAACAGCCTGTCGTCGGCCTCGATGCTGCTCGCGGTCGACTCGTACTTCGAGGCGGTCGGGCAGAACGTGGAAGGCAAGCTCTCGGCGAGCACCGTCAACGCGCAAGGCCAGGCCGCGGCGCTCGCGCTGGGCGCGGTGAACCCGATCACGCGCGCCGCGGTGCCGGCCGGCACGGCGAAGCTGAGGCTGTCGAACGACAGCGACTTCAACCTGTACTACAGCTGGGCCGAACAGGGCTTCGAGCGCAACGTGCCCGCCACGCCGGTGAACAAGGGCATGGAGATCTTCCACGAGGTGCTCGACGCCAAGGGCAACCCCGTCACCAAGGCCAAGCTCGGCGAAGAGGTCACGGTGCGGGTGCGCGTGCGCAGCCTGGAGCGCGCGCAGATCAACGACGTCGCCCTGGTCGACGTGCTGCCGGGCGGCCTGGAGCCGGTGCTGCAGGCCGTGGGCGACGACGATGCCGCCAACGCCGACGCGCCCATCTGGAAGAAGCGCCTGGGCGGCGGCGGATCGTGGAAGGTGCAGTACGCCGACATCCGCGAGGACCGCGTCGTGTTCTACGGCGGCATCGGCAAGGACCTGCTCGAGGTGACCTACAAGGCGCGCGCCACCAACGTGGGCGACTACGTGGTGCCGGCGGCGTACGGCGAGGCGATGTACGACCGGCGCGTGCTCTCGCGCTCGGCCGGTGCGCGCTTCCAGGTGGTGGCGAACTGATCATGACGCGCTCTTGCCTTGTCCCCTCTCCCGCTTGCGGGAGAGGGTTAGGGTGAGGGGGCGGTACCACCATGGCTCCCGCGCTCGATCCATCGCCGATGCCCTCACCCCAACCCTCTCCCGGAGGGAGAGGGAGGAAGAGAATGGCCATCGCCTTCGCAGCCGTCGTCTTCCTGCTCGCGCTGCTGCGCCTGTGGCCCCACGCCCCGCTGAGCGAAACCGTCGGCAGCTCGCGCGCGGTCTATGCGCAAGGCGGCGAGCTGATGCGGCTCACCCTTGCGGCCGATGAGCAGTACCGGCTCTGGGTGCCGCTGGAACGCATCTCGCCCACGCTGGTCGATGCGGTGCTGCTTTACGAGGACCGGCGCTTCTACGCGCACCCCGGCGTCAACCCGGCCGCGCTGGTGCGCAGCGCGTGGCGCATCGCGAGCGGCGAGCGCAGGCAGGGCGGCTCCACGCTCACGATGCAGCTCGCGCGGCGCGTCTATGGCATCGACAGCCGCACGCCCACAGGCAAGGTCGCGCAGATCTTCGCCGCGCTATGGCTGGAGGCGCGCTTCAGCAAGCACGACATCCTGGAGGCGTATCTCAACACTGCGCCCTATGGCGGCAACATCGAGGGCGTGCAGGCCGCGAGCCTCATCTACTTCCGTAAGGACGCCGCCAAGCTGAGCCTGCCCGAGGCGCTGACGCTCGCGGTGATTCCGCAGAACCCCGTCAAGCGCATCGCCGAGCGCGGGCGCAATGCCGAGCTGCAGTCGGCACGAGAGCGTCTTTGGGCGCTGTGGGCCGAGCGCGACCCGACGGCGAAGCAGCACGCGCCCGACGCGCAGCTCGCGCTGTCGGCGCAGTCGCGCGGCAGCCTGCCCTTTCTCGCGCCGCACGCCACCGACATGCTGCTTGCGCAGGAGCGAGGCGTGCAGGAGGTGCGAACCACCATCGACCTGCGCATGCAGGCTACGCTCGAACGCGTGATGGCGCAGTACCTGCGCGCGCATGCCGACGTGGGCATGACGAACGCGAGCGCCCTGCTGCTCGACGCCTCGACCATGCAGGTGCGCGCGCTGATCGGCTCGGCCGACTGGCACAACGACGCCATCGCGGGACAGGTCAACGGCACGCAGGCCAAGCGCTCGCCCGGGTCCACGCTCAAACCCTTCATCTATGCGCTGGCGCTCGACCAGGGGCTGCTGCATCCGAAGACGATGCTGAAAGATGCTCCAACCTCCTTCGGCCCCTACACGCCCGAGAACTTCGACCATCGCTTCGCGGGGCCGCTGCCGGCGCAGGAGGCGCTGATCCGCAGCCGCAACGTGCCCGCGGTGGCGGTGGCCGCGAAGCTCTCGAAGCCGGGGCTCTATGACTTCATGCGGCTTGCGGGCGTGCAGAAGCTGCAGAGCGAACAGCACTACGGCCTCGCGCTGGTGCTGGGCGGCGGCGAGGTCACACCGGAAGAACTGGCCGGCATGTACGCGACGCTGGCCAACGGCGGCGTCTCGCAGCCCATCCGCTACACGCAGCCCGCGCCCGACGAGAAGCCCGTGCAGCCGCTGCACCTGCTGAGCGAAGAGGCATCGTTCATCACGCTCGACATGCTGCGCCACACGCCGCGTCCCGACACCACGCTGCCCGCGCGCCCCGCCATCGCATGGAAGACGGGCACCTCGTGGGGCTTCCGTGATGCCTGGACCGCCGGCGTGTTCGGCCGCCACGTGCTGGTGGTGTGGGTCGGCAACTTCGATGGAAGCAGCAACCCGGCGCTGGTAGGCGTGGATGCCGCCGCTCCGCTCTTCCTGCGCATGGTCGACGCGCTGCGCGCCGAGCGGCTGGACCCCGGCGAGATGGCGTCGCGCCGACCGCCCGACCTGCGCCAGGTCGAAGTCTGCTCGGCGACCGGCGGCCTGCCCGACGCGCTGTGCCCGGTGCGCACCATGACATGGTTCATCGCCGGCAAGTCGCCGATCCAGGTCAGCAACCTGCATCGCGCGGTGTGGGTCGACGAGACGACGGGCAAGGTCGTCTGTGGCCCGCAGCCCAACGCGCGGCAGCAGGTGGTGGAGCAATGGGGCAGCGACATGCGCCGGCTGTTCCGCCAGGCGGGGCTGCCGCGAGCGAGCGCGCCTTCCGACGGCTGCGAGAAGGCGCAGGGCGGCGAAGGCGATGCGTCCTCGGACAGCGCGCCGCTCATCACATCGCCGCTGCGCGGCGTGCGCCACCCGCTGCGCGTGAAGAAGCCGGAGCCGCTGGTGCTGCGCGCCGAGGCTGCGGCCGGCACGCAGGCGATCTACTGGTTCGCGGACGACGCGCTCATCGGCCGCGCCGCGCCGGGCGAAGGCATCACCTGGATGCCCGATCTCGCGAGCTCGGGCCGGCGCTACCTGCTGCGCGCGGTCGATGACCAGGGGCGTGCGGAGTCGCGGGAAGTGACGGTCGACATCGCTCCCTGAAAGGGCGGTGGCGGGACGGCGATGTCATGGTTGTGTCATGCCCCGCCGGCATGGTCACGCGTTTTCCACTTGAACACTTTTCCGCTCATGACGCGCCTTGCCTCCCTGTCCTTCGTCGCCCTTGCTGCCGCCTTCGCATGCAGCGGTGCCGCGGCACAGACCGCCTTCCCCGCCACGCTCGCCGGCCATGCCGTGTTGCCCGCGCAGAGCTTCGTCGCCGCGCCCAAGGACGCGCCGGCCGACCTGCAGGTCAGCGGCAAGTTCACCACCGGCAAGCGCGTCGAGGTGCCCGGCTCGGTCGAAGGCCTCTCGGGCGGCCGCGGCACCGGCGTGTCGCTGCCCTTCAAGGGCCAGCCGCTGCAGGGCCACTCGGGCATCAAGAAGATGGACGACGGCAGCTTCTGGATCCTCACCGACAACGGTGCGGGCGCCAAGGCCAACTCGCCCGACTTCATGCTCTACCTGAACCACTACAAGGTGGACTTCAAGAGCGGCAAGTTCAACCGCATCGATACCGTCTTCCTGCACGACCCCGACAAGAAAGTGCCCTTCCGCATCGTTCACGAAGGCACCAAGCAGCGCTACCTGACGGGCTCCGACTTCGACCCCGAGAGCTTCCAGTTCGCCGGCGGCGCGCTGTGGATCGGCGAAGAGTTCGGCCCCTTCCTCATCAAGGCCGACCTCAAGGGCAAGGTGCTCGCGGTGTACGACACGCTGGTCGACGGCAAGGCCGTGCGCTCGCCGGATCATCCGGCCGTGACCACGCCGGGCGCGCCGGGCGGTGCGGTCGACTTCCAGATCAAGCGCTCCAAGGGTTTCGAAGGCATGGCCTCGTCGAAGGACGGCAGCAAGCTGTATGCGCTGCTCGAAGGCCCGGTGTGGAACGCCGAGGCCAAGGACTACGAGAAGGTCGAGGGCAAGGAAGCGCTGCGCGTGCTGGAGTTCGACGTGGCCACCGAGAAGTGGACCGGCCGCCACTGGAAATACGTGCTCGAGGCCAACGGCAACGCCATCGGCGACTTCAACATGATCGACGGCACCACCGGCCTCATCATCGAGCGCGACAACGGCGAAGGCACGAGCGACAAGGCCTGCCCCGAAGGCCAGAAGCGCACCGACTGCTTCCACGACATCGCGAAGTTCAAGCGCGTCTACAAGGTCGAGCTCAGCGACGCGAACGTGGGCGGCCCGGTGCGCAAGATCGGCTACATCGACCTGCTGAACATCGCCGATCCGGGCAAGCTCGCGCGCAAGCCCCTGAACGACGGCGTGCTGAAGTTCCCCTTCTTCACCATCGAGAACGTCGACGTGGTGGACGCCACGCACATCGTGGTCGGCAACGACAACAACCTGCCCTTCTCGAGCAGCCGCGAGCCGAACAAGGCGGACGACAACGAGCTGGTGCTGCTGGAGGCGGGAGCGCTGTTGCAGGCGAAGTGATTCGTGGATCCGGGGCTTGAATGCCCCGGATCGCAGGTGGAGTGAGCGGGAAGGTCTTTATCAGATGAGTATCATTCTCATCTTCTAGAGCCTTCTTCCTCGTTCCCATGAATCTCCGAACGACCTCGCACGCCGTCCGGCGCGCGTCGTGAGCGCTGGCGTTCGCCATCGCCTCGGCGTGGCTTCGCGTGCGATTGCCGCCATCGCGGGCGGCTACGGCGTCGCGGCGCTGTCTTCCATCGTGCTCGCCGTGTGCCTGCCTGCCCTCTTCGGCATGGCACGCAGCGAAGCCACGATGACCGGCATGCTCGCCTCCTTCGCCATCTTCGCGCTCGCGGTGATGTGGGTCTTCGCCGCGCGCACCGCGTTGCGCGCCTGGCTCGGCCTTGCCGTCGTGGCGACGGCGCTGGGCCTGCTGCTGCTGCTGCTGCTGCTGCTCATGCATTCCACCGGAGGCGCAGCATGAAGGAGGGCTTCCGCCAGTCGATGGCCTGGCTGCACACCTGGTCGGGCCTGCTGGTCGGCTGGGTGCTGTTCATGGTGTTCGCGGCCGGGACGGCCTCCTACTTCAAGGACGAGATCACTTTCTGGATGAAGCCCGAGCTGCATGCGGTCGCGCAGGCCCAGGTGCCGCCGCTGCAGGCGGCCGAGGGCGCGGTGGCCTATCTGCAGAAGCATGGGGCGAGCAGCCCGCGCTGGTTCATCAACCTGCCGACCGAGCGCCAGCCGTCGACCGACGTGTTGTATCTCGCCACCCCCACCTCGGGCGCCGCACCCGGCGACAAGCCGCGCCGCCGCTTCGACCGCGCCTCGCTCGACCCAGCCACCGGCGAGGCCCTCTCCGCTGCCCGCGTCACGCGCGGCGGCGAGTTCTTCTACCGCCTGCATTTCGACCTGCACTACATGCCCGCGCTGTGGGCGCGCTGGATCGTCGGCTTCTGCGCGATGCTCATGCTGGTGGCGATCTTCAGCGGCATCGTCACGCACAAGCGCATCTTCAAGGACTTCTTCACCTTCCGGCCGAAGAAGGGCCAGCGCTCCTGGCTCGACGCGCACAACGCGACGGCGGTGCTCGCGCTGCCCTATCACCTGATGATCACGTACACGGGCCTCGTCACGCTGATGTTCATGTACATGCCATGGGGGCCGCAGGTGGCCTACAAGGATCGCGGTGGCGAGCAGGCGTTCTTCTCCGAGGCGTTCCCGGGAACGGGCCGCGACCAGGTCAAGGCTTCGGGCAACAAGGTGCCGCTCGCGCCTATCGCGCCGATGATCGCGCAGGCCTCCGCGCACTGGAACGGCGCCGCCGTGGGCCGCATCACCGTGCACCAGCCCAACGACGCCAACGCGGTCGTCGCGATCACCCGTGCCGAGGGCCCGCAGATCTCGTACGAGAAGCCTTCGATGATGTTCAACGGCACCACTGGCGCGCTGATCGGCGCGTTCGGCGACGTGCCCAAGTCCGCGGCCCAGACGCGCGGCGTGCTCTACGGCCTGCACATCGGCCGCTTCGGCGATCCGCTGCTGCGCGCGCTGTTCTTCCTCTCGGGGCTCGCGGGCTGCCTGATGGTGGCGACGGGGCTGCTGCTGTGGGCCGTGAAGGAGCGCCAGAAGTTCGCGAAGACGCTCAAGCAGGGCGGGCGCGTCAGCTTCGGCCTGCGGCTGGTCGACGGGCTGAATCTCGGTGCCATCGCCGGCCTGCCCGTCGCGATGGCCGCCTTCTTCTGGGCCAACCGCCTGCTGCCGGTGGGCATCGCGGAGCGCGGAGAGGCGGAGATCCGCTGGTTCTTCATCGTCTGGGGCGCGGCCGCGGTGCTGGGCCTGCTGCGGCCTACCCTGCGCATGTGGCAGGCGCAACTGGCGGCCGGTGCGCTGCTGTTCGCGCTGCTGCCGGCGCTCAATGCCTTCACCGGCCCGACGCCGCTGACCGTGAGCCTGCGCTCGGGTCCGACCGCGGTGGCGGGCTTCGATCTGGTCACGATCGCGCTGGGCCTCGGGCTCGCGGGCGCGGTGTGGATCGTGGAGCGCAAGCGGCGCAAGTCCATCGCCGCCAGGCAGCAACAGGCGGAGAAGAAGGCGCCGCCATCGCCGCAGTCGGCGCTCGCCGCATCGGGCCAGGGCTCATGATGGCGATCGATTCGCTGCTCCTCGGCCTCGTCTTCGCCGCCTCGCTCGCGGGCTTCTGCGCGCTGAGCCTCGCGATGGACCGCCACAGCGAAGACGTCTTCGGCCGCGGCAGCACGCCGGGTGCGTGGCGTCGCTGGCTGCAGCTGGGCGGCGCGGTGCTGCTGTGCCTTTCGCTCGGCGCGAGCCTGCAGGCGGCGGGCAGTTCGATCGGCTGGGTGCTCTGGCTGGGCGCGCTCACGGCGGCGGCGCTGTCGACGGTGGCGCTGCTGAGCTATGCGCCGCGACGCTTCCACTGGATCGCGTTCGCGGCCACGGGCGTCGCGCTGTGCAGCCTGCTGCTCGCTTCGATCACGTCGTGACGAGGGCGCGCAGCGCCTGCCCGCTCATCGCCCCTTCCACTGCCTGCACGTAGAGCTTCGCCACTTCGCGCGCCGGTGTGCCTCTGGGGCCTTGCAGGTCCAGGGCATCCAGCGTCTCCCGCACCCAGCCGGGCGCGACGACGTTCGCGCGCAAGCCTCGCGGCAGTTCGGGCGCGGCCTGTGCCACGAAGGCTTCCAGCCCCGCGTTCGCGAGCGCGCCCGCGCTGCCGCCCGGCAGCACGCCGTCGAAGCTGCCTCCGGTCAGCGTGACGGAGCCGCCCTCGCGCAATCGCGCCACGGCGCGTTGCAGCAACGCGATCTGTCCGAAGAGCTTGGCCCGCAGCGCGTGCGCGAGTTCTTCATCGGACAGCGTGCCGAAGCGCGCCAGCCTCACGCTCGCCGCAGTGGACACCACCGCATCGACCTCGGGTACGGCATCGAACAGCGCGTCGATGGTCTGCGGCTCCGCGAGATCGATGCCCGGCGAACTGCGGCGTGAGACGGCGATCACCTCGTGCCGATCCGCCAGCGCAGCAGCCACCGCGCGGCCGATGGTGCCGCCCGCGCCGATCAGCACGATCCTCATGCCGGCCGCCGCACCGAACTGCCGCCCGAGAGCACCCCTTGCGTCATCGGCAGCGCCATGAAGTCGTGCGGGAAACCCAGCGAAATGGTGCTGGCCGCGTCGAGACGCTGAAGCGCCTCGCCGTCGAGCTGTACCTCGAGCGCGCCGAGGTTGTCCTCGAACTGCGCGAAGGTGCGCGCGCCGATGATTGGCATCACCGTCGGCGCACGACGATGCAGCAGCCACGCCAGCGCGATCTGCGCGCTCGAGCGGCCCTGCTCCTTCGCGATCTGCGCCACCGTCTCGGCGATGTCGAGCGAGCGGGCGGTCAGTGCGCCGTTGCCCACGGCCACGTCCTTGCGCGAACCCGTCACGCCCGAGCCCGGGTCCTTGCGATGGTCGAGGTCGGCGCGCGTGTACTTGCCCGAGAGCACGCCGCTGCCCAGCGGCGACCACGCCAGCACGCCCAGGCCCAGCTCCTGCGCCATCGGCAGCAGCTCGCGTTCCACGGTGCGCTCGATCAGGCTGTACTCGATCTGCAGCGCCACCAGCGGCGCCCAGCCGCGCAGCTCGGCCAGCGTCTGCATGCGCGCGATCTGCCAGGCCGGCGTGTCGGAGATGCCCGCGTACAGCACCTTGCCCGAGCGCACGAGGTCGTCGAAGGCGCGCATCACTTCATCGAAAGGCGTGAGGTTGTCCCAGATGTGCAGGTACAGCAGGTCGATGTAGTCGGTGCCCAGGCGCTTCAGGCTGGCTTCCACCGAGCGGACCATGTTGCGACGGTGGTTGCCGCCCGCGTTCGGGTTGCCCGGCTGCATGTTGAGGGAGTACTTGGTGGCTACCACCACCGACTCGCGCCGGTCGGCGATGAACTGGCCCAGCAGCTGCTCCGAGCTGCCGTTGGTATAGAAGTTGGCGGTGTCGATGAAGTTGCCGCCGCGCTCCACGTAGGCGTCGAACATGCGGCGCGATTCGCCCGCGTCGGCGCCCCAGCCCCATTCCTGGCCGAAGGTCATGGTGCCCAGCGACATGGGGCTGACGCGCAGGCCCGAGCGGCCGAGGGTGATGTAGTCGTCCAGCTTCATGATGCAGATTCCTTTCGTTTCGAGGTGAGGGCGGCGACGCGAGCACCGCATCGCCATGGCCTCGAAGGTATTTGCGCGATTGCTTCGGAAAAAGCCGGCTGAGACGAATGCTTTATGAAGCCAGTCTTCATAATGGCCGCCATGTCGCCCGAACTGCTGCCTGCCATTGCCGCCTTCGCCCGCGTGGCGCATCACGCCAGCTTCACTCGCGCCGCGGAAGAACTCGGCGTGTCGCCATCGGCCCTGTCGCAGACCGTGCGCACGCTCGAGCAGAAGCTCGGCGTGCGCCTGCTCGACCGAACCACGCGCCGCGTCGGCGTGACTGAGCTGGGCCAGCAATTCCTGGCGGGTGCGCAGCAGGGGCTGGCAACGCTGGCGCAGGCGGTCGAAGGCATCGACGAGGCGCGCGACAAGCCCGCCGGCCTGCTGCGCCTGAACGTCTCGCGCGTGGCGGCTGAGCTGCTCTTCTTCCCGCACTTCGGCGCGTTCGCTTCCGCCTACCCCGACATCACGCTCGAGTTCGTCTGCGACAACCGCATGGTCGACCTGGTGGAAGGCGGCTTCGACGCCGGCATCCGTTTAGGCGAAAGCCTCGCGCAAGACGTGGTGGCCGTTCCCGTGGGCGGGCCGCTGCGCATGGTCACCTACGCGGCGCCCAGCTACCTGAAGGGGCGCAAGCTGCCGCGCACGCCCGAAGACCTGCGCGAGCACCGGTGCCTGAACTACCGCCTGACCACCGGCGGCCTCTATCGCTGGGAATACGCGCAGGACGGGCGCGTGCTCGACGTGGAGCTCGCCGGCCCGCTGATCAGCAACGACAGCGACCTGCTGCTCGCGGCCGCGCGCTCCGGCGCGGGCATCGCCACTTCCTTCGAGGGCGCGGTGCTGGAAGATTTCGCGAGCGGCCGTCTCCTGCCGCTGCTGGAACCCTGGTGGCCGACCTTCCCGGGCTTCTATCTCTACTACCCGAGCCGCGCGCAGATGCCGCGCAAGCTGCGGGTGTTCATCGATTTCCTGCAGGCGCGGCATGCGCCGCCGCCGGTGTCGCAGCGGGCGGTCAAGAATGCCTCGGCCCCGCGATCGCGTCGGCCCGCTAGAGCTCGCGCGCAGCGCGCGGCAGCCGTTCGCCCAAAATCGTGACCAGTGAATGCGCTTCGGCTTCGTCGAGCGAAGGCGCGATCCTGAAGGTGCGCTGCCCGTAGTCGAACGCGATCGGCCCCACTCCCGCGCCGAAGAGCGGCGGCATCACCGTGCGCTGATTGCGGAAGACATCGAATGAGAACTCCACGACCCGCAGGCGTGCAATCGCGTTGACTGCATAGGCGCGCGTGCGTCCCAAGCCCCAGATTTCCACGCGATGAACCAGCGATCCCTCTTCGACCGAAATGAGTTCGCGGCCGAAGAGCTGCCACAGCAGGCACAGGAACGCCCACGCACCAGCCGCGGTCCAGCCCGCGAACCAGAGGGCAAGGAACCATCGATCGTTGTCGCGGCGGCTCGGATACAGCAGCTGGTTCGCTGCGGTGAATTCGCCGAAGCACCAGCCGGCCAGCCACACGCCCATGAAGATCAGGAACAGCCAGTGCTTTCGTGCGGGCACCACGGCCCGAAGCCCACCTCCGGATGTCGTCTCGATGGCGTAGCGGGCGGCCAGCGGCTTGACGTGCATGGCGGCCGGGCGGTCAGCCCCGCATCAGCGCCTCGATCTCGTCCGCCTTCACCGGCACGCCGCGCGAAATGAGTTCGCAGCCGGTGGCGGTGACGATCGCGTCGTCCTCGATGCGGATGCCGATGTTGTGGAACTGCTCGGGCACGCCGTCGGCGGGCCGCACGTAGATGCCGGGTTCCAGCGTGAGCACCATGCCGGGGTGCAGGATGCGGCTGGGCCGGTTCTTGATGACTTCGTTCGACAGCGGATCTTTCCGCTCGCTCACTTCGCCGACCTGCGTGGGCTCGACGTAGCTGCCGCAGTCGTGCACGTCCATGCCGAGCCAGTGGCCGGTGCGGTGCATGTAGAACTGGAAGTAGGCGCGCGTGTCGATCACGTCGTCGACGCTGCCGACCTTGTTGGCGTCGAGCAGGCCGAAGTCGAGCATGCCCTGCGCCAACACCTTCACCGCCGCGTCGTGCGGATCGTTGAAGCGGTTGCCGGCCTTGGTGGCGGCTGCGGCCGCGTCCTGGCTGGCCAACACGAGGTCGTACAGCGCGCGCTGCGGACCGGTGAACTTGCCGTCGGCGGGAAAGGTGCGCGTGATGTCGCTGGCGTAGCCGTCGAGTTCGCAGCCCGCATCGATCAGCACCAGCTCGCCCTTGCGCACGGGCGCGGCATCGGCGCGGTAGTGCAGCACGCAGGCGTTGGCGCCGGCCGCGACGATGGAGTAGTAGGCCGGGTACTGCGAGCCGCCGAGGCGGAATTCGTGCAGCAGCTCGGCGTCGAGGTGGTACTCGCGGGCGTCCTTGCCTTCGCGCAGCATGCGGGCCGACAGCTGCATCGCGCGGACGTGCGCACGGGCGCTGATCTGCGCGGCGCGGCGCATGATGTCCTGCTCGTGCGCGTCCTTGACCAGGCGCATCTCGTCGAGCGGACCGCACAGGTCGCGCTGCTCGTCGGGGCACAGCGCGCCGTAGCGCACGCGCGCGCGCACCGATTGCAGCCAGCCGTCGACGCGGCTTTCCAGGCCCTTGTGAATGGCGAAGGGAAACCACACGGTGGCGCGGTTCTCGAGCAGCTTGGGCAGCTTCGCGTCGAGTTCGGTGACAGGAAATGCCTCGTCGACGCCCAGCGCCGCGGGCGCCGCGTCGGGGCCGAGGCGGTAGCCGTCCCAGATCTCGCGCTCGATGTCCTTGGGCGCGCAGAACAGCGTGGCGCGGCCGTCGCCCGCCAGCACCAGCCAGGCGTTGGGCTCGGTGAAGCCGGTCAGGTAATAGAAGTAGCTGTCGTGGCGATATAGGAAGTCGGTGTCGCGGTTGCGCGGCCGCTCGGGCGCGGTCGGGATGATGGCGATGCCGTCCTTGCCGAGTTGCGAGGCGAGGCGTGCGCGGCGCTCGGCGTAGATCGTGGTGGCGATGTCTGCTGCGGTCATCTTGTTGGCGTCGTGTTCAGTTGGGCGAGCCGTTCGGGCGTTCCCACATCGGTCCAGGGGCCGGTGTAGAGCTCGGCGCTCACGAGTTCATTGTCCATCGCGGCGCGCAGGATCGGGGCCAATGGGGCTTTGCGGCCGGCGGGGTTGCCGGTCGGGATGTCGCAGTAAGGCGGCGCGAAGAGCGCGGCGCGGTACAGGCCGATGGTCGAGAAGGTGAACTTTTCGGGCGCGGTGTTGAGCGCGAGGCCGTCCGCGGAAAGGCCGAAATCGCCCTTGGGGTTGTGCGCGGGGTTGGGCACCAGCCAGAGGTGCGCGAGCCTGCCGCTGGCGACGAAACGCTCGAGCGAGGCCTGCGTGAAGGCGAATCCGGGCGCGAACACGTCGCCGGCTGCGACCCAGAAAACATCGCCCAGCAGGGGCAGCGCACGCACGATGCCGCCGGCTGTTTCCAGCGCGCCGCCGAAGTCGCGGCCTTCGTCGGAGTATGAAATCGATAGCGCAGGGAGCCCATCCAGCAAGGGGTTTGGGCCGAAGCGGTCAGAAATCTGCGCGCCGAGCCAGTCGGTATTGACGATCAGCTCGGTGAAGCCGCCGGCGGCCAGCGCCTCCATCGGCCATTGCATCAGGGGCTTGCCGCGCACCTCCAGCAGGGGCTTGGGGCAGGTGTCGGTCAGAGGCCGCATGCGCTCGCCGCGCCCGGCGGCCAGGATCATGGCCCGCACCGCGTTGCCGCTCACGCCGCGACCCGTCCGCGCTGCAGCTCGTTGCGTTCGCTGTGCAGGGGCTGGAACACCGACACCAGGCACTCCATCAGCGCATGGGCCTTGGCCGAGTGGTCGCCGCTGAAGTTGCAGACGTACACGTCGAGCGTCACGCCGCGCTGCTCGGGCCAGGTGTGGATGCACAGGTGCGACTCGGCCAGCAGCACCGTGGCCGTGACCCCGCCCGGGCCTTGCGGCGTGGCCGGAAAGCCGTGGATCAGCTTGCCCACCGCCTGCAGCCCGGCGGCGCTCACCGCCTTGAGGCAGACCGCGCCCAGGGCGTCGCGGTCGGTGAGCCACTGCAGGCCGCATTGGCAGTCGTGGAGGTCGGCGGTGAGGTGCAGCCCGTGCATGGGTGGCAACTCTAGCAGTCCGTCCGGAGGGCGACACACGTGGGAACGCACAGAAGCATCGGAAGGGTGTTCAGGCCGTATCGGGAGCGTCCGGGGCTCGCCCGGTAAAATCGCGGGTTCTCCCCACCCCAATCCTCCCTTTTCCCTCCGAAAGTCCACCGCACATGGCAAACCACGCCCTGATGGCCAACGCAATCCGCGCACTGGCCATGGATGCCGTCCAACAAGCAAATTCCGGACATCCGGGCGCACCGATGGGCATGGCCGACATGGCCGTCGCACTCTGGGGCGATCACCTTCGCTACAACCCCGCCAACCCGCACTGGTTCGACCGCGACCGCTTCGTGCTCTCGAACGGCCACGCCTCGATGCTGCTGTACTCGGTGCTGCACCTGACCGGCTACGACCTGCCGATCGGCGAACTCAAGAACTTCCGCCAGCTGCACAGCAAGACCGCGGGCCACCCCGAAGTGGACGTGACCCCGGGCGTCGAGACCACCACCGGCCCGCTGGGCCAGGGCATCACCAACGCCGTGGGCTTCGCGCTGGCCGAGAAGCTGCTGGCTGCCGAGTTCAACCGCAAGGACCACGCCGTGGTCGACCATCACACCTACGCCTTCCTGGGCGACGGCTGCATGATGGAAGGCATCAGCCATGAAGCCTGCGCGCTGGCCGGCGCCTGGCATCTGAACAAGCTGATCGCGCTGTACGACGACAACGGCATCAGCATCGACGGCCAGGTCAAGCCCTGGTTCATCGACAACACCGAAGAGCGCTTCAAGGCCTACGGCTGGAACGTCATCGGCCCGATCGACGGCAACGACGCCGCGGCGGTGTCCAAGGCCATCGCCAAGGCCAAGAAGGAAGAGTCGAAGCCCACGCTGATCGTCTGCAAGACCGTCATCGGCAAGGGCAGCCCGAACCGCGCCGGCACCGCCAAGGCGCACGGCGAGGCGCTGGGCGCGGAAGAAATCGTGCTTACCCGCGAAGCCATCGGCTGGCCCTACCCCGCCTTCGAGATCCCGGCCGATGTGTATGCCGACTGGGACCACAAGGAAGCCGGCGCCAAGACCGAAGCCGCCTGGAACGACAAGTTCGCCGCCTACGCCGCCGCCTACCCCGAGCTGGCCGCCGAGTTCACCCGCCGCATGAAGGGCGAGCTGCCCAAGGACTTCCACCAGGTCGCGTTCGACACCGTGGTCGCCGCCCACACCAAGGGCGAGACCGTCGCCAGCCGCAAGGCCAGCCAGCTCGCGCTGGAAGCCTTCACGGCCGCGCTGCCCGAAATGCTCGGCGGCAGCGCCGACCTGACCGGCTCGAACCTCACCAACACCAAGAGCACGCCCGCGCTGCGCTTCGACGCCGCCACCGGCGCCGTGGTCCGCACCGAGCCCTCCGAACAGCACCCCGAAGGCCAGATCGGCCGCCACATCAACTACGGCGTGCGCGAGTTCGGCATGGCCGCCATCATGAACGGCGTGGCGCTGCATGGCGGCTACATCCCCTACGGCGGCACCTTCCTCACCTTCAGCGACTACAGCCGCAACGCCATCCGCATGGCCGCGCTGATGAAGCGCCGCGTGATCCACGTGTTCACGCACGACTCCATCGGCCTGGGCGAAGACGGCCCGACGCACCAGTCGATCGAGCACGCCGCCTCGCTGCGCCTCGTTCCCAACCTCGACGTCTGGCGTCCGGGCGACACGGCCGAGACGGCCGTGGCCTGGGCCGTGGCGCTGCAGAACCAGTCGCGCCCCACGGCGCTGCTGCTGAGCCGCCAGAACATCGCCTACGCGCCGAAGAGCGAACTCGGCGACATCAGCCGCGGCGCCTATGTGCTCGCGGAGCCTGAAGTCGTCGGCCTCAAGAGCAAGAAGACGGCTGCCGTCATCATCGCCACCGGTTCCGAAGTGCCGCTCGCGCTGGCCGCGCAGAAGCTGCTGGCCGAGAAGAAGATCGCCGTGCGCGTGGTGTCGATGCCCTCGACCACCACCTTCGACCGCCAGGACCTCGCCTACAAGAAGAGCGTGCTGCCGAAGAAGCTGCCGCGCATCGCAGTCGAGATGGGCTGCACCGGCGGCTGGTGGAAGTACGGCTGCGCGGCAGTCGTCGGCATCGACACGTACGGCGAATCGGCACCGGCACCGGCGCTGTTCAAGCACTTCGGATTCACGGCGGAGAACGTCGCCGCCACGGTGGAAGCCGCGTTGCGCGACTGATCGGTCAATCCGATCTCTCGCCGGTTCACGACAAACAAGTTTTTCAACCTTAGGAGCAAGTCAGATGGCTATCAAACTCGGTATCAACGGCTTCGGCCGCATCGGTCGCAACGTGCTGCGCGCAGCGGTGCAGAACTTCAAGAACGACATCGAGATCGTTGCCATCAACGACCTGCTCGAGCCCGAATACCTGGCCTACATGCTCCAGTACGACTCGGTGCATGGCCGCTTCAAGGGCGAAGTCACGGTCGAAGGCAACACGCTGATCGTGAACGGCAAGAAGATCCGCCTCACGCAGGAACGCGACCCCGCGCAACTGAAGTGGAACGAAGTTGGCGCCGACGTCGTGCTGGAATCGACCGGCCTCTTCCTCACGAAGGAAACGGCGCAGAAGCACATCGACGCGGGCGCCAAGAAGGTGATCCTGTCGGCACCGTCGAAGGACGACACGCCCATGTTCGTCTACGGCGTGAACGACAAGAAGTACGCCGGCGAAGCCATCGTCAGCAACGCCAGCTGCACCACCAACTGCCTGGCCCCGCTGGCCAAGGTGCTGAACGACAAGTGGGGCATCAAGCGCGGCCTGATGACCACCGTGCACGCCGCCACCGCCACGCAGAAGACCGTGGACGGCCCGAGCAACAAGGACTGGCGCGGCGGCCGCGGCATCCTGGAAAACATCATTCCCTCGAGCACTGGCGCTGCCAAGGCCGTGGGCGTGGTGATTCCCGAGCTCAACAAGAAGCTCACCGGCATGAGCTTCCGCGTGCCGACCTCCGACGTGTCGGTGGTCGACCTGACGGTCGAGCTGGTGAAGGAAGCCACGTACAAGGAAATCTGCGCCGAGATGAAGGCACAGAGCGAAGGCGCGCTCAAGGGCGTGCTGGGCTACACGGAAGACAAGGTGGTCGCCACCGACTTCCGCGGCGACCCGCGCACCTCGATCTTCGACGCCGAAGCCGGCATCGCGCTCGACGGTACGTTCGTGAAGCTCGTGAGCTGGTACGACAACGAATGGGGCTACTCGAACAAGTGCCTGGAGATGGTGAAGGTCGTGTCGAAGTAAGGCTTCGCGGCTTCAATGAAAAAACGCGCCCGAGGGCGCGTTTTTTACTTGGAAGACAAAGGGCCTCTTGTCCGCTTCTAGAATCGAATAACAATTTATTACGAGGAGAAGCGAGTGATTGCGAAACTGCTTGGCATTGGCCTGGGCGCCTTCTTGATTGTTGGCTGTGCCCACAAAGTGGATGTCGGGAGCACCTCGGCGGCGTACGAAGTGCGTCGCGACAGGGTTCAACCCACCAAGGCCTATGTGGCGGTATCCAGCGATCTGGCCACCCTCGAGAAAGTCGTCAAGCCAGGGCAGATTTGCGGCGCACATAGCTACCCTGTCAGCTTGGGGCCCGCCATCAAGACATCCATCGTGCGTACTGTCTCCGCGGCGCATCAATCGGTGGTGCCGGTCCAGACCTCCGGCGAGTCCGGCAAAGATGGAGTGCTGTACACCTTCGCGCTTGACGACTTCAATCCGCGACTGCGCTTCCAGCCTGGTTTCTTCGTGGGCACCGCAGATGCAAGCGTTGAAATTTCCATCAGGACTACCGCTGTGTCACCCGAAGGGCGAGAACTCGCGACCACCACGGTTCGTGGTTACGGACAGGAATCCATCGAGGGGGAGTGTGCGGTCGGTGCGCAAGCTCTCGGCAGGGCGACGGAGAAAGCCGTGCGCGTGTCCCTCGAGAATTTCGTCGCGCGGGTGATCAACCAGCGGCTGGACTGACGCCTGCGTGCGAGAAGCTCAACGCAGCAGCTTCTCGTTCCTTCGGATCTCGCTGCTCAACTGCGACGTCAACCGCGTTGCGGCCCTTCGCGCCGCCAGTCCGAAGTCGCCCTTGAACTCGCCGAACTCCGCCGTGCCGTTGCCCACGGCACGCACGCGTGAAACCTCTGCGCCAGCTGCATCGGTCACCACGCACGACACCTCGGCCGTGAACGAGGTCGGCGGCCAGCTGATGAGAGAGGATGAGCTCGAGTCGGTCTTGATGCGCGGCGAGAACACCAGCGACACGCCGGCCGCCTCGTTCGCCTTCGCGTCGCCGGCGGTGCGCAGCACCACCACGTCGCGGTACACGGCGCGCAGCGCATCGCGGATCGACTTCTCCAGGTCGCGGTACGGGTAGTAGCTCACGCGGTCGCCGCTGCCGCCGGGCGTGACCACTTCGAGGTCGCGGTCCGCGTCGGTCATCACGTAGGCGACCTTCTTCGGAACGAGGTGCGCCTGCGAACGCGCCGGCGCGGTCTCGGTGATCATGGTGATCGGGTGCACGCAGCCGGCGAGCAGCAACAGGGCCGACAGCGCGATGGTCGCTGGACGAAAAAGGAACTGCATCGAAGCGCCTCCTGGCCTCTGGGGATCAACGGCCGATGGCGGCCACGAACTGCGGATCGGCATACACCTGCCGCAGCAAGGCACGCACGAGGCGCGGATACGCGGCCTGCCCGGCGGGCACGGCGACGATGCTGGCGTAGCTCGAATCGAAGGCGGTCTCCGCGCGGTAGGTCTTGCGCAGGCGCTGCGTGGTGTCGCGCGTGACGGTGATCTCGACTTCCATGCGGCCGCTGCCGTTGATCACGCCCAGGTCGATCTCGTTGACCAGCACGCGCGCCGCGATGCGCGTGGGCGCCTTCGGGTCGTAGACGGAGATCTCGCCGAGGTCGCGCATCATCGCGTCCTGCAGGTACTGCGCGAAGCTGCCGCTGGGCGACAGCAGCCTGGCGCTGCGCAGGCGCACGGTGTTGACCTTCTCTTCGGCGTCGGTCGGCTGCGCCTTCGCGAGGGCCACCATGCCGGGGCGCGTGGCCTCCAGCTTGTCGAGGGTTTCGTAGTCGGCCGCGTAGGGCGGCGCCAGCAATGGCGCGCAGCCGGTGGCTAAAACGGCGGCTGCCAGCGCGCCGGGCAGGAACAGGCTGCGCAAGCGCCAGCCTTGCTGCGAACTAAAGATCGCCATGCCTTCGGTTCCCCTCTCTCCACGAGGCCCGCGATGCATGCATCGTGCATCGGTGGTGCGTGCTCCCGGCGCGACGGTAGCACGCATCGCGCCGCGCGCGAATGCATGAAGCCGCGAAACCGAAGGGTGCGCGACGAGGTTGGAGGCGAGCCTCAGACCGGCTCGAGCACGTGGATCAGCTTGCCCTCGGTGAATTCCTTCGTCTTCTCGCTGTGCGCCTTCATGTGCGGCGCGACCGCGTGCGCCTGCAGGTGCGCCAGCGTTTCCCACTTCTCGATCACGACGAAGGTGTCGGGGCCGAAGCTGGCCTTGGACGTGGGAATGCCCTGCGCGTCGACCGTGGCGCCGTACTCGATGCAGCCCTCCTCGGCCAGCACGGCCGCACGGTTGGCGGCGAAGGCTTCGAGCAGCTTGGCGCGCTGGCCCGGCTTGGCGGTGATGACGGCGACGACGTGGATCATTGAAAGGGTCTCCGGTTGAGTGAGTGGTGAATACGACGGTCGAATCTAAGAGATTTGGCGCGACCGTGCCGGTCAGGTCCGCGACAACGCCACGGCCTTGTCCCTATCATCGCCCGCATGTTCTTTCCGCTGCCCTGCACGGCCACCGCGCCCTTCTGTCCTTCCGAAGTCAAGGGCAGCGTGGCTGTCCCGCAGGACCTGCCCTTCTTCAAGAAACTGATGCGCTACGCGGGCCCGGGCCTGCTGGTGTCGGTCGGCTACATGGACCCGGGCAACTGGGCGACCGACATCGAGGCCGGCTCGCGCTTCGGCTACGGGCTGCTGTTCGTGGTGCTGCTCGCGAGCCTGGCCGCGATGCTGCTGCAGACGCTGTGCGTGCGGCTGGGCATCGTCGCACGCAAGGACCTGGCCCGCGCCTGCCGCGAGCACTACTCGCCGCGCGTCAACCGGCTGCTGTGGCTGGGCGCCGAGCTGGCCATCGTGGCCTGCGACCTCGCCGAGGTGCTGGGCAGTGCGCTCGCCCTGCACCTGCTGTTCGGCGTGTCGATCCCGGTGGGCATCGCCATCACGGCCTTCGACACGCTGTTGGTGCTGGGCCTGCAGGGCGCGGGCTTCCGCCGCGTGGAGGCCATCGTGCTGGGGCTCGTGGGCACCATCGCGGCCTGCTTCGTCGTCGAGCTGGCGATGTCGCCGCCCAACTGGTTCGGCGTGGCGATGGGCTTCGGCCCGAGCCTGGAGCGGCTGCACCAGCCGGGCGCGCTGTACCTGGCCATCGGCATCGTCGGCGCGACGGTGATGCCGCACAACCTGTACCTGCATTCCTCCATCGTGCAGACGCGCCTCGTGGCCGACACCGAGCCCGCGCGCCGCGAGGCGGTGCGCTTCTGCACGCTCGACGCGGTGGTGTCGCTCTCGCTCGCGCTGCTGGTCAACGCGGCCATCATGGTGCTCGCGGCCAGCGCCTTCCACGCAACCGGCCACCGCGAGGTGACGGAGATCGACGATGCCTACCGGCTGCTGGAGCCCATCGTCGGCAGCGCGGTCGCGGCCACGCTGTTCGGCATCGCGTTGCTGGCCTCGGGGCAGAGCTCGACCTTCACCGGCACCATCGCGGGCCAGATCATCATGGAAGGCTTTCTCGACCTGAAGATCCCGTGCTGGCAGCGCAGGCTCATCACGCGCGCGCTGGCGCTCGGGCCGGCATGGCTGGGCGTCTGGTGGTTCGGCGACGGCGGCGTGGGCAAGATGCTTGTGCTCAGCCAGGTGGTGCTGAGCTTCCAGCTGCCGTTCGCGATGTGGCCGCTGATCCGCTTCACGAGCAGCCGCGCGCTGATGGGCGACTTCGCCAACGGCGCGGTGGTGAAGTCGCTGGCGTGGCTGCTGTTCGGCGTGATCGGCGCGGCCAACGTGTGGCTGATCGCGTCGGTGGTCCTGGGCGGCGCCTAGGCCTCAGCGCTTGCCCGCTTCCTTCCACAGGTGCACCAGCGCCTCCGGCGCCTCGGCCTCGGGCACATCGAAGCTTACGAAGATGTCCTGCTGCTCGCCGGCGCTGCGCACGAGCACCTCGACGCGGTAGAAGCGCTGGTCGCCGCCCGACACCGTTGCGCCGGCCTGCTGCCCGGCATGTGGCACGGCGCTCTCCAGCGCATCGCCGATCTGCCGGCGCAGCTCCTGCGTGCAGTCGCCGAGCTGGAAGCTGCGCGGCTGCGCGAGACCCGGCACGTAGGCCACGCCGCCCTCGCGCGTCACGCGCACGGTGGTCGCCTCGTTCAGCGGTGGCAGGCGGATCATGGCTCGATCACCCCCACGGCCTGCCAGGCGTCGGCCACCGCCTTGCGGACCGCGCTGCCGGCACCGAAGCGCTGCGACGCGACATCGACGCTGAGCGTCGCGAAGGCCTCGAAGTCGGCGTCCTGGCGCAGGCGCCTGTCGCGCAGCGTGTCGTACCAGACGCGTCCCGCGGTCTCCCAAGCCGGTCCGCCGATGGCGACGGCCGCCAGATGGAAGGCGCGGTTCGGAATGCCCGAGTTGATGTGCACGCCGCCGTTGTCCTGCGAGGTGACGACGAAGTCTTTCATGTGCGCGGGCTGCGGGTCCTTGCCGATCACCGGGTCGTCGTAGGCGGTGCCGGGCTCGGCCATCGAACGCAGGGCCTTCGCCTTCACGCTGGACATGAAGAGCCCGGCGCCGATGAGCCAGTCTGCCTGCTGCGCGGTCTGCTTCAGCACGTGCTGCTTCACGAGCACGCCGAACACGTCGCAGATCGATTCGTTGAGCGCGCCGGGCTGCCCCTGATAGACGAGCCCGGCCTCGTGGTCGATCACGCCGTGCGTGAGCTCGTGGCCGATGATGTCCACCGCGATGGTGAAGCGGTTCATCACCTCGCCGTCACCGTCGCCGAACACCATCTGCGTGCCGTTCCAGAAGGCGTTGTCGTAGTCCTTGCCGTAGTGCACGCTGCCGGTCAGCGGCATGCTCGCGCCGTCGATGGAGTCGCGCTCGTACACGTCGTGGTACAGCCGCCAGGTCGCGCCCAGGTGGTCGTAGGCCTCGTCGGCCGCGATGTCGCCGGTGGCGGGCCTGCCTTCGGTGCGCACCAGCTTTCCGGGCAGCACGGTCTTGTGGACCGCGTCGTAGATCGCGCGTTCCGGCGAGTTGGGCCGCGCCGCGCGCGGCGGCACGGCAGTCGCGCCCTGCACCACCGCCGGCGGCACGAACCCGCGCAGCGCGCGGTGCTCGCGGTCGATCGTCAGCGTGTTCACCGCGCGTTCGCTGAGGGGCGCGCTGGCGTTCTCGGCGAGCCGGCTCAGCAGGTAGGGCGGCACGAAGGCGGGCGGCAGGGTCTGCAGCGTGCGCGATGGCATGAAACGGCCTTTCGTCGAGGAGCGATCAGGAGCGATCGGTTCGAAAACACCGTAGCAGAAACACGGCCCCGCGCCTGTCGGATCGTGGCTCAAGCCCTGGGCGGCATGTCGTCTTTTCCGAGCGCGGCGGCCATGAAGTCGACGAAAGTTCGCACGCGCGCCGACAGCTGGTGGCGCTGCGGGTATACCGCGTAGATGTCGGCGTCGGGCGTGCGGTAGTTGGCCAGCACCTGCACCAGCCGGCCGCTGCGCAGGTAGCGCGCGATGTCCCACTCGGCGCGCATCAGGATGCCGTGGCCGTCGAGTGCCCAGTTGACCGCGATCTCGCCGTCGTTGGTGCTGAGCATGCCGCGCGTCTTCACTGCCTCGGTGCGCTGTGCAGTGCCGCGCCCGCTGCTCAGCCGCCAGATGCCGTAGCCCTCGTCGCCCTGGCGGATGCCTATGCAGCGATGGCGCGTGAGGTCGTTGGGCACCTTGGGCTGCCCCGCGCGCGCGAGGTAGGCGGGCGAGGCGCACAGCAGGCGCCGGTTCGACGCGATGCGCCGCGCGATCACGCGGGCCTCGGGCGGCGCGCCGAAGCGGATGCAGACGTCGAATGCGTCGTCGGTCAGCGGCGGCGGGTTCACCGAAAGCTGCAGCTGCACTTCGACCTGCGGATGCTTGCGTGCGAACTTCGAGATCAGCGGCGCCACGTGGCTGCGCCCGAAGCCCAGCGTGGCGTTCACGCGCAGCAGCCCCTGCGGCTCGCCCTTCGCACCACCGAGCAGCTGCGCCATGTCGTCGATCTCGCCGAGGATGCGACGCGCGTGCGCCACGTAGAGCTCGCCCTCGGGCGTGAGGCTCATGCGCCGCGTGGTGCGGTTCACCAGCGTGACGCCCAGGCGGGCTTCCATCTGCGCGAGGCGCTTGCTGACCGCGGGCGTGCTGATGCCGAGCTCGCGCGCCCCTGCGCTCAGGCTGCCGCTGGCCGCGAGCGTGGAGAAAAAACCGAGGTCGGCGGGTTGGACCGGGGTTGCCATGGGTGATTCGATTGTTGAATTCAGGTTAACGATGGATTCACTTTCGGCGTGAATCGTTCGATGCGGTCGATCCTACAGTGGGAGCCCGACAGAGCACATACACACGAACGAGGACATCGACGATGAGCAGCTACAGCATTGCCACCATTCCCGGCGACGGTATCGGCAAGGAAGTGATCCCGGCAGGCCGCCAGGTGATGGAGGCGCTGGCCGCGGCCTCCGGCGGCGCGCTGAGCTTCAGCTTCGAGGACTTCGGCTGGGGCGGCGACTGGTACCGCGAGCACGGCGAGATGATGCCGGCCAACGGCCTCGACGCGCTGCGCAAGAAGGACGCCATTCTTTTCGGCTCCGCGGGCGACCCGCACATTCCGGACCACATCACGCTGTGGGGCCTGCGCCTGAAGATCTGCCAGGGCTTCGACCAGTACGCCAACGTGCGGCCCACTCGCATCCTGCCCGGCATCGACGCGCCGCTGAAGCGCTGCAGGGCGGAAGACCTGAACTGGGTGATCGTGCGCGAGAACTCCGAGGGCGAGTACGCCGGCGTCGGCGGCCGCGTGCACCAGGGCCATCCGATCGAGGCGGCCACCGACGTGAGCATGATGACCCGCGCGGGCGTCGAGCGCATCATGCGCTTCGCCTTCGGGCTGGCCCGCTCGCGGCCGCGCAAGCTGCTCACCGTGGTCACAAAGAGCAACGCGCAGCGCCACGCGATGGTGATGTGGGACGAGATCGCACTGCAGGTCTCGAAGGAGTTCCCCGACGTGAGCTGGGACAAGGAACTCGTCGACGCCTGCACCGCCCGCATGGTCAACCGGCCGGCCTCGCTCGACACCATCGTCGCCACCAACCTGCACGCCGACATCTTGAGCGACCTCGCGGCCGCGCTCGCGGGCAGCCTGGGCATCGCGCCCACCGGCAACATCGACCCGGAGCGGCGCTATCCGTCGATGTTCGAGCCGATCCACGGCTCGGCCTTCGACATCATGGGCAAGGGGCTCGCCAATCCGGTGGGCACCTTCTGGTCGGTGGTGATGCTGCTCGAGCACCTGGGCGAAGCCGAGGCGGCGCGCCGCGTGATGGCCGCGGTGGAGCACGTCACGGCCAACCCTTCCCTGCACACGCGTGACCTGGGCGGCACAGCGACCACCGAGCAGGTGACGCGCGCGGTGTGCGCGCACATAGCGGCCGAGCCGCTGCGGCTGGCGGCCTGATCCGCCGCCCCGGGCGAACGAGCGATTCCACGGTATCCGCGCGCCTCGATGCGCGCACCACTACAACGAGCCGGAGACAAACCATGAACGCTTCATCGAACGCGCGCCGTCGGCGCACCGTACTGAGTGCCGCAGTCCTCGCAGTGGGGTTGGGCACTACGGCCTTCGCCTTTGCGCAGCAGCCTCAGCCCACTCCAGGCTGGCCAGCGCGGCCCATCAGCCTCGTCGTGCCCTTCCCCGCCGGCGGCACCACCGACGTGCTGGCCCGCGCGCTGGCCGACAAGCTCTCGCAGTCGCTCGGCCAGCCGGTGGTGGTCGAAAGCAAGCCGGGCGCCGGCGCCACGCTGGGCGCCGACTACGTGGCCAAGGCCAAGCCCGACGGCTACACGCTGCTGATGGGGGCGGTGCATCACACCATCGCCACCAGCGTGTACAAGAAGCTGCCCTACGACTTCCAGAAGGACCTGGCGCCCATCACCGTCGTGGCCATGGTGCCGAACGTGCTGGTCATCAACGCCGCGAACACGCCCGCGAAGAACGTGGCCGAGCTGGTGGCGCTCGCCAAGGCCGCGCCCGAGAAGCTGGCCTACGGCTCCAACGGCAACGGCACGGCGCAGCACCTGATCGGCACGCAGTTCCAGGCGAGCACCGGCGCGAAGCTGCTGCACGTTCCCTACAAGGGCAGCGGGCCGCTCACCACCGACCTGCTCGGCGGTCAGGTGGCGATGTCCTTCGACACCATCACGCCGGTGCTGCAGCACATCAAGGGCGGCAAGCTGCGCGCGCTGGCCGTGACCACCGCGCGGCGCTCGTCGGTGCTGCCGGACGTGCCGACGCTGGACGAAGCGGGGCTCAAGGGTTTCGACATCGGCACCTGGTTCGGCGTGCTCGCGCCGGCGGCCACGCCGAAGGAGATCGTCGCGCGCCTGAACGCCGAGATGGTGAAGATCATCCATTCGCCCGACTTCGCGCAGCGCATGCAGGCCATCGGCGCCGAGCCGCTGGGCGGCACTCAGGAAGAGATGGCGCGGCAGATCCGCGAGGAGACGGCCAAGTTCGCGAAGCTGGTGAAGGAAGGCGGCGTCGCGATCGAGTAAGTCGAGTAAGTCGAGCAGGTCGAATAAGAAAGAAATACGCGTCCGGCGTGATACCGGTTACGACCGCGCACACCTGCGGTCGGCGAGTGCCCCGCCGAGGTCATAGGATCGGGGCTTCCGAATTCACCGCCGCCGCGCCCATGTTCATCGTCACCCTCACCTACATCCGCCCGCTCGAGGAAGTCGACGCGCTGATGGATGCGCACATGGTCTGGCTCAAGAAGCACTACGAAAGCGGCCTTTTCGTGGCTTCGGGCCGGCAGGTGCCGCGCCAGGGCGGCGTGATCCTCGCGCGCTCGGGCGATCGCGAGGGTCTGGAGGCGGTGCTGGCGCGCGACCCCTTCGTGCAGGGCGGGGTGGCGCGCACCGAGGTCATCGAGTTCGTGCCGCGCATGACGGCGCCGAGCGTCGAGATCCTCAAGACCTTCTAGGGCCTCAGCTTCCGCCGGAGCCCGCCGGCACTTCCTCGCGCCCGCCGGGGTGCCGGGCGAAGCGCGGGGCGTCGTGGCCGTGCACCGGCGCCGGATCGTCCCAGGGCCAGCCGCCGAACTGCGTGCGGCGGTAGTCGGCCATGGTCTGGCCGATCTCGGCCTGCGTGTTCATCACGAAGGGGCCGTACTGCGCCACTGGCTCGGCGATCGGACGGCCCTGCAGCACCAGGAACTCGCCGGTCCCGGCCTCGCCGTTGACGATGTCGACCGCCTCGTTCGCACGCAGCTCGACGGCCGCCGGGCCCTCGACGCGTTCGCCGGCAATGCGGGCAACCGCTCCCTTGAAGAAGTACAGCATGCGCCGTGTGCCCTCGCCGGTGGCGGCGGGCAGCGTCCATTGGGCGCCGGGCGTCATCTTCAGCGTCCAGATCGCCACGTCGGCATCGGCCTGCGCGGCCCACGAGTCGGGCGGCGGCGCCAGCGGCTGGATCGGGGCCCTGCCGTTGACGGGGTCGTCGCCGAGCCGGCCCGCGATCACCGCGACTTCGGTGCGGCCGCCCTTGGCGTCGTCGGAGACGAAGCGCGGAATGGCCTCCGACCAGAACATCGTGAAGTGCGGCTCGGCCATCTTGTTCTTCGCCGGCAGGTTGAGCCAGATCTGGAACAGCTCCAGCGGGTTCGCCGCGGCGTCGTCGAGCAGCGGGAACATTTCCGAATGCACGATGCCCTTGCCGGCCGTGAGCCACTGCACGTCGCCGCCGCCGAAGCGCGCGGTCGCGCCCAGCGAGTCGGAGTGGTCGACCAGGCCCTTGCGAACGATGGTCACGGTTTCGAAGCCGCGGTGCGGGTGCGAGGGAAAGCCCGGCACCGTGTCGCCGTGGTACATGCTCCAGCCGTCCTTGCGGCTGAAGTCCTGCCCGATCTGGCGGCCGGCCAGCGAGGCCTCGGGGCCCATGCGGCCGTTGGCCTTCGGGTAGGCGTCGTCGTGATAGACGCAGAAGAGGAACGGGTCGATCGTCTGCCACGGGAAGCCCAGGGGGGCGATCCGCACGATGGGGCTCTTGCTGACGCTGCTGTCGTTGTCGGTCATGTCGCTGCTGTTCCTTTCCAGGTGGGGCGCGGCCGATGATGCCGCGCCAGTGCCTGGAATATCGGGGCGCCGCCGCCTTGCGGTAGGTGCCTTCCGTGCAACGGTGAAGAGCGCGTATGGAACGATGGGCATCGATCGTTCTCCCCTTCGGCGGTCTGCCTGCCGCGCCTTACTGCTTCGGCATCTCGGCGTTCGGGTCCATGTAGACCAGCTCCCACAGGTGGCCGTCGAGGTCCTGGAAGCCGTGGCCGTACATGAAGCCGTAGTCCTTCGGCTCGGTCGGGGTGGTGCCGCCGGCGGCCTTGGCCTTGGCCACGAGCTCGTCGACCTCGGCGCGGCTCTCGCACGAGAGGCACAGCAGCACTTCGGTACTCTTGGCGGTGTCGGTGATGCTCTTGGTGGTGAAGGTCTTGAAGAACTCCTCGACCAGCAGCATGACGTGGATGCTGTCCTTCTGGACGACCATGCACGCGGCATTGGCGTCGGTGAACTGCTCGTTGAAGGTGTAGCCCAGCGCGGCGAAGAACGCCTTGGTCTTGTCGAGGTTCTTGACGGGGAGGTTCACGAAGATCTGCTTGGTGGCCATGGTGTCGTCCTTTGGAGGAAAAAGAGTGGATGTGGGTTGAGTCCGGTGTCCTGTTTCGCCATGTGTTGTGTACACCGTCCACAAAAGATATCAAAGAAAATGGACGGCGTCCACATCTTTTTTCGAGCAGGCGAAATCCGACCCTCGGCGGCATGGGGGCCGGCATTGCATGCGGTGAAAGGGAGCGGGCATCATGGCCTCATGGAAATCGAGTTCAAGTTCTGCATCCCCCCCAGCCGCCTGAAGGCGGTGGAAGCCGCCCTGAAGCGCGGCACCGTCGTGCGCACCCGCCTGCAGGCCCGCTATTTCGACACCGCCGACCAGCGCCTGGCCGCCGACGGCATGGTGCTGAGGCTGCGCAAGGAAGGGCGGCGCTGGGTGCAGACCGTGAAGGCCACCGGCGACAACGCCCTGCACCGGCTGGAGCACAACGTCGACCTCGGCACGACGGGGCCGGCGTCGCAGATCGATCCGCAGCGGCACCAGGGCACGCCCGTGGGCGAGCGGCTCGCGAAGCTGCTGGCTGATGGCGGGGGCATGCCGCTGGTCGAACGGCAATCGACCGACATCGTGCGGCTCACGCGCGACCTGCGCGTCACCGGGCCCGGCGGCGCGGTGGTGGAAATGGCGCTCGATGTCGGCAAGGTCGTCGCGCATGCCGGCACGCCCGAGCAGCGCGAATCGCCGGTGTGCGAGCTCGAACTGGAGCTCAAGCGCGGCGACGTGCAGGGCCTGGTCTCGCTAGCGCGGCGCTGGTCGCAGCAGCATGGGCTGTGGTTCAGCACCGTGTCGAAGGCCGAGCGCGGCGCGCGCCTGCTGGCGGCGCAGGAGACGGTGGAAGCCGTGAAGGCCGAGCCGCCGCGCTTCGCCGCCCGGCAGCCGGACGGTTTGGCCATCCGGCAGGCCGTGGTGGCGTCGTGCCTTGCGCAGATGCTGCCGAACGCGAGCGAGATCGCCGCGGGCAGCACCGACGAGGAGCAGATCCACCAGCTGCGCATCGGCATCCGCCGGTTGCGGACGGCCCTGCGCGAGCTTGCCGAACTCGACCCCGCCTCGGGTGCTGCCGAAGCCGCCGAATGGGAGCCTCCGCTCGTCGAGGCCTTCCGCGCGCTCGGTGCGTTGCGCGACCGCGAGCAGGTCGTGAAGCTGGCCCAGCCGCGCTTGCGCGAAGCCGGCGCGCCCGACTTCGACCCGCTGGCCGCCGACGATGCCGCCGCAGCCGATGCGCCCTCTCCCGGCGATATCGTGCGCGCGCCAGCCTTCCAGAACGTGCTCGTCTCGCTGATCGGCTTCACCGCCGCGAAGCCCGCGGAACCAGCACCGGCGCTCGCCGCTGAAGAGGGCCAGTCAGCCCCGCCAGCCCCCCCGCCCGTCGGCGCCAACGCCGCTCGCCGCCTGCTGCGCCAGCGGTTGCAGCACTTGCACAAGCAGGTGCTGCGCGACGGCGAGCGCTTCGAATCGCTGGACACCGAAAGCCAGCACCGCGTGCGCAAGCGCCTCAAGCGCCTGCGCTACCTCGCCGAATTCGTGGCACCGCTGTTCGACGAGAAAGAAGAAGGCGCCGCCAGCCGCTACCTGAAGGCCCTGCGTCCCGCGCAGGACGCACTCGGCGAATACAACGACGAGGCCGTCGCGCTTGCGCTGTATCGGGAGGCCACCGCGCGCGACGCGCGCGCGTGGTTCGCCGTGGGATGGTTCACAGCGCGACATGCGGCCGGCGCGAAGGCCTGCCGCAAGGCGCTGGAAAAGATCGAGGACGCGCCGAGGTTCTGGAAGAAGAACTAGCCGTCGGAGGGGCGGCAGCGAGAACGGGAGAGCCGATGCCTCAGTGATGGTGCCCGTGCGCCCCATGAACATGTCGG
The DNA here is from genome assembly GCF_900109805.1 of Variovorax sp. YR750. Lineage (NCBI taxonomy): Bacteria > Pseudomonadati > Pseudomonadota > Betaproteobacteria > Burkholderiales > Comamonadaceae > Variovorax > Variovorax sp. YR750. The sequence continues at coordinate 301,758 of NZ_FOBJ01000002.1, forward strand.
TGCTCGATCTCCACCGGCTGCGCCGCGCGCACGTCCGTCACCTGCAGGCTGAACTTCAGTGCCTTGCCGGCCCACGGGTGGTTGCCGTCGAGCAGCACGACCGGGCCCTTGATCTTCATCACGGTGAAGACGTGCTCGCGGCCGTCGTCGAGGCGGCCCTGCAGCTGGCCGCCGACCTTCACGCCGGGCGGGAAGTCGGTCTTGGGGATGCTGCGCACCAGCGACTCGTCGCGCTGGCCGAAGGCGTCTTCGGGCGCGAGGTTCAGCACGGTCTGGTAGCCCTTTTCCTTGCCGTCGAGCGCTTCCTCGATCTTGGGCAGGGTGTTCTCGTATCCACCATGCAGGTAGGCCATCGGCTCGGGGCTCGCCTCGATGAGCTTGCCCTGGGCGTCCGAGACTTTGTACTTGATGGTGACGACGGTGTCTTTTGCGATTTTCATGGGGTCGCATTCTCAGCCGAAACCCGAAAGCACTGGCGGCCGGGCCTTTGCCGGCGGCCCGGCTACTTGAACGCGTCCATCTGGTCGAGCTTGCCCATCACCAGCCCGATGAAGGCCGACACCGCCAGCGGAAGGTGCTTGCGGCTCGGATAGACCACGTTGAGCCCCCGGCCCCTGTATTCGTATTGCGGCAGCACCCGCACCAGCAGGCCCGCCTGCTCGTCGCGCGTCGCCATCGCGGGCGGCAGCTGCGCGATGCCCAGCCCGGCCAGCGCCGCCTTGCGCAGCGCCTGCGCGGTGTTGCCGGTGAAGCGGCCGGTGACCTGCACCTCCTCATCCACGCCGTCGGGGCCGGTGAGCTGCCAGATGGCGTGGCCGGAGGGGCTCGAGGGCGTCACGCAGTCGTGATGGGCCAGGTCCTGCAGGCTGCGGGGCTCGCCGCGCCGTTCGATGTAGGCGGGGCTCGCCAGCAGGCCGCCGCTGCGGGTGATGAGCCGCCGGCCCACGTAGCCCGAGTCGCGCAGCACGCCGCCGCGGAAAGCCACGTCGATCTGTTCCGCGATCAGGTCGGCGGCCGCGTCGCTGAGCACGAAATCGAGCTTGACCAGCGGATGCTCGGCCAGGAAGTCGGCCACCCATTCCATCGGGAAGAAATCGAAGAAATCCGCCGGCGCGGCCACGCGCACGAGGCCGCTGGGCTCCTGGCCCCCAGCCGCCAGCGCCTGTCCGGCGGCAGCCAGGCCGTCGACCAGACCCGCGCACTGGTCGTGAAAGGCCTGCCCGGCGCTCGTCAGCGTGAGCTTGCGCGTGGATCGCTGCATCAGCCGGGTGCCGAGCTGCGACTCGAGCTGCTGGATGCGCCGGCTCACGGTGTTGGGCGGCAGGCCCAGCCTGCGGGCCGCCTCGGCGAAGCTGCCGTGACGGACCACCTGCACGAACATGGCGACGTCGTTCAGATCGAGCATCGGGGGCAATTCCTTCTATTTTTGGACGAGTGCAATCCGACTCTACCGCCTAGTCGATCAATGGGTGCGTGCCTAACCTTGTGGCCATGACTACTTCATCCCTTGCTTCTCCCACGCAGCGCCGCATCGTCTGGGGCGTCCGCATCCTGCTGGCGCTGGCCTTTGGCGCCGCGGGCGCGGCCAAGCTGGCCGGCGCGCAGCAGATGGTCCAGGTGTTCGACGCCATCGGCTTCGGCCAGTGGTTCCGCTACCTGACGGGCCTGGTCGAGGTCGGCGGCGCGCTGCTGCTGCTGGCGCCCGCGACCGGTTTCCTCGGCGGCCTGCTGCTGGCCGCGACCATGGTCTGCGCCGTGGCCACGCACCTGGTGCTGATCGGCGGCAACCCGGCGCCGGCGGTGGTGCTGGCGCTGCTGTCGGGCTTCGTCGCCTGGCGCCTGCGGCCTCTGCCCCAACCCGCCGTCACGGCGGCCTGACCTGATTTCCCTTCTTCCAACTTTCCCGGAGTACCCCCATGACCCAGCAACAACCCCGCATCGGCATCATCCTCGGCTCCACGCGCGAAGGCCGCTTTGGCGAGAAGCCCGCGCAGTGGATCCACGACATCGCCAAGCAGCGCACCGACCTCGCCTTCGAGCTGGTCGACCTGCGCGACCACCCGCTGCCCCTTTTCAACGAAGCCGGCGCGCCGGCCTGGGGGCCGGTGAAGAACGAGGCCGCGCAGCGCTGGCAGGCGAAGCTGGCCACCTTCGACGGCCTGATCGTCGTCACGCCCGAATACAACCACGGCCCGAGCGCGGTGCTGAAGAACGCCATCGACTGGGCCTACAAGGAATTCATCCGCAAGCCGATCGGCTTCGTGGGCTACGGCGGGGTGGGCGCGGCGCGCGCCGTCGAGCAGCTGCGGCTGGTGGCCGTCGAGATGCAGATGGCACCGGTGCGCCACGCGGTGCACATCGGCATGGTTGAGTTCCTGGGCATCTGGCAGCAGGGCAAGAGCTTCGCCGACTTCCCGCACCTGGCGCAGGCGGCGACCGCCCTGCTCGACGACATCGCGTGGTGGACCAAGGCGCTGAAGACAGCGAGGGAGGCCGCATGACCGCCGCAGTCGCAACGCAGGCCCGCGCCATCGTCTACCGCACGCGCGGCTCGCGCCACGGCGGCATCACGCGGCTGATGAGCCCCGGTGACCTGGGCGAATTCCTCAAGCCCTTCGTGTTCCTCGACCTGTTCGGCTTCGACGTCACGGGCGGCCACAAGGGCTTTGGCCTGCATCCGCACTCGGGCATCGCCACGCTGACCTGGCTGATGGAAGGCGACACGCTCTACGACGACACCACCGGCGAGCAGGGCACGCTGCACGGCGGCGGCGTCGAATGGATGCGGGCCGGCAACGGCGTGTGGCACACGGGCGCGCCCGCGCCGGGCGTGGAGCGCGTGCGCGGCTTCCAGCTGTGGGTGGCGCTGCCGGCCTCGGAAGAGAACGCGCCGGCGCAGAGCATGTATCTCGCGCCCTCGCAGGTGCCGACGGAAGGGCCCGCGCGCGTGCTGCTCGGGCGCTACGGCTCGGCGCAGAGCCCGATTCCAGCGCCGTCGCCGATGAACTACCTGGCGGTGAAGCTGAAGGACGGCGAGCGCTGGAGCTACGTGCCGCCGGCCGGCCACACCGTGGGCTGGGTCGCGGTCAACGAAGGTGGGCTCGAGAGCGGCGACAACAGGGGCGGCCCCATCGGCGCGGGCGAGCTCGCGGTGTTCGAGGAATCGGGCGCGGCCATCGACTTCGTCGCGCACGGCGACACCTCCTTCGTGCTGGGCTCGGCGGTGAAGCATCCGCACGAGCTGGTGCTGGGCCACTACTCGGTGCACACGAGCCGCGCGACGCTCGACCAGGGCGAAGCGGAGATCCGGCGCATCGGCGCAAGGCTGAGGCAGGAAGGCCGGCTCTCGTAATCCAGCGTGCGCCCGGCGGGCGGCTGCGCCAGAATCGTTCGCTTCATCTTTGAACGATTCCGCAGCCAGCAGCCCCCGCCATGAACATCGCCGACTCCTTCGTCACCAACGCCGCCCGCTTCGTCGAGATCCGGCGCGACATCCACGCCCACCCCGAGCTCGGCTTCGAAGAGCACCGCACCTCCGAGAAGGTGGCGAAGCTGCTCGCCGAATGGGGCATCGAGGTGCATCGCGGCATCGCGGGCACGGGGCTCGTCGGCGTGCTGCGCAAGGGCACGGGCAGTCGCACCATCGGCCTGCGCGCCGACATGGACGCTCTGCCGCTGCACGAAGCCAACGAATTCGCCCACAAGTCGACGAACCCCGGCCGCATGCACGCCTGCGGCCACGACGGCCACACCACCATGCTGCTGGCCGCCGCCTGGCACCTGTCGCAGCAGGGGCCCGACGACTTCGACGGCACGGTGAATTTCATCTTCCAGCCCGCCGAGGAGATGGGCAAGGCCGGCGCCAAGAAGATGATCGACGAGGGCCTGTTCGAGCGCTTCCCGTGCGACGCGGTCTTCGGGCTGCACAACTTCCCGGTGGGCGACGTCGGCCGCTTCGCGCTCAACGAAGGCGCGCTGATGGCCTCGAGCAACACCTACATGATCACCGTGCGCGGGCGCGGCACGCACGCCTCGATGCCGCACACGGGCATCGACCCGGTGGCTGCGGTGGTCACGCTCGCGCAGCAGCTGCAGACCATCGTGGCGCGCACCATTCCGAGCACCGAGCGCGCGCTGCTCGCGGTCACGCAGCTTCAGGGCTCCGACGCGCCCAACGTCATTCCCGACGTGGCCACCGTGGGCGGCACCATCCGCACCTTCTCGATCAACGCCATCGACAAGCTCGAAGCCCGCCTGCGCGAAGTGGCCGCGGGCGTGGCGGCGGCGCACGGCTGCACGGCCGAGGTGTTCTTCAAGCGCTCCTCGCCGCCGACCGTGAACCACCCGGCCGAGGCGCGCTTCGCAGCGGGCGTGATGCGCGAGGTGGTGGGCGACGACATGGTCACCGACGACTTCCCCGCCGTGATGGGCGCGGAAGACTTCGCGCACATGCTGCTCGCGCGGCCCGGCTGCTACGCCTTCCTGGGCAACGGCGACGGCGACCACCGGCTCGACGGCCACGGGCCCGGCCCTTGCATCATCCACAACACCTCGTTCGACTTCAACGACGAGATCATCCCGATCGGCGCCAGCTACTTCGTGAAGCTGGTGCAGCGCTGGCTGCCGGCGCGCGCCTGATCGGCGTTCCCTTCCCTCTGTTGATGATGAAGAAAAGAAAGCGGCCACCAGGATGACCACGACCCCGTTCACCCGACGTTCCCTCGCAGCCTTGTTCGCGACCACGGCCGCGGCCCTCGTGCTCGGCGTTCCGGCGCATGCGCAGCAGCGCGTGATCCACATCGTCGTGCCCTTCGGCACCGGCGCGGTGCAGGACACGGTGGCGCGCGCCTTCAACAACGAGCTGGGCGCTGCGCTGAACGCCAGCGCCATCGTCGAGAACCGCGCGGGCGCGGGCGGCACCGTGGGCGCGGCGATCGTGGCGCGCGCGCCGGCCGACGGCAACACGCTGATCCTCGCCGCCGCGAGCCACAACATCGCGGGCTTTCTCTACAGCAAGCTCAGCTACGACCCGCTGAAGGACTTCGTCGGCGTGGCCAACGTGGGCAACGCGGGCTACGTGCTCGCGGTGGCCAGCGGCATGGGCGTGTCGAGCACGGCCGACTTCATCAAGGAGGTCAAGGCCAACCCCGGCAAGTACAACTACGCCTCGGCAGGCAACGGCAGCGCCACGCACCTGGCGATGGCGTCCTTCCTCGCGAAGGCGGGGCTGCAGATGACGCACATCCCGACCAAGTCGACCGGCGAGGCCGTCAACGAGGTGCTCGCGGGTCGCGTGCAGGCGGTGATCTCGTCGAGCATCGGCGTGATCGGCTTCCAGGACGACGCGCGCATGAAGCTGCTGGCCTCCACCGGCCAGTCGCGCAGCCCCTTCCTGCCCAAGCTGCCGACCGTGGCCGAGAGCGGCCTGCCGGGCTACGCCTTCGATTCGTGGATCGGCCTGCTCGCACCGGCCGGCACGCCCAAGGCCGAGGTCGAGCGCCTGAACGTCGCGGCCAACAAGGTGCTGGCCGACCCGGCGATCCAGGAACGCTTCAAGCGCCTGGGCGTGGAGCCGCGCAGCCAGAGCGCGGAGGAATTCCAGAAGCTGCTGCGTTCGGACTGGGATGCGATGGGGGCGGTGGTGAAGGCTTCGGGGGCGAAGATCGATTGAGTCACGCTTTATAAGCTTGAGCCAGTAATGTGTCGGTATTGGCTTAAGCCGATATATTGACAAAATAAGCCAGGGCCGATATGTTGATTGCAACATGGACTATCCCCTGCGCTTCGTCGACCAACTACGGCCGCACCTCAAGGCGCTGCGAAAAAGGCGCGGCCTGACGCAGGCTCAGGCCGGTGCGCTCATCGGCGTCAGCCAGGCTCGGGTCGCCGAGATCGAAGCCGGTCCGGGCGCGGTGAGCTTCGAGCAGCTGATGAAGTTGCTGTCGGCGCTCGGAGCCTCGTTCATCCTGCGAGAAGACGAGCCTTCGGCCTCGATGCCCGATACCGTGGACGAACAAGGGCGTGCCCACGACGTGCTGCCGGACGACGATGTGAAACTCCCGCAGGGGCAGGGAAAGTGGACCGTCCGCAGGATGAGCGACCAATCGGTACTGGCCAGCCTTGTGCCGGAAGACCTCGCCGATCCTGCTGAAGGCGTCGCCGCGCAAAGGCCTGGCATGGGCGCATTGCTGCGCGAGCTTCGTGCGCTCAATCCCGACAAGACCGTGGAGCCGACATCACGGCGGAATTTCCTGATCCGGGCGAAGAGGGAAACGTGGTGACGCAGGCGCTGAATGCATGGATGAACGGCGAATTCGTCGGCACGTGGTCCGTCGATCGCGACTCCCATTCGTTCCGGTATGACCCCCGCTGGCTGACGTTGCCCCGGCACCGCTCGTTGTCGCTGTCGATCCCGATCAACCCGGCGCTCGAAGTGCGGGGCGAGGTGGTGAAGAACTACTTCGACAACCTGCTGCCCGACAGCGACAGGATTCGCGCGCGTCTGCGCAGTCGCTTCAGGCTCAAGGACGCCAGGACCTTCGACCTGCTCGAAGCCATCGGCCGCGACTGTGTCGGGGCCGTGCAGTTGTTGCCCCAGGACGCAGTGCCCCAGGGCTGGGACACCGTGAACTGCGAGCCTCTGGACGAAGAGCAGATCGCGGCGCTGCTCCAGGCCATTCCGTCCGAGGACACCCCGGAAGGCATGCAGGACGAGGACCTGTTTCGCATCTCCCTTGCCGGCGCGCAGGAGAAGACCGCCCTGACCTTCTGGAACGGCAGGTGGTGCCGGCCGCACGGCGCCACGCCCACCACGCACATCGTCAAGCTGCCGCTCGGACTGATCGGCGGCTCGAAGCGCGTGGACGCCTCCGATTCGGTGCAGAACGAATGGCTGTGCGCGCAGATCGTCGAGGCACTCGGCCTGCCTGTGGCGCCGACCTCCATGGCCTCTTTCGGCGGACAGACGGTTCTTGTCGTGGAGCGATTCGATCGCGAGCGGATGGGCGGCGGCGCCTGGATCGCGCGCCTGCCGCAGGAAGACTTCTGCCAGGCAATGGGCCTGCCCTCCGACAAGAAATACGAGCAGCACGGTGGCCCCGGCATGGGCAAGTGCCTGCAGCTTCTGCAAGGCAGCGGGAATGCCGGCGACGGCACTCGGTTCCTGCTCGCGCAACTGGCGTTCTTTCTGCTCGCCGCCACGGACGGCCACGCCAAGAACTTCTCGATCCGCCTGCTGCGCGGCGATGCCTACGAAATGACGCCGCTCTACGACGTCATCTCGATGTGGCCGTACTTCGGCAACGGACCCAATCAGTTCCAGCCGCGCAAGGCGGGCCTGGCCATGGCCATCCGGTCGAAGAACCCGCACTATCTCCTTCACACCATCCAGGCTCGCCATTGGCATGGATTGGCCATGAAGCACGGTGGCATCGACGTCTGGAATGCCATGCTGGAGATGGTGGCTTCAGTGGATGACGCATTGGACGAAGTCGAGGCCCTGCTGCCTGCGGACTTTCCTGAATGGACCTGGGAGTCCATCTCGCGCGGCATGCAAAGCGAGAGCGAGCGGTTTCTCAGGGAGGTGGCTCACATCGCCGTGTAGGACGCCGGTCAATTGACAACGCGCCCGCCGCATTCATGCTTCCTCGTGGGTTCCGGGGCATTCCGCCCCGGTCCGCGAAAGGAGCTTTTTCATGGATCCGACGTCGCCATTCAATCCGCCTCCGGGCCAGCCGGTGACCAGGTCGCCCAAGGCGCTGTGGGCAGTGATCGGCGCTCTCTCGGTGGCCGTGGTGGCGCTTGGCGGGGTGCTGCTGCACCGGCAGCAAGGGCCGGATGCGGCTGCGAGTGTCCCGCCTCCCGTCGTCGTCGCCGCGGCTCCGGCCACGCCCAACGCGCCGGACGACTTCAAGCCTGAAGCGCTGCAGGCGCCGCCCGCAATGCCTGCGCCCGTTCCGGCAGCGGCGCCTGTCAGGGCGCCCGAACCCGCGCCGGTCCAGGCGATGCAACCGGCAGTGCCGCAGGCGCCCTTGCCAGCCGCAGCACCGGTTGCTGCCGCGCAGCCCGCTCCACCGCCGTGCGCGGTCTGCGGCCGCGTGGAATCGGTGCACCCGGTACAGCGCGCGCAGAAGACCACCGGTGTCGGCGCCGTCGCGGGCGGCGTGGTCGGCGGCCTTGTCGGCAACCAGTTCGGCCATGGCAACGGGCGCGTCGCCACCACGGTGCTGGGCGCGGTGGGCGGCGGTTTCGCCGGGAATGCCGTCGAGAAGCACGTGCGCACCGTCACCGTCTACGAGGTGGGCGTGCGCATGGACGACGGCGCGCTGCGCACCGTCGAGACGAAGACCGCGCCGCCTGTCGGCAAGCCGGTCACGCTCAGGCGCGGCGTGCTGCGCCCCGCCGACGGGCACAGGTAGCCGGTCGGAAACCGCTGTCGCGGGCCCCGCCGCGGGGCTCGGCGCCTTGCGCCGCCGATATCACAGAAGAACCTCGCCCGGAAGAGCGCTTGCCCGACGGATATCTTGACCGTATATCTTTAATATATTTAAAGTGCGACGCTTCCACACCGCACACCAAAAGGAGCGATCAAGTGAGCAATCCCCGCTGGCAAGGCATCTTTCCCGCCGTCACCACCAAGTTCAACGCCGACGAGAGCATCGATGCCGAGGGCACGGCCCGGCACATCGACTTCCAGATCCGCAACGGCATCCACGGCCTCGTCACCTGCGGCTCGCTCGGCGAAGCCAGCACGCTGACGCTGGAGGAGAAGCTGCAGGTCGCGAAGATCGCGCTGGAGGCCGCCGACGGCCGCATCCCGGTGCTGGCCAACGTGTCCGAGACCAGCACGCGCGAGGCGCTGCGCTACGTCGACGGTGCCAACAAGCTCGGCGTGGCCGGATTCATGGTGATGCCCTCGGTGATCTACGTGGCCGACGCGCGCGAGGCCATGCTCAACGTGCGCACCATCGCCAATGCGGCGCAGAAGCCCATCATGGTCTACAACAACCCGGTGGCCTACCGCGTCGACCTCAAGCCCGCGCACATGGTCGAGCTGGCCGACTGCGAATGGATCGCGGCCATCAAGGAAAGCACCGACGACATCCGCCGCATCACCGACCTGCGCAACACCGTGGGCGACCGCTACCAGCTCTTCCTCGGCGTCGACGACCTTGCCTACGAGGGCCTGGCTCTGGGTTGCGACGGCCTGCTGGCCGGCGTGGGCTGCGCCTTCCCGCGCGAGACCGTGGCGCTCTACGACCTGATGAAGGCCGGCAAGTTCGCCGAGGCGCTCAAGCTCTACCAGTGGATGACGCCGATGCTGCACCTCGACGTGTCCACCAAGCTCGTGCAGAACCTCAAGCTCATCGACGCGCTGGTGGGCGTGGGCACCGAGCACATGCGCCGCCCTCGCCTGCCGCTCGTCGGCGCCGAGCGCGAGTTCGTCGAAGGCATCGTGAAGAAGGCGCTCGCGACGAGGCCTGTTCAATACCAGTCGGTCATGTAATAAACCGACGGCGCGCTGGCGCCGGCTTACCCGTCGGTCGCCGGCAGCGTGTTTTTCATCGTCCCCAACCCAGCAGGAAGAAGCATGAAGACAAAAGCAAGCATGGTTTCGTTTCCCGGCCTCGCCGTCATCGCCCTGGCCCTCGCCGGCCAGGCGCATGCGCAGGAGCAGGTGGTCAAGATCGGTCACAGCGGTCCGCTGTCGGGCCCTAATGCCTTCGCGGGCAAGGACAATGAAAACGGCGTGCGCCTCGCCATCGAGGAGCTCAACGCGAAGAAGCTCGTCGTCGGCGGCAAGACGCTGAAGTTCGAGCTGGCCTCGGAAGACGACCAGTGCGACGCCAAGACCGGCGTGAGCGTGGCGCAGAAGTTCGTGGATGACGGCGTGAAGTACGTCATGGGCCCGTACTGCTCGGGCGTGGCCATCCCGGCCTCGCGCATCTACAGCGACGGCGGCACCATGGTCTCCACCGTGGGCACCAACCCGAAGGTCACGCAGGGCGGCTACAAGAACCTCTACCGCATCATCGCGAGCGACAACCAGATCGGCAGCGCCATGGCCGTGTACGCAGCCAAGGAGATGAAGGTGAAGAAAGTCGGCGTGATCGACGACCGCACCGCCTTCGGCCAGGGCCTCGCCGAAGAGTTCACCAAGGAAGCGAAGAAGCAGGGCCTGACCGTCGTCGGCCAGGAGTTCACCACCGACAAGGCCGTGGACTTCACCGCCATCCTGACCAACATGAAGTCCAAGGCGCCAGAGGCCATCTTCTTCGGCGGCTACGCGCCGCAGGCCGCGCCCATGGCGCGGCAGATGAAGCAGCTCGCGGTGCCCGGCAAGCTGCTGGGCGGCGACACCGTCTGCAGCCCCGCCACCGGCAAGCTCGGCGGCGACGCGGTCAACGACCTGGTGTTCTGCGCGCAGGGCGGCTCCATCCTCGAGAAGGCGCAGAGCGGCCCGGCCTTCAAGGAGAAGTTCAAGAAGCGCTTCAACGCCGATCCCGACGCGTACGCCGCCTCGTACTACGACCAGGTGCTCTTCATCGGCGAGTCGATGAAGAAGGCCAACTCCATCGATCCCGACAAGGTCGGCGCCGAGCTCTACAAGGCCACCTACAAGGGCGTGGCCGCCACCTACGCCTACGACGACAAGGGCAACATGAAGCAGGCGCCGATCACCGTGTTCACCTTCAAGAACGCGGCCCCGGTGCCCATCGCGAGCTACTGAGCCGAAGCGAAGAAGAAAGAAGAAGACGAGCATGCAGCGCATCCAGGTCATCGACTCACACACGGGCGGCGAGCCCACGCGCCTGGTGATCGGGGGCTTCCCCGACCTGGGCAAGGGCAGCATGGCCGAGCGTCGCGCGCTGCTGGCCGACCAGCACGACAAGTGGCGCGCCGCCGCCGTGCTGGAGCCGCGCGGCAGCGACGTGGTGGTGGGCGCGCTGCTGTGCGAGCCGGTCTCCGCCGATGCGGCGGCTGGCGTCGTCTTCTTCAACAACGCCGGCTATTTGGGCATGTGCGGCCACGGCACCATCGGGCTGGTCGCGAGCCTCGCGCACATGGGGCGCATCGGCATCGGCGAGCACCGCATCGAGACGCCCGTGGGCACCGTGACCACCACGCTGCACGAAGACGGCTCGGTGAGCGTGCGCAACGTGCCGGCGTATCGGCACCTGCGGCAGGCGGCGGTTGAACTGCCGGGCCACGGCGTCGTGCGCGGCGACGTGGCCTGGGGCGGCAACTGGTTCTTCCTCGTGAGCGAACACGGCCAGCGCGTGGCGAGCGACAACCTCGCCGCGCTCACCGACTACACCGCCGCATTGCGCCGTGCGCTCGCGGCACAGGGCATCACCGGTGCCGACGGCGCCGAGATCGACCACATCGAACTCTTCGCCGACGACAGCGAAGGCGCCGACAGCCGCAACTTCGTGCTGTGCCCCGGCAACGCCTACGACCGCTCGCCCTGCGGCACCGGCACCAGCGCCAAGATCGCCTGCCTCGCAGCCGACGGCAAGCTCGCGCCGGGCGAGGTGTGGAAGCAGGCCAGCGTGATCGGCAGCGTCTTCGAGGCCAGCTACGCGCTCGACGGCGAAGGCCGCGTCATCCCCACGCTGCGCGGCCGCGCGCACATCAGCGCCGAGGCCACGCTGCTGATCGACGACGCCGACCCTTTCGGCTGGGGCATACGGCTCTGACATCGGGCGGAATGAACGCGGACGTCATCGTCATCGGCGCCGGCATCGTCGGCGCCGCGTGCGCGCATGCGCTCGCCGGTGCCGGCGCGAAGGTGCTGGTGCTCGACGCTGGCATCGGCGGTGCCACCGGCGCGGGCATGGGGCACCTCGTGGTGATGGACGACAACCCGGCCGAGCTTGAACTGAGCCGCCGTTCGATCGCGCAATGGCGCGAACTCGCGCCGCGCATGGGCGAAGACTGCGCGTACAGCGCCTGCGGCACCTTGTGGATCGCCGCGAACGACGAAGAGATGGCCGAAGCCGAGCGCAAGCTGCAGCGGCTGCGCGCCGATGGCATCGACAGCCGTCTGCTCGACGCGAATCAGCTCGCGGCCGCCGAACCGGCGCTGCGCAAGGGCCTCGCGGGCGCGCTCGAAGTGCCGAGCGACGGCATCCTCTACGCATCCAACGCGGCACGCTGGCTGCTCGCGCAACACGAGGCATCGATCCGCGTCGAGCACGCGAAGGTCGAGGCCATCGACGACGACGGCTCGCTGCGCCTCGCAGACGGCACCCGCCGCGCCGCGCCGCAGGTCGTGCTCGCCAACGGCATCCAGGCGACGACGCTGTGCCCCGAACTGCCGATACGCCCGAAGAAGGGGCACCTGCTCATCACCGACCGCTATCCGGGCACGGTGCACCACCAGCTGGTCGAGCTCGGCTACGTGACCAGCGCACATCACAGCGAGGGCGACTCGGTCGCCTTCAACGTGCAGCCGCGTCCCACGGGGCAGCTGCTGATCGGCTCCTCGCGCCAGTTCGACACCACCGATCCGGCGGTCGAGGCGCCGATGCTGGCGCGCATGCTCCGCCGCGCGCTCGACTACCTGCCGGGGCTCGCGAACCTCAACGCCCTGCGTTCGTGGACCGGCATGCGCGCGGCCTCGCCCGACGGGCTTCCGCTTCTGGGCAAGCATCCGTGGCGCGAGAAGCTCTGGCTTGCCGTCGGGCACGAAGGCCTCGGCGTGACCACGGCGCCTGGCAGCGCGCAACTGCTCGCGGCGCTGATGACCGGTTCGACACCCGATTTCGACGCTGCGCCGTACGCGCCTCGCGGACTGCGGGAGGCTGCATGAGCGCCCACACGCTGCTGAACATCGACGGCCGTCTGGTCCGTGTGAAGGCGGGCAGCTCGGTCGCTGCAGCGCTGCGCGTGGCAGGCGGCATGGGCGTGGCACGCACGTCCGTCAGCGGCCAGCAGCGTGCGCCCTTCTGCGGCATGGGCGTATGCCAGGAGTGCCGCGTGCTGATCGACGGCCGGCGCAGGCTCGCGTGCCAGACCGTCTGCACCGAAGGCATGCGCGTGGAGACTTCGGAATGAGCGGCGTCGTGTCGGAGCGCTGCGACGTGCTCGTCATCGGCGCCGGCCCGGCCGGCATGGCAGCCGCCGTGGCCGCCGCGCCGAGCGGCGCATCGATCGTCGTGATCGACGACAACCCCGCGCCCGGTGGACAGATCTGGCGCGACGGCCCCGGCGCCAGGCTGCCGCCTGCCGCGCGCAGGTGGCGCGACGCGCTCGAACGCCACGCCAACATCCGCGTGCGCAGCGGCACGCGCGTCGTCGCCGCACCGGCGCCTGGCGAACTGTTGCTCGAAGACGCGGAGGGCGCCACGCGCATGCGATGGGGCAAGCTCATCCTCTGCACCGGCGCGCGCGAACTGCTGTTGCCTTTTCCGGGCTGGACGCTGCCCGGCGTGACCGGCGCGGGTGGCCTGCAGGCACTCATCAAGGCCGGCCTGCCGGTCGCGGGCGAGCGCATCGTCATCGCAGGCAGCGGGCCTCTGCTGCTTGCCACCGCCGCCACCGCGCGCGCGGCAGGCGCCAAGGTGTTGCGCATCGCCGAGCAGGCATCGTTCGCCTCGGTCGCGCGCTTCGGCGCCAGCCTTGCGCGCTGGCCGGGCAAGGCCGCACAGGCGGTGACGCTGGCCGATCCGCAGTACCGCACCTCGTCGCGCATCGTCTCGGCGCAAGGCACGACTCAGGTCGAGTCGGCGCGACTGCTGCAGGGCAACGGAACGGAGGCCGAAATCGCCTGCGACCGCATCGCCTGCGGCTTCGGCCTCGTGCCCAATACACAGCTCGGCCGCATGCTCGGTTGCACTCTCGCGCCTGCGGGCGGCCTGTCGGTGGACGCGCTCCAGGCCACCAGCATCGCCGGCGTCTACGCGGCAGGCGAGTGCACCGGCTTCGGCGGCAGCGAGCGCGCGCTTGCGCAGGGCGCCATCGCCGGCCACGCAGCGGTGGGCGACGAACGCGCGGCGAAAGCCCATGAAGGCGAGCGCGACCGCTGGGATGCCTTCGCCGCGCAGCTGCACCGCGGCTTCGCGCTGGCCGCCGACATCCGGACGATGCCGAAGGCCGACACGCTCGTCTGCCGCTGCGAAGACGTGCCTCTGTCCTCGCTGCAAGGCTGCTCCGGCTGGACCGACGCCAAGCTGCACCGCCGCTGCGGCATGGGCGCCTGCCAGGGCCGCGTCTGCGGCGACGCCGCGCAGTTCCTCTTCGGATGGACGCCGCCCGCGCCGCGTCCGCCGCTGTCGCCGGTGCGCATCGCGACGCTCGCGGGCCTCGGCGAAGCCGCGACCGACGCGGACGCCCGACAATGACGCCGCAGCATCCGCAGAAGAAGACCATGGCCTCCCCGAAGAACCCCGCCGCATCCCGTCCACCGCCCAAGCGCCGCGCCGCCGACGAGGCCTACGACGCCATCGAGACGCTGCTGTCGACCATGCAGCTGCAGCCCGGCAGCCAGATCGTCGAGGCCGATCTTGCGGAGCGCACCGGGCTGGGCCGCACGCCGGTGCGCGAGGCGCTGATGCGCATGGTGTCCATCGGCCTCATCGTGCAGCAGCCGCGGCGCGGGCTGCTGGTGTCGACCATCGACCTGGCCGACCACCTCGATGTGATCCAGACCCGGCGCGTGCTCGAGCTACTCATCGCCGCCTGCTCCGCACGCCGCGCCACCGCGCAGCAGCGCAAGGAGATCGTGCGCTGCGCCGAGATGATGGTCGAGGCCGCGGGCCGCGGCGACCTCAACGACTACATGCAGGCCGACCGCGCGCTCGACCTCGTCAACCACCAGGCGAGCCACAACGATTCGGCGGTGCGCGCGGTGATCCCGCCCATCGTGCAGTGCCGGCGCTTCTGGTACGCCTACCAGCACGAGGGCGAGATCGTCGAGGGCGCGAACGCGCACCTCGAACTGGCGCAGGGCATCGCCACGGGCGACGAGGCGGCCGCCATCGCGGGCGCCAACCGGCTGATGGACTACCTCGAAGTCTTCGCGCGCAAGATCATCGACAACTAGCACGCAGGCAGGGGGCGCAAGTAGGCCGAATGGCCTCGCCCCTCGCTCCCGGCCTCCGGGCAATTCCGCGTGTTCCGAGGCGGCCTCGCGGCGCATACTGGCCCGATGGCCGTCGCACCCCGAGCCCAACCCGAAGACTTCTTCACCACCGAGGAGTGGCAGTCGCTCACCGCGCGTTCGTCGTGGAAGGGCCTGTGGCTGGTGCTGCATTGCTGGGGCGTGATCGGCGTGGCGATGCTCGTGGGCATCGTGTGGCCGTGGACCATTCCGCTCGTGGTGCCGATCGTCGGGGCCCGGCAGCTGGGCCTCTTCATCCTCATGCATGACGCCGCGCACGCGGCCCTGCACCGCAACCGCAAGGTCAACGACTGGGTGGGCTACTGGCTGTGCTCGTCGACGCTGCGCGACTACCGGCCCTATCACCTGCAGCACCACCGCTTCGTGCAGCAGACCGAAGACCCGGACCTCGTGCTGTCGGCGCCCTTCCCCATCACGCGCGCCTCGATGTGGCGCAAGGTGGTGCGCGACCTGAGCGGGCAGACCTTCTACAAGCAGCGCTTCGGGCACATCGCCGAGGGCATCCGCAAGCGCGCGCCAGGCGAGTCGGCGCTGAAGGCTTTCGGCCGCGAACTCGCGAAGGACCGGCGGTTCCTCATTGCCAACGGCCTGGGCTTTCTCGCCCTCGCGCTCGCCGGCTACTGGTGGGCATGGCTCGCGATGTGGCTGCTGCCGATGGCGACCTGGCTGCCGCTGGTGAGCCGCGTGCGCAACATCGCCGAGCATGCGCTGGTCGCGCAGAACGAGGCCGATCCGATGCGGCAGGCCCGCACCACGCATGCCGGCTGGCTCGAACGCACTCTGGTGGCACCCTACTGGGTCAACTACCACTGCGAGCATCACATGTTCACCAGCCTGCCCTGCTGGGCGCTGCCGAAGGCGCACCGGCTGCTGCGACGGCAGGACGCCATCGCGCGCATGGAAGTGCAGCCGGGCTACCTGAGCCTGCTGAAGCGCGCCACCGCGCAGGCTGTCTAGCGCGCGGCCGCTGCGGCGGGCCTCGCCGCCGGCTGTCCGCCGCGCTGCGCGTGCTGGCTCAGCCAGATGCTCGCGATCACGATGAAGATGCCCAGCACCTGCCAGGTCGATAGCGCCTGGCCGAGCAGCGCCCAGCCGAGGATCACGGCCGTCACCGGGCTCAGGAAGGCCAGCGGCGCGATGGTCGAGGGCTCCAGCCGGGCCACGCCGCGGAACCACACGATGTAGGTCAGCGCGGCGCCCACCAGGCCCAGCCAGCCGAAGCCGATCCAGTTGTGCAGCGTGAGCGCGGGCAGCGGCGGCTCCAGCAGCAGCGCCACCGGCAGCAGCAGCAGGCCGCCGGCGGTGAGCTGCCACGCGGTGAAGGTCAGCGCCGACACCGGCGGCTGCCAGCGCCGGCTCAGCACCGTGCCGAAGGCCATCGACGTCGCCGCGGCGATGGCGGCCGCGATGCCCAGCGCATCGAGCGCCGCGTTCGGCGTCAGCACCAGCAGGGCGACACCCCCGATGCCGACCACCGCAGCCGCCACGGAGAGCATTCGCACCGGCGAGCCCAGGAAGATGCTGGCGAGGAACACCACAAAGAGCGGCTGTACCGAGGTGATGGTGGCCGCCACGCCGCCCGGCAGCCGATAGGCCGCGAGAAACAGCATCGCCCACAGCACCGAGAAGTTCAGCGCGCCCAGGATGAAGATGCGCCCCCACCATGCCCGCTCGGGCAGCTGCCGCACGATTGCCAGCAGCAGCAGGCCCGCCGGCAGCGCGCGCAGCAGCGCCACCGTCAGCGGGTAGTTCGCGGGCAGCAGCTCGGTGGTGACGATGTAGGTGCTGCCCCAGATGGCGGGTGCCGTTGCGGTGAGAAGGATGTCGGTGGTGCGGCTGGTCATGCCTCGAATCTAGTGAGTTGACCGGTGGTTGTGAATGTCCGAATAATGAATTGATTCTTTACCGGCAGTCGTCAATCAGGCATGGACCACCTCACCGCCCTCAAAGTCTTCCGCACAGCCGCCGCCACGGGCAGCTTCGCCGGGGCGGCGCGGCAGATGGGGCTCTCGGCCGCGGCCGTCAGCAAGAACATCGCGGAGCTGGAGGCGCACCTGAAGGTGCGGCTCATCAACCGCACCACGCGGCAGATGAGCCTGACGGAGGCGGGCGCGGCGTACTTCGAGCGCCTGTCGCGCATCCTCGACGAGCTGAGCGAGGCCGACGCGGCGCTGGCGCCCATGGGCAGCAGCCCCGGCGGCGTGCTGCGCGTGAGCGCGCCACTGACCTTCGCGCTCACGCTGCTGTCGCCGGCCATTCCCGAGTTCATGGGCCGCTATCCGAACCTGCGGCTGGAGTTGAACCTGCAGGACACCCGCTCGGACATCATCGGCGAGGGCTACGACCTGGCCATACGCGGCAGCGACCGCCTGGAGGATTCGAGCCTCGTCGCGCGCAAGCTCATGACCATGCATCACGTGCTGTGCGGTTCGCCCGCCTACTTCGCCGCCGCCGGCCGGCCCGCGCAGCCCGAGGACCTGAAGGCCCGCGAGTGCGTGCAGTTCACGCTGTCGGGCCATGCGAACAAATGGACCTTCACGCGCGGCGGCCGCAGCGTGGCGGTGCCCATCGACGGGCGCTACAAGGTCAGCTCCAGCATCGCCGTGCGCGACGCGTTGCTCGCGGGCTTCGGCCTGAGCCTGATCCCGCGCATCTACGTCGAGGCCGAGCTGGCCTCGGGCCGTCTGGAGGCGGTGCTCGAGGACTGGCAGGCGGACGAGACGTCCGTGTACGCCGTCTATCCCTCGCGTCACCTGGCGGCGAAGACGCGGGCCTTCGTCGACTTCCTGGTCGAGCGCTTTTCCGCGCGCTGACCGTTGAGCAGCCTGCCCACGAAGGTGCGGCGCACCAGCAGCTGGTAGCTGGCGAGCGCCACCAGCGACGTGGCCAGGATGTTCAGGCCCATCTTCGCGACCACACCGAGCGGTGCATGGAACAGCAGGATGCCGAAGCCGATGGTGCCGAGCATGTGCACCAGGTACACCCAGTACGCGCTTTGCGACAGGTAGGCCAGCACCGCGTTCTGGCGCGGCAGGTAGCGCACGAAGGCGCCGACGAGGGCCAGGCTCCAGAGCCACGCGGTCGCGTTGTAGGCGAAGGCGATCCAGAACTCCGGATGCGGCAGGCGATGCGCACCGGCGCCGCGCGAGGCGCCAAGAAGCATCACCGTCGCGACGAGGAACACCAGCCCGGCCGCCGCGTAGCCCTTGCAGCGCGCCGCGAAGAGCGCCAGCAACCGCTCCCGCTGGCCGTGCACATGCCAGCCGACCAGGAAGAACAGGCCGCTCTGCACCCATTCGCCCAGCGGCGGCAGGAACGAACCGCTCACCGTGACCATGCCCGACGGGTAGAAGGCTCCGACGACCGCCAGCGGCAGCGCGAGCACCACGAAGCCCCAGCGCCGTTCGACGAGCGTCGTGAAGCCACCGGCCAGCGCATCGCGCAGCCGAGCCGGCACGAAGCGCTGCAGCCGCACGGCGGCCCATGCCAGCACGCAGAGCCAGAGCAGCTGATAGAGAAACCACAGGTGCATGGTGTTGAAGGGCGACCCGCCGGGCTGCCGCGCCGGCGTCAGCGTGGGGTCGATACCCGGCACGCCGCGCACCGTGAGATGGATGTAGACCATCGCCAGCACGGTGGTCGCCGCGAACAGCAGTGGCCAGAAGATCGCGAAGGGCAGCGCCAGCCGCAGGCCGCGGTTCTTCAGCATGCCGTTCGCGCCGCGCCGTTCGACCAGCAGCGCGGCGAAGAAGCCGGCCAGCAGGAAGAACACCGGCATGCGGAAGCTGTGGATGAAGAGCACCAGCAGGTCGGCCGCCGGCGATGTCTTCGGGTCGCGCCAAGGCAGCGGCGATTCGATCGTGAGATGGTTGACCGCCACGTGCAGCACGATGCCGAGCCACATCATCAGGGCGCGGAGGTTGTCGAGCGCGTGGAGCCTTTGCGAAAGGGGTTGTGCGTTGTTCATGCGGCCCACTGTCGGGCCTCACGCAACGTCAGGGTCAAGCGCTGGCGGCGGGCGGCGGCGGATTTTTCTGCTGCAGCACGGCCATGGCACGCAGCAGGTAGTCGCGCACTTCGGGCGTCGTCACCGCGGCGGCCTGCAGCACCGGCTCCGCGTTCATCGCCTGCATCAGGCGGGCTGCCAGGCCGGGGTCGTGGCCGGTGAAGGCGTCGAACAGGCGCGCCCATTCGCGCGCGATGGCCTGCACCCGCTCGTCGTCGGACGGAACGCCGCGCGCCTTCAGCGCGGCGAGTTCGCCCGCCAGGCGCCGCCATTCGTCTTCGGGCGGGCGGCTCAGGTGCGCGAGATCGTCGGTGGTCAGGTGGCGCAGCAGCGCGGCCATGCGTATGCCGATGGCTTCGCCGATGTAGTCCAGCAGTTCGGCGGGAGGCCCGTCGTCACTGCGCGCCACGGGCTCGCGCCGGTACATCTCGCCCCAGCGCGTGATGAGGTCGAAGCTGCCGTCCATCCACTGGCCCATCAGCATCATCCAGCGGGCGGCCAGCGGCTGCACCTCGGGGGCGCTGGCCGGCACGCCGCGCGATATCAGCGCGGCCACCTCGGCCACCAGCGGCGGCCACCGGTCGGCCACGGTCTTCCAGTTGGCCATGAACGACCTGATCTCAGCGGGGCTGAAATAGCGCCCGTAGGTGGTCATCTTCTCGAGCGTGTCCAGCCAGTCCTTCATGTCGGGCTGGGCGCCTTCGTCCAGGCGCTGCTGCAGCAGGCCGAGCCGCTCGCGCAAGGCGGTGGCCTGCGCGATCTGCTGGTCGAGCGATTCGATCTGCCGCGCGATGATGGCGGGCATCGAACCGCCCTCCTTGCCCAGCAGGGCGCCTATCTCGGCCAGCGGCAGGCCCAGCAGCCGCAGCGCCTGGATGGCGTGCAGGCGGGCGACGTCGGCCGCGTCGTAGAGCCGGTAGCCGGCCTCGGAGCGCGCGGAGGGCGCCAGCAGGCCGATGGCGTCGTAGTGGTGCAGCGTGCGCACCGTGAGGCCGGTGTGCCTGGCGAGTTCCCCGACCTTGAGCAGCATTGCCGGCTCCCGCTGGGGCTCAGTCGGCGCCGGACATCGGCCCGGGGTCTTCCCAGCCCAGCAGTTCGGCCAGCCGCCGCACGACCCATTCGGCCTCGGTAGGCGACACGCCGGATTCGGGTGTGGCCAGCCCGGCGTGGATGCGCCGCAGGATCTCGCTCTCGACCGGCACCTCGGTGTGGTGCTGGATCTGCGCATGGCCCACGAGGTGGCTGGCGAGGTCTTCGCAGATCTCGTAGCGCTCGCGCACCACGCCGACCGGCTCGCTCAGGCGCTGTCGCGCATCGGAGTAGACGGCGGGGAACGAGGGCGGGATGAGGATCTGGTTGTCGTCGGACATCGCGGGTCTAGGGGGAGGTCTGGGCACGGCGGCCCCAATGACAAAACGCGCCCGGGGGCGCGTTCGTCGTGGCCCCTTCGGGGAGCCGGCAGGCCGAAGGCCGGATCAGCCGCCCTTCTTGGCGCGCTTGCCGGGGTTCTTCTTGCTGCGCGTTGCGGTGCCGCGTTCGAGGCTGACCTTCTGGCCGCCACCGGAGCGCGGCACGGTGTAGCCGGGCAGCGGCGTCGGCTTCGGGGTGGCAACGCGTTCGGCTTCGGTACGGAATGTCTTGGGCATGAAAAGCTCGGGTAAAAGTGATGTTCGAACCTGCAATTAGGCCACATCGGGAATTTCATATGCCAATAACCGCAACGGCGGGTGGTGTCGGGCGCGCACGCTTCGTTTCGGGCTCGCTGATGCGCCACGTCTGCGTGATGGCGGGCACGGGGGCCATCGGGCTGATCGCGGTGTTCGCGGTCGACCTCATCAACCTCTTCTACATCTCGCTGCTCGGCGAAAAGGAGATCGCCGCGGCGGTCGGCTTCGCGGGCGTGGTGGGCTTCTTCCATGCCTCGCTGTGCATCGGGCTGACCATCGGCATCGCGGCGGTGGTGTCGCGCACGGTGGGCGCGGGGCGAGCCGAGGATGCGCGCCGCATCGGCACCTCCAGCCTCGTGCTGATGACGGCGCTGTCGGTGGTGGCGGGCACGGGCACCGCGTTCTTCCTGCATCCCGCGCTGCATGCGCTCGGCGCCGAGGGCGAGACGGCGCGGCTCGCGCATCGCTACCTCTCGGTGACGGTGCACACGCTGCCGCTGCTGGGCATCGGCATGGCGACCTCGGCGCTGCTGCGTTCGGTGGGCGACGCGCGCCGCTCGATGACGGTGACGCTCGCGGGCGCCTTCGTGACGGCGGTGCTCGATCCGATCCTGATCTTCGGCTTCGGCCTGGGGCTCGACGGCGCGGCCATCAGCGCGGTGGTCTCGCGCACGGTGCTCGCGGCCATCGGCCTGCACGGCGTGGCGGTGAGGCATCGCATGCTCGGGCGCTTCGAGCCGTCGCGGCTGGCCGGCGATGCGCGCGCGCTGGGCTCGGTGGCCGGGCCGGCGGTGCTGACGAACCTCGCGACGCCGGTGGGCGCGGCCTTCGTCACGCATTCGGTCGCGCAGTTCGGGCCCTCGGCGGTGGCGGGCGCCGCCACCATCGACCGTCTGACGCCCGTTGCCTTCGGTCTGGTCTACGCGCTCAGCGGCGCGGTCGGGCCGATCCTCGCGCAGAACCTGGGCGCCGGGCAGTTCCGTCGCGTGCAGGAGGGGCTGCGCGACAGCCTGCTCTTCATGGTGGCCTCGGTGGCCGTGGCGTGGCTGGTGCTCGCGCTCGGGCAGGGCGTGATCATCCGCGCGTTCTCGGCCGACGGGCAGGCGGCGCAGCTGATCTCGCTCTTCTGCAGCTGGCTGGCCGCGAGCTTCTTCTTCGCGGGCGGGCTGTTCGTGGCGAACGCCTCGTTCAACAACCTCGGGCATCCGCTGCTGTCGACGGGCTTCAACTGGGGGCGCGCCACGCTGGGCACCATTCCGTTCGCCTGGTGGGGCTCGCACTACGGCGCGGCCGGCGTGCTGATCGGCCAGGCCGTGGGCTCGTCGATCTTCGGGCTGCTGGCGGTGATCGTGGCGTTCCGCCTGGCCGCGAAGCTGGCGCGGCAGGAGGTGCCGGCGCCGGGTGCCGCCCCGGCTCCTGTGCTCGACGCGCCGGTGGCGCCGACCTCGGCGCAGGCGGCTACTGCTCCAGCAGCCGCACCTTGACCGACTTGCCCTTCACGCGGCCGGCGGAGAGCTTGCGCACCGCCTCGGCTGCGATCACGCGGTCCACCGCCACGTAGGTCGAGAACTCGTTGACGTTGATCTTGCCGACCTGCTCCTTGGCATAGCCACATTCGCCGGTCAGCGCGCCCAGCACGTCGCCGGCGCGGATCTTTTCCTTGCGCCCGCCGACGATCTGCAGCGTGGCCATGGGCGGCTGAAGCGGCGCGCCCTTGCCCGGCGTGAGCTCGGCCAGCTCGTGCCATTCCGATTCGCGGCCCTGCAGCTGCTCGATCTTTCCGACGCTGCCCATCTCGTCCATGCTGGCCAGGTTCAGCGCAAGGCCTTCCGATGCGCCCTGCTGCCCCACGCGGCCGGTGCGGCCGACGCGGTGGATGTGCACTTCGGCATCGGGCGTCACGTCGACGTTGATCACGGCTTCGAGCTGCGCGATGTCGAGCCCGCGCGCCGCCACGTCGGTGGCCACCAGCACCGAGCAGCTGCGGTTGGCGAACTGCACCAGCACCTGGTCGCGCTCGCGCTGCTCCAGCTCGCCGAAGAGGGCCAGCGCACTGAAGCCCTGGCCGCGCAGCACGTCGACGAGGTCGCGGCACTGCTGCTTGGTGTTGCAGAAGGCCAGCGTGCTGACGGGGCGGAAGTGGTCGAGCAGCAGGCTCACGGCATGCAGCCGCTCGTTGTCTTGCACCTGGTACCAGCGCTGGCGGATCTTGCTGCCTTCGTGCTGCGACTGCACCGCGATCTGCTCGGGGTTCTTCATGAACTGCTGCGCGAGCTTGGCGATGCCTTCGGGGTATGTCGCCGAGAACAGCAGCGTCTGGCGCTCCTTCGGGCACTGGCGCGCCACCTTCACGATGTCGTCGAAGAAGCCCATGTCGAGCATGCGGTCGGCTTCGTCGAGCACCAGCGTGTTGAGCGCTTCCAGGTCCAGGTTCTCGCGCTCGAGGTGGTCCATGATGCGCCCCGGCGTGCCCACCACGATGTGCGCGCCGTGCTCCAGGCTGGCCACCTGCCCGCGCAGCGCGACGCCGCCGCAGAGCGTGACCACCTTGATGTTCTCCTCGGCGCGCGCCAGGCGGCGGATCTCGGTCGTGACCTGGTCGGCCAGCTCGCGCGTGGGGCACAGCACCATCGCCTGCACGGCGAAGCGGCGCGGGTTCAGATTGGAGAGCAGCGCGAGAGCGAAGGCGGCGGTCTTGCCGCTGCCGGTCTTGGCCTGCGCGATCAGGTCCTTGCCGAGCAGCGCCGGCGGCAGCGCTGCTGCCTGGATCGGCGTCATCTGCGTGTAGCCGAGCTGCGTGAGGTTGGCCAGCATCTGGGGCGAGAGCGCCAGCGTGGCGAAGCCGTTGTCGCCGTTGCCGGCCGTGGAATCGGGGGTGGTCATGGTTCGATGGCCGGCAGGACGCACGAATGACAAAGGCCTTGCGGCGCCCTATGTGAGCGCTGCAAGGCCTTCGGTCGGTCGGGTATCAGCGGCGGGGTGCGTTGTTGTTGCCGGAGCCGCCGGAACCGGAGTTCGTCGGCGGCGGGCCGCGACGTTCCAGGTGACGGAAGGTGATGCGACCCTTGGTCAGGTCGTAGGGCGAGAGCTCGAGCGACACCTTGTCGCCGGCCAGGATGCGGATGTGATGCTTGCGCATCTTGCCGCCGCTGTAGGCGATCAGCTGATGGCCGTTGTCCAGCGTGACGCGGTAGCGCGAGTCCGGCAGGACTTCGGTCACCGCGCCGTTCATTTCGATGAGTTCTTCCTTTGGCATCTGTGCTTACCTCTGAATCGTTCGATGTGTGTTGGAGATTGAATTGGTGTGATTGTTTCAGCCCGCGTACGGGAGCGCGAGACGGACGCGCGGTTCGCTTCAACAGGAACGACGGCAGTGGTGGCCATCATGGGCGCCGGTCTTCTGGCACTCCAACACACTGTGAAAGCCGGCTTGCCGAGCGGGGAGGCCTGGAGAATTTCCGAGGCGGCGCAGGTTTGCCGGCGGTAATGACGAAATCTTCTTCGCCGTGGTATCGAAACGAACCCGACATTATAGCTTGCGGGGCATGACAGTTGCTTGTCTTAAAGCAACGCCCAAAAGAAAAAGGCCCCGAAGGGCCGTCGTGCAAGCGCTTTTTGCTATCGAAAACATAGTTCTGTCGGTGTGGCACAGGCAGCGCGCGCCCGGCGTGCGGCGCGCAGCAGCAGCATCAGGCCGGCGAACTGGCAGGCCGCGCCCACCCAGCCCACCGTGCCGACGCCGAACAGGTCGATCGCCACCCCGCCCAGCCCCGAGCCCGCCGCGATGCCCAGGTAGATCGCCGAGGCGTTGAGCGACAGCGTCATCGGCGCGCGTTCCGGCGCCAGCCGGATCAGCCGCACCGCCTGCGCCGGCCCGAAACCCCAGCCCGCGAAGCCCCACAGCGCCGACAGCCCCACGATCGCCGGCAGCGCCAGCCCGCGCGGCAGCATCTGCGCCGAGAGCGAGAGCCCGCCCAGGATCAGCACCAGCATCAGCGCGAAGCCCTGCGCCATGCGGTCGGCGCCGAAACGGTCGGTGGCCCAGCCGCCGGCCGCGGTGCCAACGGCCGCCGCCACGCCGATGGCGAAGAACACCGCGCCCGTGCCCTCGGCGCCGAAGCCCAGCGTGCTCGACAGGAACAGCGCGATGTAGGTGTAGAAGCTGAAGCCGCCCGTGGCCCACAGCAGGCTGACCAGCAGCCCCGGCAGCACGCCCGGCTCGCGGGCTACCGCGAAGGCAGGCGTCTGCTTCCCGGCGGCCGGTGCCTGCGCCAGTTCGCGCGGCAGCCCCAGTGCGAGGCCCCAGGTGGCGAGCGCCGCCACCGCGGCGATCAGCATGTAGGCCGTGCGCCAGCCGCCCCAGCCCGCGATCCACGCGCCCAGCGGCACGCCGAGCGCGACCGCCACCGTGCCGCCGCCGGTCACGATGGCCAGCGCCCGGCCGCGCAGCGCGGGCGACACCATCACCGCCGCCACCGCGCTCGCCGTCGGCAGGAACACGCCGGCCACCAGTCCCAGCGCGACGCGCGCCAGCGCCAGCTGCATGAAGCCGTGCGCCATCGACGCGGCCAGCGTCAGCCCGGAAAAGATCGCGAGGCTCGCGACCAGCAGCCGCCGGCGCCCGAAGCGCGCCAGCAGCGCCGCCATCACCGGCGAGCCGATGGCATAGCTCAGCGCGAACAGCAGCACCAGCTGCCCCGCGCGCGCGGCGCTGACATGCAGGTCGGCCGCAAGCACCGGCAGCAGCCCCGCGACCATGAAGCTCTCGGTGCCGATGGCGAAGGCGCCCAGCGCGAGCCAGCCCAGGCTCAGCGGCAGGCGCCCGGCCGGCTGCGGCGAGGACGAGGGGGAGGAGGAAAGAGCCGTGCTGTTCATGACGAATGACTCCGTGGAAAGTGTGTTCAGTGCCTCCAGAATAGGTTTGCAATTGGCTCTTCAAAAGAACCACAATCAGCGAAGTTCATGGAGCCACTTTTCGAACTCGCCATCCGCCTGCCGCCAGCCGGCTCGCGCGACCTGCTGCGTGAGCTGCATCGCCAGCTGCGCGGCGCCATCCTCGACGGCCGGCTGCAGCCCGGCGCCCGCCTGCCCGCCACGCGCGCGCTGGCGCAGCGTCTTGGCGTGTCGCGCAACACCATGCTGGCGGCCTACGACCTGCTGCTGAGCGAGGGCTACCTGCTGGCCCGCCCCGGCGCCGGCACCTACGTGGCCGACACGCTGCCGGCATCGCGGCGCGGCCGCGCCCCCCGAAAGTCCCTGGCGCTCCGGCGCGACCCCCGGCTGGTGCCGCCGGGCGTGCCGGGCGCCGACCTCGCCCCCACCCTGCAGCCGCAGCCCGCGCGCGACGACTTCCGCGTCGGCCTGCCCGACGTGAGCCTCTTTCCCTTCGACATCTGGCGCCGCCTGAGCGACCGCGCCTTGCGCCGTATCGCGCGGCAGACGGCCGACTACGCCGATCCGCAGGGGCAGGCCGCGCTGCGCGAGGCGATCGCCGGGCACGTGTCGTTCACGCGCGCGGTCGGCTGCACCGCCGACGACATCGTGGTCACGGCCGGCGCGCAGCAGGCCTTCGGGCTGCTCGCGCGCATCCTGGTCGTGCCGGGGCGCACGGTGGTGGCGGTCGAGCAGCTCTTCTATCCGTCGCTGCGCGAGGCCATGCTGGCAGCCGGCGCGAGGGTGGTGACGGTGCCCACCGACGCCGAGGGCGTGTGCGTGGACCGCATCCCGCCCGAGGCGCGCGTGGTGTGCGTGACGCCGTCGCACCAGTTCCCCACCGGCGTCGCGATGTCGCCGCAGCGCCGCGCCGCACTGCTGGCCTTCGCGCGGGAGCGCAACGCCGTCGTCGTCGAGGACGACTACGACAGCGAATTCCGCTTCGCCGGCCGCCCGCTCGACGCGCTGCAGACGCTGGACCGCGCCGAGTCGGTCTTCTACATCGGCACCTTCTCGAAGAGCCTGTTTCCTGCTCTGCGCCTGGGCTTCGTGGTGGCGCCGCCCTGGGCCCGCGCGGCGCTGGTTCGGGCGCGCGAGCTTGCCGACTGGCACGGGCCGGTGCTCGGGCAGGAGGCGCTGGCCGCCTTCATCGCCGAAGGGCACCTGGCGCGGCACATCCGCAAGATGCGCAAGCTCTACGCCGCGCGGCGCACCGTACTGCTCGACGCGCTGGCACGCCACGGCGCGGGCCGGCTGGAAGTGATTCCTTCCAGCGCGGGGCTGCACCTGTCGGCCTGGCTGCATGGCGGTACGCGCGACCACGTGGTGGTGGAGCGCGCCGCCGTGGCGGGCATCACGCTGCCGCCGTTGTCGCGCTACGCGCCGGAGTCGAACGCACCCGATGCGCCCAACGGCCTGGCCTTCGGCTACGGCCTCATCGGCGAGTCGCAGATCGACGGCGCCATCCGGCGGCTGGCGGCGTTGCTTTAGCGCTCAGGCCCTGTCCAGCGGCAGCTGCGTGGTGAACTTCGTGGTCGACAGCACCACGTCGCTCGAGTAGTTCTCCAGCTCCAGCGCGTCGCCCAGCTGCTCCTGCGCGAAGGCCTGGTACTCGGGCAGCGAGCGCGCGCAGATCACGAGCACGAAGTCGGTGTCTCCCGCCACGCAGTGGCACTGCAGCACCTGCGGCAGCGCATGCACCTTGCGCTCGAAGGCCTGTATCGCCTCGCGCGTGGTGCTGCGCAGCGCGACCCGCGAGATCACCAGCACCGGAAAGCCCACGCGCGCGGCGTCGAGGATCGCCACCTCCTCGCGGATCACGCCCGCGCGCCGCAGCCGCTGCACGCGCTTGAGGCAGGCCGAGGGCGAGAGGTTTACGCGCTCGGCCAGCGTCTGGTTCTGCAGGCCCGCGTCGGCCTGCAGCTCGGCGAGGATGCACTGGTCGATGCGATCGAGATCGAGGGTGCCGGTTTTCATGGTGCCGCCAGTGTGGCGCAACGCCCGGGCAATCGGATTCGCTTTGGGGCCCTCACAACGACACCGGATTCTCCGGCCGCTGGCTACGCTGCCCGCATCCCCCACGAAAAGGAGCATCCGATGGCAGAAGGCGCAACCTACGACCCCGTGGCCAGCAGGCACCTCGTGCGGTACGGCATGGGGCTCAGCTCGCACGTGATCGTCAAGGCGCGCGGCGCCACGCTGTGGGACCAGCACGGCCGAGAGATCCTCGACTTCACCTCGGGCCAGATGTGCGCCACCATCGGCCACAACCATCCGCGCATCGTCGCGGCCATCCAGAAGGCCTGCGAGGGCGCGCTGCACCTCTACAGCGGCTTCGTCGGGCCGGCCGTGCCGGCGCTGGCCGGGCGGCTGGCGTCGATGCTGCCGCCGTCGCTGTCGAAATCGATCTTTCTCTCGACCGGCGGCGAGGCCAACGAGGCCGCGGTTCGCATGGCGCGGGTGACCACCGGCCGCTACGAGATCGTGGGCCTGAACGGCGGCTGGCACGGCGTGACCGGCGGCATCGCCTCGCTCACCTTCGCCGGCCGGCATCACGTGGACTACGGGCCGCGCAAGCCCGGCACCATGTCGATTCCGGCGCCCAACTGCTACCGCTGCCCGGTGCGGCATTGCCGCGACGCCTGCGACACCACCTGCCTGGACGTGGGCTTCGACATGGTCGACGCGCAATCCAGCGGCTCGCTAGCCGCCTTCATCGCAGAGCCGGTGCTCAGCTCGGGCGGCGTGATCGTGCCGCCCAAGGGCTATTTCCCCAAGCTCAAGGAGAAGTGCCGCGAGCGCGGCATGCTGCTGATCCTCGACGAGGCGCAGACCGCCTTCGGCCGCATGGGCGCCAACTTCGCCTTCGAACAGGCCGATGTGGTGCCCGACATCCTCACCGTGTCGAAGACGCTGGGTGGCGGCGTTGCCATCGGCGCGGCCATCACCAGCGAAGCCATCGAGCAGGACTGCCACGACAAGGGCTTCGTGCACGTCACCTCGCATGTGTCCGACCCGCTGCCGGCCGAGGTCGCGCTGGCCGTGCTCGACGTGCTGGAGGAAGAAGACCTCGCCCGCCGCGCCGCCCAGATGGGCAAGCGGCTGCGCCAAGGCCTGGAGACGTTGAAGGCCCGGCACGAGGTGATCGGCGACGTGCGCGGCCATGGCCTGCTGCAGGGCGTCGAACTCGTGAAAGACCGCGAGACCCGCGAACCCGACGCCGAGCGCGGCCGGGCCATCACCGACGCCTGCATGGAGCGCGGCCTGAGCATGAACATCGTTGCCGTCGGCGGCATGGCGGCGGTGTGGCGCATTGCGCCGCCGCTGAACGTGACGGAGGCCGAACTCGACCGTGGGCTCGAGATGCTCGACGACGCGATCCGCTCGACGATCTAGCCGATCCCCAGCATCCGCTTGTTGGCCGCCACGTCCACGCCGCCCGCCGCGAAGTCGTCGAAGGCGCGGTCGGCCACGCGGATGATGTGGTCGGCGATGAACTTCGCGCCCTCGCGCGCGCCGTCTTCCGGGTGCTTGATGCAGCACTCCCACTCCAGCACCGCCCAGCCCGGGAAGTCGTACTGCGCCATCTTCGAGAAGATGGCCTTGAAGTTCACCTGACCGTCGCCCAGCGAGCGGAAGCGCCCTGCCCTGTTGATCCAACTCTGGAAGCCGCCGTACACGCCCTGCTTGCCGGTCGGATTGAACTCGGCGTCCTTCACGTGGAAGATCTTGATGCGCTCGTGGTAGTGGTCGATGTAGGCCAGGTAGTCGAGCTGCTGCAGCATGAAGTGACTCGGGTCGTACAGCAGGCAGGCGCGCGGGTGGTTGTTCACGCGCTCCAGGAACATCTCGTAGCTCACGCCGTCGTGCAGGTCCTCGCCGGGGTGGATTTCGTAGCCCACGTCCACGCCGGCGGCGTCGAAGGCGTCCAGGATGGGCCGCCAGCGGCGCGCCAGCTCGTCGAAGGCTTCCTCGATCAGGCCCGGCGGGCGCGGCGGCCACGAGTACAGGTAGGGCCAGGCCAGCGCGCCCGAGAAGGTCGCGTGCGCCGTGAGCCCGAGGTTGGCCGAGGCCTTGGCCGCAAGGTGCAGCTGCTCGACGGCCCACTGCTGCCGCCGCACCGGGTCGCCGCGCACCTCGGGCGCCGCGAAGCCGTCGAAGCCCGCGTCGTAGGCCGGGTGCACCGCCACCAGCTGGCCCTGCAGGTGCGTCGATAGCTCGGTGATCTGCAGGCCGTGGCTCGCCAGCGTGCCCTTCACCTCGTCGCAGTAGGTCCTGCTTTCGGCCGCCTTCCTCAGGTCGAACAGGCGGGCGTCCCAGCTGGGAATCTGCACGCCCTTGTAGCCCAGGCCGGCAGCCCAGCCGGCGATGCCGTCGAGGGTGTTGAAGGGGGCGGTGTCTCCCGCGAACTGGGCCAGGAATATGGCTGGGCCCTTGATGGTTTTCATCGGCTTGTCTTCCTTGTACGTTGGGGCAGCGTTGAAAGCATACTTGGCGTGTCGTCCGACCCCGTGCGAGAGGCCAACGAGCCAAAATGGACTTTCCTTTTCGCATCACCCGTCCGGTTCCCACCGACGACAGTCCAGCGATGACACAACCTGTTTCCGCCAGGCTCAAGATCGGCCTGTCCGCCTGCTTCTCGCATGCGGACCCGGCCCGCTCGCTCTTCACCAACAAGACTTTGCAGTACGTCGAGCAGTCGATCGCGCACTGGCTCATGTCCGCCGGCGCGATGGTCGTGATGGTGCCCTGCCCCACCGGCGAGACCGCGCGCGGCGACACCAAGCTGTCGCACTACGCCGAATGGCTCGACGGCGTGGTGATGCACGGCGGGGCCGACGTCTGGCCCGGCAGCTACGGCGAGGTGCCGCTGAAGGACGCCTGGATCGGCGACCGCATCCGCGACCTCTACGACCTCGCGCTGGTCGAGGCCTTCGAGCAGGCCGGCAAGCCCATCTTCGGCGTGTGCCGGGGGCTGCAGCTCATCAACGTGGCCTTCGGCGGCACGCTCTACCAGGACATCGAGGAACAGCACGGCCACCCCCAGACGCTGAAGCACCGCGACCCGGTGACCTACGACCAGAACTTCCACGACATCGAGATCGTGCAGGGCACGCGGCTGTCGAAGCTCTACCCCGAGGTGCGCACCGCGCGCGTCAACAGCATTCACCACCAGGGCATCAAGGGCCTCGCGCCGGGCTTCGAGGTCGAGGCCTGGAGCCTGCCCGACCGCGTGCCCGAGGCCATCCGCCGCCGTCCCGAGAAGGGCCGCAGCTACATCTCGGCGACCCAGTGGCACCCGGAGTTCCACAAGTACGGCAGCACCGAGACCGTGGACGACACGCCGATCCTGCACGACTTCCTGTGGGCCTGCGCCACCGCCAAGGTCGCGCCCAAGACCACGCCGCGCTCCGGCTCCGGCAAGATCCGCGACCGCGCCGCGCGGGTGCTGCGGCAGGCGCTGCTGCGGCGCTGAGGAGGAAGTTCGCGGGCTAGGTCCGGCCCACGAAGGTGGCCGCCGGCACGTTCGTTCTCCAGAAAGCCTCGTCGCGAACGGGTGCGCCCCAGGCTTCCAGATAGTCGAGCACAAGCTCTCGCGTCAGGCGGTCCCTGACAAGCCTCGATGCATAGCGCTCGGTCCGTTCGAACCCGAACGGGCTGCCTTCCTGGAAGAAGTCCCAGCGATCGTCCTTCATCGCGCGCACCATGCGCCTCGGCTTGCCGTCCGCATCGACCTCGAACGAGTTGATCGGGTCCTCCGCTTGAGGCGAAGTGCTCCGCACCTCGGCGACGTCGAACAGGAAGCGGGTGCAGTACGAGCGGAAGAAGTAGTCGCTCGACGCGGCGTGCGGCATGAAGGCCGTGAGATGCGGGGCGGCTTCCGGCACCCAGAGCAGCATGGTGGAGCCTTCCCCGATGTACGACTGGGATGGAAAGGCGAATGGCGCGGCCGCCACCTTCACCTTCATCGGGGGATGGCCGTCGAAGGCGCGCGCCACCTCGATCAAGGGAGCGCGAACGACAACGAGATTGAAATACGCCCGGTCCAGCACTCCGGGTTGCGCCGCAATGGTCATGGGCGCGATTCTCAACTGCTGGACAGGCGTCTGGTCAGCGCCAGGCAGCACGCAGCAGCGCCGCCGGATCCGAAGTGCCGGCGCTGATGCCCGTCACAGGCCCCCAGTCGGGATCGAAGCGGCTCGAAAGGAACGCGGCCGATTCCTCCGCGCTCGCGTGCTCCAGCATCAGGCAGGCCTGCGCGGCCAGCACCAGCCGCTGGGTGAAGCGGCGGGCCTGCTGTTCCAGCTCCTGAGGCGGCAGCTGCGTCATCCGGCGCACGGCCTGCAGCGCGTCGAGCACGCGGGGCTCGCCGGCGGCGACTTCCTGCAGGTGATCGAGCACGAGGTGCGCGTCGTCGGGGTTGCGCGAGACGGCGCGCAGCACGTCCAGGCACATCACGTTGCCCGAGCCTTCCCAGATCGAGTTCACCGGCGCCTCGCGGAAGAGTCGGCCCATCGGGCCCTCCTCCACGTAGCCGTTGCCGCCGAACACTTCCATCGCCTCGCCGGTGAGTGCCACTGCGCGCTTGCAGTTCCAGAACTTCGCGGCGGGCGTGAGCAGCCGGCGCCAGGCCGTGTCCAGCGGCGCCGCGGAGCCGAAGCGCGAGGCCAGCCCCATCGCCAGCAGCGTGGCGCTTTGCGATTCGAGCGCCATGTCGGCCAGCAGCGCGGTCATCACCGGCTGGTCGGCCAGCGCCTTGCCGAAGACGTGGCGGTTGCGCGCGTAGTGCAGCGCCTGCGCGAAGGCTTGGCGCATGAAGCCGGCGCTGGCCAGCGCGCAGTCCAGCCTCGTCACGGTCGCCATCTCGATGATGGTCGGGATGCCGCGGCCCTCGTCGCCCACGAGCACGCCCCAGGCGTCCTTGAACTCGACCTCGCTGCTCGAATTGGAGCGGTTGCCGACCTTGTCCTTCAGCCGCTGGATGTGGATCGCGTTCTTGCTTCCGTCGGGCCGCCAGCGCGGCACGAAGAAGCACGAGGAGCCGTGCTCGTCGGTCTTGGCCAGCACCAGGTGGCCGTCGCACATCGGTGCCGAGAAGAACCACTTGTGGCCGGTGATGAGGAACTCCTCTCCCCAAGGGCCGCTTCCGGCCGGCACGGCGCGCGTGGTGTTGGTGCGCACGTCGCTGCCGCCCTGCTTCTCGGTCATGCCCATGCCGACGGTGATCGAGGTCTTGCCCTCGAGCGGGATGTCGCGCGCATCGTGGTCGTTCGACGCCAGCTTGTCGCGCAGCGCGGCGTACAGCGCCGCGTTGCGGCGCACGACCGGGATGCAGGCCTTGGTCATGGTGGTCGGGCAGGTCGAGCCCGACTCGATCTGGCTGTGCATGTAGAGCGACGCGCCATAGCCCACCCAGGCCGAGGGCCGCTCGTCGAAGAACGGCAGGTTGGCGATGCCGTTGCGCCGGGCGATGGTCATCATCGTGTGCCAGGCCGGATGGAAGCTCACCTGGTCGATGCGCTCGCCGGTGCGCGAATGGGTGTGCAGCTCGGGCTCGTGGTGGTTGGCGTCTTCCGCGGCGCGCAGCGTGGCCTCGGCGCCGTACTCCGCGCCCTGGCGCGCCAGCTCCTCGTCGCGCCAGGCCGCGCCGCCGCGTGTCACTGCGCCGCGCAGCGTGGGGTCGCTGGTGTAGACGTTGTAGTCCTTGAGCTCGGGGACCTGGTTGTCGGGGTGGATGCCGGTGGTGGTCATGGTCGTTTCTTCCGGTTGAAGGCTCAGGCTTCGGGGCGCCGCTCGCGCAGCACCAGCGTCTGGGTGGCGAGGCCGATGGGGCCGCTCTCGTCGTAGAGGTGGGACACGACGAGGCCCGCGCCGGCGCCGTGGGCCTCGGTGACCGAGCTCACGCCGATCCACTCGCCCTGCGGCACGCGGAACAGGTTCATGCTCATGTCGGCGTTGGTGAACAGGTAGCGCTCGGCCGGCAGCACCCAGCTCAGGCCGTTGCCGAAGTCGGCGGCGGCCGCAGCGCGCATCGCGGGCGAAGTGGCCGCGCCGTGCAGCAGCGGCACCGCGAGGCGGAACCACGCGCCGCACGGGCCGGGCCGGGCGGCGTCGCCTTCGGCCACGCGCGTTTCCATGGCCGTGCCGTAGAACGACACGCCCCTGGGCAGCCCCGGGATGCGCACGGGCTCCTTGCAGTCGCGCGGCAGCGGCAGCATCTGCCGCCGCGGCCAGCCGGGCAGATCGGGCGGCAGCGCCAGCTGCTGTTGCGCCAGCAGCAGCAGGACATTCGCCCGCGCCACCAGCACCTCGCCGGCGAGCAGGTCGATGCCCACGCGCACGGTCGAGCGCGAAGCCTGCACCTGCGCGCGCGTGGTCAGCGGCGCCACGGGCACCGGCTTCACCAGCTCGGTGGTGAGCCGCGCCAGCTGCCAGCCGGGACCGGGCGCGGCCCGCTCGGCTACGTACGCGAGAAGTGCGCAGGGCGCGCCGCCATGCTGCGCGCGCGGGTCCCAGGGGCCGCGCGAGAGTTCGCTCGGCAGCCAGGCGTCCTCGCCCTGCGCGGTGTAGACGGCGGGGTGGGAGCCGTCCGGATCGATGTCGTCTTGAGCCATTGCAGAATGCCGTTCGATGGGTCAAAAAATTCTAGGAACAACCCGCCCGCGAGGTGTTCGGGTTCGGCTGCGCTGATGGCTGCTCCCCGCGCCGCCGCCGCCCCGAGGAGAAAGCCGCGCCAGTCCCGCGCGCTCCACACCTCGCAGGCGCTGCAGGAAGCCTTTGTTCGGCTTTTGGTCGAGAAGGGCTATGCAGCCATCACCATCCGCGAGATCGTGTCGGTGGCCGGCACGGGGCTCGGCAGCTTCTACGAATACTTCGCGAGCAAGGAAGACCTGGCGCGCGTTGTCCTGCACCTGCGCTCCAAGGCGCTGCTGCTGGACATGCGCGCGGCCGTCGCCGCGCACGCGGGGCGGCCGCTGGCGGAGATCGTCGACGCGGTGATCGACGCACAACTGGAGGCGCACCGCGCGCAGCCCCTGGCCTGGGGCGCGCATTACCTGCTGGAGCGCCACCTCTCGGGTCCGGAGGCCTATCGCAAGATGTACGACCGCTTCGTGGGCGAATGGGTGGGCGTGCTCGACGCGGCTGTTGACCTGTCGCCGGACTGCCAGAAGAAGGAAGTTGCCCGCGTGTGCCAGACCATCATCTACGGCCTGTTCGCGCACCTGCACATCGGCACCGGCGGGCGGCCCGACCTGCAGGCGCTGTCACGGCAGCTGCGTGCCGCACTGCACGGCTACCTGGCGGGCGTGGCCTGATCGGGCCAGATGCTATCGGTCGTAGACGGCCAGCCCCGCCAGTTGCCGAAAGCCCTCGGCAGTCAAGGAAAGCAAGGCTCCAGCGAGCCCTCCCCGGAACAGCCAGCGCTTCCTGCGCCCGGACACGCCGAATGCCGAAATCAGCACGGCAAGCGACAGGAAAAAGAGCCCCATCAACTGCGAGTCGGGCGGCAGCAAGGTGACTGTCTGACTGTTGCGCCCCGGCCGGTACGTGTAGCTGCCGGACAAGAGAACCCAGATGCCGAAAAGCGCTGAGCCCAATGGCAGCAGCGGGGCCAGATATCGCAAGACGAACGACGGTCTTTGCGGGTCTAGGGGCGCTTTCACGGCTCAGGCGCCGCCCATTGTGGAATGCAGGAACGCACGCTGCGAATCGCCGGATCTCAGCGCGAATTGTTCTTGTAGCCGCTGACGCTGGCATCGATGGTGCCGAACACCGTGACGCCGCTGCCGCTGGTCGGCGTGGCGGCGGAGGAGCCGGCATTGCCGTTGCCGGCCGAACCCGTGCCGGCGCAACCCGTGGCCAGCACGCCCATTGCGATCGCGAATGCGGCGGCGATGAAAGACGACTTCAACGGAATCTCCTGGATGGTTGGACCGGGGCCACTATAGGCCGGCCGCGTAAAGCGGCCTGTAACAGCACACCCGGCGCCGTCAGGGTTGTTGGCGCCGCCTGCCCCCTCCTGCTTATTCGGGCTTGGCGCCCGAGGCCTTCACCGCCGCGCCCCACACGCCGATCTCGCTCGCCACGAAGCGGTCGAACTCGGCCGGGGTCGTCGGTGCGGGCTCGGAGCCGCGCTCGCGGATGAAGCGCGCCATCTGCTCGCTCTTCAGGATGTCGGTCACCTCGCGGTTGAGGCGCTCGACGATGTCGGGCGGCGTGCCGCGCGGCGCCATCAGGCCGAGCCAGCCCACGGCCTCGAAGTTCTTCGTGCCCGCCACGCCGCTTTCGCGCACGGTGGGTACGTCGGGCAGCTGCGAGGAGCGCGTGGCCGAGGTCACGGCCAGCGGTACCGCCCGGCCCGACTTGATGTGCGGCAGCGCGGCCGTCACGGAGTCGATCATCAACGGCACCTGGTTGCCCAGGAAGTCCGACTGCGCCGGGCCGCTGCCCCGGTACGGAATGTGCGTGACGAAGACATGCGCCGCCGCTTTGTACATCTCGCCCGACAGATGCTGCGTGCCGCCGATGCCGGCGCTCGCGTAGCTCAGCCGGCCGGGCTCGGCCTTGGCGCGCGCGGTGAGCTCGGCCAGCGTGCGGATGCCGCTCTCGGGCGTGGCCAGGAACACCAGCGGCACCTTGGCGATGAGCGAGATGCCGACCAGGTCCTTGCGCGGATCGAACCCTGGCTTGGCGTAGAGCGTCTGGTTCACCGCCATCGCGCTGCCCGCCACCACCAGCGTGTAGCCGTCGGGCTGCGAGCGCACCACGAATTCGGTGCCGATGTTGCTGCCGGCGCCGGCCTTGTTGTCGACCACCACCGGCTGACCCAGCCGCTTGCCGAGCTGTTCGGCGATGGCGCGGGCGAAGATGTCGGTGGCCTGTCCGGGCGGGAACGGCACGACCAGCTTGACCGGCTTGTCGGGCCACGCGGCGGCGTGCGCCAAACCGCTGCCGCCGAGCACCGCCACGGCCAACGCCACGCTCGTCGCGAAGTGTCTGCGCAGCATGGCTCAGGGCGCCGAGAGGTGCTTGCCCACGATGCCCGCGAGCTCGAACATCGTCACCTGGTCCTTGCCGAACACCGGCTTGAGCTTGGCGTCGGCGTTGATCGCGCGCTTGTCCTTCGCGTCCTGCAGGCCGTTGGCCTTGATGTAGTCCCAGAGCTTCTTCACCACCTCGGTGCGCGCGACCGGCTCGTTGCCGATCACCGCCGCCAGGGCGTCGCTGGGCTTCAGGCCCGCGCCGGGCTTACGTGGCGCGGCGGCCTTCTTCGCTGCCGGGGCCTTCTTGGCCGCGGGCGTCTTCTTCGCCGCCACCTTCTTCGCGGCAGCCGTCTTGCCGGCCGGCGCAGCCTTGCCGAAGGTCTTGCGCGGCGGGAACTTGCTGCCGCCCTCGCGCGGCGCGAACTCGAAGGTCACCTTGCCCTCTTCGGCGTTCCAGGTCAGGAAGGCCTTGAAGGCGCGGCGCGTGCGCATGCTCACGAACTTGTCGAGCAGGTCGGTCTTGCCGGTGGCGAGCAGCTTTTCCATCTGCGCGCGCTCCACCGGCTGCTGCAGGATGATCTTGCCGGTCTTGAAGGTGCAGCTCGGCGTGGGCTGCGAGTTGGTCGGCACCGACTTCTCGCAGACGTAGTTGCTGCCATGCTCGAACACCGGCGCGCCGCACACCGGGCACGGGCCCACGGTGTCCTGCTCGCTGAAGTCGACGATCTCGCCGCTTTCCTCGTTCTTGTCGTCGCCGAAGTCGAACTCCAGCTTCCAGTTCTTCGCTTCGTCGTCGTACTTGATGACGATCTCGGAGGTGAAGGGCCAGCCGGCCTTGGAGCGGAAGCCTTCCAGCGGGCCGATGTGCTTGTCGTGCAGCAGCGCCTCGGCCTCGGCCACCTCGAAGGTGCGCCCGGCGGGCGACTTGCCGAACGAGAAGCCGCAGGCGTCCTCGCCCGTGCCGCTCTTGCCGGTGCAGGCGTAGCGGCGGTAGTTCTCGCGCACGATGCCGCCGCAGTTGGGGCACGGCGTGCGCAGAGTGGCGTAGTCGCCCGGCACGGTGTCGCGGTCGTACTCCTTGGCCTTCTTGACGATGTGCTCCGTCATCTCGGCAATCTCGCGCATGAAGGCGTCGCGGCTGAGCGCGCCCTTCTCCATCTGCGCGAGCTTGTATTCCCACTCGCCTGTGAGCTCGGCCTTGGAGAGTTCCTCCACGCCCAGGCCGCGCAGCAGCGTCATGAGCTGGAAGGCCTTGGCCGTCGGAATCAGCTCGCGGCCTTCGCGCAGCATGTACTTCTCGGTGATCAGGCCTTCGATGGTGGCCGCGCGCGTGGCTGGCGTTCCCAGGCCCTTCTCCTGCATGGCCTCGCGCAGCTCGTCGTCGTCAATGGTCTTGCCCGCGCCTTCCATGGCGCCGAGCAGCGTGGCTTCGGAATAGCGTGCCGGCGGGCGCGTCTTCAGGCCCTTGATGTCGGCCGACACAGTGTTGACGATCTCGCCCGGCTTCACCGGCACGAGGCGCTTGCCGTCCTTGTCGTCTTCCTTCTCGTCGTCCTGGGCTTCCTTGCCGTAGATGGCGAGCCAGCCCGGCTTCACCAGCACCTTGCCGTCGGTGCGGAAGGCGTATTTCTTTCCGCCCTGCTCCACCGTGCTGATGCGCGTGGTCACCTGATATTCGGCGCTCGGGAAGAACACCGACATGAAGCGGCGCACCACGAAGTCGTAGAGCTTCTGCTCTGCTTCACTCAGGCCGCTCGGTGCCTGCAGCGTCGGGATGATCGCGAAGTGGTCCGACACCTTCGCGTTGTCGAAGATGCGCTTGTTGGGCTTGACGTAGTTGCCGTCCACCGCCTGCTGGGCGAAGGGCGCCAGGTGCTTCATGCCGCTGTTGGCGAGCATGCCCATGGTCTGCTTGACCACCGGCAGGTAATCTTCAGGCAGCGCGCGCGAGTCGGTACGCGGATAGGTCAGCGCCTTGTGGCGCTCGTACAGGCTCTGCGCCAGCGCCAGCGTGGTCTTGGCGCTGAAGCCGAAGCGGCTGTTGGCCTCGCGCTGCAGCGAGGTCAGGTCGAACAGCAGCGGCGATGCCTGCGTGGTGGGCTTGCTCTCTTCCGTGACGGTGGCGGGCTTGCCGCGCGAGGCGTCGGCGATGGCGCGGGCTTCCTGCTCGTTCCACACGCGGTCGGCGCGCTGCTCGGGGTCGGGTTCGCCGTTGGGCAGGAGCGGCGCGTTGGCCTTCTTCCAGTCGGGGTTGAACCACTTGCCCGGGTACTCGCCGGCCTCGGCGCCGAAGGTGCCGTGGATTTCCCAGTAGTCGCGCGAGACGAACTTGCGGATCTGTTCCTCGCGCTCCACCACGACGGAGAGGGTTGGCGTCTGCACGCGGCCCACGGTCGTGAGGAAGAAGCCGCCGTCGCGCGAATTGAAGGCCGTCATCGCGCGCGTGCCATTGATGCCCACCAGCCAGTCGGCCTCCGAGCGCGAGCGCGCGGCGTCGGCCAGGCCCTGCATCTGCTTCTCGGTGCGCAGCGCGTCGAAGCCGTCGCGGATGGCCTGCGGCGTCATCGACTGCAGCCACAGGCGCTTCACCGGCTTGTTCAGGCCCGACTTGCCGCCCGCGTACTGCTCGATGAGCCGGAAGATCAGCTCGCCCTCGCGTCCCGCGTCGCATGCGTTGATGAGCTGCGTCACGTCCTTGCGCTTGGCCTGCTTGACCACCGCGTTCAGGCGGGTCTTGGTCTTGTCTACGGGCTTGAGGTCGAAGTGCGGCGGGATCACCGGCAGGTTGGCGAAGCTCCACTTGCCGCGCTTGACGTCGAATTCCTCGGGCGCCTGGATTTCGACCAGGTGACCGACAGCGCTGGTCACGACATAGCTGTCGTTCTCGAAATGCTCGTCATGTTTGTCGAATTTCCCTGCCACCGGCGTGAGAGCGCGGACGATGTCCTGCGCCACCGACGGCTTTTCTGCGATTACCAACGTCTTCATCAACAGTTCCTAAAAAAATTCAGGCCGGCGCCGGGCCGCCCCAAGGCGGCCTGCGGCCCCCACGGGGGGCAGCGACGACACGCAGTGCGGGAGCGTGGGGGCCACATACAATCTGCGGCTTCCCGCGTGCGCACGCGCACACGCGCATGTGTGTGCATATTCAAACTAACAGACTTCGGCGATGCCTTCCAAATCCCCACTTCCGGCCGGTCGTGATACGCAGGCCACCGCGCTCCCCGAGGCTGATGCGCAGCCCGCCGCCAAGGAGCGTTCCGGCCGCCGCCGCATCCAGATGCGACGCTCCGATGTCCACGGCAACGGCGTGTTCGCCGTGCAGGACCTGGCCGAAGGCGAGACGCTGATCGAATACAAGGGCGAGGTCATCAACTGGAAGGAGGCGCTGCGCCGCCATCCGCACGACCCGACCCAGCCGAACCACACTTTCTACTTCCACATCGACGACGGCCGCGTGATCGACGGCAACGTCAAGGGCAACGATGCACGCTGGATCAACCACTCGTGCGAGCCGAACTGCGAAGCCGACGAGGTCGATGGGCGCGTTTATATCAAGGCGCTGCGCAACATCGCCGCCGGCGAAGAGCTCAACTACGACTACGGCCTGATCATCGACGAGCCGTACACGCCGAAGCTTCTTTCCGAATTTCCCTGCTGGTGCGGCTCGGAGCAGTGCCGCGGCACGTTGCTGACGCCCAAGGACGAGGACGAAGAGAAGAAGAAAAAGAAGAAGGCGAAGAAGAAAGCCGAAAAGAAGAAGGCCGAGAAGAAAGAGGCCAGGAAGGCGGAAAAGAAAGCCGAGAAGAAGGCCGAGAAAAAAGCGGAGAAGAAATCCGCGAAGAAGGACAAGTCCGCGAAGGACTGACCATGGACAACAGCAGCACGGCCGACTGGTTCCAGGACCGGATCGCCGCGGCGATCACGCCGCTGCTGCCCGGCTTCGCCGTCGAGGCCGTGGCCGAGATCGACTCCACCAACACTGAGCTGATGCGCCGGGCGCGCGCAGGTCGCGTCGAGCCCGTTTTGCTCGTGACCGAGCGCCAGACGGCCGGGCGTGGCCGTCTGGGGCGGCCCTGGCAGAGCGGCGACGCGCGGCAGGAGGCGTCGGCCTCGCTCATGTTCTCGCTGGGCCTGCCGCTGGCGCCGGCCGACTGGTCGGGGCTCTCGCTGGCCGTGGGCGTCAGCGTCGCCGAAAGCCTCGATCCTTCCGGCGCGCAGAAGGTCGGCCTCAAGTGGCCCAACGACGTGTGGGTCAACGATCGCAAGCTGGTCGGCATCCTCGTGGAGACCGCGCTGCCGGCCAATGGCCGGCCCGATGCCTCGCGCTACCTCGTGATCGGCATCGGCGTGAACATCGGCGCGCGCGAGGCCGACGGCATGCGCACGCCGCCGGCCTGGGTGCATCAGTGGCGTCCAGGCGTCAGTGCGCCCGAGGTGCTGGGCGAGCTGGTCTTGCCGCTGGTGCGCACGGTGCTCGACTTCGAGACCCGCGGCTTCGCGCCCTTCGCCGAGCGCTTCGCCGCGCGCGACGTGCTGCGCGGGCGCGAGGTGACGCTCAGCGACGGCACCGCCGGCCTGTGCGAAGGCGTGACCTGGGGCGGCGAGCTTCAGGTGCGCACCGACGCCGGCCTGCAGCTGATCTCGAGCGACGAAGTGA
Organism: Variovorax sp. YR750; assembly: GCF_900109805.1. Classification (NCBI taxonomy): domain Bacteria; kingdom Pseudomonadati; phylum Pseudomonadota; class Betaproteobacteria; order Burkholderiales; family Comamonadaceae; genus Variovorax; species Variovorax sp. YR750. The sequence continues at coordinate 343,132 of NZ_FOBJ01000002.1, forward strand.
GCGTGCGCCCTCGCGGCATGGCTTTCTGAGCATATGAAGCTGCGCCTGCTCCTCGTATTCCTGCTGCTGGCCAACGCCGGCTACTTCCTCTGGACGCGCGGCGATCTCGCCGGCTTCGGCCTGGCGCCGGCCGGCCTCAGCGAGCGCGAGCCGCAGCGCATGGCGCGCCAGATCCATCCCGAATTGCTGCAGATCCGCAAGGAAGCGGCGAAGCCCGCCGCGCCGGCGCCCTGACGACCGACGAGCCCTTCTGCGGGGCTGCTCAGGGGGGCGGCTCGTTCTCGAAGCGCACCGTGAACAGCGCCCCCGGCGGATGCCGGCCCGGATGCGCGTCCTCCAGCTTCACCTGCGCGCGATGCTGGTTCGCGATCTCCAGCACGATCGGCAGCCCCAGCCCCGAGCCGTCGGCCTCGTTGCCGAGCACGCGGTAGAAGGGCTCGAACACCAGCTCGCGATCGGCTTCGGCGATGCCGGGGCCGTTGTCCTCCACCTGCAGCAGCAGCACGTGGCCGAAGGGGTCGGCGAGCACGCGCACGGTGATCAGGCCGGGACGCTCGGGCGTCGAGAGCGTGTAGTTGATCGCGTTGTCGACCAGGTTGCGCACCAGTTCCTTCAGCAGCGTCGCGTTGCCGTCGAACACCACGCCCGGCGCGCCAGGCTCGACGCCGTCGTAGCCCAGGTCGATGCGCTTCTCGATCGCGCGCGGCACAGCCTCGCGCACCACCTCGATGGTCAGCTTCGCCAGGTCGCAGGGCTGGTGGTGCGCGTTGGCGCTGTTGCCCTCGGCGCGCGCCAGCGACAGCAGCTGGTTCACCGTGTGCGTGGCGCGCTTGCTCGCGCGGCCGATCTGCTTGAGCGACTGCTTCAGCTCGTCGGCGTTGGCGCCCTCGCGCTGCGCCAGGTCGGCCTGCATGCGCAGGCCCGCCAGCGGCGTCTTCAGCTGGTGCGCCGCGTCGGCCAGGAAGCGCTTCTGCGTGCCGATCGAATCGTTGAGCTTGTCCAGCAGTTCATTCACCGACGACACCAGCGGCACCACTTCCAGCGGCACCGAGGATTCGTCCAGCGGGCTCAGGTCGCCCGGTCGGCGCTCGCGGATGCGCGCCTCCACCACCGACAGCGGCTTGATGCCACGCACCAGCGCCAGCCAGATCAGCAGCACTGCCAGCGGCAGTATGGCGAACTGCGGCAGCAGCACGCCCTTGATGATCTCGGCCGCCAGCACCGACTGCTTCTCGCGCGTCTCGGCCAGCTGCAGCAGCGTGGGCGGCACGTCGTCGGTGCCGCTGGCGATCCACATCGAGGCCACGCGCACCGGCTGGCCGTGCACGTCGCTGTTGTGCAGGAACACCTGGCCGGGCGGCAGCGGCTCGTCGAGGCCGGGCTGCGGAATGTCGCGCTCGCCGCTGAGCAGGTTGTCGTAGCCGTCGAGCAGCTGGTAGTACACGTGGCCGCTCTCGTCGGCCCGCAGGATCTCGCGCGCCGACTGCGAGAGCACGAACTGCGCGTGCCCTTCCTTCATCGTCACCAGTTCGGCCAGCGCCTTCACGTTGTGCTCGAGCGCGCGGTCGAAGGGCGCGTTGGCGATGCCCTGCGCCACCAGCCAGGTGACGCCGATGCTCACCGGCACCAGCAGCAGCAGCGGCGTGAGCATCCAGTCGAGGATCTCGCCGAAAAGGGAGCGCTGCGCGCGCTGGAACAATTTCATCGCGCCGGATCCCCCGGCGTGCCGCCGCTCGCGCGTGGCGGCTGCCGCGTCGTCGTCACTGGATCTTTTCGAGGCAGTAGCCCAGCCCGCGCACCGTCGCGATGCGCACCGGGCCCTTCTCGATCTTCTTGCGCAGGCGGTGGATGTAGACCTCGATGGCGTTGAGGCTCACCTCCTCGCCCCACTCGCACAGCCGGTCGACGAGCTGGTCCTTGCTCACCAGCCGGCCGGCGCGCTGCAGCAGCACCTCGAGCAGGCCGAGTTCGCGCGCCGACAGCTCGACCATCTTGCCGTCGATGGTGGCCACGCGGCCGGCCTGGTCGTACACCAGCGGGCCGTGGCGGATGGTGTTGCTGGTGGCGCCCATGCCGCGCCGCGTGAGGGCGCGCACGCGCGCTTCCAGTTCCTGCAGGCTGAAGGGCTTGGCCATGTAGTCGTCGGCGCCGTGGTCCAGGCCCTTGACGCGCTCCTCCACGCTGTCGGCCGCGGTCAGCACCAGCACCGGCAGCTGCGAGCCGCGTGCACGCAGGCGCTTCAGGATCTCGATGCCGTGCAGGCTGGGCAGCCCGAGGTCGAGGATCAGCAGGTCGAACTCGTCGTGGGTCATGAGCGCGGTGTCGGCCTGCGAGCCGTTCGCCACGTGGTCGACCGCCGCGCCCGAGGTGCGCAGGCTGCGCAGCAGGGCATCGGCAAGCACCTGGTCGTCTTCGGCAATCAGAATCCGCATGCTTCACCTCCGGCCTGTTTCGGGTGTCGGGGCGCCGGGCCGGCGCCGTTCACATTTGTCTCTGCGCCGGAGTCTAGCCCGCCGTATAGGCTTCGAGTCCGATGGTTACCACGGTGGCGATCTCGTCGCCCACGCTGCTCCTGAACTCCTGTTCGGCCTGCGTCACCGCGCCGCGGAAGGCATCGAGCCAGGCCAGCCCGTCGGCGGTGAAGAGCACGCGCCGCGCCCGCGCGTCGAGCGGATCGGGCCCGCGGGTGACCAGCCCCCAGGCCTCGCACTGGTCGACCAGCGCGCCCATCGCCTGCTTGGTCATGCCGGCGCGCTCGGCCAGCTCCGTGAGGCGCGAGCCCTCGCGCGACAGGTGCCGCGTGATGTGGATGTGCGCCGCGCTCACCTGCGCGCGGGCGGCGAGGTTCGACAGGGCCAGCGGCACGTCGACGTCGTGCGCCATCAGCTCCAGCACACGCTCGTCGAAACGGCGCATGGCGTGGCCCAGCAGGCGACCCAGGTGGGTCTGGCGCCAGGCGTCGTGATCAGTGGGAAAGGCGGCGTCGACCATGGCCTGAAATAGTAAAGCAAACTGACCAAAAAACAGGTTTACGCCGAAGCATCAGCCCCTACACTACTGTTCAAGCATCCAGCCTGTAGTTAAACGCAGATGGATGGTGTCACACACAAGTCATTGATTTTCAAGGAGATTTCCACATGGACGCAGTCGTCAAGGGTTCGAGCATCGGTGCCAACAGCGAAAAGGCCAAGGCCCTGCAGGCCGCGCTGGCCCAGATCGAAAAGCAGTTCGGCAAGGGCACCATCATGCGGCTCGGCGAGGGCGAGGTGCTGGAGGACATCCAGGTGGTCTCCACCGGCTCGCTGGGCCTGGACATCGCCCTGGGCGTTGGCGGCCTGCCGCGCGGCCGGGTGGTCGAGATCTACGGCCCTGAATCGTCGGGCAAGACCACGCTCACGCTGCAGGTCATCGCCGCCATGCAGAAGCAGGCCGGCACCTGCGCCTTCGTCGACGCCGAACACGCCCTCGACGTGCAGTACGCCCAGAAGCTCGGCGTGAACCTGTCGGACCTGCTGATCAGCCAGCCCGACACCGGTGAGCAGGCCCTCGAGATCGTCGATTCGCTGGTGCGCTCCGGCGCCGTCGACCTGATCGTGGTCGACTCGGTCGCCGCGCTCACGCCCAAGGCCGAAATCGAAGGCGAAATGGGCGACTCGCTGCCCGGCCTGCAGGCCCGCCTGATGAGCCAGGCGCTGCGCAAGCTGACCGCCACGATCAAGAAGACCAACTGCATGGTCATCTTCATCAACCAGATCCGCATGAAGATCGGCGTGATGTTCGGCTCGCCCGAAACCACCACCGGCGGCAACGCGCTGAAGTTCTACGCCTCGGTGCGCCTGGACATCCGCCGCATCGGCACCATCAAGAAGGGCGACGAGGCCATCGGCAACGAGACCAAGGTGAAGGTGGTGAAGAACAAGGTGTCGCCTCCGTTCAAGACGGCCGAGTTCGACATCCTGTTCGGCGAGGGCATCAGCCGCGAGGGCGAGATCATCGACATGGGCGTGAACGCCAAGATCATCGACAAGTCGGGCGCCTGGTACGCCTACAACGGCGAGAAGATCGGCCAGGGCCGCGACAACGCCCGCGAGTTCCTGCGCGAGAACCCCACGCTGTCGCGCGAGATCGAGAACAAGGTGCGCGAGTCGCTGGGCGTGCCGCTGCTGGCCGCCGATGCCGACGACACGCCCGAGAAGCCGCAGAAGGCGGCCAAGGCCGACAAGGGCGAGTAAGCACAGGCGCGGCTCCACGGGGGCCGCGCGAGCGACCCCCGCATGGCATTCGACGCCCCATCCCTCAAAGGCCGCGCGCTGCGCCTGCTGAGCCAGCGCGAGCATTCGCGCGCGGAGCTGGAGCGCAAGCTGGCCAGGCACGAGGAAGAGCCCGGCACGCTGGCGAAGGCGCTCGACGAGCTGGCGGCCAAGGACTTCATCAGCGAGCCGCGCGTGGTGGCCTCGGTGCTCAACCAGCGCGCGGCCCGCTCGGGAGCGCTGCGGGTCAGGCAGGAGTTGCAGGCCAAAGGCATCGCGCCCGAGGCCATCGCCGAAGCCGTGGCCAGCCTGCAGGAAACCGAAGTCGAGCGTGCCACGGCCCTGTGGCGCCAGCGCTTCGCCGGACCGCCCGCCGATGCGAAGGAGCGGGCGAAGCAGATGCGATTCCTGATGGCGCGCGGTTTCTCCGGCGCTGTCGTGTCAAAGGTGCTGAGGAGCGATTTCGATGAAACCGACGAATGAGCACTCCCCCGCGCAGTCGCGCGTCGTCACGCTGCGCGTGGCTTGCGACTGGCGCCGAGCCTATGTATTGGCGGCCGATCCGAAGCGCCTGCCCGACTGGGCCAGCGGCCTCGCGAAGAGCGCGCTGGTGCCGCACGGCGACCACTGGATCGTGCGCACGCCCGAAAGCGGCGAAGCCCGCATGCGCTTCGCGCCGCGCAACGACTTCGGCGTGCTCGACCACTGGGTGGCGCCCGAGGGCGTGCCCGAGGTCTACCTGCCGTTCCGCGTGATCGGCGTCGCACCGGACGCCTGCGAGCTGCAGTTCACGCTGCTGCGCCAGCCGCACATGGACGACGCGGCCTTCGAGCGCGATGCGCAGTGGATCGCCCGCGACCTGCGGACCTTGCGCGACCTGCTCGAAGCCGACTGATTGCCGACCGACCGGCGCGCGGGTTCAGCCGCGCAGCACGATCGGCGCGAACTTGCGCCGTGCCTTCAGCTGGTCGGCATCCCACTCGATGCCCAGCCCCGGCGTTTCGGGCGCCACGGCATGGCCGCCCTCGATGCGCAGCCGGCTCGTCGTGAGGTCGTCGAGCTGCGGGATGTATTCCACCCAGCGCGCATTCGGCACCGCCGCGCACAGGCTCACGTGCAGCTCCATCAGGAAGTGCGGGCACATCGCGATGTTGTGCGCCTCCGCGAGGTGCGCGATCTTGAGCCACGGCGTGATGCCGCCCACGCGCGCCACGTCGGCCTGCACGATGGAGCAGGCGCCCTGCTGGATGTACTCGGCGAACTGCGACGGGTGGTACATCGACTCGCCCACCGCGATCGGCACGCTGGTGCTCTCCAGCAGCTGCGCATGCGCGCGCACGTGCTCGGCCGGCATCGGCTCCTCGAACCAGGCGAGGTCGAGCGGCGCGTACTGCCGCGCGCGGCGAATGGCTTCCGCCACGGTGAAGCTCTGGTTGGCGTCGACCATCAGCTCGAAGTCCGCTCCCACGGCCTCGCGCACGGCCGAGAGGCGTGCGATGTCCTGCGCCACGTGCGGCTTGCCGACCTTGATCTTCGCGCCGAGGAAGCCGTCGGCCTTGGCGGCCAGCGTCTGCTCCAGCAGCTGCGCGGGCTCCAGGTGCAGCCAGCCGCCCTCGGTGGTGTAGACCGGCACGCGCTCCTGCGCGCCGCCGGCCAGTTTCCACAGCGGCAGGCCCGCCGCGCGCGCGTTGCGGTCCCACAGCGCGGTGTCGATGGCCGCGAGCGCGAGGCTGGTGATCGCGCCCACGGCGGTGGCGTGCGTGTGGAAGAAAAGGTCGCGCCAGATGGCCTCGTACTGCTGCGGGTCGCGCCCGATCAGACGCGGCGCCAGGTGATCGTTCAGCAGCGCCACGATGGACGAGCCGCCCGTGCCGATGGTGTACGTGTAGCCCATGCCAGCCGAGCCGTCGTCGCAGCGCACGGTGACCATCACCGTCTCCTGCGTCACGAAGGACTGGATGGCGTCGGTGCGCCGGACTTTCGGCGCGATGTCGATCTGCGAGATCTCGACCTGGTCGATCTTCGCCATCGTGCTCAGCCTGCGTTGCGCGTCACGTCGGCCGGCAGGTCCGCGCCGTGGAACTTCTTGTAGATGTTGTTGAGCTCGCCGCTCTTGAGCTGCGCCTTCACGAACTCGTCGAGCTTGGCCTTCAGGCGGGGCTCGTTCTTGCGCATGCCGATGGCCAGCATGTTGACCTTCATCGTGAACTTCGGCTCCATCTGCTTGGCCGGGTTCTTCTCGTTGATGGTCTTCAGCAGTGGCGGCGCGGTCGCGAAGATGTCGGCCTGCCCGCTCACCACCGCGGTGATGGAGGTGGCGTCGTCGTCGAAACGCACGATCTGCGTGCCGGCCGGCAGGATCTTCGTCACTTCCTGGTCGTTGGTGGTGCCGCGCGTGGCGATCACCTTCTTGCCCGCCAAGTCGGCCGGGCCGGCGATGTTCATGCTCTTGGGCGCACCCACCACGGCCAGGATGGCGGCGTAGGGCACCGAGAAGTCGACCACCTTCTCACGCTCCGGCGTGACCGACATGCTGGAGATCACGATGTCGGCCTTGTCGGTCTGCAGGAAGGGAATGCGGTTGGCGCCGGTGGTCGGCACGATCTCCAGCTCGAGGCCCAGGCTCTTGGCCAGCAGGCGCGCGGTCTCGACGTCGGAGCCGGTGGCGTTGAGCTTCTCGTCCTTCAGGCCGTAGGGCGGCACGGCGAGGTCGATGGCCACGCGGATCTTCTTGGCGGCCGTGATGGTGTCGAGCTGGTCGGCGTGCGCCGATGCGCTCGCGAAGGCGAGCGGCAGGGCCAGCGCGAGGGCCGACAGCAGGGCGCCGCGGCGCTTGAGCGAAAGCGAGAGAGAAGAAGTCATCGAAAGTCTCCTGGAGTTGTCTGAACGGAAAATCAAAGCCCTGTGCCGATGAACTGGCGCAGCTCCGGCGTCTGCGGGTTGCTGAGGATGCTGGCGTCGCCCTCCTCCCACACCAGTCCCTGGTGCATGTAGATGACCTTGTCGGCCACGCCGCGCGCGAAGGCCATCTCGTGCGTGACGAGGATCATGGTCATGCCCTCGGAGGCGAGCTTCTCCATCACCTTGAGCACCTCGCCGGTGAGCTGCGGGTCGAGCGCGGAGGTGACTTCGTCGAACAGCATCAGCTGCGGCTTCATCGCGAGCGAGCGCGCGATCGCCACGCGCTGCTGCTGGCCGCCCGAGAGCTGCTCGGGGTAGGAGTCGGCCTTTTCCGCCAGGCCCACGCGCTCCAGCACTTCCATGGCGATGGCGCCGGCTTCCGAGGCGCTCATCTTCTTCACCGACTGCGGCGCGAGCGTGATGTTCTGCTTCACCGTGAGGTGCGGGAACAGGTTGTAGCTCTGGAACACGATGCCCACGTCCTTGCGCAGCGAGCGCAGCTCGAGCGCCGGGTCGTGCACCGCGTGGCCGCAGCACTGGATGGTGCCGCTGTCGATGGTCTCCAGCCGGTCGATGCAGCGCAGCGCGGTGCTCTTGCCCGAGCCGCTCTGCCCGATGATGGCCACCACCTGCCCGCGCGTCACCGAGAACGACACGCCCTTGAGCACATGCAGCTTGCCGAAGTGCTTGTGGACGTCGTTGAGTTCAACCACGGGCTGCATTGAGCTTCCTTTCAAGGGCGCGACTCCATCGCGAGAGCGGATAACAAAGGGCGAAATAAAGAAGCGCCGCGCAGCCGAAGTACAGGAAGGGCTGGAAGGTCGAGTTGTTCAGAACCTTGGCGTTGTAGGAAAGCTCGGCGTAGCCGACCACCAGCGAGGCGATCGAGGTGTTCTTGATGATCTGCACCAGGAAGCCCACCGTCGGCGGCGTGGCGATGCGCAGCGCCTGCGGCAGGATCACGCGGCGCATGCGCTCCAGGCGCGTGAGCGCCAGGCACTCGGCGGCTTCCCACTGGGCGCGCGGCACGGCCTGGATGCAGCCACGCCAGATCTCGCCGAGGAAGGCGCTCGCGTAGACCGTGATGGCCAGCGCTGCCGCGGCCAGCGCCGGCACCGAGCCGATGCCCACGATGTTCGGGCCGAAGAAGCACACGCCCATCAGCACCAGCAGCGGCGTGCCCTGGATGACCTGGATGTAGCTCGCGGCGGCCACGCGCACCGCCTTCACGGGCGACACGCGCGCCAGTGCCAGCGCGAGGCCGACGAGCCCGCCGCCGATGAAGGCCAGCGCCGAGAGCTGCACCGTGCCCCATGCGCCCATCAGGAGGAAGCCGAGATGCTCGGCCGGCATGAATTTCATGTCCGCGCCCTCCTCACAGCGGCGTGCCGAGCTTGCGCCGGCGCGGGAAGACCAGCATGCCCAGCAGCCAGAAGCCCAGTCGCATCGCGTACGACAGCGCCAGGTACACCACCCACAGCACGATGAAGATCTCGAAGTTGCGGAAGGTGTCCGACTGGATGCGGTTGGCCACGCCGAAGAGTTCTTCCGCGCCGATCGACGACATGATGCTGGAGGCCAGCATCAGCAGCACGAACTGGCTGGCGAGCGCCGGGTACACGCGCTCCACCGCCGGGCGCAGGATCACGTGCCAGAACACCTGCACCTTCGACAGGCCGAGGCACTCGGCGGCCTCGAGCTGGCCCTTGTGGATCGACTCGATGCCCGCGCGGATGATCTCGCAGCTGTATGCGCCGATGTTCACCACCAGCGCGAGCACCGCGCCGACCATGATCGGCATCGTCACGCCCGCGCTCGACAGGCCGAAGATCAGGAAGTAGCTCTGGATCAGCAGCGGCGTGTTGCGGATCGCTTCCACGTAGCCGCCCGTCAGGCGCTGCAGCCAGCCGTGACGGCTGTTGCGGCCCAGCGCGCAGACGGTGCCGAGCATGAAGCCCAGCACGGTGGCGAGAAAGGACAGCTGCACGGTCGTCCACGCGCCTTCGAGCAGCAGCGGCCACTGCTCGAGCACGGGCATGAAGTCGAACTGGTAGTTCAATGCGTTGGGCTCCGGAAGTCCAATGAATGCAGGAAAGAAGGAAGAAAGGAAAGAAGCGGCTACGCGGCGCGCACGAGCGGCAGGCACGAGGGCCCGAGCGGCTCGAAGGCCTTGTAGGTCAGGATGAATTCGCGGTGCCCCAGCGCCTCGGACTTGGTGGCTGTGCCGTCTGCCACGCTGCGAACCGCGTCGAAGATCTCCTCGCCCACTTCCTGCAGCGTGCCGCGCCCTTCGAGGATGCGGCCGGCGTCGACGTCCATGTCCTCGTGCAGGCGGCGATAGGTGTCCGGATTCGCGCAGACCTTGATGACCGGCGAGACGGCCGAGCCCACCACCGAGCCGCGCCCCGTGGTGAACAGGATCACATGCGCGCCGCAGGCGATGAGCTCGACGATCTCCGCGTTGTCGCTGATGTTCGGAAAGCCGAAGCGCGGCTCGCCGTCGGGCACCACGTCCAGCAGGTAGAGGCCGCCCTGCGGCGGCACGTCGCCGGGCTTGACGATGCCATTGATGGGCGAGGCACCGCTCTTGGCGTACGCGCCCAGCGACTTCTCCTCGATGGTCGAGAGCCCGCCGTCGGCGTTGCCCGGCGCGAAGCTGCCGTGGCCCATGGTGCTGTAGTAGCGCGCGGCCTTGTTCACGCATTCGACGATGGCCTCGCCAAGCTCGGGCGTGGCGGCGCGGCGCTTCATGTGGAACTCGCAGCCGATCAGTTCGCCGGTTTCCTCGAAGATGCAGCGCGCGTCCTGCTCGATCAGCAGGTCGAAGGCGCGGCCCACGGCCGGGTTGGCGGTGATGCCGCTGGTGCCGTCGGAGCCGCCGCAGATGGTGCCCACCACGAGCTCGCTCATGGCCATGGGCACGCGCTGCTGCTGCGCGAGTTCGGCCAGCGCCCACTGCACCCACTGCGTGCCTTCGCGGATCGTGCTGCGCGTGCCGCCTTCCTGCTGGATGGTGAGCGTGTGCACCGGCCGGCCCGAGGCGGCCACCGCCTGCTCGAGCTTGCGCTTGTTCATGCTCTCGCAGCCCAGCGAGATCAGCAGCGCCGCGCCGACGTTGGGGTGCGTGGCGATCGCTTCCATCATGCGTTCGGCGTATTCGTTCGGGTAGCAGCCGGGAAAGCCGACGAGGTGCACTTCCGATTCACCGTTCTGCCGGCGGAAGTTCAGCGTGATCTCGCGCGCCACGTGGTGCGCGCATTCGACGAGGTAGGCCACGACCACGACATTGCGGATGCCCTTGCGGCCGTCGGCGCGCGGGAAGCCCTGGATCTGGAGGTTGGGAGCGTTCATGCGGGGAGGGCGCTTCAGGCGTGGCCGACGAAGGTCTTGCCCTCGTCCAGCGTGTAGGTCGGCGTGTAGTCGCTGTCGAGGTTGTGCGTGTGGATGTGCTCGCCGGCCGCGACCGGCGCGTGCAGGCTGCCGATGACCGCGCCGTACTTCAGCACCTGCTCGCCGGCGGCGATGGCGTGGCGGGCGAGCTTGTGGCCCAGGCCGATGTCCTTGGCCAGCGTGACGGCGCCGCTTTCGAGTTGCACGGCCGTGCCGGCGGCAAGGTGCGTGCAGGCGATCAGGCAGTTGTCGCCGGGCGAGAGCAGCACCAGCCGGCTGTCGATGGATTGCGGGTTCGGCATCCGGCGGCGCTCAGAACTTGCGGTACTTCAGGTAGGCCTCCTGCGGGTCGGTGCCCGCGAGGATGGCGGTGCGCACGAGGTTCTCGCGGCCCATCATGTGTTCGGCCTCGGCAACGATGGCCTCGGCCTGCGCGATCGGCAGGCGGATCACGCCGTCGGTGTCGGCCAGCAGCAGGTCGCCGGGGTTCACCGTCACCTCGCCGATGCGCACCGGCACGTCCATCGCCTCGGGCAGCCAGTAGCCCACGATGTCGCGCGGCGTGAAGTAGCGGTGCCACACCTGGAAGCCCTGCTGGATGATGAATTCGGCGTCGCGCACGCCGCCGTCGGCGATCACGCCCAGCACGCCCTTGCGGCCCAGCGTCTCGGCCGAGAGCTCGCCCATGTGCGAGACGGTCGAGTCGTTGGGCTGGATCACCGCGATGTGGCCGGGCTTGGCGCGCGAGAGAAAGCCGGTCCACGCCATCAGCGTCTCGTGCGGATCGGCCGTGGGATCGACGCGGCCGTTCACCGTGAACGCCGGCCCGCAGAGCTTCTGGCCGGGAATCAGCGGGCGCAGCGTGGGCGGCAGCGTGAAGTCGCGCAGCCCCGCGGCGCGCATCACGTCGTGGAGGATGCCCGTGTAGCAGGCCTGCAGGCGGGTGAGCAGCGAGGCTGCCGGGTCGTCGGGAGTTTGGGCCATGGGGTGAATCTTGTTTTCTTAGATAAAAACACTTTTCATGAATGAGATTAACAGTGGAGCCCTCGTCGGAAGCTGGGGTTTGCGCTGATTCGAGGGTAACTACCGAGCCGATGGCTGGCGAATGCGGGTTCTGGCGGGGGTGACAACGCGCGCGGCTCGCGTATATTTGATTTCATCAGTGAAATATCTATTTCACATGTGCGTCACAACTCTCAACCAAAGGACATCGCAGTGACTTCACGCGTTCAAGGAAAGAACATCCTCGTTACCGCAGCCGGCAAGGGCATCGGACGCGCCAGCGCGCTGGCGCTGGCCCGCGAAGGCGGCACCGTGTGGGCCACCGACGTGGACGAGGCCGCGCTGGCCGAACTCGCCGTGCTGGCCCGCGAAGAGGGGCTGGCCGGCCTGAAGACCGCCACGCTCAACGTGCGCGACAACGCCGCAGTGCAAGCTTTCGCGCAGGTCACGGGGCGGCTCGACGTGCTCTTCAACTGCGCCGGCTACGTGCATGCCGGCAACATCCTGGCCTGCGAGGAGGCGGATTGGGACTTCAGCATGGACCTCAACGCGAAGTCCATGTACCGCACCATCCGCGCCTTCCTGCCGGCGATGCTGGAGCGCGGGGGCTCGATCATCAACATGGCCTCGGCCGCATCGAGCGTGAAGGGCGTGCCGAACCGCTTCGTGTACGGCGCCTCCAAGGCCGCCGTCATCGGGCTGACCAAGGCGGTGGCGGCCGACTTCATCCAGCAGGGCGTGCGCTGCAACGCGATCTGCCCCGGCACCGTCGAGTCGCCCTCGCTGCGCGACCGCATCGCGGCACAGGCCGAGCAGGCCGGCACCGACGAGGCCGCTGTGCGCGCCGCCTTCGTGGCGCGCCAGCCGCTGGGGCGCGTGGGCAAGCCCGAGGAAATCGCCGCGCTGGTGGTGTACCTGGCTTCCGACGAGTCGGCCTTCACCACCGGCGCGATCCATATGATCGACGGTGGATGGTCGAACTGAACGGGGAACGATGAAGCAAGCAGCACCAGCGCCGGAAGAACAACAGGGCCAGGACGCCGACGAAGGAGCCGCGCCGGAAGGCGAGGGCGCGCTGCGCTATGCCGCGCCGGCCCTGGAGAAGGGGCTGGACATCCTGGAGGCGCTGGCCGACAGCGTCTCCGGCTACACGCTCAACGAGCTGGCGCAGAAGGTCGGGCGCAAGGTCAGCGAGATCTTCCGCATGGCGGTGACGCTGCAGCGGCGCGGCTTCGTGCAGGTCGACGAGAACGACCGCTACACGCTCACGCTGCGCATGTTCGAGCTGGCGCATCGCCAGCAGCCGCTCAAGAGCCTGGTGAGCGTGGCGCTGCCGCTGCTGCGCGAACTGGCCAACCGGTCGCGCCAGTCGTGCCACCTGGCCATGTACCAGGGCGGGCGCGTGGTCGTCATCGCGCAGGTCGAGAGCCCGGAGCGCTGGTCCTTCGGTCTGAAGGTGGGCGTGGTGATGGGGCTGACAGATACCTCGTCAGGCCACGTGCTGCTGGCCTTTCGCGACGAGATCGACCGCGCCCGCATGCTGCGCGCCCACATCGGCGTGGAGGGCGAGCTCGAGATGGATCCGGGCGAGCTCTTCGCCATCCTGCAGGACGTGCGCGAGCGCGGCTACTCGGCCATGCCGAGCAAGCAGACGCGCGGCATCACAAACATCGCGTTTCCGGTGATGGGGGCGGCCGACCACGTGATCGCGTCGATCAACGTGCCGTACATCGAGCGCATCGACCAGAAGTCGGCGCCCGACGTCGCGCAGGTGCGCGGCATCGTGGGCAACATCGCCGGGCGCCTGTCGGCGCTGATGGGGGCCAGCGGCTACAACGACAACGAGTAGCGCCGGCCCGCGGGAAGCAAGGGCGGGTGGGACGCTCGCTCAGTTGGCGTCGGGAGCCTCGTCGAGCTGGGGCGTCTCGCTCTTGTGCGCGGCGATGTCGCGCACGTTCTTCTGCACAGCCACCGCGCCGAAGAGGCTCAGCAGGAAGGCCATGGCGTAGAAGCCCTTCTCGCTGGAAGCCAGCGTGGCGTTGAAGAGGCCGACGGCCAGCAGTGCCACCGACAGCAGCAGCGAGATCCAGCACAGGCCGTAGTAGATGCCGGTGACCTGGATGCCCTCGAGGCGGTCGCGCACCGTCTTCTGCAGCGACACGGCGGAGAAGAGGCCGTACATCAGCACGGTGAAGTAGTAGCCCTTCTCGTTGAGCTGCATGGCCGCGTTCCACAGCCCGATCAGGTAGACGACGGCGCCGATGAACAGCGCTGCCCAGGAAGCGGCGACGAACGCCGCGGTCGGTTTCTGGAATCGGACGGCCATGGGATTCTCCTCGTATGGTTTGCGCGCGATTATGGTGGAGCGGCGCCGATGGCATGATCCGCGGCAGGCCGCCGGATCGCACGGCAATCGCACAAGGCGGCCGCCAACAACAACGGAGGAGTTTCCATATGTCGTCAACCGACCCCGCGGCCCAGCAGCCGTCGCTCGTGCGCACCGGTGCCAAGGCCGGGCTGTCCTTCGCCGGTTCCGTCATCAAGGGCGGCCTGCTCGGCGTGTTCCTGGGCGGCGGTGTTTTCTTCTTCTACCTGGGCCAGCTGCAGGGGCCGGGCAACGTCGCCGCGCGCGCGGGCGGCGTCGGCGCCGTGCTCGCGCTCATCACCTCGCCGCCGCTGCTGGTGGCGCTCCTGCTGCTGTTCTTCGTGGTCGTCTACGTGGCGCTGGGCGTGCAGCAAGGGCGTGCGCGCGCGATGCAGCATCTGGTGGAGGCACGCGGGGAGGCCGTGTCGCAGCGGCTGGGTGGCGCGATCGCCGGCCGCATCGAGGCCATGCCGCGCACCCACGGCGCGCTGCAGCGCGTGGCCGACTGGCTTTCGGTCGATGCGCTGAGCAAGCAGCTCGCGCCGGTGCTGGGCGAAGGCAGGGCGGTGCGCGCGGTCGTGGCCTTCGTGATCGACAGGCTGCCCCTGAGCGAGATGCTGGCCGAATGGCAGCAGGGCCGCGCGGAGCATGGCGAACAGCCGGTGGCGGCGGGGGAGGGCGGCGCGCCCCAGGACCCGGCGCTGCGCGCGCTGCTCACGCGCCGCATCCACGAGACGCTTCAGGACATGTCGACGCCCTCGCGCAAGCCGCTGTACATCGCGCTGGGCGCGCACGCGGCCCTGCTGGGCCTGGGGCTCTGGCTGGTGAACTGACCGGCGGCGGTTACCGCTGAGGAAGCGGGGCGCTCAGAGCCCCAGCATCAGCTTCAGGTTCTGCACCGCGGCACCGCTGGCGCCCTTGCCGAGGTTGTCGAGGCGGGCGATCACCACCGCGTGGCGATGGTCCTCGTTCGGGAACACGCGGATCTCGAGGTTGTTGGTGTCGTTGAGCGCCAGCGCCTCGAGCTTGCCGTCTTCGGTCGGCGGCAGCACCTTCACGAACTTCTCGGGCGTGTTGCTGCGCGCGTAGTGCGCGGCCAGCGCGTCCTGCAGGTCGCCGGCCTTCGGCTTGCCGGGCAGCAGGTCGAGGTGCAGCGGCAGCTGGACCAGCATGCCCTGCTTGAAGTTGCCCACCGACGGAATGAACACCGGCCGGCGGGTGAGGCCGGTGTAGGTCATGATTTCGGGGATGTGCTTGTGCTTGAGGCCCAGCGCGTAGATCTCGAAGGCCGGGGCCTCGCCCTTCTCGTAGGCCTCGATCATGGTGCGGCCGCCGCCCGAGTAGCCGCTCACGGAGGGCAGCGAGATGGGGAAGTCGGCCGGCAGGATGCCCGCGTCGACCAGCGGGCGCACCATGGCGATGGCGCCGGTGGCGTAGCAGCCGGGGTTGCCGACGCGCTCGGCCTTGGCCACGGCCTGCCAGTGGCCTTCGGTGAGTTCGGGGAAGCCGAACACCCAGCCGGGGGCGATACGGTGCGCCGTGGAGGCGTCGATGATCTTGGGTTTGTTGCCGGGCAGCTGGTCGATCAGCGCGACCGATTCGCGCGCCGCGTCGTCGTGCAGGCACAGCACCACCAGGTCGACGCCGGCCATCAGCTCGCGCTTGGCGTTGGCGTCCTTTCGCAGCTCGGGCGCGATGCTCACGAGTTCGATCTGCGGCATCGCCTGCAGACGTTCGCGAATCTGAAGGCCGGTGGTGCCGGCTTCGCCGTCGATGAAAACCTTGGCCATGATGGAAGTGCCCCAGGGTAACTAGTAGGAAGTACGTATTGCCCGCAACCCCACTTACAGCATTGGTGCGGCGCACCATGATACAGTCCGCGGTTGTTCGCCGCCCCCAGCCGTCAGGCTGCCGTCGCCCGCGAACAACAGAGCATAGACCCTCTCAGCCCGATCTCCCGATTTCTCAACTTCCTCCTTCCGAGAGACATCCCTCATGAAGATTCACGAGTACCAAGGCAAGGAAATCCTTGCCAAGTTCGGCGTGCCGGTGCCGCGCGGCATCCCGGCCTATACGGTCCAGGAGGCGGTTGAAGCCGCCCAGAAGCTTGGGGGCCCGGTCTGGGTCGTCAAGGCCCAGATCCACGCGGGTGGCCGCGGCAAGGGCGGTGGCGTCAAGGTCGCCAAGTCCATCGAGGACGTCAAGAAGCTCGCCGGCGAGATCCTCGGCATGCAGCTCAAGACGCACCAGACCGGCCCCGAAGGCCAGAAGGTCCGCCGCCTGTACATCGAGGACGGCGCCGACATCCAGAAGGAATACTACGTTTCGGCCGTGACCGACCGCGCCACCCAGAAGGTGGCCTTCATCGCTTCCAGCGAAGGCGGCATGGACATCGAGGAAGTGGCCCACTCCTCGCCCGAGAAGATCATCACCGTGTTCGCCGACCCGGCCCAGGGCCTGACCGACGAACAGGCCAAGCAGATCGCCGACGGCATCGGCATCCCGGCCGACTCCACCGCGCAAGCCGTGGACATCTTCAAGAAGCTCTACACCTGCTACATGGAGACGGACGCCTCGCTGGTCGAGATCAACCCGCTCAACCGTGACAGCAAGGGCAACATCATCGCCCTGGACGCCAAGTTCAACTTCGACAGCAACGCGCTGTTCCGCCACCCCGAGATCGTCGCCCTGCGCGACCTCGACGAGGAAGACGCGGCCGAAGTGGAGGCCTCGAAGTTCGACCTCGCCTACATCTCGCTGGACGGCAACATCGGCTGCCTGGTGAACGGTGCCGGCCTGGCCATGGCCACCATGGACACCATCAAGCTGTTCGGCGGCGAGCCGGCCAACTTCCTGGACGTGGGCGGCGGCGCCACCCCCGAGAAGGTCACCGAGGCCTTCAAGATCATGCTGAAGAACAAGAACGTCGAGGCCATCCTCGTCAACATCTTCGGCGGCATCATGAAGTGCGACACCATCGCCACCGGCGTGATCGCGGCCTGCAAGGCCGTGAACCTGCAAGTGCCGCTGGTCGTGCGCATGAAGGGCACCAACGAAGTCGAAGGCAAGAAGCTGCTGGCCGAATCGGGCCTGCCGATCATCAGCGCCGACACCATGGCGGAAGCGGCCCAGAAGGTCGTGGCAGCAGTCAAGAAGGCCTAAGGAACAAGTCATGTCGATCTACATCAACAAAGACACCAAAGTCATCACGCAGGGCATCACCGGCAAGACCGGCCAGTTCCACACCGAGAAGTGCCAGGAATACGCGAACGGCAAGAACGCCTTCGTGGCCGGCGTGAACCCGAAGAAGGCCGGCGAGTCGATCTTCAACATCCCGATCTTCGGCTCCGTCAAGGAAGCCGCCACGCAGACCGGCGCGACCGTGTCGGTGATCTACGTGCCGCCGGCAGGCGCCGCGGCCGCCATCTGGGAAGCCGTCGAGGCCGACCTGGACCTGGCGATCTGCATCACCGAAGGCATCCCGGTCCGCGACATGCTCGAAGTGCGCAACAAGATGAAGGCCAAGGAAGCGGCCGGCGGCAAGAAGACGCTGCTGCTGGGCCCGAACTGCCCCGGCCTGATCACGCCCGACGAAATCAAGATCGGCATCATGCCCGGCCACATCCACCGCAAGGGCCGCATCGGCGTGGTCTCGCGCTCGGGCACGCTGACGTACGAAGCCGTGGCTCAACTGACGGAAATCGGCCTGGGCCAGTCGTCGGCAGTCGGCATCGGCGGCGACCCGATCAACGGCCTGAAGCACATCGACGTGATGAAGGCATTCAACGACGATCCGGACACCGACGCCGTCATCATGATCGGCGAAATCGGCGGCCCGGACGAGGCTGACGCAGCCCGCTGGTGCAAGGACAACATGAAGAAGCCGGTCGTCGGCTTCATCGCTGGTGTCACCGCTCCTCCCGGCAAGCGCATGGGCCACGCCGGCGCGCTGATCTCGGGCGGCGCCGACACGGCCGAGGCCAAGCTGGCCATCATGGAAGAATGCGGCTTCACCGTGACGCGCAACTTCTCGGAGCTCGCCAAGCTGCTGAAGGCAAAGCTCTAAGCGACAAGAAAAAGACGGTAGCGGTTCGCCGCGAAGCCGACCACGCAGAAACAAAAAAGCGCCCGCACTGGATTGCGGGCGCTTTTTTCAATAAAACACAGTGGGATCAGAGACATGGAATTTCTTCAAAGCACAGATTTCTGGATAGGTCTGCTCAAGATCATCTGGATCAACATCATCCTGTCGGGGGACAACGCGGTGGTGATCGCCATGGCGGCGCGCTCGCTGCCGCCCGCGCAACAGAAAAAGGCCGTGCTTTTCGGCTCGGGCGCGGCCGTGGTGCTGCGGATCGTGCTGACGGTGGTGGCGGCCAAGCTGCTCGCCCTGCCTTACCTGCAGATCATCGGCGGCCTGCTGCTGCTGTGGATCGGCCTTCAGCTGCTCGGCGAGGAAGACGAGGGCGACGGTGAATCCAAGGAGTACGGCAGCATGATGGTGGCCGTGCGCACCATCCTGCTGGCCGACCTGGTGATGAGCCTGGACAACGTGATTGCCGTTGCGGCCGCCGCACAAGGCAGCATGGTCCTGCTGATTCTCGGCCTGGCGATAAGTATTCCCTTGGTGATTTTCGGCAGCACGCTCATGATCAAGCTCATGGAACGTTTCCCGATCATCGTGATGCTGGGCGCCGCGCTGATCGGCTGGGTCGGCGGCGAAACCATCGTGCAGGACACCGTACTGCGCGAAACGCTGGTGGCCAACCCCTGGTTGCACTACGCGGCTGCCGCCGCCGGTGCCCTGTTCGTCGTGGCCGCCGGCCGCCTGATGCAGCGGCGCGCGCAAGCCGCTGCGCACTGAGCAGTTCGAGAGAGATCGGCGCTGACAGACCATGGCGAGTGTCGGCGTCTCCCTTTTCTCCACCCGCCCTCCGCTGACCTGGGAATTCGCCTTCCTGACCGACGTCGGTCGGACGCGCTCCCATAACGAAGACGCCGTTCACGTGGATCCAGCCCTCGGGCTGGCCCTGCTGGCCGACGGCATGGGCGGCTACAAGGGCGGCGAGGTGGCGAGCGCCATGGCCGTCTCGCTGCTGCACGCGAGCTTCGGCCGCTGGTTCGCCCAGGCAGGCATGCAGGCGCCGTCCCGCGTGGTCCGGCGGGCGCTGCAGGCGGCCACGGACGAGGCCAACAGCTCGATCCTGCAGGCCGGCACGACCAATCCCGAGCTCCAGGGCATGGGAACGACCCTGGTGCTGGCGGCTTTCCGGCCGCAGCGCGTGGTGGTCGGCCACATCGGCGACTCGCGCTGCTACCGCGTGCGCAACAACAAGCTGGAGCTCCTCACCCGCGACCACTCGCTGCGCCAGCAGCAGCTCGACGCCGGCGCCATCACCGCCGAGGAAGCCCTGAATTCGCCCACCCGCAACCTCGTGACGCGCGCCGTCGGCGTGGAGGCCCAAGTCTTGCTGGAAATGCACGAACACAGCGCAAGACCGGGCGATCTCTATATGCTTTGCTCCGACGGGCTCAGCGAGATGGTTTCGGATGAGCAGCTTTTCACGCTTCTAGGACACGATGTCGGGCTTCAGAAAAAAGCATCACTTTTGGTTGCAATTGCCAATGACAATGGCGGACGGGACAACATCTCCGTTGTCCTGGCCAGCGCGAGCGTTGCGGAAACGCCCCGCACGGGCAGGTAACAGGCTCCGGGGGCGGCTTTCCGGCGTGCCTGCCGTCTTTCAAGCTTTGGATTCGGGGAGTCGGCAATGCCGAAGATGATCATTTCGGTCGATGGCGTTGTCATCGGGCAAGTGGCGCTCGCCAAGGAACGCACGACGCTGGGACGCCGTGCCTACAACGACATCGTGATCGACAATCTGGCGGTCAGCGGCGAGCACGCCGTGCTGCACATGAGCGGTGGCGAAGTCGAAATTGAAGATCTCAACAGCACCAACGGCACCTACGTCAATGCGCTCGCCATCCAGCGGCAGGCGCTCAAGGACAACGATGTCATCGAGGTGGGGGGCTGCCGAATCCACTTCCGCGCGCGCAGCAACCTTGACCCGGCCATCGGCGCCGGTTCGGTTCGCGCCACCTCGGGCGAATACACGTCGGGCGCCATGCCGCTGTCGTCGGCACCCACCGAATCGGGCGCGCTGGTCGAGCTCGGCATCCCGGTGCTGCGTGTGCTGTCCGGCGCCAACGAGGGGCAGGACGTCGGACTGCAGAAGGTCGTCACCACCATCGGCAAGCCGGGCGTGGCTGTGGCGGTGGTCACGCGCCGGCGCCAGGGCTACGTGGCGGCGGGCGTCGAAGGCAGCGTCACGCTCAACGGGCTGCAGCTGGGCACCGAGGCCGTCGCGCTGCAGGAGCGCGACGTGCTCGAGCTGGGCGGCGCCACGCGCATGCAGTTCGTGCGCATCTGAGCCGCCTTTTCCCTTGGCTTGCCGCGGTCACGCCCGCACGGACCCGGCGCCGTGAGAGAAGAGCTGCGGCGGCACTGGCCGCGCATCGCGATCACCCTGCTGCCGGTGCTTCTGGCGCTGGCGCACGCCACCGGCGCCTGGCGGCTCACCGCCCTCGAACGCCTTGACCAGCTGATCTACGACGTCCGCCTGCGCGCCACCATGCCGGGCACGCCCGACGCGCGCGTGGTGATCGTCGATGTCGACGACGCCAGCCTGGCGCGCCAGGGCCAGTGGCCCTGGCCGCGCGACAAGATCGCCCGCCTGACCACCGAGCTGATGACACGCCAGCAGGCGGCCGTGCTCGGCTTCGACGTCATGTTCCTCGAGCCGGACCGCAGTTCGGGCTTGGAAAGGCTGAGGCAGATCGCGAGCGGCCCGCTGAACGGCGTGCAGGGCCTGGCCGCCGAGGTCGAGCGGCTCGCCCCTTCCCTCGATCACGACGCCACGCTCGCCGCGGCGCTGGGCGGCCAACGCGTGGCGCTGGGCTACTACTTCACGCGAACCGGGACGCCGAGCGCCAAGGGGCAGCTGCCCGCGGCGCCGCTGCTGACGGAAGGCGCTTTCCCGCCGGGTGGTACCTACGCCACGGGGTGGAACGGCTTCGGCGCCAGCCTGCCGGAGCTCGCGAAGGCCGCGCCGGTGGCGGGCTTCCTGAACACGCTCGTCGGCGCGAATGCCGATGGCGTCATCCGCAGTGTGCCGCTCATTGCCCGCTACGACGGCGACAAGGCGCAGCCGGGGTACTACGAGTCGCTGGGGCTCGCGGTCTATCGACTGGCGAATGGCTCCCCGCCCGTGCAGCCGGCCTTCGCGTCGGGCGCGGGCGCCATGCCGCAGCTCGAGTCGCTGCGGGTGGGGCGGCTTCGCATTCCGGTCGACGGCACGGGCAGCATGCAGGTGCCATTTCGCGGCCCCGGCGGCTCGGATGGCGGATCGTTCCGCTATGTGCCCGCCTCCGATGTGCTCGAGGGGCGGCTCGGCCCCGGCGAGCTCAAGGGCAGGATCGTGCTCGTGGGCGCCACGGCACCAGGCTTGCAGGATCTGCGTGCCACGCCGGTCGAGGCGGCGTTCCCCGGCGTGGAGGTGCACGCCAACATCGTCTCCGCGCTGCTCGACCAGCGTCTGCTCAGCGTGCCCGACTACGCGCCCGGCTACGAAGTGCTGCTGGTCGTCGTCGCGGGGCTCCTGCTGGCCTTCGGGCTCTCGCTGCTGTCGGCGCCGCGCGCCGTGCTGCTGGCCGCGGGCGTGATCGTCGCGCTGATCGGCCTCAACGCCTGGCTGTACGTGGGCTTCAGCCTCGTGATGCCGCTGGCTTCCGCGCTGGCCATGACGGCGCTTGCCTTCGCACTCAACATGAGCTGGGGCTACTTCGTCGAATCGCGTGCGCGGCGCGGGCTGGTGCGGCTCTTCGGCACCTATGTGCCGCCCCAGCTCGTCAACGAGATGATGGCGCACCCCGACCGCTACAGCATGCGCGCCGAGAGCAAGCCGATGACCGTGATGTTCTGCGACATGCGCGACTTCACCCGCCTGTCGGAGCAGATGGCGCCGGCCGAGCTGCAGGCCTTTCTCAACACCGTCTTCAGCCGGCTCACCAACGTCATCAGCGCGCACCGCGGCACCGTCGACAAGTACATGGGCGACTGCGTCATGGCCTTCTGGGGCGCGCCCATCGACACGCCCGACCACGCCACGCTCGCCGTGCGCGCCGCGCTCGACATGGCCGATGCCGTGCGCGACATAAACCGTATCCATCGCGCCAGCGGCCGGCCCGAGATCAGCGTGGGCATCGGCATCAACAGCGGCGTGATGAGCGTGGGCGACATGGGATCGGCGGCACGCCGCAGCTACACCGTGGTCGGCGACGCGGTCAACCTCGCGTCCCGCCTCGAGGGGCTGAGCGGACACTACGGCGTGGAAGTGGTCGCCAGCGGCGCGACGCGCGAACTCGCGCACGACTTCATCTGGCAGGAACTCGACAGCGTGCGCGTCAAGGGAAAGGCACAAGCCGTTGCCGTTTTTACGCCCCTTGCCGCGCGCACGCCCGAAGCGATGGAGCAGGCTCAGCAACTGCTCGAACGCTGGAGCGAAGTGCTCGCCGCGTACCGCCGCCAGGACTGGGCCATGGGCCGAAACTTGCTCGCGCCCCTGCTCGCCGCGGATGCGAAAAAAGTCCTTTACCAGCTCTACGCCCAGCGTTTAGCCTCGATGGCGTTGCGACCGCAAGACCCGAACTGGGATGGCGCGACCCGGTTCGAGACCAAATGACGACAGACACATACAAAGGGGTCTTTCACAATGCAGGTTCGTGTGCTGGGTTGCTCGGGCGCCATCGCCAAAGACTGCCGCACCACCTCGTTTCTGGTCGACACGGATCTGCTCGTCGATGCGGGCACAGGTGTCGGAGACCTCACGCTCGATGAAATGGTCTGCATCGACGACGTGGTGCTCACGCACAGCCATCTCGATCACATCGCCGCACTCCCCCTGATGCTCGACGCTATAGGCGGCCGCCGCACGCAGCCGCTGCGCGTACACGCGCTGAGCGCCACCATCGATGCGCTGCGCACGCACGTCTTCAACAACGTCATCTGGCCGGATTTCGAGAGCATTCCCAGCCTCGAGGCGCCGTTCGTGAGCTTCCACGACATCGCGGTCGGACAACGGCTGCAGCTGGGCAGCCGCGAGCCCAAGGTGGTCGAAGTGCTGCCCGCGTTCCACACCGTGCCGGCCTGCGGATTCGCCGTGCGGAGCGCCGAGGGTGGCGCCCACTGGGTGTTCAGCGGGGACACCGAGCGAAATGCGCCCTTCTGGGAGCGGGTGAACGAACTCGACGTGGCGATGCTGGTGATCGAAACGGCATTCAGCAGCCGCGAGCAGGCGCTGGCCGAGCGCAGCCTGCACCTGTCGCCCGCCGTGCTGGCCCAGGAGCTAGCGCACATCGGGCCGGACAAGCACTACCCGATCTACATCACGCACACCAAGCCAGCCGAAACCGACGAGATCATGAGCCAGATCGAGGGGCTGGTGGAGGAGCAGGTGGCGGGGCTGGCGCAGCGGGACATCCGCTGGCTGAAAGCGGATGGCATCCTGACCTTCTGACAGCCGGTGACGCATTGGCATGACAAATTTGTCACCGTGTGTAGCGTATTCAGGCGGATTCTGTCACATCGTGTAACGCCAAAGTGGGTAGAGGTGACGTGTTCGGTCGGTGGGAGGCCTTGGGGACGGGTGGCACAGATGCTGCGGAAGGTACTTCGCTCCGGGCAGGTTCCCGGGCGTAACAACCAACCTACCTGGAGTTAGTTAATGAACCGTCGTTCCATCGCACGTTCCGTGCAAAAGGGTTTCACCCTTATCGAATTGATGATCGTTGTGGCGATCGTCGGTATCTTGGCCGCAGTTGCACTGCCTGCATACCAAGACTACACCGTTCGCGCAAGAATCACTGAAGGCTTGAATTTGGCTGAAAGCGCCAAGCAAGCAGTTGCTACTGATGGAGCTACTTCCGCAAATGATCTTGCTACTACCGTAGCTACTTGGAATGCGCAAAACGGTGGGACCAATGGCACTGGTATCAACAGCAAATATGTCTCGTCTGTTCAAATGGCAGCTTCGGGTGAAATCACCGTCACCTTCATTCCCGCCGCTGTCGGCCTGAAAACCGGTGAAACCACGCTTGTTCTCGCTCCTTATGTTCGTGCTGCTGGTGGTACCGCGTCGACGCTTGCTGCAGCACAGACTGCTGGGACCAGTGGTGTGGTTGACTGGGGTTGCGCCTCTGTTACCCAAACGACGGCAACTAATGCTGGCATGACGGGTATCACGGCCGGCACCCTGCTCGCCAAGTACGCTCCCTCTGCCTGCCGTTAATTAGTTTTCACAAGCAACTCTTAGGACCGCCATCGAGCGGTCCTTTTCATTTGAGGACCAAAATGAAAACAATTGCCTTGGGAGCGGGCAAAAGTCGCATTATTGGGTTCACCTTGATTGAGTTGATGATTGTGATTGCTGTTGTTGGCATCTTGGCTGCTGTTGCCTTGCCGATGTATCGTGATTACATAATCCGGGCGCGCGTTATTGAAGGTCTTAATCTGGTTCAGGGCGCAAAGGCAGTGCTAGCGACCGATGTTGCAACGCCTTCGCAGTTGTCATCAATGGTTGTAGAGTGGAATGCCCGAAACCAGGGCGTCGGTAACGCATCCAAATTTGTGTCCAGCGTCCAAATGTCGGAGTCGGGCGAAATTGCTGTTACGTACAACGCTTCCGCTGTAGGCCTTGAGCCAAACGCGAACATCTTGCGATTGAACCCTTTCGTGCGCTTTGGCGGGAGCGCTAGTCAACTTGCGGCAGCGCTCGCTGCCGGTGCAACTGGGTCGCTGGATTGGGCATGTGCTTCCAATCAACAGGCATTCGCAGCTAGCCGTGGCCTCGCGGCAACCCCCGGGACTTTGAGTGCGGAGTACGCACCACCTATTTGCCGATAGTGTTGACCTTGCTTCTAAATGAGTTGCCTTGAGCTTCCCTAGATGCTGAGTTGCAGTAGGCTATTCCCACCGAGATGGGAGGTTGGGGGCCTTTAGCCTAACGCCGAAAAAGACCTTCGGACGTTGTAGTGGCTCAGGAAGGCAGGTAGCTAGGCGATGCGCTTGAGGCTGCCGGTTCAGTCGCAGTCATCGGTTCACTCTAGCAAGCCAGTCTGGATGGAGTGCTAGGCCTTGCCATTGGTTTAGGGCTGATACGAAAATTTGCTCGGTGCTCGGTGCTCGGTGCTCGGTGCTCGGTGCTCGGTGCTCGGTGCTCGGTGCTCGGTGCTCGGTGCTCGGTGCTCGGTGCTCGGTGCTCGGTGCTCGGTGCGGCGTGGTGGGTCGACAGGAAGGTCACGGCCGAGTTCTTCCGCTCAATGGCGGGCATTTGCACGAAGCCGGCTTGAGCGAACTCCAACACGTGCCATGTGTATGAGCACGTCAATCGCTCGTGGCGCAATCGCCCGTCACTCCGCGATGCGCTCGAGCTTCTTGGTATGAATCGCCCCGGGTTTTCTAGACACCTCTGAGCCTCAAACCTGAGGCCCAATAGGAGGTGCCATGAGTAAGCAGAGATATCCCGAAGAATTCAAGGCCGAAGCAGTCAAGCAGATCACCGAGCGCGGCCACAAGGTGGCCGATGTGTCGGCCCGGCTGGGCGTGAGTCAGCACAGTCTTTATCAATGGATCAAGGCCCAGCGCGTGCCCGCCGGTGATCGGCAGGCGCAGGTGTCGCAGACAGACGAACTGCGGCGGCTGAAGGCCGAGCTCAAGCGTGTGACCGAGGAGCGCGACATCCTAAAAAAGGCCGCAGCGTACTTTGCCAAGCAGTCCGGGTGAAGTACGCATTCATCGAGCGCCATGAAGGCGAGCACAGCGTTCGCAGGCTGTGCAAGGTCATGGCCGTTCACCCCAGCGGCTACTACGCCTGGAAGGTCGAGCCGATGAGTTTTCGTGGCAAGGACGATCAACGTCTGCTGGGCCTTCTCAAGCACGCCTGGCTGGAGAGTGGCGGCGTCTATGGCTACCGCAAGCTGACCATGGACATGCGCGATCTGGGCGAGACATGCGGCAAGCATCGCGTGGCTCGTCTGCTCAAACTCGAGGGGCTGCGCTCCCAGACGGGCTACCGCCGACGGCCTGGGAGTCGTGGTGGCAAGCCTGCCGTAGTCGCCCCCAATCACCTGCAGCGACGCTTCATCGTCAGCGAGCCCAACCAGTCCTGGGTCACGGACATCACCTACATCCGTACCCACGAGGGCTGGCTGTACCTGAGCGTGGTGATCGACTTGTCCTCGCGCCATGTCATCGGCTGGTCCATGGGGCACCGCATCGATACCGAATTGGCCCTCAATGCTTTGTTGATGGCTTTGTGGCGGCGCCAACCCAAAGCGACGGTCACCCTGCATTCCGACCAAGGCAGCCAGTTCACCAGCCATGACTGGCAAGGTTTCCTGCGCGATCAAACCTGGTGAGCAGCATGAGCCGGCGCGGCAACTGCCATGACAACGCAGTCGCAGAGAGCTTCTTCCAATTGCTCAAGCGAGAGCGCATTCGCCGAAAGATCTATTCGACGCGCGATGAGGCCAGGGCCGATGTCTTCAACTACATCGAGATGTTCTATAACCCCAGGCGTCGCCACAACACCGCTGGCGACTTGTCGCCCGTAGAGTTCGAGCGACGCCATTTCCAACGGCTCAAGAGTGTCTAGGGAAGCCGGGGCGATTCACTAGCCAGCGGCGATGTCGATAGAGGAGCAGTCTTTGCTTCTAGGCGGAAAAGAACTGGATACAGAGCTAAGTCCCTACTTAATCTCAATTCGTGATGACCTCTCTCCACATGATCCGAGTAGGTGTAGTCGAAGACGGCACCGCCACGTCATAGACCTTGGTCTTCCCATCCGACGTGCGCACGAGGATCTTTATCGCACCATTCGGCAGTCCCTCAGGCTGCACCCGGCTCGCCAGCACATTGCCAATATAACGACTGCTCAGATTCGGTATGGACCCGCCGTTGGCGTAGTTCAGAAAATAGAGATTCGAACTTCCGCCTGGCGAGCAGGGGTCGCTGGAAGGGATGTTTGTGGTAAAGGCAAGAACGCCTTGGAACAGCACAGGACTGGTGTAGGCCCGTTCACCAACCGGAGTCGTCGCGAAGTTCAGCACCCAGCCCTTCTTGGCCGTGAGATCCAGCGGATTGCTGGTCACATTGATGTTTGTCCCTGACATCGTGGCCGTTTGCTGCACGAGTTGCGTGCGCAACGGAGTGATCGTGGGGTTCGAGGATTGGTCGTCCAGCAAGCCGTAGAACGATTGCGCCTGTGAGGCATTGGCATTGGCGCCCGTGCCGGGAATATCGGAGGCACCAAGGTATTGGCCCGTGCCGACAAAGACCATGCGCTTGTTCTTCACCACGCCCAGCTCAGGCGTGCCCGTGACCGGTTGAGGGTTGCCGCTGCTGTCGACCAACGTCGCCAGCCGCTTCACGTTCCAGTTGGCAGTCGAAGCATCCGACAGATCGAAGCGCCATACGTTGCCAAGCAGGTCGCCGCCGTAGACGTAGTCGGCTGTATCGTCCACGCCGGGGTTCACGAGGAAGGCGCTGATCTTTGCCAGCCCGCTAGGAGCAGAACTCGTGCCGACACCCGTGCTCAAGTCCTTGATCAGGTTGCCTGTCGCTGTATCGAGCACGAAGAGATGGCCTGCGCCATCGCCGCCGGTGTCAGATCCATTGTTGTAGCCCGAAGTAACCAGCGTCACCCAGCCAGCCGCCTTGGTCTTCACATTGAGCGGTGAACCGTAGGTGTAGCCGATGTTCTTCGCCACAGCGGCTGCGGTGCTGGCATTGGGAAATTCCCACATCACCTTGCTGGCCACAGTGGCATCAGAGGTTGCGGTGGGATCGGTCACATTCAAAGCGTAGTAGCCTCGACCGCCCTTGGCCAACCCTCCCGTCAAAACCGTGGCCCAGTTGGCCGCCGGCGGCGTGGGCTGGTGGGCGACAGTATTGCTGAGATCCACGTCGGTCGCGATAGGTGTACCGTCCACGTAGAAGCGATGCTGGAATAGAGACTGCTGCGTCAGACCCACTAGGGCGCTGGTTGAGGTGTAGCTGGTGGAAAGATTGGTGTCGAAGAGGCGGCCAGGTACATAGGCCCACAACTCGCTGCCCGTACCTGCGTCGAAGGCGTGAAGCATGCCGTCGTTGGCGCCCTGGTACACGATCTTTGCCCGGTTGGCCGCGGCCCCTCCCTTGAAGGCAGAGTAACCCGAGTCGGTATAGCTGGAACGTGGCGCTGGCACGTATATTGGCTCTGAGTTCACGATGTCACCCAACACGTGGGTTCGTGTCCGATACGGCTGCGCGCTGTTGCTGCCGTTGCCTTCACCCGTACGGTCGCCGCGCAGATACGCAATCACGGCCGTACTGTCGCTCGGCCCGGGAGGGCTGCTCGGTGAATTCAGTCGCGATAGTTGAGTTGCCGAAAGGCCGGTTTTCGTAAAAGGCACGCCGCTGCTGCCATTGAAGCTGGCGATGTAGCGCGAACTGGTCGCCTGTTTGTCCAGCAATGCCTGGGCCGACCACAGCGGTGTGTCCTGCAGCAGGCCAGTGGTCAGGTCGATCGAGAAGGCCTGGAGGTCTCCATACCAGGAGCCTGAGTTGAAGCTGGATGCAAAGGCCGTGTTGTCGCCCGACTTGACGTTCGGGTTGCTGACAGCCACCGAAGCCGCCGCACCGGTGCGATTGACAATGTCGTTGAGGATGGATGCCAGCGCGGTTTGCAGCTTGGCCGGATCTTTGGTGTTGAAGTATTGGCCGTGACCATTGAGTGCCGCATGCCAGAGGTCGTCAATGGCCGTGGCGCTATCCGCCTGCGGCGTCGGCCAGGTGGCTGAGCCGGTCGGCACGCTGGACAGAGTACCGGAAGCACCCAAGCCGATGGTGTAGGTCACCATGTGTTGCCAGTTGGCGGGATCGAACTTGTTCGGTGCGACCTGCTTCGAGGAAGAGCCAGTGAGGTCGGTGATCCAGTAATACATCGCCACGTCGGCGAGGCTGTTCGAGGCGCTGTTCCCGTCGTAAAACGGAGCAGGGAATTTCTGCCCTGCTACGAGTGGTACTCCGGCGATGGGATCGTTGATCGGCGCTTTGGTGTCTGGGTCTAGATAAACGTTGTCGGGCAAGGTCGGGACAGTCGTGTCCTGATTGCCTACCGATGCACTTGCACTTCCGTTCCAGTAGCCGTCCGTTGAGAGGATTGTGTAGTTGGGTGTACAGGAAAGCGGAACGGTTGTGGTTCGCGCCGTAGTGCTTGCGCCTGGCATAGTGCCGGTTCTGTAGTACCGGCCTGCCCGATCAAGCGCTGGAATCAGCGGCGTACCGCCGCTGGGGCTGATAGCGTAGACTTTGGAATACCAAGTCTGCTTTTGCGAACTACCAAAATCTGCGAGCGGGACGAAGTTCGTTGCGCTTGTATTGTTGTTCGAATTGTTGTCGTTGATGGTCGAGAAGCCGACACGAGATTTGGAGTCGAGCACTGAAAATGCCAAACCCAGTGAAGTCTTCGCAGTCTGGATGCGAGTGCGATAGTACGAGAACCAATTGGCAAAGTTCTGTATCTCCTGCGCGTAGGTGCAGGTGGTGCCCGTGCCGCAATCTGTCCGTGTTGCGGCTTTGGCATAAGTGGGCGTGGTGCTCATTATTTCCACGCGCGTGTAGTTGCTGTCCGAGTTCTGGCCGGAGGTTCCGTCTTCTGTCCCGGAACCTTTCCACACATAGTAGAAAGCATACAGCGCATATGCCGTGGAGTTCGTCTTGTTCGAAGACGCTGCGCAGGAGCTGCCAAGAGCGAAAGAGCTTGCGTTGTAACGCGGCAGCGAAGGCGGCGTTGAGGTGGCGTAGCACAGCTGAGTCAGGTCGACGGTATCTGTCTCCCCTCCTGTTGTCGGGTAAGGGTCGATCCGCGCGTTATTGATGGGGCTGTTGCCCATTGACGACGTGTAGTTGGTCGTCGTCGCTCCGCTGTTGTATTGGACGCCAGGCAAATAGGTGATTGCCGGGTTGTAGTACAGCTGATTGAAGGTAGGCGAATAGTAGGCACGCGTGTTCTTGCTGCCGCTGGTGTATTCCCGCGTCGCATCGGTCCCCGTGATGGAGCCCCAGACCATACTGCCGGAGTTGTCCAGGGTGAACAGTACATTGGGCTTCACACTGCTTTGCACGACCAGCGGCACATCCGTCAGGTCGGTGGCCGCAAATGCCGCGAAGGGCTGCGCAACCAAGGACACCACCATCACTGCGATGATGCCGCGCGTCGTATTTTTGAACTGTGGATACATGCTGAATACTCGCTGTGGATCCGGCCGAAATCAGCCGAAGGGCAATTCGATGGTCGTCTGGACAATGCTGACGGTGGAGCGCGGCCCGAGGACGCGAACGGTCACCCGGTAGTGGATCGTGGGTCGTGTCGGCGGTGGAGGTGTCAGGCTGCCGAAGACGTTGGTGGTCTGCGCATGGCTGTTGTTGTCGCTGCCCGCCGCATCTCCTCCCGCGGAGAACGGCTGGCCTGCCACGCATTTGCTGGTGAGCAGGGTCAACGGGTCCGTGGTCGAGGGAGCGATGGTGCACAGCCTGTCGATCACGTACTGCACTCGATAGAGAGACTCGTCCGTGCAGTCGATCGCGGCGCTGCCACCTGCGGTGTCGTAGCAGGGCACGCTGGCCCAGTTGTTGATCGTGCTGGGAACTCCGGCGGTGTCCACCGGCTGTATGAGGCGGAAATACGTGTTGGCGACGTCCACATCGTTCTTGGCAAGCGTGGGCAACGCATTGAAGGCACGCTCGGCACCGGTGTCGGCGGCGGCTGTGGCAGCTTCCTTGAAGGCCACGTTCCCTGAAATCACGCCGGCGGTATCGGTCGATCGCAACAGCGCGACGGCCGCCAGGGAAAGGACGAGCACCGCGATGAGTGCGATGAAGACGACAACGCCGTCTTGCCGCCGGGTGCGACGGCGGGGCCACGCGGGGAGGCATTCCCCTGTTGCACGGATAAGGGGGAAGAGAGTCATGACAGATTGGCCCAAAGAACGTTGCGAAGAGGCACCACGGTCTCGAAGGAGCGATAGCGGTAGCAGCGCCAATCCGGGTCATTGCTCAGATCGATGACCGGGCCGCTCGGCCAGCTCACGGGCGCTGCCGTCGTGATCGCGCAAGCAGTGGCGCCGTCTGGCAGTCTCTCTTTCAACGGACTGCGAACGACCACCGAGATGCGCACAGCCTTGATGCGCTTGAGGTCCGTCACGGAGGGGGTCGCCCAAGCACCCGTCGCACTGACCCAGTTGTTGACGACCTGGCTCCCTGCGTCGCTGATGCCGTAGCGAGCCTTGAAGCTGACGACGTTGTTGGCGACCTGGATCTGGGCGGTCGAGCTGAAATAGTCTTGCGACATCAGCGAGCCACCAGCGACGTAGTAGGTGCGCTGTGTGAGGGTGCCCAGATCAAAAATGCGCGGGTTCGTGTTGTAGCTGACCGGCCATCCTTGAGCGGTCATATAGCTCGCCGGCGGGTTGTAGACGGGTTGCGTCGACGAGCCCGTTCCGGGGTCGTGCGAAAGAATGACCGTGCCAGGGCTCGCTGGGTTGGGCGCTGTGCCGGTGATGCGCGTCAGTGCGCAATTTCCGACGTCGTCCGTCAGCGAGACGAAGCCCCCGATCGATGACAGCGCGACGCTGGTCGTCGGCTGCAGATTGGACGCAGGGGTGCCTGTGGGATTGGCCGTGACATTCTGCAAAAGCGCATTGCGCACATTTGCGCGCACCGAGGAGCCCCAAAGCACGGTGATGCTGTCGGAGGCGCCAGCGGCGGTGCCGCCATCGATGATTCGCACCGGAGTGCTCGGGAAGTTCGGCACAGGGCCATTGATCGTGCCGTCGCTGAAATAGGTGAAGTACCGGCTGCAGGGCATGAGGTCTGCTGTTGGAATGCCCCAGCCCGCTGCGCGAACGTCTCTCTCCATGGTCGAGAGACTGAAGATGCCGTTCTGCTGGGTGTCCGCACCGGAAGTGGTCGTGCGCTTGACGCCTTCGTAGGTCGATATCACCTGGTAGATGATGATCGTGACGACGAGGCCGACTGCCATGCCGACAAGAATTTCGACGAGGCCGAATCCTCGCTGACGATGAGTTTGCTCGAGTGACGGCATGGATCAGCCTTGAATCTGCGTCTTCAATGCGAAGTTGTGCGGGGCCGTGTCTTGCGGGCTCTTCCAGCACACTGTCACGGTGACAACGTTGTTGGGTTCCACGAGGATCTGCTGCTGGTAGTCCGCCGCACCGGGCAGGGAGCCCGGGTTGGTCGCATCCGTGAGGCCGCTGAGCCAGCTGGTGACGACCGGGTTGGCTGCCGCATTCGCGCCTGCAGTGCAGGCTGCGTTACCGGCGTTCAACGCGTAGGTCGGCACGTTGAAGCGGTCGACCCACATCTGCCCGACGATCTGGTGGGCGAAGAGGCTGGCCTTGACGCGATAGTCCGCATCGCGCACCGTGCGGATGGAGGTCGCTTGAAGACCCATGATGCCTAGGACCGCAAAGGAAAAAATGGCAATTGCGACGAGCGCTTCAATCAGCATGACGCCGCGCTCCGATCCGGGCTGCGAGCGAGTTGCTCGGCGAAGAGACTTTGGCTTCATGAACAACCTTGGGGATTGGTCGCTAGAGACAGCAAGGGATCGCAGAGCCTGACATCGCCGCCAGGTGCGAGAACGATGGCCAGCCGGCGCGCTCCGGTTGCGCCAGTGATGTCGATCTGACGCACTGTCGTCGCACTGTTCAGTCGCCCCATTCCGGTAAACAGGATCGTGGCCGGCAAGCCGGCACCGGGCGCTGCCGCGGCGCTGCTGGTCGCATTTGCAACGCCGACGCGAGCATTGGACGTGGTGGAGTTTTCTTGGCGGGTTTGCACCAGCTGACTGAATGTCGTGGGCGCTGCTGCGGTAGAGGCCCGGACCGACCAGTCAGTACCACCGGTCACGGCCGCACCGCTGGAGGTGTTGAGCAGCTGGAACTGGGTGTTCACGTTCCTGCGGATGGCTTCAGCGCGTGCGAGCTGCAAGCCATTAATCATCGATTCCGCTGCAGTGCGAATCTGTGCGTTCTGGATGTAGCTCGTGTAGCTTGGATACGCGAAGGTGAGCAATAAAGCGAACAACGCGACGGCCACGATCAGCTCAACCAGCGTGAAGCCTTTCGCTCGATTGAGCATCATCGGGCTCATTGCTTGCGCAAAACCCAGTAGGACTGGGTGCCACTGAAGTTCCAGGCGCAGCCGTTGCAGGTCGTTTGCTGGCTGTTGGTCTGATTGATGCTGTATGCAAGGCCTCTGACCAAGCTGCCGGTGTTCCCGGTGGCCGTTGCCAAGTAACTCTGGCCCGAGTTGGTGCAGGTCCAACTGAAATTTTTCGGAGCCGGCGCGGCGACGCCGCAATTGGCGCCTGTACCGTAGTTGCGGTTGTCCTGGTAGTACTGCTCCATCCGGGCGCGGAAGTCGGCCAAGACTCCCGGCGCCTCCTGCGCTTGGCCGCGCCTCAGATAGTCCGTGTAGCTCGGGTAGGCAATGGAGGCAAGGATGGCCACGATCGCGATCGTGATCAGGACTTCGATCAGGGTGAAGCCGCCAATGCCGCGCCGTGCGCTGCTGGGAGGACATTGAACTGTCTGCAATTTCATGAAAAGACACCTTTGGATCTGGCCGCGGTCGCCATGTAAACAATTGGAACCAAGAATGTCTCCAAATGTGTCTTTTCGCAAAACCGCTTGTCTGCCGTCGACCGCCACTCGTCGGTGTCTGCCTGGTCGTCACAATCGGTAGATGACGCCTCGTAACGCTGCGCCGGGGGTTGCGCCCTCCAAGGTGAAGTCTGTGGAAATCGTTCGCGCCGGGCTTCTCGCGCTGCCGTTCCTGTCCCCTCTTGTGGCCGGTCCTTCCGTCGTTGCCTGGCAGTCGCTGGTGACGGGGGCATGTATCGCCGGCTTGTTGATCTCCGTCCCCGTGGCGGGGCTCGCGAGGCCACTCCTCATGTGGTTGCTGGCCGGGGGATTGATGGTCTCCGTCTCGGCTCTTTCCCACGGCATGCCCTCGACGCTCGCGACTCTTTTTGCGATCGCAGGCGTTGGCGCCATGGCCTTCGTTGGTTCCGGCATGTCGCGAGGAGGCACGCCTGCCAGTGCGAAGCCGCTTGCAACGGGTGTGTTGGTCGCCGGGCTGGTCAGCGCGGTTATCGGCCTGCTCCAGTATTACGGCTACGCCGAATGGCTTGTCCCCTGGACAACCTCTCCCACCCTGGGCCAGGCCTACGGCAATCTCCGCCAGCGCAACCAGTTCGCCACATTGATCAGCATGGCGTGGATCGCGGTGCTATGGCTTCATGTCATGAGTCCAACGGTGCGTGCACGGCGTGGATTGATGGCGGCGGCGTTGCTGTTGCTTGTGGCTGCCGCAGCCGCGACATCGCGCACGGGACTGCTGCAGTTGCTGACCATCGTAGGCGTGGCGAGCTTCATCGCCAGGCGCGAGCGCCAAGGTTGGCGTGCCGAAGCCGGAGCGCGGGTGCAATTGCCCTCGCCGCTGCTCCTGCTGGCAACCATCCCGCTCTATTTCGTCATCGCCTGGGTGTTGCCTCAACTCGTGGGTGGACCGGGTGGGGCCGTCGAGAGCATGCTGCAACGCCTGCACACCGGCGCGCCCGAAGACCACAGCCGCCTGATCCTGTGGCGCAACGTGCTCACGCTGATCGCCCAGCACCCCTGGACCGGCTGGGGATGGGGCGAGCTCAGCTTCGCGCACTACAGCACCCAGTACGACGGCGCCCGGTTCGTCGAAATCCTCGACAACGCCCACAACCTTCCGCTGCACCTGGCGGTGGAGCTGGGCATTCCCGCCGCCGTGCTGATCTGCGGCGGCTTTCTCTGGATGGTGATTGCCGCGCGGCCCTGGCGTGAACGCGATCCGGCTCGCCTGATGGCCTGGGGCATGCTGGGCGCGATCGTGCTGCACAGCCTGCTCGAGTACCCGCTCTGGTACGGCCCGTTCCAGCTGGTGTTCGGCCTGTGCCTCGGCATGCTTTGGCCGGGCAGGGGTAGTTTTGCGATCCGACCTGCGCTGTCATCTCTGGTGGCGGGCGTCATGCTGCTGGTCGTGGGGCTCGCCGGCTGGGACTACGTGCGCGTCAGCCAGATCTATCTGCCGCCCGACGAACGGCTCTCAGCGTACAAGGAAGACACGCTCGCCAAAGTGCGGGGAACGTGGTTGTTCGCGCGTCAGGCCGAGTTCGCGGAGCTGACGCTGACCACCGTGACGCCCGCGAATGCCGCCGAGGTGCATTCGCTGGCGCAGCGTGTGATTCATTTCTCACCGGAACCGCGCGTCATCGTCAAGCTGATCGAAAGCGCCGAACTGCTCGGCCGCGAGCGCGAAGCCGAGGCGCAGGCGGAACGTTTCCACGATGCCTTTCCGCAGGAGTTCGCGCGCTGGCTGAAAGAGGCCGATCGGGATCCTGCGCGACTGGCCGCGCCGCAATAGAAGAAGACCTCGAGACGAGGCTCTGCACGCACTGCCGTCGGCGCATCGTGCGTCAGGCACCTGCCGGCGGCACCCGATTTCTCTCAGCGGCGTTGCCCGGAATACAGCGAAGGCGTCGAGCGGTCGCGTGCGGGTGACAAACGGCGATTTAGTACTTTCAAACTCATTTAGCATCGAGAGACACATATAGACACAACGTTGCGAGGGGAGGATTCCAGCCATGTACTGGAAGCGCAAGGTGTTTCATTCAGGCGGCTTCACGCTCGTCGAACTCGTCGTCGTCATCGCGATGATGGGCGTACTGCTCGCATTGGCCGTGCCGAGTTTCGTTGCGATGCAAAGGAACTCCGCAGCCGCAACGCTCGGCAACGAATTCGCCATGGCGGTCGGCTTTGCGCGCTCGGAGGCCATCGCGAAGAACAAGTGCGTCACCGTCTGTGCGCCCGAGGACATCACCGTCGCCGACCCGACCTGCGCCGACGAGGGGCGCGAATGGAGCAGCGGGTGGATCGTGTTCTCGAATCCCAAATGCGACAGCGTCGCCACCGACGACACGGCGGAGTTGCTGAAGTTCTATATCGGCAGGACGGGCGGCCCCACGCTGACCGCGCCCACCAGCAAGGTCGCGACGCTGCGGTTCGACGCGCGCGGCCGCTCGAGTCTTCCCGGGCAGCAAGCGCTGGATCTCGCTCCCGCGGGTAGCTCAGCCACCAAGCTCGTGTGCCTGGACATGATGGGGCGCGCCCGGATCGGCAACGTCGGCGCCATCAGCTGCAACGACAGCAATCAGAACTAGGTGGGAGTGCGAATGATGATGACGTATCGCGCTCGGCAATCGGGTGTGGCGCTGATCGAGGCGCTGGTTGCTCTCCTGATCTTTTCGC
The DNA here is from genome assembly GCF_900109805.1 of Variovorax sp. YR750. NCBI lineage: Bacteria > Pseudomonadati > Pseudomonadota > Betaproteobacteria > Burkholderiales > Comamonadaceae > Variovorax > Variovorax sp. YR750. Next base: position 379,498 of record NZ_FOBJ01000002.1, read on the forward strand.
TCGGCTTGGTTGCCATCGCAGGCCTGATGGCCGCCGCCGTGAAGTACCAGACCGGCAATGAAGCCCGGCTGAATGTCTCGGCCGCGATCAACGACCTGTCCGAGAGGCTTCGCATCAACGCGCCCGGAGCCAATGGATATTCGGGGGTCATCGGAGGTGCGCGGGCGACCGGGACGGGCTATCAGTTGACCGAGACCTACTCGGAGCAGGTCGCCGAGGCAGTCGCGGATTCGCCGACGGATTGCGGGCAAGTCGTCTGTTCACCGGCCGAGCTGGCCGTCTTCGATCTCGCCAGCTGGAAGAACATCCTGCGCACCGCTTTTCCGGGCGGAGCGGGCTACATCACCGGGGACGTCAGGTCGGGCTTCGATGTCAGCGTCATGTGGTTCGACAAGAGCGCGGTGGATGAAAAGGGCGCCGCCGTGCAACAGGCCAGCTGCACCGGCAAGGTCAAGGATCAGCAAACGGTATCTGCACGCTTCTGCTGCCCCGAGGGAGCAGAAGCGCCGGCTGGAGTGCGTTGCTACACCGCGAGGGTTCTTCCATGAAGACGCGTGCCTGCAGGTCACGCGGCCTCACATTGGTCGAGCTGCTGGTCGCGATCGCGCTCGGGCTGCTGCTCGTCGCTGCGGCCGGCTACCTGCTCGTCTCGACGACGCGAGTTTCAAGGGCCGTCGACGCCAACGCCCAGCAGCAGGAAGCCGCCAGCGTCGTGCTGGACATCATCGGCCGCGACCTGAAGAACGCGGGCTTCTATCCGGCCAGCTTTCCTGTTTCGGTCGAATCCTCCAGGTTCCAGGGGACCTACTCGAACGTCGTCTCGACTTCGGTCGAGGCGTTCGACCAGGGAATCTTCGGATGCAGCGAAGGGCTGTTCGACGTCGCGAATGGCACCTGCCCTGCATCCAAGTCAACGGAGCCCGATTCGCTCGTCGTCAGCTACTTCTCTGCCGACAACTTCGAGGTCGAAGGCGTCGGCACGAGAAAGGACTGCCTGCGCCAGGACGTGGAGCTCGCCGAGTTCAGTGGAGCCAGGTACAACGAAGCCCGCGCCGGCTCGGGAGCCAAAGGCACTGGAACCGTCGCGCTGCCGCTCTTCATCAGCAACGTCTACGGCCTCGGGGCAAGCTACACCTACAAGCAGGATGGCCGCTCCATCTCGACGCGAAGCTTCCGCTGCGCCGGCAACGGGCCCAACACCAAACCCCATCAGCCCATCGTCTCCGGCGTCACCCAATTGAGGTTTCGCTACGGGGTTTCGGAGGCCGATACCCTCGAAGCTCCCGCACGTTTCTTCACGGCAGCGGAAGTCGGCGGTCTTCCGGTCGCCACCATCAACGGGGAGCGCAAGACCGCCTGGCAGCGCGTCGTCGCCGTGCAGGTTTGCGTCGTGACCAAGACGCTCGACGCCACCGTGAGGCAGACGTCGAGCGGCAGCTATGTGGACTGCGATGGCGCGTCCGTCGCGTTCGCCGATTCCGATCGCGCCGTCTACAAGCAGCAGACCCGCATCTTCGGCGTTCGCAACAATCTCACGAGGACATTTTGAAGACCTCGCGCCACCCGGCCGCCGAGCGTGGACTTGCCATGGTCGTCGTGCTGGCCTTCATCCTGATCCTCTCGGGCGTTGCCGCCTTCACCGTGCGGCGCGTGATGTTCGGCGAGCACGTTGCACGCAACGTGCTCGACATCGAAATCGCCAGGCAGGCGGCCGAGGCTGCCTTGCGCGATGCGGAGCGGGACATCTCCCTGACCGCCGACGTCGCAGGCGCGACCTGCGCCCGTGGCGACGATCGTCCGATCAAGTCGGCCTACAGCGAACCGAACTTCGGTACGGATTGCCCCCGCGGCCAGTGCCGTTTCGGCGAGCAAAGCCCCGCAGCCTATTACGCAGCCAGCAACTCCAAGGCCGAGACCAACCCCGAGCCTTGGTGGCCTGCGGACAAAGGGGGCGTCGGCTGGAAGGCGTCCCCGCCATCCGGTTGTTCGTTCACTGGAGCGGTGCCTCTCGGCACCTTCACCGGTACGCCAGGCGTCAAGGGCGTGTCGCGTCAACCCGAATATCTGATCGAGTACATGCAGCGCGGGGAAGACATCTATTTCAGGAATACCGCGCGTGGCTGGGGCCTCGATCCGAATACGGAGATCGTGCTGCAGAGCTATTTCAAGCGAAGCTGAAAAATGAAATCATCGATCCTGAAGTTTGCAGCGATGCTGGCGCTGCTTGGAAGCGGGGCCGCCAACGCCCAGATCCAGGCGATTCCGCCCAACGTGAGTCCGGCTCCGAATCTCCCGATGGTCGTGCTGAACGTGTCGAAGGACTACAGCATGTTCAGCCGTGCCTATACGGACTATGAAGACCTGAACTTCGACGGCAGCATCGACTACTTTTTCTTGCCGTACTTCAAGTACTACGGCTACTTCGATCCCACGAAGTGCTACAGCTACAGCACTCAAAGCGGTAACTTCGTGCCGGATTCCTTTGCAGACAGGGAGGCGGTTGCCGGGGATCCAGCGGGCTCGAAAAGGTATTACTGCGCCGCTGCATCGGCGACTACTTCAAATCTCTGGAGCGGCAATTTCCTGAACTGGGCCACCATGTCCCGGATGGATGTCCTGCGCAAGATACTTTACGGGGGCTTGCGCTCCACGGACGAAGCCGGCTCATCGGGAGGCTCCGGAAAAACCGTGCTCGAGATGGCCTTCGTCCCGAGAAACAGCCAGGCCTATGCGAAGTACTACAACGGCAGCGACCTGATTCGCCTGACGCCGTTCTCCTATTCCAGAGGGCTCACCCTTTGCCGGCGACATGAAAACCCGGGGAGCAGCGATACACAGGAATCGCAGGTATCCAGCTTGCGTCCGGTAATTCGTGCGGCCGAAGGCAACTACATCCTCTGGAACATGACGGAAGTGCTGAGCTGCAACTGGGCGGGAGAAAACGGCTACACGTGGCAGGTTCCCACGGTCAGGTTCATGACCGACAACTACGTGGGAGCTGGCGGTGCGTCGACCCACAGCAGCAGCATTCCTTCCGTGGCTGGCGAGTACCTGGCCCGCGTGGAGGCTTGCAAGAAGGACCTCGTCGGAGAAGAGCGCTGCAAGCAGTATCCGAACAAGAACCTGAAGCCGATCGGCCTGCTGAATGAATTCGGTGAAAGCGACGACTACGGACGGCGCGCGGCCAGGGCCGAATTTGCGATGTTTCTCGGCTCCTTCGATACCAATCTCGATGGCGGCGTGCTTCGCAAGAACATGTCCGAAGTCAACGATGAAATCGATGCGCAGACCGGCGTATTCAAATCTTCGTCCGATGCCAATGAGCGGGGCATCATCTATTCGTTGAATCAGCTGAGGCCCTTTGGATACAACCCGAAGACGGGCAAATACTCGAAGAGCTGCACTTCCGACAACATCAAGAACGGAGATTGCCCGGCCTGGGGAAACCCCATCGGCGAGATCCTCCTGGAAGGGCTTCGCTACTACGCCGGAAAGGCTCCCCTCTACAGCGGTGGAAGCAATGACGCGCAGCTCGGGCTTCCGTCTCCCGCCTGGATCGATCCGCTTAAGGCAAATCCGACCCATGCGGACTCGAACAAAACGAGAGAAGGGCTCTACGGAAAGAACATCTGCCGGCCACTCAACATGGTCACCATCTCCAGCGGCGTGGCGACGTTCGATGGAGACAAGATGAGCGCACTGGACGACCGCTCTTCGGGCATGGGCGCACCGCGGAGTGCCGCCTACTACACGAATCTGATCGGCGGCTCCGCGCAGGAAGGTATTTCAAGCACGACCCGGCTGGCAGGCTCCAACGGGACGGCCGTTGACGGCATCTGCACCGGCAAGCTCATAGGGGACCTGAGCCTCGTGGCAGGCCTTTGTCCCGAGGCACCGAACATGCGGGGCACTTACCTCGGTGCCGGTGCCGCTTACTACGCGCACGTGAACCGCATCCGCTCGGATCTCACTGTTCCTGCGGACGCGAACTCCAACGTGCTGAAGGTCCGGCAGTACGCGGTGACGATGTCGGGCGGATCCGCGTCCATCCGCATTCCGGTTCCGAGGTCCAATCCGCAGAAGTACGTCTTCATCACTCCTGCCAGCATCGATTGGAGCGGTGCGACTCCTCTTCCAGGCAACATGGTGGACTTCAAGGTCTTGAGGCGCGGCGCGAATGGCGAGTCCGGGACCTTTCTCGTGCTTTGGCAGCACCAGGCGCTGGGCGAGGACCAGGATCAGGACATGTTGGGGTCCATCCGGTACGAGACCGATTCGAGCACCACCCCGCCCACGCTGCGTGTCTTTACGCAAACGCTGGAGTCGAACACCGGGGTCTCCAAGCCGTTCGCCTTCGGCTACACGATGGTGGGCAGCGACAAGGATGGAAGCCACTTCCACAGCAGCATCAACAACTATGTCTCCAGCGAGTCGACTGCGACCTACGCCGCGTCGAGCGTGCAGACCGAGCCCAGGAATACGGAAGAAAAATGCTATCTGAACGATGACGGGAGCAGGCCGAGCGGATGGAGCTACGCCAGGGCACCGCGCCTGTGCGTGAAGATCGGCAGCAACTTCGTGAAGGGCGAGACCCAGCTCAGCTACCAGATGCTCGGCTCGAGCGACGCCGTGATCCAGGATCCGCTCTGGTACGTTGCCAAGTACGGTGGCTTCAGGGACGACGAGAAAAAGCCGACCGGACTGCCAGACGCCGTGTCCAAGTGGGACGCCAAACGTGCCGATGGCGCTGCCTGCGGGGCCGCCGGTCAACCCGGTTGCAACGACGGCATTCCGGACAACTATTTCCTGGCACGGCGCCCGGACCTGCTTGAAGAATCGCTGCGGCAAGTCTTTGCGGACATCACCGGAAACTCGAACTCTGCCCCTGCCGTATCCCGGCCCGACCTGCGTGCCGGCGACTTCAAGTACGTCGCGAACTTCTCGGCGTCCGATCTGCACGGCGAGTTGCTGGCGTATCGACTGGACACCGCGGGAAATTTTGTCGGCACGCCTGCCGCAAAGGGGCACGTCAACCTGACGAACGCGGGGACTCGCGCGATCATCACGAACCTCGGAACTGCCGGGGTGCCGTTCACTTATGTGGGCCTGGATGTGCCTGCAGGCGCCGGATACCTGGCCGAACTCGATGCCTCCTCGACAAGCGTGCGGCGAGACATCATCAATTACATGCGCGGCACTCGCACCAAGGAGAAGCTGTCCGGAGGTACTTTCCGCGACCGGAATTCGGATTCGATCATGGGTGGCGTGGTGAACTCCAACCCCTGGCTGCAGGACTTGCCCGTGGCCAACTTCTTCGGCCCAGCCTTCCCGGGCTACGGCAAATTCAAGTCCGTGCAGAAGTCGCGGCCCAAGCTGGTCTGGGTTGGGGCGGGAGACGGCATGTTCCACGCCTTCACGGCCGACGCGCTGATGCCGGTGATGTCCTATGTGCCGCAGGCACTCGCCTCGCGCCTCAAGGAGATTCCGAACGCGACGGTGACCGACATGCGCGCCTATGCGGACGGCTCCCCCTTCACCGCGGATGTGATGACTTCCGCCAGGACGGATCCGTGGAAAACCTATCTGTTCTCCAGCCTGGGGCGTGGCGCGAAGGCGATCTTCGCGCTCGACGTGACGTCGCCGGGCCGGCTCACCGAGGGAAATGCCGCCGAGACCTACAAGTGGCAGTTCACCGCCGCGGACGATGCCGATCTCGGCTATGTGATCTCCGAAGGGGGAACGCATCCGGCAAGCAATCAGGCTGCTCAGGTCGCCAAGATGGCGAATGGCAAGTTCGCGGTGCTCTTCGGCAACGGCGTGTCCAGCACTTCGGGCAAGACCGTGCTCTACATTCTTTTCGTGGACGGCCCGAATTCCGACGGCAAGTGGGTCAACAACACCCACTACAAGCGCCTGGAAGTCGGCACGGCGGGCGGCAACGGATTGATGCAGCCGACCTGGCTCGACACGAACGACGACGGCATCGCCGACGCGATCTACGCCGGCGACCTCAAGGGCAACATGTGGAAGTTCGATGTCTCCAGTGCCGAGGTGACAGAGTGGAAGGAGGCCTACGGCAAGCCGCTGTACGTCGCCCTGGACGCGTCGAACAACAGGCTCCCGATCACGACCGCGCCGGCACTGCGCTTTCACCCCAACGGCGGGCAGATCGTGGTCTTCGGCACGGGGCAGTCGATATTTTCCGGAGACTTCCCCGACACGGGACGCAGTCACCGCATCTTCGGAATCTGGGACAAGGCGAGCTATGCCGCGAACCCCGGCACCATCCCCTCGGGTGTGACCGATCTTCAGGAGCGCAGCTGGAGCCTCGATGCGAAGACCGATGCGGTCGTCCAGAACGCCACCAGTGCCGTCGACTGGAGCACCAGGAAGGGTTGGTATGTGGGCATTCCGATGCCTTCGGGGATGGTGCTGAGCAATCCGAAAGCTACCGGCAAGGACGTCAACATTCCCATCGTCTACAAGAAAGCGGCGGAGGGCGTCGTGTGCGCCGCGAGCGCGGCGGGGGCGGACGTGCAGGTGAATGGGGTCACGGGAGTCTCCACGACGAACCTCTTCGGCATTGCCGGCGCCGCGGGCGAGGTGATCGGCATCGTCGGCCTCGACCAGCGCTTCGCCATTCCCGAGGACTCGACCAGCCGATGTGCGGCGGGCCTCTCCTGCTCCCGGATAGTGGGGCCGAACACGGACGTCACGATGAGGAAGAACACCACCCAATCGCGAATCTTCTGGCGCGAGATCCCTGGCCTGAAGACAACCGTGGAGAAGCACCGATGAGCGCGGCGCGCAAACGTGCGGGAGGCTTCACGCTGATCGAGGTGATGATCACGGTGGTCATCATCGCGATCCTCAGCGCCATCGCCTACCCGAGCTACAGGGAGCAGATTGCCAAAGGCAAGCGCGCCCAGGTGAAGGCTTCACTCTCCCAGGCCCAGCAATGGCTGGAGAGGCACTACAGCGAAAACTACAGCTACGCGAAGGCGGCAAATGGAACTGACGTCAACCAGGATGGCGGAGCGTTCAAGACGCAGTTCGGCACTTCGCCCTTGCCAGGCGAAGGCGCCGCGAACTACAACATCGCGCTGACACCCACCGGCAAGGGGACCGGCTACACCCTGAAGGCAACGCGCACGGGCTCGATGAACGGCGACCGTTGCGGCGACTACGTTGTCACCAGCACGGGACGGAAATCGGTCGAGAACTACACGGGCTTCAACGCTGCGCTGGCGGCAGCGAGCGAGTGCTGGAACTGAGCCGCGGTTCCTGCGAAGGCCTTGCGAAGGCGGGCTACCCCGCCACCCAGCTCCCCGACTTCCCCCCATGCTTTTCCAGCACATGCACATCGGTAATCCGCATCCCCCGATCCACCGCCTTGCACATGTCGTAGATCGTCAGTAGCGCTACCTGCACCGCAGTCAGCGCCTCCATTTCCACCCCTGTCGGCCCCACGGTTTCGACGGTCGCGGTGCAAACCACCTGCGGCGCGCTTCCCGCATCGGCCAGTGCGAAAGCCACCGCCACCCGCGTCAGCGCCAGCGGGTGACACAGCGGAATCAGGTCGCTGGTCTTCTTCGCCGCCTGGATGCCTGCGATGCGCGCGATGCCCAGCACGTCGCCCTTCTTCGCCGTGCCGGACTCGATGAGCGCCAGGGTCGCCGCCTGCATCTCGATGCGGCCCGTGGCGACCGCCACGCGGTGGGTTGCCGGCTTGGCGGCGACGTCGACCATGTGGGCCTGGCCCTGGGCGTCAAAATGGGTGAGGGTGCTCATGGGTGAACGATCAGGTTGGAGGTGCATCATACGAGCCCGAGCCACAGACGAGGAATGCCGCGCTTGACTCCCCAACGCCACTCCAGAAGCCAGCCAACGCCCGCCCTGCGAGCGTTATGCGCTAGCGTTTTGATAGCTTCACAGGTGCTGATGCCGGTACCCGCGCTGGCGCAGATCCAGCAGGTGCTTCCCGGCATGGGCGATGGCGGCGAGATGACCGCCAGCGCCGAGCGCCATCTGGGCGACCAGATCGCCCGCGAGCTGTACCGCGACACCGACTACATCGACGACCCCGTGATCGCCGCCTACGTGCAGGAGATCTGGCAGCGCCTGCTGGTCGCCGCCCGCGCGCGCGGCGAGCTCACGCCGGAGCTCGACGAGCGCTTCGCCTGGACGATCCTGCTGGGCCGCGACCGCAACATCAATGCCTTCGCGCTGCCCGGCGGCTACCTGGGGCTCAACCTGGGCCTGGTGGCCGCGGTCGGCAGCCGCGACGAACTGGCGACGGTGCTTGGCCACGAGCTCTCGCACGTCACGCAGCGCCACATCTCGCGCATCATGACCCGCCAGGGCAAGCAGATGCCGCTGATGATCGCCGGCCTGATCCTGGGGATGATCGCCGCCAGCAAGAGCCGCAACGGCGACGCCGGCCAGGCCATGATCATGGGCAGCCAGGCGATGTTCGCGCAGAACCAGCTGAACTTCTCGCGCGACATGGAGCGCGAGGCCGATCGCATCGGCTTCGGCGTGATGACGCAGGCCGGCTTCGCGCCGCAGGGCGCGGCCGCGATGTTCGAGAAGCTGCAATACGCCTCGCGCCTCAACGACAACGGCTCGTACCCTTACCTGCGCAGCCACCCGCTGACGACCGAGCGGATCTCCGACATGCAGGGCCGCTTCCAGTTCCGCATGGACGCCGCGCCGCCGCTGCCGCTGGCGATGGACCACGCGATGATCGCCTCGCGCGCCCGCGTGCTGACGCGCCCGGGCGTCGACGTGCTGCGGCTGTGGATCGATGCCGCCTCCAGCGGCGAGTTCGCGAAGAGCACCCCGGCGCAGCAGGCCGGCACGCTGTACGCGGCAGCGCTGTCGGCGAAGGAGATGCGCGACTACAAGGCCGCGCGCGCGCTGGTCGAGCGGCTGGCCGCGCGCACGGCGGACGATCCGGCCGCGGCGAAGCAGGCGCGCTGGCTGAACGCGGAGATCGAGCTCGCCGCCGGCGGGGCGCCCAAGGCGGCTTCGCTGCTCGACGTCAAGTCGAAGGAGCGGCCCGAGATGCTGCTCGCCGCCGAGGCTGCCACCGCAATGCGCCAGCCCGCGCCGATGATTCCCGTGCTGCGCGACTGGGTGGCCGCGAATCCGCGCGATGCGACCGTGTGGCGCGCGCTCGGCAACCTCTATGGCGCGCAGAACGACACGTTGCGCGCGGTGCGTGCCGACGCCGAGGCGAACGTGGCGATCCTCGACTACCCGGCGGCGCGCGACCGCTTCAAGGCGGCGCAGGAACTCGTTCGCCAGTCCAGGGTGGTCGATCACTACGAGGCGTCGATCATCGACACCCGGGCGCGAGCGGTGGAAGTGCTCGTGAAGGAGCAGGCGGCGGAGCCGCCGTTGAAGTAGGAGCAGGCGGCAGCGGCAGTTGCCGCTGCTACTGATGCTCAGCGCCGGGAGGAAAGCAGCCCGCCCAGCGCGGACTCGATCAGCAGCCCCAGCAGCGAGTACAGCAGCGAGCCGATCAGCGCGGCCAGGAAGCCGTTCACGTGGAAGCCGCCCAGCAGCCCCGAGGCAGCCCAGAACAGCAGCGCGTTGATGACGAACAGGAAGAGCCCGAGCGTGACGATGGTGACCGGCAGCGTCAGCACCACTAGCACGGGCCGCACGATCATGTTGAGCAGGCCGATCACTGCGGCCGCGATGAGCGCGGAGCCGAAGCTGTTGACCTGGACACCGCTGTAGAGATAGGCCACCGCCAGCAGCGCCACGGCGCTGAGCAGCCATTTGAGGATGATGCGCATGGCGGCAGGATACCCCAGCACCCGCAAAAGACAACGAGCCCCGGTGCGTTGCCGCGCCGGGGCTCGTCGGGGAAGTTTCTTCCTGCGGTTGCGGTTTTACTCGGCCAGCTCGTTGGCCAGCACCAGCAGCGCTCCCATGCCCATCACTGCGCCGGGAAAGGCCCAGCCCGACTGATGGGGCGGCGTCTGGTCCGGCGTCACCGGCTCCAGGTCGACGCCGATCTTCGGGCGGCGTGCATCGACCACGTGAACGGCCGAATGCTCGCGCTTGAGCTGGGCGGTGAGTTCGGCCAGCGGGCCCTTGGCCAGCACCGGTGTCACCTGGCCGCCGTTGCGCTCCAGCAGCGGCGTCATCTGCGCCTGCACCTTGCTGAACCACTTGGCGCGCCAGTTCTCGCGCGCACTGTGGCTCACCCACTTGCTGATGCGATGCGTCATGCGCGGAGCGCAGGCCACGAGCACCCAATGGCGCGCCACGACACTGTTCGCATCCGGCGCGAGTTCGGCGAACTGCTCGCAGGCATAGGTGGCGTCGTCGACGTAAAGAATGATCTTTTCCATTGCGTGCTCCTTCAGGTAGTTAGAGTGACAGAGACTGGTTTGGACAGGAAGTTCGTGGCAGGGCAGCGACTCACGGCGCTCAGCCGGTCGTCACCGCTGATTCTTCGGGCTTGCTGCGGGCGTGGCGTGCGGCCACCCACTTGCCGATCACCAGCACCAGCAGCGCACCGATGACGCCGGCCGCGTACTTGATCGTGTCGGTCTGGGGCAGCTTCGGCACCCAGGTCCAGGCAGCGGTGTTCGCCAGGGCGGGGTCGGAAACGGCCATCGTGCCGGCGATCCAGCCGAGCAGCATGCCGCCGGCGGTGATGATCATCGGGAAGCGGTCCATCAGCTTGATGACCAGCTGGCTGCCCCAGACGATGATCGGGATGCTCACGAGCAGGCCGAAGATCACGAGCGGCATCTGGTGGCTGTCGCCGGCACCTTGGGCGGCGCCCGCGATGGCGATCACGTTGTCGACGCTCATCACGAGGTCGGCCACGATCACGGTCTTGACCGCACCCCACAGCTTGTCGCTGCCGCTGATGTTGCCGTGGCCGTCATCGTGCTCGGGGGCCAGCAGCTTCACGCCGATCCACACCAGCAGGATCGCGCCCACCAGCTTCAGGAACGGAATGGCCAGCAGGGTCAGCGCGAAGAAGATCAGGATCACGCGCAGCACGATCGCGCCCGCGGTACCCCACAGGATGCCTTGGGTGCGCTGGTGCGCCGGGAGCTTGCGGCAGGCCAGCGCGATCACCACGGCGTTGTCGCCGCCCAGCAGGATGTCGATCATGATGATCTGACCGACTGCGACCCAGAACTCCGGGGCCATGAACATTTCCATAGGTTTCCTCTTTGTCTTCGCGCCCCTGCCTCTCCCTTCGGGGACGACGACGGAAGGCGCATGGCTATGCGTTTCGATTCATCCTGTGCGGGCGAGTCGAAAGCGAGGAATGAAGTCCGGGTGATACCGGGAGCTTGCGAACGCTTCGACCAAACCTGCACAGGTTCAAATCGAAGGTCTTGCTCGGCAGCGCGCGCGCAAGAAAACGCGCGTACGTTGCCCGGCAGGCCGGAAGTGTTTTGCTTCGTATTGACGACCTGACGATTCGCGCTGCCGTGAACGACAGCGGTCGGGAGCTACTCCCCTTCGTGCGCGGATTAGAGCATCGATGCTCTCGGCGGCGCAATCGAAAGTTTTCAGAAATTTAAAGAGAAGCGCTTCGGAATGCCCATGGATACAAGGTGCGATGCTCTTGTTTTCATAGCGAAGATGCCCCTTCGGCGCTTCGGGACATTGCCGGACTATGATCGCCGTCCGCTGTTTTTTCACGCTCCATGGCCGCCATACACATCACCGACATAGAGGCCGCCATCAACTACTGGCGCGAGAAGACGCCGTCGCCCGACGGCGTCACGCTGGGCCCCGAATTGCGGGCGCTGGCCGAGGTCTACGCGCTCATGGTCTTCCACCACGAGGACGAGGTCGACGAGGTCGGCTTCCCGTCCAAGGCCTGGGCCGCCTGGATGGCCTGGTACGACAGCACGCCCGACACGCCCTGCATCGCGATCTGTTCCACCAGCCAGGGCGACGACGAGTGCAAGGGCTGCGGCCGCAGCTTCGACGAGGTGCAGTTCTGGCCCGGCATGTCGCCCGTCGAGAAGCGCGCCACATGGCGCCGCATCACCATGGAAGACTCGGCCTGGCGCTTCAACCGCTATGCCGAGCGCGCACGCGAGGCGGAGCGCGACACGTCGTCGTCGCCATCGGCCGACGAACCCGAGTTCGATCCCGACGACGAGAAGAACTGGGCCCCCTGACCATGCGCCGCCTCGCGCAAGCGCCCAACCTCGCGATCGCGACCGTGTGGGCGCACGCCCTGCGTGAAGAGGGCGTGGCGGCTTCGGTGCAGCGCGAGTTCCTCGGTGCGGTGATGGGCCAGCTTCCGCCCGACCAGTGCCTGCCCGAGATCTGGATCGACGACGAGACCCAGTTCGAGCTTGCGAAGCGCCTGCTGCACGAGCTGCAGCATCGTCCGCAGCGCAGCTGGCGCTGCGTGTGCGGCGAGCAGGTCGAGGGCGGCTTCGAGCAGTGCTGGCAGTGCGGCCGGATGATGCCGGCCGTCTAGCCTTCAGCTGCGCCGGAAGCTCATCGCCAGCGCAGCGGTTCGATGTCGACGCTGTTCGCGCCGTCGCCCAGAGTCAGCGTGTTTTCCTGAATGGTCGCCTGCAGCTGCATGCTGCGCTGCGCGAGCGCGGCCAGCGCTTGAGAGGCAGCCGTCGGCACGCGATACACCTTGAGGTTCTGCGGCCGCGTGAGCTTGTTCTCGATACCGCGCCACCAGATCTCGGCCGCGTGGTTGAAGGCATAGACGATCACCTCGTCGGCCTTGTTGCAGGCCTTGATGACGGGCTTGTCTTCCGGCTGGCCGACTTCGATCCAGAGCTTGACCTCGCCCGTGAAGTCGCGAAGCCACACGTCGGGCTCCTCGACGTTCGACAGGCCTGCACCGAAGGCCAGCGTGCCGTCGCCGTTGCACACGTCCTGCAGTTGGTGTGCGTTGAGCGCGAGCGCGACGAGGCGGATCATCATCCGCTCGTCGGTCTCGCTGGGGTGGCGCGCCAGGGTCAGCGCGTGGTCGGCGTAGTAGCCGTGGTCGATGTCGGCCACCGCGAGGGTGGCCTTGAAGATGGTGGATTTGAGGGCCATGGGTGCGCGAGTTTAGGCCCCGCGCCTGCCCGCGTGCTCCAGGCGGGCCATCAGAACGCCACCGAGGCCTGCAGGTAGACCGTGCGCGGCTGCCCCACGTACTTGCCGCCGTTGTTGTCCACCGAGCGGTTGAAGTAGCGGCGGTCGAACAGGTTCTTGACGCCCACGGCGACCTTCAGGTTGCTCATCGACGGCCCGAAGTCGTAGGCGGCGCGCAGGTTCATCGTGGCGTAGCCGGGAATGTCGCCGAGCCGGCCGGTCGCGTCTTCGAGCGTGACGTACCTGGCGCCGTCGTCCGGCGAACCCGGCGAGCGCTGCTTCGACTGCGCGTAGATGTCGGCGTTGAAGGTCCACGGCCCGCGCTCGTAGCGCGCGCCCAGCGTCGCCACCTGGCGCGAGTAGAAGGGCAGGTCGCGCCCGGCGAATGCGCCGGCCTTCGAGGTCGCCTGCGTGTACGTGTAGGTGCCCGACACCGACAGCCCCTTGAGCGAGTCGCTCAGCGTGCCGAGGTCGTAGCGCAGCGCCGACTCCAGCCCGCGATGGCGCGTCGCGCCCAGGTCGGTCCACTGGCCGACGTCGCCGGTGATGGAGCGCGCCAGCTGCAGCTCCTTGTCGAAGTTGATGTTGAACAGCGTGAGCTCGCCGCTCCAGGCCTCGCCCTTGTAGTGCGTGCCGATCTCGTAGGTCTTGGCCTTCTCGGGATGCAGGCCGGTGGTCGACTGCGCGAGCTGTGCGTACTGCTGCGGCCCGAACGACACGCCGGCGTTGGCGAACACCGACCAGCGGTCGCTCATGCGGTAGAGGACCGACAGCGTGGGCAGCCACTCGTCGGAGTCGATCTTCGGAAAGATCGCGCTGGTGGCCCGGCCGTTCGTGATGGTGTAGACGTCGTTGAACGAGCGGATCGATTCGTGGCGCACGCCGGGCGTGATGGTCCAGTTGCCGAAGTCGATGCGGTCGTCGATGTAGAAAGCATGTGCGGTCGTGCCGCCCTTGCTGGTCTGGTACGCGGGGTTGGCCAGGCCGAAGGCGTTGAAGCCCGGGCGTGGCTGGTAGTAGGCGCTGCGCGTCGCGACTTCCGATGCCTCTTCCTTCAGGTAGCGGTAGCCGAAGCTCGCTTCCTGCACCACGCTGCCCGAGTCGATCAGGCGCGAGTAGCGGGGCTCGACCGCGAAGGTCTTGTAGTTGCGCGGCGCGGAGGTGAGGCGGCGCCTGCCGTTGTTGGCGCCGGTGCCTTCCTGCTCGAGGAAACTGCTGCGGTACGAGTCCGTGTAGTAGGTCAGCATCTCGAACTTGTTCACGCCGTCGTTGTGCGTGTACTTCACCGAGCCGTCGGTGCGGCGGCCGGTGAACTCGTCGAAGGGGCGGTCCGACTGGAAGGGGTTGGCCGCGAACTGCGCCGTGGTCAGGCCGCCGGGCATGCGGCCCTTGCCCTCGAAGTGATGCAGCGTGACGGCGATGTCGTCGGTCTTCGAGATGCGGTAGGCGCCCTTGAGCATCAGGTCGTCGATGCTCGTGTGGTCGTTGCTCTGGCGGAAGCCGTCGCCGTGCGTGCCGGAGTACAGCAGCGCCAGGCCCAGGCCGTTCTCGTTCGTGCCGCCGATGAACAGGCTGGGCGTGGTCTTGGTGCCGCCGCCGTGGCCGGCGCTTTCGACTCCCACGCTCACCTCGCCCGAGAACTGCTTCGGGATCGAGCGCGTCACGAAGTTGATGATGCCGCCCACGTTCTGGGGGCCGTAGCGCACCGAGCCCGCGCCGCGCACCACGTCGACCGCCTCGAGGCTGCCCAGCGACAGCGGCGCCAGCGAAAGCTGCGGCTGGCCGTAGGGCGCGTAGGCCAGCGGCACGCCGTCCAGCAGCACGGTGGAGCGCGGCGACAGGCGCGAGGTCAGGCCGCGCACGCCCACGTTCAGCGAGATGTCGCTGCCGCCGGTGCCGTTGCTCTCCTGCACCTGCACGCCGGGCACCTGGCGCAGCACGTCGCGCACGCTGGACGAGCCGCTTTCCTGGATCTGCTTGCGCTCGATGATGCTGCGGGCGCCCGGGTGCTCGAGCACCTTGGTTTCGCTGGGGCTGCCGAGCCAGTCGCCGGTGACGGTGATGGTTTCGAGCGACTTCGATGCATCGGCGGCCGTGGGCTCGGCCTCGGCGGCGAAGCCCTGCAGGCTCAGGGGAAGCAGCGCCATCGCGATGGCTGTGCGTTTGTGCGTGAACAAAAGAGATCCCTCCTACGGGTTTTCTGATGGTGATGAAACTGGGTGCGGGCGCGGCGCGGAATCGCTCAAAGCATCGTCGTGCCGCTGGAAAGCCGGCTGTCGTTGTCGCGGGCCGCTGCGGCCATGGCGCGCCGGCGCCACCAGAGCCAGACGCCGCTCAGGGCCAGGCCCGCGAGCGCAAGGCCCAGCAGCGCCGTGACTGCTTCATGCAGCGGGCCGCCGAGTTCGCCGGTGTGCAGCGGATAGATCACCGCCACCGCGCCGTTGCCGGCGTCGAGCTCCTGCCACTTGCGCGCGGCCAGCACCTCGCCGGTCACCGGGTTCAGCCACACCGAGCCGATGCCGTTCGGATGCGGGTCGTCCGACAGGCGGAAGCGCACGCGCATCGGACGGCTGGTCTTGGCGGGCACCTGGATGTAGCCGATGGGCTGGCCCGGATAGGCCTGCTGCGCGCGGGCCACGAGTTCGTCCAGCGGCAGGCGCGGGCCGGTCGCGGCACCCTTGGCGATCACCGGCGGCTTGATGGGCTGCTGCCCCATGGCGCTCGAGATGAAGTTGCCCAGCGGTCGCCAAGCCATGTACGCGCCCGTGGCCACCGACACCGCGATCAGCAGCCCGAGCACCGCGCCGCCGGTGCGATGCAGATCGAACAACCCGCGCAGCAGGCCGCGGTTCAGCACGATGCGCAGCGACGGCGGCCAGCGCACCGGCCACCAGAGCACGATGCCCGTGACCAGCAGGAACAGGTAGGCGAGCGCGGCGAAGGCGAGCACGCCCTTGCCGGTGTCTTCCAGCAGCAGGCTGCTGTGCAGTTCGAACAGGACGTTGTAGGCGCCCTCGTGCGTGCCGCGGCGTCCCTGTTCCGCGCCGGTTGCGGGGTCGAGGTAGAGCGTGCCTTCCCACTTGCCGCGCACCAGCACCCACAGCGTGTCGGTGGGCTTGCGTGGCGGACGCAGCGTGAAGTTGGCGTCGGGGCCGAATTCGGCGGCGAGGCGCTGGCGCAGCGGCTCCAGCGGCAGCGCGGCCCGGGTCGCATCACCCGCGGAACGGGCGACGAAGAAGGCCGGATGCGCGGCCCGGTCGAGCGGCAGCGCCACGACCAGCACGGCGCCGAGCAGCGCGGTGAGGGCGAGGATCGGACCGAGCGTGAGGCCGATCCAGCGGTGGACCTTGAGCCAGAGGCGTCTCAGAGGGGCGCGCATGACCAACGGGGACGGCGAGTCCCTCGACAAGAGTTGTTGGCTGGCGCCCGTGGCGGGCGTTGGCTGGAAAAAAGATAACCACCGACGCAAAACAGCCGCCTTCAGGCGGCTGTTGCATCGGTATGGGAGGCCTAGATTCTACTGGCGAGCTCTGCTGCCTTGCCCACGTAGCTGGCCGGTGTCATGGCCAGCAGGCGGGCCTTTTCCTCTTCGGGAATTTCCAGCGAGCGGATCAGCCCGTGCAGCGCCTCGGCCGTCACGGTCTTGCCGCGCGTCACTTCCTTGAGCTGCTCGTAGGCGCCCTGCACGCCGTAGCGGCGCATCACCGTCTGGATCGGCTCGGCCAGCACTTCCCACGAGGCGTCGAGGTCGGCCGCCAGCGCTTCGTCGTTGAGCTCGAGCTTGCCCAGGCCGGTGGCCAGGCTGGCATAGGCCAGCGTGGCGTAGCCGAAGGCCACGCCGATGTTGCGCAGCACAGTGCTGTCGGTCAGGTCGCGCTGCCAGCGGCTGATGGGAAGCTTCTCGCTCAGGTGGCGCAGCACCGCGTTGGCCAGGCCCAGGTTGCCTTCGGCGTTCTCGAAGTCGATCGGGTTGACCTTGTGCGGCATCGTCGAGGAGCCGATCTCGCCCTTCTTCAGGCGCTGCTTGAAGTAGCCCAGGCTCACGTAGCCCCAGATGTCGCGCGAAAAGTCGATGAGGATGGTGTTGGCGCGGGCCACCGCGTCGAACAGCTCGGCCATGTAGTCGTGCGGCTCGATCTGGATGCTGTAGGGCTGGAAGCTCAGGCCCAGGCCCAGCGGCGCGGGCGTCTCGACGACCTTGCGGCTGAAGGCTTCCCAGTCGAAGTCGGGCCAGGCGGCCAAGTGAGCGTTGTAGTTGCCGACCGCGCCGTTCATCTTGCCCAGCAGCAGCACCGCGGCGATCTGCTCGCGGGCCTTCGACAGGCGCACCGTCACGTTGGCGATTTCCTTGCCGACGGTGGTCGGGCTGGCGGTCTGGCCGTGCGTGCGCGAGAGCATCGACACGTTGGCGAACTGGTGCGCCATCTCGCGCAGCTTGGCGATCAGGCCGTCGATGGCCGGCAGCACCACCTTGTCGCGCGCGGCCTGGATCTGCAGGGCGTGGCTGGTGTTGTTGATGTCCTCGCTGGTGCAGGCGAAGTGCACGAACTCGGCGGCCGCGAGCAGTTCGGGACGGGCCTCGAACTTCGACTTGATCCAGTACTCGACCGCCTTCACGTCGTGGTTGGTGGTCTTCTCGATCTCCTTGATGGCCAGCGCGTCGGCCTCGGAGAAGTGCGACACCAGGCCCAGCAGGTACTTGCGGGCGCCGCCGGTGAGGGGCTTGAATTCGGCGAAGCCGCAGTCGGACAGCGCAATGAACCACGCCACCTCGACTTGCACGCGCCGGTGCATATAGCCCTGTTCGCTCATCAGCGGACGCAGTGCCGCGAGTTTGGCCGCGTAGCGGCCATCAAGGGGGGAAAGGGCGGAAACGGTGGAAAAGCTCATGCCCGAATTTTAGGCGGCCGCCGGCCCGTGGGGCAGGCATCGTGCTTTGGGGGCGATTCGGGCCCGGTTTTCCCGTTCACCTAAAATGACTATTAACAAACGTCATCAATGCATAGGGAGAGAGCCTTCATGAAACTGATCGGATCCGCCGCCAGCCCCTACGTGCGCAAGGTGCGCGTGGTGCTGGCCGAGAAGCGGCTCGATTACCAGTTCGTGATCGAAGACGTCTGGGCTGCCGACACCACCATCTCCAACTCCAATCCGCTGGGCAAGGTCCCCTGCCTGATCATGGAAGGCGGCGAGGCGATGTTCGACTCCCGCGTGATCGTCGAATACCTGGACACCCTGTCGCCGGTCGGCAAGCTGATTCCGCAGCAGGGCCGCGAGCGCGCCGAGGTC
Source organism: Variovorax sp. YR750 (assembly GCF_900109805.1). NCBI lineage: Bacteria > Pseudomonadati > Pseudomonadota > Betaproteobacteria > Burkholderiales > Comamonadaceae > Variovorax > Variovorax sp. YR750. Next base: position 397,888 of record NZ_FOBJ01000002.1, read on the forward strand.
AAGACCTGGGAGGCGCTGGCCGACGGCGTCATGGACGCCGGCGTGCTCTGGCGCCTCGAAGCCACCTGGTCCGGCCGCAGCGACGGCGAGCGCAGCGCCGCCTGGATCGAGCGCCAGCGCGCCAAGGTCGAGGACGGCGTCGCCGCCATGTCCAAGGGCCTGGGCGACAAGCCCTTCTGCAGCGGCATCCACCTGAGCCTGTCGGACATCGCGGTGGGCTGCACGCTGGGCTGGCTGGACCTGCGCTTTCCCGAGATCGACTGGCGCGGCGACCACGCCAACCTCGCGAAGCTGTACGACAAGCTGATGCTGCGGCCCAGCTTCATCGACACCAAGCCCTGATGAAAAGGCGCCCTCGGCGCCTTTTTCTTTTCCGCTCAGGCCTGGCGCCTGCGCAGCGTGTACTGCACCACGTCGATGTTCGCTTGCGAGAACGCCGCCTCGCAGTAGGCCAGGTAGAACTCCCAGATGCGCATGAAGCGCTCGTCGAAGCCCTGCTGCAGGATGCGGCCTCGCTGCCCGAGGAAGCTCTCGCGCCAGCGGCGCAGCGTCTCGGCGTAGTCGGCGCCGAAGGCGAATTCGTCCACCACCTCCAGCCCCGCGGCCTCGGCCTCGCGGCGGAACTCGCGCGGACAGGGCAGGCAGCCGCCCGGGAAGATGTACTGCTGGATGAAGTCGGTCGAGTCGATGTAGCGGTCGAACAGCGCGTCGTCGATCACGATGCTCTGCACGCAGGCCCGGCCGCCCGGCTTGAGCAGGCGGCTCACGGTCCGGAAATAGGTCGGCCAGTACTCGCGGCCCACGGCTTCCACCATCTCGATGGAGCAGATCGCGTCGAAGGGCGCGTCGTCGATGTCGCGGTAGTCCTGCAGGCGCAGGTCGGCCGCCAGCCTGGCGGTGCGCTCGCGGGCGTAGGCGAGCTGCTCGGTGGACAGCGTCACGCCCGTCACCGAGGCGCCGAAGTCGGTCGCCGCCATCTCGGCGAGCGCGCCCCAGCCGCAGCCGATCTCGAGCACGCGGTCGCCGGGCTTCACGTCCGCCAACTGCAGCGCGCGGCGCACCTTGGCGCGTTGCGCCTCGGGCATGGGCTTCGACAGGTCGCCCTCGAACCAGGCCGACGAATAGTTCATCGTCTCGTCGAGCCACAGCCGGTAGAACGCGTTGCCCAGGTCGTAGTGCGCGTGGATGTTGCGCGAGCTGCCGGACCTGCTGTTGCGGTTCATGAGATGCCGCACGCGGTACAGCAGGCGGCCGAGCCAGCTGCCGTACATCATGTCCTCGATGGCGCGGCGGTTGGCGATGAACACCTTGATCAGCTCGGTGAGGTTGGGCGTGGTCCAGTCGCCGGCGATGTAGCTCTCGGCGAAGCCGATGTCGCCCGACTTGAGCGCGGCCCGGCAGGCGTTCCAGTTGCGCAGCGTGAGCGAGGCCGTCGGGCCGCTGCCCGGCGTGGCGCCGAAGTGCCGCACCGAGTCGTCGGGCAGGCGCACCGTGAGCGAACCGTAGGACAGCCGCTGCAGCAGGCCGAGCACGGTTCGCGCGGCGGCCGGCGCGTCCTGGGGCAGCGAGAAGCGGGAGGCGGTGGTGGTGCTCGTCATGGGTTCGCCTGCTGCTGCTGCTGGGGGTGGTTGTCTCGCGACACGAAGTGGACAGGTGCCGCCGGCTTGGCGACGAAGGGCACGCGCTTGAGCCACAGCTTCGCGGCCTGCCAGTGGATGCGCGCGATCAGCCCGAAGGTCATCGCCGGGTAGCGCCAGAGGGCGCGCCTCGTGCTGGCGGCGGTCATCGGGCCGAGTTCGCCGCTCACGCTGGTCTGCAGCAGCGGGCCGTCGGCGTCGTCGTGGTCGATGCGCACCACGGTGCGCGCGAGGCCGGAGTCGACGAAGAAGCGGAAGCGGTAGCTGCCGTCGACGCGGCAGAAGGGCGAGACGTGGAAGGCCTTGGTCGCGCGGAGTTCGGCGCCGTACGCGGGGCGGTCCAGCAGGTAGCAGTGGCGCTCGCCGAAGGTGTTGTTGACCTCGACCACGATCGCCCGCAGGGCGCCCTCGGGCGTGTGGCAGTACCAGAAGCTCACGGGCTTGAAGGTGTAGCCGAACACGCGCGGGTAGCAGTGCAGCCAGGCTTCGCCGCCGGCGTCGTCGATTCCGTGGGCGGCCAGCAGCTCGTCGAGCCAGGCCAGCGCGCCGCCGCGTTCGGGCGGCCGGCCGTCGCCGTGATCGACATCGTGGAAGGAAATGGCTGCCGCGCGGTTGAGCGCGAGCGTCCTGCTGCCCCCGGCGCGCAGGGTGCGCATCGGCAGCATCAGGAAGTAGGTCGGGTAGACGAAGGCATTGCGTGCCGGGCGCAGGCGCGTGTGGCGGACTTCGCCGAAGCCCATCAGCGGTACGGCCTGCGCGGGGGTCATGCCGCCAGCCTTGCTTCAGCTGTCGTGTTGCCCTCGCCGGCGGACGACAGCCGCGCCCGCAGGCCCTCGGCCACGGCCAGGCCGGCCTTCAGGCCGTCCTCGTGGAAGCCGTAGCCCATCCACGCGCCCGCGAACCAGGTGTTGCGCAGGCCCTGCAGGGCTGGCACCTGGGCCTGCGCGCGGATCGCGGCGAGGTCGAGCACCGGGTGGTCGTAGTCGTATTCGGCCATGACCTGACTACGCGCGATCTCCCGAACCGGATTCAGCGAGACGACCACCGGCTGTTCCCACGGCAGCGGCTGCAGCTTGTTCAGCAGGTAGTGCAGGCAGACGCGGCCCGACTCGAGCTCGCCGGCGGCCGCGCGCTCGTAGTTCCAGGCGGCCCAGGCCGCGCGGTTGCGCGGCAGCACCGAGGCGTCGGTGTGGAGCACGGCCCGGTTGGCCTGGTAGCGGATGGCGTCGAGCACGGCGGCTTCGGCGGGGCTCGCGTCGGCCAGCATGGCGAGAGACTGGTCGGAGTGCGTGGCCAGCACCACGTGGTCGAAGCGCTCGGTGCCGGCGTCGGTGGCCACCAGGACTTCGCCGCCGTCCCGGGTGATGCGGCGCACGCGGGTGTTCAGGCGCTTGTCGGGCAGGCCGGCGACGATTTTTTCGACGTAGTGCCGCGAGCCGCCGCGCACGGTGCGCCACTGCGGCCGGTCGGCGACCTGGAGCAGGCCGTGGTTGTGGCAGAAGCGGATCATGGTCGCCACCGGGAACCTCAGCATCCGCGTGGTGGAGCAGCTCCAGATGCAGCCCATCATGGGCAGGAAGTACCAATCGCGGAATGCCGTGCCGAAGCGGTGCGCGTCGAGGAACTCGCCCAGCGGCTGGGCCAGTTCGCCCTCGGTGCCGGCTTCGGCGATGCGCGTGGTCAGGCGGTTGAAGCGCAGCAGGTCGGCCAGCATGCCCAGGAAGCGGCCGTCGACGAGGTTGCGCCGCTGCGCGAACACGGTGCCGAGGTTGTTGCCGCTCCACTCCAGTCGGCTGCCGTTGGCGCGGGTGGCCTGCACCGAGAACGACATGTCGGACGGGGCCGTCTCGACGCCGAGTTCGGCGAAGAGCCGGATCAGGTTGGGATAGGTGCGGTCGTTGTAGACCAGGAAGCCGGTGTCGACGCCATGGGCGACCGAAGTGGCATCGGCGGACGAGCGCGGAAGCTCGATCGTTGCCGTATGAGCGTGGCCGCCGAAGTAGTCACTGGCTTCGAAGAGAGTGATGGAGGCCGCATCGCGCAGCGAGTGCGCCGCGGCCAGTCCCGAGATGCCGGCGCCGACGATGGCGATGCGAGGAGGCCGCGTCATCGCGAACCCTCGTCCCGGCTGGAATACAAAAATGCTGCGAGGCGCCCCGACGCGAAGGAGGGAGGGAGGGAGGAGGAGAAGAATCGCCTCGGGATTTCGACCGGACGGCAGGCGCCCGGAAGACCTCGCAACATGAAAACCGTAGGGCACTTACTGCCCACGCGAATTAGGAGCGCTGCATCCGCGGCACGGTTCCCGTCCGTTTCGTAAACGTTTGTGTCGCCGAGTTCACAATGGGTTAGACGCATCGGTGAATAATATTACCGATGCGTTTTCTTGTGAACTGATCAGTTTTGATTTGCTCCGAGCTGCTTCTCGATGACGCTCACGAAACCGTTCTCGTCGGGCGCCGTCATGCTCGACCACGCCTGCACGACCTTGCCGTCGCGCCCGATCAGGTATTTGTAGAAATTCCATTTCGGGGTGGTGCCCGAGGCCTGCGCGAGCTGCTTGAAGAGCGGATTGGCATCGGTGCCGCGCACCGAGGACTTGGCGAACATCGGGAATTTCACCCCGAAGGTGCTTTCGCAGAACTCGGCGATCTCCTTGTTGGAGCCCGATTCCTGGGCGAAATCGTTCGACGGGAAGCCCAGCACCACGAGCCCGCGCGAGCGGTACTTCATGTCCAGCGACTCCAGGCCCTTGTACTGCGGGGTGAAGCCGCAGAAGCTGGCCGTATTCACCACCAGAACGACCTTGCCGGAGTACTGGCACAGAGACTGGGGTTTTTCATCCTGCAGCCTCGGGAAGGTGTGTTGCAGGATCGCCGGGCATCCTGCGGCCTCCGCCGGGGCAGGCGCGGCGGCCGCCGTCTGGGCGTGCGCCGGAAGGGCCGAAACGAGGCTCGCCACGAGGGAAACTGCAGGGGCGCAGCGCCACAGCGTCGACAATCGGAAGGGGGTTCGCATCGCGGGCTCCTGATTCAAAAAGGGGGTGCGCATCCATGCCGCAAGGGCGCGCGTATCCGCATCATCGCGCGTCTGTCACGGGCGCGCCAAACGGGCCGACTAAAATCGACGGCCTTAGAAAGATATAGATGCTCTATCCGGAACTCTTCAGACAACTCGAATCCGTCCGCTGGGACATGGACAAGGACATTCCCTGGCAGTCGTTCGACGCTTCCTTGCTGTCGGAAGAGCAGGCGCAGACCATCAAGATGAATGCCATCACCGAGTGGGCGGCACTGCCGGCTACCGAGATGTTCCTGCGCGACAACCGCCACGATAGCGACTTTTCCGCTTTCATGTCGATCTGGTTCTTCGAGGAGCAGAAGCACTCGCTGGTGCTCATGGAGTACCTGAAGCGCTTCAGCCCCAAGCACGCGCCCACGGAAGAAGAGCTGCACGAAGTGCGCTTCGACTTCGACCCGGCTCCGCCGCTCGAAACCCTCATGCTGCATTTCTGCGGCGAGATCCGCCTCAACCACTGGTACCGCCGTGCCGCCCAGTGGCACACCGAGCCGGTCATCAAGCACATCTACACCACGCTGAGCCAGGACGAAGCCCGCCACGGCGGCGCCTACCTGCGCTACATGAAGCGTGCAATGGAAAAGTTCGGCGACGAGGCCCGTGCCGCCTTCACCAAGGTCGGCGTCCTGATGGCCAGCGCCCGCCGCACGGCGCAGGCCCTGCATCCGACCAACCTGCACGTCAGCAAGGCGCACTTCCCGCGCGACACCGTCCAGAGCCGCATGCCCGACCCCGACTGGCTCGAGCACTGGCTCGACAAGCAGATCAAGTTCGACGCCGTCTGGGAAACCAAGGTCGGCGAGCGCATCCTGCACAACCTGAGCCTGCTGATGAACCGCAGCTTCAAGACGGTCCAGGAGCTGAACCGCTACCGCAAGGAACTGGCGGCCACCCTCGGCCCCAAGCCCGAATACCAGGGCGCCTGAGCCCGAGAGCACACAAAAAAACGCCCCGCATGCCGGGGCGTTTTTTTTGCAGAATCCATGTCACAAACCGGGGACGCCAGCCGTCTGGCCCGTATGGACGACGCAACCCTCACCTTCGACCGCCACCGCCCTCGCCTGCAGGGCATCGCCTACCGCATGCTCGGCTCCATGGCCGAGGCCGAGGAGGTCGTGCAGGACGCCTGGCTGCGCTGGCATGAGGCCGCGAAGGACACCCTCGACAGCGCCGAAGCCTGGCTCGTGACCGTGGTCACGCGCCTGTCGATCGACCGGCTGCGTGCCGCCAAGATCCAGCGCGAGCACTACATCGGCGCCTGGATGCCCGAGCCCACGCTCACCGGCGCGCCCGATTCGCCCGCGACGCCCGAGCAGCTGCTCGAGCGCGCCGACAACATCTCCGTCGCCTTCCTCGCCGTGCTGGAGCGTCTCGCGCCCGAGGCGCGCGCCGCCTTCCTGCTGCGCGAGGTGTTCGACGCCGACTACGACGAAATCGCCCTCACCCTCGGCAAGACCGAGGCCGCCTGCCGCCAGCTCGTGCACCGCGCCAAGCTCCAGGTGCAGGAAGGGCGCCCGCGCTTCAGCGTGCCGCGCGAGACCCACGAGCGCCTGCTGCGCGCCTTCGCCGACGCCGCCGCGCGCGGCAGCCTGCAGGAGCTGAAGGCGCTCATGTCCGAGGACGTCGAGCTCATCGGCGACGGCGGCGGCAAGGTGCAGACCTTCAGCAAGATCCTGCGCGGCAGCCAGCGCCTCGCGCAGCTGTACTACTCGCTGTGGCGCCGCATGGGTCCGGCCGTGCGCATGGAGCTCGTCGACATCAACGGCGAGCCCGGCATGCTGCGCTTTCTCGACGGCGAACTCGAGTCGGCCCAGACCTTCGAGATCGAGAGCGACCGCATCGTGCGCATCCGCGCGCAGCGCAATCCCGACAAGCTCGCACGCATCGCGCAGCTCTTTTCCTCGAAATAGTTCGCGCGGCGTGTCACAGGGCGACCGGCTCGCCCGTCTTCAGTGGGTAAGCAGATCGATTCCATCGCAACCTGTCCCTCACCCACTGGAGAAAACCATGAACACCACCGCACGCCTGAACTGGTTCAAGCTCGTCCCGAAGTCCTTCGAGGCCATCCTCGCCGTCAACACCACCATCGAGTCGAGCACGCTCGGCAAGGTGCTGGTCGACTACGTCTTCGCCCGCGTCTCGCAGATCAACGGCTGCGCCTACTGCCTCGACATGCACGTGCGCGACCTGCGCAAGCAGGGCGAGGAATGGCAGCGCATCAACAGCCTGGCGACGTGGCGCGAGGTGAGCTTCTTCAACGAGCGTGAACGCGCGGCGCTGGCCTGGGCCGAATCGCTCACGCGCCTGGCCGACCGCTACGACGCACGCGAGGCCGAGTTCGCGGCGCTGAAGGCCAACTTCAGCGACCTGGAAATTGCCGAGCTGTCGGTGGCGATCGCGCAGATCAACACCTGGAACCGCCTCAACGTCGCCAGCGGCATCCCGGTGGCGGTGAAGCCGCTGCTCTGATCGGACGCGGAGCTACCTGCGCTCCACCACCATCGGCGCGATGCGCAGGCTCTCGCGCAACTGCGTGACCGCTTCGCCGGCTGCGTTGCGCGAGGCGAAGGGCCCTGCCTGCAGCCGGTGCGTTCCGGCTTCGCTGAACACGTGCAGCTGCGGCGCCAGCGAGGGCAGGCCGCGCGCGGCCTGGTTCAGCAGGCTCTCGGCGCCGTCCCGCTCGCGGAACGCGCCTAGCTGCACCCAGAAACCAGGGAGCGCCGCGGCGGACCGCTGCGAGATGTTCGCGGGCAGCGGCGTCGGTTGTGGAGCCGCTGCCGCCTGCAGCGGAGGCAGCTCGTTGACCACGATGGCCTGCCGGCCCGGTGGAATGTAAGGCGGCGACTGCGCCGATTCCGGCTCCGCCCCCGTTCCCGGAGGCAGGGCCGTGGTCATCGGCGTCTGAGGCGCGACGGGCATCGTCGATGCCGGCTGGGGCATGTCGTTGCCGGCCGTCGCGACAGGCGCCACCCACTCGGCCGGCACCCGCACTTGCTGCTGTTGTTGCGGCTGCGGTGCGCTCGCCACGCGCACCGGTGCCGTACGCACGGGCGCGGCCATGGGAGCTTCGGCCGCGGCATACGCAGTCCCAGAATCGCGTCGCCAGGCGCCGGTGCGGATGTCCTCGTTCGTGATCCGCTCGATCTCCACCGGTGCCACGCCGCGCAGCAGGTCGAGCTTGAGCGCGGCCGTGTAGCTCAGGTCGATGACGCGGCCGTCGACGAAGGGCCCGCGGTCGTTCACGCGCACGATCACTTCGCGACCGTTGGCCGGGTTGCGCACGCGCACGTAGCTCGGCAGCGGCAGCGTCTTGTGCGCGGCCGTCATGGCATACATGTCGTAGGGCTCGCCACTCGATGTGGAAGCCGCGTGGAACTTGCGCCCGTACCACGAGGCCAGCCCCGATTCGCGGAACGGCCGGTCGTCGGTGATCGGCGCGTAGCCGCGGCCCAGCACCGTGTAGGGCTTGCTGGTGCCGCCGCTGGTGCGGATGGGCTCGATGCGAGGCTCGGCGTCGGGCACGTTGGCGAGGTCGGGCGGAATGTTGGTGCCCGGGCCGTCGCGGCCGCTGGCCACGCCGCCTCCGCTGCGCGGACCGCTGGCGCAGCCCGCGAGAAGAATGGCGACGGCTACCGCACACGCCGCCAGCGCGGTGGTGGCTGGGGAACGGGCGCCCTCAGCCAAATACTGCCTTCCACAGCGCCAGCATGGCGTCGCGCTCGGCCGCCAGCGCGGGCGGCGTGACCTGTGTCGGCTCTTCGTTGAGTCGTGCGCGATGCTGCACGCGGCGCAGTTCGCGATACGCCCTCGCCGCGCCGCGGCCCACGCCCTCGGGCAGCAGTCCAGCCAGTTCGGCGCGCAGAAGCAGGGCGATGTTGCCCACGTTCGGAATCAGCTCGGGATGCTCGGCCGAAGACGACAGCACCAGGAACTGCACCGCGAACTCGGCATCGACCATGCCGCCGGGACTGTGCTTCACGTCGAAGCGGTCGGCCTTCACCGGCCGCGCGCCGCGCAGCTTGTTGCGCATCGCGATGATCTCGGCCTTCAGCGCCTCGCGGTCGCGCGGCGCCACCAGCACGGCCTCGCGCACCTGGTCGAAGCGCGCGCCCAGCTCGGCGCCGTGGTCCTCGCTGCCCAGCACGAAGCGCGCGCGCGTCATGGCCTGGTGCTCCCAGGTCCACGCGGTGTTGCTGCCGCGGCCGAGCTGGTACTTCTCGTAGGCTTCGAAGCTGGTGGTCAGCAGGCCCGAGTTGCCGTTGGGCCGCAGGGCGGTGTCGATCTCGAACAGGTCGCCCTCGCGCGTCTTCACCGTGAGCCAGTTGATGAGCTTGCGCACGTAGGCCGCATAGACCTCGCCGGCTCGCTCGTCGTCATCGTCGTAGACGAACACGATGTCGAGGTCGCTGCCGTAGCCCAGCTCCTTTCCGCCCAGCTTGCCGTAGCCGATGATCGCGAATTGCGGCACCTCGCGATGCCGGTTGCGCACGTGCGGCCAGCACCAGCGGGCGGTCACGCGCAGCGTGGCGTCGGCCAGCGCGCTGAGGTCGTCGGCCACCTGCTCGACGGTGAGGCGGCCGTCCACGTCGCGCGCCAGCGTGCGGAACACCTCGGCGTGATGCGCGTGGCGCAGCAGGTTCAGCAGGCGCTCTTCGTCGGCTTCGCCGGTGCGGGTGAGCGATGCGTGGCGCGCGTCGAGCTCGCGCTCGAACTCGGCGGCGACGAAGCGGCCCGAGAGCATTTCGTCGCTCGCCAGTTCGTCGATCACGCCGGGGTGCTGCATCAGGTAGCGTGCCGGCCACCTGGCCGCGCCCAGCAGGCGCAGCAGGCGTTCCTGCACGGCGGGGCGCTCGACCAGCAGCGCCAGGTAGCTCTCGCGGCGCAGCAGCGGCTCGATCCAGTCGGCCCAGCGCATTGCGGCGTCGACGTGGCGCGGGGTCTGGCCCGCGCCGTCGCCGTCGGGCTCCTTGAGCCACTGGCCGGTGCGCTGCACCAGCTGGCGCAGCCGCGCGCGCGTCTCTTCGCGCAGGGCCAGCACGCGGGGCTGCTCGCACCAGTCGCGGATGCGCTCGGCGAAAGCCGGCGGCAGGTCGTCGAGCAGGTCGGCCAGGTCGGCGGGTGCGGCGGCCTTCTTGCCGTTGCACTTGCCGTTGCAGGGCTTCTCGCCGCCGAGCAGCTTGTCGAACTCCTGCGCGACGAATTCGCGATGCGTGTCGAGCTGCTCGAGGAAGGGGCAGCAGCTGGGGTAGCCCATGGTCTGGGCGATCCAGCGCAGGTCGTCGTCGGACACGGGCAGCACGTGCGTCTGCTGGTCGTCGAGGTACTGGATGCGGTGCTCGACGCGGCGCAGGAACTCGTAGGCCGAGGCCAGCGCATCGGCGGTTTCCTGCGGCATGAGGTTGGCGCGCGCCAGGCGCTGCAGCGCGTCGAGCGTAGGCCGCGTGCGCAGCTCGGGGAACTGGCCCCCGCGCACCACCTGCAGCAGCTGCACGGTGAACTCGATCTCGCGGATGCCGCCGCGCGAGAGCTTCACGTCGTTGGCGCGCTCGGGGCGCCCGGCGCTGCGGCGCGCCGACTGCTCGCGGATCTGCCGGTGCAGCACGCGCAGCGAATCGAACACGCTGTAGTCGAGATAGCGGCGGAACACGAAGGGCAGCACCGCGCCGCGCAGGCCCTGGGCCTGGCCCGCGAGCACGATGTCGCGCGGCGCGACCACGCGGCTCTTCATCCAGGCGAAGCGCTCCCACTCGCGGCCCTGCACCTGGAAGTACTCCTCGAGCGCATCGAGCGAGACCACGCTGGGGCCCGAGTTGCCGTTGGGCCGCAGCGCCAGGTCGACGCGGAACACGAAGCCGTGCTCCGTGGTGTCGCCCACCAGCGCGTAGATGCGCTTCACGGCGCGCGCGAAGTACTCCTGGTTGGCCAGCCGGCCGCGCCCGTCGGCGTCGCCCTTGGTCTCGCCGTCCACGTCGTAGAGGTAGATCAGGTCGATGTCGCTCGACACGTTGAGCTCGCGCGCGCCGAGCTTGCCCATGCCCACGATCCACAGCTGCGCGCGACGGCCATCGGGGCCCAGCGGGGCGCCGTGCGCCGCGTCGAGTTCGCGACAGGCTTCCTGGCACGCAATATCGAGTGCCAGCTCGGCCAGCTCGGTGACGGCGGTGGTCACCACGGCCAGTGGAGCCTGCTCGTCGCAATCAAGAGTTACAAGCCGCTCCATCACGAGCTGCCGCACAATCCGGAGTGCATCGCCGACACCGTCCCCGCGCTGGCGCAGTGCCTCGTAGGCCATCGTCATCGATTCGCGCCGCGGCGCGCCGGGGGGAAGCAACGAAAGCTCGGCTGCATACCTGCGGCGCAGGCGCTGCACGAACCTCGAATACGAAGAGAAGGCGTCTTTCGGCGCCGAAGAAATGGGAGAAATGGTGTCTGGCAACTGGTTCACACCGATGCTGGTTTCCGTGGAACCCGTCTGAAAGCTGGCGGTCATAATTCCCGACACAGCGCGATCCTCAATGAACGACACGGCGTCTACCCCTTCACGTCTGCTCAAAATAACCGCTGTGACGGCGCGCTGGCTGCTGGGTCTGTTGATCGCTGCATGGCTTCTGCTGGCGCTGTCAGTCGTTGTCCTACACGCGTGGATTGTGCCGCGAATCGGCGATTTTCGTGATGCGCTCGAGGCACAGGCTAGCAAGGCCATCGGCGTGCCGGTTCGCATCGGATCGATCACCGCCCGCTCCGAAGGGCTTTTCCCGGCCTTCGAATTGCGCGACGTGGTGCTGCAGGACGCGGACAAGAGAGAGGCCCTGCGCCTCGCGCGCGTGGTGGCCAGCGTGTCGCCGCGCTCGCTCTGGCGGCTCAACTTCGAGCAGCTCTACATCGAGGGCCCACAGCTCGACGTGCGCCGCGACACTCAGGGAAAACTCCATGTGGCTGGTTTGCACATGCCCACCGATACCACCGGAGAGACCCGCGGTGCCGACTGGTTTTTCGCGCAGCGCGAGCTGGTCATCGAAGGCGGCACCGTGCGCTGGACCGACGAGCAGCGCCAGGCCGAGCCTCTGCTGCTGACCGACGTCCGCTTCGTCGCGCGCAACAGCGCCAGGCGCCACGGCCTGCGGCTCGATGCCACGCCGCCCGCGGGCTGGGGCCAGCGCTTCACGCTGCGCGGCCAGTTCCGCCAGCCGCTGCTGTCCATCCGCAGCGGCCACTGGCAGACCTGGGACGGCCAGCTCTATGCCGACCTGCCCTACATCGACGTCACCCGGCTCGGCCAGTACGTCTCGCTCGACGCCCGCATCCGCGAGGGCAACGGCGCATTGCGCCTGTGGGCCGACGTGGACGACGGCCAGGTCGTCGGCGGCGCGGTCGACCTGGGGCTCGACAAGGTCGACGTCTCGCTCGACAAGGGCCTCCAGCCGCTGGTGCTGCGTGCCGTCACCGGCCGCATCTCGGGGCAGCTCACCGAGGAGACGCTGGAGTTCGCCACCACCGCGCTGCAGTTCGACACCACCGACGGCATGCGCTGGCCCGGCGGCAACCTGTGGCTGCAGCACACGCCGAACCGGGGCCGCACGCCCGAGCACGGAGCTTTGCGCGCCGACCGCCTCGACCTGGCCGCGCTCGCCCTCATCGCCGACCGGCTGCCGCTGGGCGATGCCACGCACCGCATGCTCGATGCATACGCGCCGCGCGGTCTCGTCGAGCACGTCGACCTGAACTGGCAGGGCTCGCTGGGCGCGCCGAGCCGCTACCAGGCCAAGGGCCGCGTCAGCGGGCTGCGCATCGCTTCCCAGCCGGCCAAGGCGGATGCGGCAACCACGACCACCGCTTCCTCCAATGCCTCCGGCACGGCCACGCCCCAGCCGAAGATCCACACCGGCACACCGGGCCTGAGCGGCGCCACCATCGACTTCGACGCCACCCACACCGGCGGCACCGCCACGCTCGCCATCGCGCGGGGCACGCTCGAATTCCCGGGCGTGTTCGACGAGCCCGTCATTCCCGTCGACCGGCTCTCGACGCAGCTGCAATGGAAGCTCGACAGCGGCAACGGCAGTGCCCAGCTGCAGATGTCGAAGCTCAGCTTCGCCAACGCCGACGCCGAGGGAGAAGCCCAGGCCAGCTGGCGCACCAGCGATCCCGCAACCTCGAGCAGCAAGGCCCGCTTTCCCGGCGTGCTCGACCTGCAGGGCAAGCTGACCCGCGCCGACGGCACGCGCGTGTTCCGCTACCTGCCGCTGGACATTCCCCAGCACACGCGCGACTACGTGCGCGAGGCCGTCACCAAGGGCATCGCCAGCAACGTCGACTTCCGCGTGCGCGGCGACCTGCACGACATGCCCTTCAAGGACCCGAAGCAGGGCGACTTCCGCATCGCGGCCAAGGTGGCCGACGTCAACTACGCCTATGCGCCGCCGTCGATCACGGCCGCCACGCCTTCGCGCAACGGCACTCCCGCGCGCATCTGGCCGGCGCTCACCGGCCTCTCGGGCGAGCTGGTGTTCGAGCGCGACAGCATGCTGGTGCGCAACGCGCGCGGTCGCCTGGCCGGCACCGCCGGCGTCGAGGTGACCAGGGGCGAGGCGCTGATTCCCGAGCTGTCGCACCACGCGCAGGTGCTGCGCGTCGATGTGCAGGCCAAGGGCCCGCTGGCCGAGGTGCTGCGCGCGGGCGCGCCGCTGGCCGGCACCGAGGCGGGAGGCGTGGGCGAGGTCATGCAGGCCGCGCGCGCCACCGGCTCGGCCGACTACAAGCTGCACCTCGAGCTGCCCCTGGAGGCCATGGACAACGCCAAGGTGCAGGCCAGCGTGGTGCTGGCCGACAACGAGCTGCAGGTGGTGCCCGAGGCGCCTTCGTTCACGCAGACGAAGGGCACGGTCAACTTCACCGAAACAGGCTTCTCGCTGGCCGGCGTGCAGGCGAAGCTGCTGGGCGGCGACGTCCGCCTGGAAGGCCGCGGCCGTTTCACCGGCCCCAACCGCGAGGTGGCCCTGAAGGCGCAGGGCACGGCCAGCGCCGACGGCCTGCGCGGCGCGCGCGAGGTCGACTGGCTCGCCCGCCTCGCGAAGAAGGCCACCGGCAGCACGCCCTACGCGGCCACCTTCTCGGTGCGCGACGGCGCGACCGAGTTCTCGCTCAGCAGCAGCCTGCAGGGCCTCGCGCTGCAGCTGCCGCCGCCGCTGGTGAAGACGGCCGAGGAGCAGATGCCGCTGCGCATCGAGAAGAAGGTGCTCGCGCGCGAAACCACGAAGCAGGGCGCGACGGTGGCCACGCAGGACCAGCTCTCGCTCGACCTCGGCCGCGTCGGCGCCGTGCAGTACGTGCGCGACCTGCTGGCCAACGGCGAGGCGCGCGTGGTGCGCGGCAGCATCGGCGTGGGCCTCGCGCAGGGCGAGACGGCCAGCCTGCCCGACAAGGGCGTGTTCGCGAACGTCAACGTCGCCAAGCTCGACATGGCCGCATGGCAGTCGCTGCTCGGCGAGACCGGCAGCCCGGGTGCCGAATCCTCCGAGCACCCCGACGATCCGTCGATGGCCTACCTGCCCACGCGCATCGCGGTGCGCGCGCAGCAGCTGGGTGTCGCGGGCCGCACGCTGCACAACGTGGTGCTCGGTGGCACGCGCGACGGCGCCGTCTGGCGCGCCAACATCGACGCCACCGAGCTCAGCGGCTATGCCGAATATCGCCACGCGCAGGCCGGGCGCCTCTATGCGCGGCTCGCGCGGCTGAAGATCGCTCCCTCCGAGGCCAACCAGGTCGAGGCCCTGCTCGACGAGCAGCCCGGCACCCTGCCGGCGCTGGACATCGTGATCGACGACTTCGAACTGCTCGGCAAGCGCCTCGGCCGCGCCGAGATCGACGCGGTCAACCGCGGCGGCGCGGGGCGCGAATGGGCGCTCAACAAGCTCACCTTCACCATGCCCGAGGCCAGCTTCGCGGCCAAGGGCACCTGGGCCGCGGTGCCCGGCGCGGCGGCCGGCCAGCGCCGTACCGCCATGACCTTCAGGCTCGACATCGCCGATGCCGGCGAGCTGCTCACGCGCTTCGGCATGCCGGGCGTGCTGCGGCGCGGGCGTGGGCGGCTCGAGGGCGACGTCAACTGGCGCGGCTCGCCGTTCTCGCTCGACTACCCCAGCCTGGGCGGACAGCTGCAGGTCGACGTGGAGCAGGGCCAGTTCCTCAAGGCCGACCCGGGCCTGGCCAAGCTGCTCGGCGTGCTGAGCCTGCAGGCGCTGCCGCGCCGGCTCACGCTCGATTTCCGCGACGTGTTCAGCGAGGGCTTCGCCTTCGACTTCATCCGCGGCGACGCGAAGATCAACAAGGGCATCGCCAGCACCAACAACCTGCAGATGAAGGGCGTCAACGCCGCTGCGCTGATGGACGGTTCGGCCGACATCGTGCGCGAGACGCAGGACCTGCGCGTGGTGGTCGTGCCCGAGATCAACGCGGGCACTGCGGCGCTGGTGGCCACCGCCATCAACCCGGCCGTGGGCCTCGGCACGTTCCTTGCGCAATGGGTGCTGAGCAAGCCGCTCGCGGCGGCGGCCACGCAGGAGTTCCATATCGAAGGCACCTGGGCAGACCCCAAAATAGCGAAGGTGCCGCGCACGCTGCAGCTGCTGCCGCAGAGCATTCCCGGCATTCCGGGGCTGCCGCCTGCCTCCAGGACCGCGGACGAAGGCAAGAAAACGGAGACCAAGCAATGAAAGTCGCAGCCATCCAGATGGTGTCGGCCATCGCCCGCGAAGCCAATCTCGCGCGCGCCCACGACCTGCTCGCGCAGGCTGCCGCGGCCGGCGCCGAGCTCGCGGTGCTGCCCGAGTATTTCTGCATGATGGGCGCGCGCGACACCGACAAGCTGGGCCTGCGCGAGACCGCCGGCGCGGGCACGGTGCAGGGCTTCCTGGCCGACGCGGCCCGCGAGTTCGGCCTGTGGATCGTCGGCGGCACGCTGCCCATCGAGAGCACCGACGCCGAGCACGTGTTCAACAGCTCGCTGGCCTTCTCGCCCGACGGCCGCTGCGTGGCGCGCTACGACAAGATCCATCTCTTCTTCTTCGACAACGGCACCGAGCGCTACGACGAGCGCCGCGTCATCGCACCCGGCGCGAAGCCGGTGGTGTTCGATCTGCCCTCGCGCGACGGCCACCGCTGGCGCGTGGGCATGAGCGTGTGCTACGACCTGCGCTTTCCCGAGCTGTACCGCGCGCTCGCCAAACAGGGCGCCGACCTGCTGCTGGTGCCCAGCGCCTTCACGCGCACCACGGGTGCCGCGCACTGGGAGGTGCTGCTGCGTGCCCGCGCCATCGAGAACCTGGCCTGGGTGGTCGCGCCCGCGCAGGGCGGCACGCACGAGAACGGCCGCCAGACCTGGGGCCAGTCGCTGGTCGTCGACCCGTGGGGCACGGTGGTGGCGCAGCAGGCCTCCGAAGAAGGCGTGGTGCTGTTCGACATCGACGCCGCGAGAGTGCAGAGCACGCGCACGCAGCTGCCCGTGCTCTCGCACAGCGTTATTTAGATGACCCCCAGGCTTGCCCACTTCGTGTGGCCGCCAACCCCCTTCCAGGGGGCAACACCGGCGGCCCGGCAAAGCCGGTTCCGCGGTGTTCCTGGAATAAGCCCCGTACCTCGCGTGCGGCGGTGTTACCGGCATGTCTGATGCGCTGCTGACCGTCGCACCGCAGCGGTGGGCGCTGCTGGCGTACGCGCGGCTGCGCTCGCTGTGGCAGCGCTGGTTCCTGTGGCTGCTGCTGGCGGTGCTGGTGTCGGTGCTGCTGGTCACCGTCGTGTGGCTCGCGGGCCGGCACGAGGTCGAGCAGGTGCAGGCCGCGCTCGATCGCGACACCTCCGACGCAGTCTCCGACCTGCGCAGCGGCTTCCAGCGCAATGCGCAGAGCCTGCGCGCCACGCAGGCGCCGGGCGCCGATGCCTCCAAGTGGTCGGAGGTGGCCGCGACGCTGCTGCGCGAGCATCGCGAATGGCTGCGGCTCGAATGGCGAGACGCCGCGCTGCGCCCGCTGCAGGCCGTCAACACGCCCTACCGCATGCGCGTGCTCGACGAGGACACGCGCGGCCAGGAGCAGTCCGACGTGACGCTGGCCTGCGCCGCCGCGCGCAAGCTCGGCGCGCCGGCCTACTCGCCGAGCCACTACGTGCCCATCGCGGGAGGCGGCGGCATCGAGGTGATGGAGCTGTGCGTGCCCATCGACGCCGGCGGATACCTCGTTGCGAGCTATTCGCTGCGCGACGCGCTGATCGAACTCGTCGGCCCCACCCTCACGCGCGGACAGGAAGTGGCCTTCACCGAGGCCGACGGCACGCGGCTGGTGGCGCTGGGCAGCTCGCGGCGCACCGGCACGCGGGTGTTCACCTCGCAGCAGCTCATCGACCTGCCGGGCACCGCGCTGATGCTGCGCGTGGACGGCTGGCGTGCCGCGCCCGACCTGTTCCCGAACATGCTCACGGCGCTGGTCACGGCGATCTCGATCGCGCTGGTGTCGGTGCTGGTGCTGCTCGCGCGCGACACGCGTCGCCGCCTGCGCGCCGAGCGCGACCTGGCCGACGCGCTGGCCTTCCGCAAGGCGATGGAAGACTCGGTCATCACCGGCCTGCGCGCGCGCGACCTGCAGGGCCGCATCACCTACGTGAACCCGGCCTTCTGCGAGATGGTCGGCTTCAGCCCCGAGGAGCTCATGGCGGACAACGCCGAGGCCCCTTACTGGCCCACCGAGCTGGCTCACGAATACCAGCAGCGGCAGGCGCGCCGGCTGGCGGGCGGCATGCCGCCGCGAGAGGGCTTCGAATCGGTCTTCATGCGCAAGGACGGCACGCGCTTTCCGGTGCTGATCTTCGAGGCGCCGCTGATCAACGCGCACAAGGTGCAGACCGGCTGGATGAGCGCGTTCATCGACGTGAGCGAGCAGCGCCGCATCGAGGAGCTCTCGCGCGCCAGCCAGGAGCGCCTGCAGGCCAGCGCACGGCTGGCCACCGTGGGCGAGATGGCTTCGCTGCTGAGCCACGAGCTCACGCAGCCGCTGGCGGCCATCGCCAGCTACGCGAGCGGCTCGCTCAACCTGCTGGGGCCCGAGGCCAAGGGCGACCAGGGCGAGGTGGCGATGGCCGTGAAGCGCATCGCCGAGCAGGCCGACCGCGCGGGGCAGGTGATCCGCAGCGTGCACGACTTCGTGCGCCGGCGCGACCGCACGCGCGAGGCCGTGGCGCCGCAGGCGCTGATCGACGCTGTGCTGCCGCTGGTGCGGCTGCAGGCGCGCAAGCTGGGCGTGATCATCGAGGTGGTGCTGGAAGACCGCCTGCCCGCGGCCATGTGCGACCGCACGCTGGTCGAGCAGGTGCTGCTGAACCTCGCGCGCAACGCGATGCAGGCCATGGACAGCCCCGACAATGTCGGCAGCCGCGTGCTGCGGCTGCGCGTGGCGCGCGCCACGGCGGTGGGCGGCGCGGTGCAGGAAGACGGCAGGCGCTGGATAGAGTTTTCGGTGGCCGACCTCGGCAGCGGCATCGACGCGGATGTGGCCGAGCGGCTCTTCACGCCCTTCTTCACCACGCGCGCCGATGGCATGGGGCTCGGCCTGAGCCTGTGCCGCACGGTGGTCGAGCAGCACGGCGGGGCGCTCGTGTACGAGCCCAACAAGCCGCGCGGCACGGTCTTCAGGTTCACCCTGCCGGCGGCTGCCTGAGAACGCTTTTTTCGACGGACAACTTTTTGCTGGACTTCATCGCATGCAACCGCTGATCGACGGCTTGATCTTCATCGTGGACGACGACGCCAGCGTGCGCGAGGCGCTGGCATGGCTGCTGCGCTCGCGCCGCCTGGCCAGCGAGCACTTCGCGAGCGCCGAGGCGTTCGAGCAGTTCCTCGACCAGGGCCCGTTGCCCCAGCAGCCGCTGTGCCTGCTGCTGGACGTGCGCATGCCCGGCACCAGCGGGCTGGTGCTGTTCGACCGCATCGTCGAACGCGGCCTGCTGCCCGCGATGCCGGTGATCTTCCTCACGGGCCATGCCGACGTGCCGACGGCCGTCGACGCGGTCAAGCGCGGCGCCTTCGACTTCTGCGAGAAGCCGTTCTCGGACAACGCGCTGGTCGACCGCATCGAGCATGCGTTGAACGCGTCGCTGCAGGCGCTGGAAGTGCAGCGCGCGCGCCGGGGCCTGGCCGAGCGCATCGGCGAGCTGACCGAGCGCGAGCGCGACGTGATGCGGCTGGTGATCGAAGGCCTGCCCAACAAGCTCATCGCCGACCAGCTCGCGATCAGCGTGCGCACGGTGGAAGTCCACCGCGCGCGCGTGTTCGACAAGATGGAAGTGAAGTCGGCCGTCGAGTTGGCGAACCGCCTGAGAGAACTGGGCTAACCCCCAGGCTTGCCCACTTCGTGTGGCCGCCAACCCCCTTGCAGGGGGCAATACCAGCGGCCCGGCAAAGCCGGTTCCGCGGTATTTCTGGAAGGGGCCAGGATCAGGCCTTCTCCGCCACGAAGATCTCGACGCGGCGGTTCTGGGCGCGGCCGGCGGCCGTGTTGTTGTCCGCCAGCGGCTCGCGCGAGCCGCGGCCGTCGGTGGTGATGACCGTGGTCGAGACGCCGCGGCTCACGAGGTGGTTGCGCACGCTGTCGGCGCGGCTCACCGAGAGGCGCTCGTTGCCTTCCTCGCTGCCCACGCTGTCGGTGTGGCCGACCACGCGCACGCTGGCGGCGGTGGCGCTCTTCAGGCCTTCGGCCACCTTGTCGAGCACCTGCGCGAGGTTGCGCTTGACGTTGGAGCGGCCGGTGTCGAACGACAGCTCGTTCGGGATCACCACGTGCAGCTGGTTGTCGGTGGTCTGTTCGATCACCACGCCCGTGCCCTTGGTCGAGGTCTCGAGGTCGGTCTTCAGGGTGGCCAGGCGGGCTGTCCAGCTGTTGGCCGGTGCGGCCGGAGCGGCTGCGGGCGCGGGGGCCGGCGGCGGCGCCGACTGCGATGCGCAGCCCGCGATGAACAGCAACGCGGCGGCGGCCGCACCAGAAACAACAAACTTCCTCATGAGATTCCCTCTTAATGGACCAATGGAACGGTAATGGCGGGAACCGGCCTTTCAGCGCGGCCGGTTTCCCTTCGTGTGCTGGAGATCGTTCAGCCTTGCGGCCCGCGCTCGCCCACGTAGATTTCGACACGGCGGTTCTGCGCCCGGCCCGCGTCGCTGTTGTTGTCGGCGACAGGCTCGCGCGAGCCGCGGCCCTCGATGCGGAAGGCCGCCGCGTTCACGCCGCGCGCCACGAGGTAGTCGCGGGTGCTGGTCGCGCGTTCGACCGACAGCGGGTTGTTGATGGCGTCCGAGCCGGTGCTGTCGGTGTGGCCGATGATGCGCACCTCGGCGTTCGGGTTGTTGCGCAGGCCGCTGGCGAACTGGTCGAGCACCGGCGCGAAATTGGGCTTGATGTTGGCGCGGCCCACGTCGAAGGACACGTCGCTCGGGATCTGCAGCTTCAGCTCGTTGTTGGGCGTCTGCGTGACGGCCACGCCGGTGCCCTGCGTGGCGGCTTCCATCTGGCGCTTCTGGTTTTCCATGCGCTGCGACCACAGGTAGCCGCCCAGCGCGCCGGCCGCCGCACCCAGCACCGCGCCCGTGCCGATGGCGCCGCGGTTGCCGCCGGTGGCCGAGCCGATCGCGGCGCCGCCGAGCGCGCCGATGCCGGCACCGATGCCGGTGTTGCGCTGCGTGTCGGTCATGCCGCCCGCGCAGCCGGAAAGAACGAGTGCGGCGGCGGTGGTGGCGAGTACGAACTTTTTCATGGCGATCCCTTTCAAGGTTGAATCAGGCGGGGCACAGCTTAGCCTTCGGGGAGTGCGTGATGGTACGGGCTCAAAGCCCTACGGAAAATAAGAAAAGTTTCGCCTTCGCGCATGAATGCTGCAATGATTGCTACTAAAGCAATAGCAATTGAGTGCTTGTCCGACAGTGCCGCGCGCCGCGGGACTGCACGAGCAATTCACGGATTGGGCGGCGGCTTCCGGTCGGCGGTGTCGCGACCGGCTTCGGGGCCGTCGTCGTCATCGTGCAATTCACCCTTTTTGCGGCCGGAGAACATGGTCCACCAGATGATCAGGATGAACACGAGTCCCGCGGCGAGGGCTTCAAGCAGAATCAAACCCATGAGAAATGGACTCCAGTGGCTGGTCGGGCTTGCGATCGTAGCAACGCTCGCCGCCTGTTCCACCGGCCCGCGCACGCCCGAGGCCCCCATCCGCCCACCCGCCACCCAGCCGCGCGACCTCGGTCCGCTCACCGGCTCGCTCGCGCATCCCAAGAGCCGCTGGGTGCCGGTCGGCTGGGGCGAGCTGCCGGGCTTCGGCGAAGACCCGCTGCACGAGGCCTGGATCGCGCTGCTGGCGAACTGCTCGCGCCCCAATGCCGCCTTCGCGCCGCTGTGCCGCGACGTGCGCCAGCTCGCCATCGCCACTCCCGAAGAGCAGCGCCAGTGGATGACCGACCGGCTGCAGCCCTACCGCGTCGAGGCGCTGAACGGCCAGACCGAAGGCAAGCTCACGAGCTACTACGAGCCGGTGTACGAAGCCTCGCGCGTGCCCACCGCCACCTTCAGCGTGCCGATCTACCAGGCGCCCGACGGCCTAGTGCCGCGCCGCCCCTGGTACACGCGCCAGGAGATCGAGACCCTGCCCGAGGCCCAGGCCGCGCTGCGCGGGCGCGAGATCGCGTGGATGGCCGACCCGATCGACGCGCTGATGCTGCACATCCAGGGCTCCGGGCGGCTGCGCATCACCGAGGCCAACGGCTGGCAGCACACCGTGCGCATGGCCTTCTCGGCGACCAACGAGCAGCCTTATCGCAGCGTGCAGCAATGGCTGATGAGCCAGGGCGTGACCAAGGTCGGCAAGTGGCCCGACGACACCAAGGCCTGGGCCGCGCAGAACCCGCAGCGCGTGACGCAGCTGATGTGGAGCAACCCGCGCTACGTGTTCTTCCGCGAGGAGACCATGAGCGAAGTCGACGCCGCCTTCGGCCCGCGCGGCGCGCAGGGCGTGCCGCTCACGGCCGGCCGCTCCATCGCGGTCGACCGCGAGAGCATCCCGTACGGCACGCCGGTGTGGCTTGCATCCAACGGACCGGCGGCGCAACTGCAGAAGCTGGTGGTGGCGCAGGACACCGGCAGTGCCATCCTCGGAGCGGTGCGGGCCGACTACTTCGCAGGTACCGGTGCCGATGCGGGCCGCTTCGCTGCGAGCATGAACCAGCCGCTGCGGCTGTGGGCGTTGTGGCCGCGGCAGCTGCCGGCACCCTGAACGAGACGGGCCGATACGGCCCGCGCTGGTCTGAACGGTTGATGAAGGGATGCTGAAAAGACCCGATTCAACCTGACCTGAACCTGAGCAATTCACGGAGTCGTCATACGAAGTGCCTAACTTCGCGGGCTGGTTTTCCTTTCCAACCCACGAAGAAAGACATTGCGCATGACCGCAAACACCCGCACCGACGATCGTCCGGTCGAAATCGAAGACATCGGCACCAACCCCACTTCGAATCCCTCGTTCAACGACCTGATCGCCTCGCGCCTGAGCCGCCGCCACCTGTTCGGCCTGGGCGTCGGCACCGCCGGTACCGCACTGCTCCAGGCATGCGGCGGCGGTGGTGGCGGCGGCACCGCCTTCCCCGTCCTGCCCCCGGCACCGGCTCCTGCTCCCGCGCCGGCTCCCGCTCCTTCTCCCGCTCCGATGAAGCTCGGCTTCAACGCCGTCGCCAAGAGCCTCGCCGACGTGGTCACCGTGCCCGCCGGCTACACCGCCAGCGTGCTCTACCGCCTGGGCGACCCGATCGCCTCGGGTGTCGCCGCCTACAAGAACGACGGCACCGACGACGCCACCACCTACGACCGCCGCGCCGGCGACCACCACGACGGCATGACCTACTTCGGCATGAACGCGTCGAACAAGTGGGACGCCGCCGGCGCTTCGCGCGGCCTGCTCGTGATGAACCACGAGGCCATCACGCCGCTGTTCCTGCACCCCACCGGACAGACCATCACCGGCACCGGCAATGCGGCCGCACGCACCGTCGCGGACGAAGTGCTGCGTGAGTTCTACCTGCACGGCGTGAGCGTGATCGAGGTCAACAAGAGCGGCAGCACCTGGAGCTACAAGCAGGACTCGAGCCTCAACCGCCGCGTCCACACGCTCACCGAGATGAGCTTCTCGGGTCCGGCCGCCAAGACCGACTACCTGAAGACCAAGTACTCGACCGACGGCAGCAAGACCCGCGGCACGCTCAACAACTGCGCCAACGGCACCACGCCTTGGGGCACGTACCTGACCTGCGAAGAGAACTGGGCCGGCTACTTCCGCCGCATCGCCGCCAACGACGACGGCAATCGCACCGCCAAGGACCTGGCTTCCTTCAGCCGCTACGGCGTGGCCAGCACCGGCCGCGAACTCTGGGCCACCGTCACGCCCGACACCGCCGAAGGCCTGTACGGCCGCTGGAACACCGAAGTCGTCGCCACGAGCGGCACCGCTGTCGATGACTACCGCAACGGCGCCAACACCTACGGCTGGGTGGTCGAGATCGACCCGTTCACCCCCTCCAGCACGCCGAAGAAGCGCACCGCGCTGGGCCGCTTCGGCCACGAAGGCGCCTGCCTGGGCCCGGTCGTGGTCGGCAAGCCGCTGGTCTGGTACATGGGCGACGACTCGCGCAACGAGTACATCTACAAGTTCGTGTCGACCAAGAACTGGGACGCTGCCGACATCGGCGGCGGCATGGCTGCTGGCGACAAGTACATGGACGACGGCAAGCTCTACGTCGCCAAGTTCAAGGCCGACGGCACGGGCGACTGGCTCGAACTCAAGCTGGGCGTCAACAACATCAACGCCAGCTATTCGAAGTACGCCTTCGCCGATGCAGCCGATGTCGTGATCAACGCGCGCCACGCAGCAGATGCGGCTGGCGCCACGAAGATGGACCGCCCCGAATGGACGGCCGTGAATCCGAAGACCGGCGAGGTCTATGTCACGCTGACCAACACCAACGCCGGCTCGCGCCCGATTGGCAGCACTGACGCAGCCAACCCGCGTTTCTACAACGACAAGACGACCGGCGGCACCGACCAGAAGGGCAACCCGAACGGCCACATCGTTCGCTTCGCGGATGCCGGCGGCGACCCCGCGGCCGTCACCTTCAAGTGGGACGTGTACCTCTTCGGCGCGCGTTCGACCGCATCGGCCGACGTGAACCTGTCCGCCCTCGGCGCTGACAACGACTTCTCCAGCCCCGACGGCATGTGGTTCAGCCAGGCGGCGCCCGGCCTGCTGTGGCTCGAGACCGACGACGGCGCGTACACCGACGTGACCAACTGCATGCTGCTGGCCGCCCTGCCGGGCAAGGTCGGCGACGGCGGCGCGAAGACCATCACGAACGTCGACGGCTCCACCACCGCCACGCAAGCCACCTTCGTCGGCAAGGCCCCCGGCACCGATGGCCTGCGCCGCTTCCTGGTCGGCCCGATCGATTGCGAAATCACCGGCATTGCCGAATCGGGCGACGGCCGCGCGCTGTTCGTGAACATCCAGCACCCGGGCGAGAACACGGCCAAGGGCAACATCTCCGATCCCACGAAGTTCCTCAGCCACTGGCCCGACGGCGGCATTACCCGCCCGCGCTCGGCGACCGTGGTCATCACGAAGAACGACGGCGGCCTGATCGGTCTCTGATCGGCTGGCAGGGGCGGGACCCCGGCCCCTTTCTTCACGGGAGACACCGCGGAACCGGCTTTGCCGGGCCGCAGGTGTCGCCCCCGGCGAGGGGGTGGCGTAGCGACACGAAGTGCGCGAAGCCTGGGGGCGTGCTACTACCCTGGCGCTGCCGGCAACGGCAGCGCCGTTTTGTATCGGACTTGCTTGAGCGCAAAGCTCGAGCGGATCTTCTCGATCCCCGGAATCGGCGTGAGCTGTTCCAGGATGAATTTCTCCAGCGCCGCCATGTCCGCCACCGCGATGCGGATCAGGTAGTCGCTGTCGCCCGTCATCAGGTAGCACTCCATCACCTCGTCGTGCTCGGCGATGCGCTGCTCGAAATCGGCGAGCGACTGCTTGCTCTGCGTCGTGAGGCTGATCGATATGAACACGTTGAGGCCCAGGCCCAGCGCCTTGGCGCTTGCGAGCGCGACATAACGGTCGATCACGCCGTTGGCCTCGAGCACCTTCACGCGCGACAGGCAGGGCGACGGCGAGAGGTGCACGCGTCGCGCGAGCTCCACGTTCGACAGCGCGCCGTCGCGTTGCAGCTCGTCCAGAATGCGCAGGTCGATGGCGTCAAGTTGCATGAAATGCCGCTCAGTTTGAATTTGGCGGAATTTTATGCTGCGACGCGAACGCGGATTTGGCTTCGCCGGTAGCTAATTCTCCGCATTGCGGCCTAAAGTGCCGGTATGAACGCCCCGATTTCGCCCGACCAGATGCGCGCCTTGCTGCTGGATGAAACGCAGCTCTCGCACGACCCCGACCCCGCCGAGACCGCTGAATGGCGCGATGCCTTCGTGGCGATGGCGCAGACGCAGGGGCCGCAGCGCGCGCGGCAGATGCTGGTCGAGCTGGCGCGTCTCGCGCGGCAGCAGCGCATCGGCTGGCAGCCCGAACTCGCCACGCCGTACGTCAACACCATCGCGGTGGAAGACCAGCCGCCGTTCCCCGGCGACCTCGCCATCGAGGAAAAGCTCGCCTCGCTGATGCGCTGGAACGCGCTCGCGATGGTGGCCAAGGCCAACCAGGCGTACGGCGAACTCGGCGGCCACATCGCCAGCTACGCCAGCGCGGCCGACCTGTTCGAGACCGGCTTCAACCATTTCTTCCACGCGCGCAGCGAGCACCATCGCGGCGACCTCGTTTTCTTCCAGCCGCACAGCGCGCCGGGCGTCTACGCCCGCGCGTACCTCGAAGGCCGCCTGAGCGAGGAAGACCTGAAGCACTACCGCCAGGAACTCACCGCGCCCGCGTTCGTCGACGGCAGCGGCGCGCGCGGCCTGTGCAGCTATCCGCATCCGTACCTGATGCCGGACTTCTGGCAGTTCCCGACCGGCTCGATGGGCATCGGCCCCATCAGCTCGATCTATCACGCGCGCTTCATGCGCTACCTCACGCACCGCAACCTGCTGAACTGCGAAGGCCGCAAGGTGTGGGGCGTGTTCGGCGACGGCGAGATGGACGAGCCCGAGTCGATGAGCGCATTGACGCTCGCCGCGCGCGAGAAGCTCGACAACCTCGTGTGGGTGGTCAACTGCAACCTGCAACGCCTGGACGGCCCGGTGCGCGGCAACGGCCGCATCATCGACGAGCTCGAGAAGCTCTTCGCCGGCGCGGGCTGGAACGTCATCAAGCTCGTGTGGGGCAGCGACTGGGACGGCCTCTTCGCGCAGGACCTGAGCGGTGCGCTGGCCCGCGTGTTCGCCAACACCGTCGATGGCCAGATGCAGACCTTCGCGGCCAAGGACGGCCGCTTCAACCGCGACAACTTCTTCGGCCAGAACCCCGAACTCGCGCGCCTGGCCGAAGGCATGACCGACGAGCAGATCGACCGCCTGAAGCGCGGCGGCCACGACCTCGTGAAGATCCATGCCGCCTACGCGGCCGCCGCGGCGCACCGGGGCCAGCCCACCGTGATCCTCGCCCACACCAAGAAGGGCTACGGCATGGGCAGCGCCGCGCAGGGCAAGATGACCACGCACTCGCACAAGAAGATGGGCGACGTGGACCTCATCGAATTCCGCGACCGCTTCAACCTGCCGCTGACCGACGCGCAGGCCACCGCGATGGACTTCTACCGCCCGGCCGAAGACAGCGCCGAGATGCGCTACCTGCGCCAGCACCGCGAGGCGCTCGGCGGCGCCATGCCGCGCCGCGAGACCGCCTGCGAGGTGGTGGCCAAGCCCGACATCGCGAGCTATGCGCAGTTCGCGACCGTCGCCGCCGGCAAGGAGATGAGCACCACCATGGCCTTCGTGCGCATGCTGGGCAACCTCATGAAGGACAAGGCCCTGGGCCCGCGCATCGTGCCCATCGTGGCCGACGAGGCGCGCACCTTCGGCATGGCCAACCTGTTCAAGCAGGTCGGCATCTATTCGAGCGTGGGCCAGCGCTATGCGCCGGAAGATATCGGCTCGGTGCTGAGCTACCGCGAAGCCACCGACGGGCAGATCCTGGAAGAGGGCATCAGCGAGGCCGGCGCCATCGCGAGCTGGACGGCCGCGGCCACCAGCTACAGCGTGCACGGCCTGGCGATGCTGCCCTTCTACATCTACTACTCGATGTTCGGCTTCCAGCGCGTGGGCGATGCCATCTGGGCCGCGGCCGACCAGCGCGCGCGCGGCTTCCTGCTGGGCGCCACCTCGGGGCGCACCACGCTCGGCGGCGAGGGCCTGCAGCATCAGGACGGCAGCAGCCACCTCGTGGCCGCGACCATTCCCAACTGCAAGGCCTACGACCCGGCTTTCGCTGGCGAGATGGCGGTGATCGTCGACGCGGGCATCCGCGAGATGATGGTCGAGCAGCAGGACGTGTTCTATTACGTCACGCTCATGAACGAGAACTACGCGCAGCCCGACGTGCCGGCCGGCGCGGAGGGCGACATCCTGCGCGGGTGCTATCGCTTCGGCACTTACGCGCCCGCATCGGGCGGCAAGGCAAAGAAGAAGGTCACGCTGATGGGCTCGGGCGCGATCCTCACCGAGGTCGTCAAGGCCGCGCAGCTGCTGGCCGACGAAGGCATCGAGGCCGAGGTGTTCAGCGTCACCAGCTGGAGCGAACTCGCGCGCGACGGGCTGGCCTGCGAGCAGCGCGCGCTGGCTGGCGAGGCCGACGCCGGCACGCCGTTCATCGCGCAGCAGCTCGGCAAGGGCGCAGGCAAGGCGCCGATCATCGCCGCCACCGACTACGTGCGCGCCGTGCCCGAGAGCGTTCGTGCCTTCCTGCCCGAGGGCCGCCGCTACATCACGCTGGGCACCGACGGCTTCGGGCGCAGCGACACGCGCGCCGCGCTGCGCGGCTTCTTCGGCGTCGATGCGCAGAGCATCGCGAACGCCGCGCGCCACGCATTGAGCTGAGTCGGCCTGAGCCTTGGGCGGCCGCGAAAGTGGCGGGCCCTGCGTTAGAGTCGCAGGCCCCACCACCTTCGCGCCCATGACAGCCCGCTTCCAATCCATCGCCCCCGCCGTCCGCCTGGCCGACCAGGTCGCCGATGCGCTCGCGGCCGAGGTGCGCAGCGGGCGTTTGTCCGAAGGCGACCGGCTGCCCACCGAGACCGCGCTGGCCGAGCAGTTCGGCGTGAGCCGCACCGTGGTGCGCGAGGCGGTGTCGCGGCTCAAGTCGCTGGGGCTGCTGGATTCGCGCCAGGGCAGCGGCGTGTATGTACGCGCCGCCGCAGTCGAGCCGCTGCGCTTCGAGATGCCGCACGTGGCCTCGCGCGAGGCGGTGATCCAGATGGTCGAGCTGCGCCGCGCGCTCGAAGCCGAGGTGGCCGCGCTGGCCGCCGAGCGCCGCACGGACGAGGACGTGCAGCGCATCCGCGACGCCATCGCCGCACTGCACGCGGCGGTCGAGGCCGGCGGCAACGGCGCAGACGAGGACGTGCTCTTCCACCGCGCCATCGCAGAGGCGGCGCGCAACCCGTTCCTCATCGGCACGCTGCAGTACCTGCGGCAGTTCCTGCACGGCGCCACCCGCGTCACGCGCGCCAACGAGGCGCGCCGCGCCGACTTCGCGCGCGAAGTGGCGCAGGAGCATGCGCGCATCGTCGAGGCCATCGAGGCCGGCGATCCGCTGCGCGCGCGGGAAGCAGCCAAGAACCACATGGACAACGCGATCCGCCGCATCGAGCTGGCCGATCCGGTGTTCTGGCAGCAGGAAGGCGAGCAGCTCGCCCGTCCGCTGGTCGAAGGCTGGCCCGTCGGCGGCTGAGCCGACACACAAAGACACCAGAAAGTCGCCGGAAGACGCTTTTTCCGAGGGTTTACCCGGGTCGGTCAGCAAAACTCAAATTTGTATGATGACCTGACAAATCACCCGAGACATAGCCTCCCTCATGACTTCCTCGACCCTCCAGGCCGGCGCCGCGTCGCTCGCCGCCTCAGATGCCGCGCTCGAAAAGCGCACCTACTCCAAGGTGTTCTGGCGCCTCGTGCCCTTCCTCATGCTCTGCTACGTGATCGCGTACCTCGACCGCGTGAACGTCGGCTTCGCCAAGCTGCAGATGGGCCAGGACCTGGGCTTCAGCGAAACCGTGTTCGGCCTGGGCGCCGGCATCTTCTTCCTGGGCTACTTCCTGTTCGAGGTGCCGAGCAACCTGCTGCTCAACCGCGTGGGCGCGCGCATCTGGATCGCGCGGATCATGATCACCTGGGGCCTGCTCTCGGCCTGCTTCATGTTCGTGAAGACGCCCACCAGCTTCTACATCCTGCGCTTCCTGCTCGGGCTGGCCGAGGCGGGCTTCTATCCGGGCGTGATCCTCTACCTCACGCACTGGTACCCGGCGCACCGGCGCGCGCGGATCATCGCGGTGTTCATGTCGGCCATTCCGGTCGCGGGCATCTTCGGCAACCCGCTCTCGGGCTGGATCATGGACAGCTTCCACGGCGTGTCGGCCATGAGCGGCTGGCAGTGGATGTTCCTGATCGAGGCCATTCCCGCCGTGCTCATCGGCCTGGCGGTGCTCTTCTATCTCGACAACGGCATCGCCCAGGCGCGCTGGCTCAATGCCGAGGAAAAGGCGCTGCTGCAGCGCGAGGTGGCGAGCGACGCCGCCCACGGCGCGAAGGGCCCGCACTCGGTGGCCGGCGTGTTCCGCGACGCGCGCATCTGGTGGATGGCGTTCATCTACTTCGCTTTCGTCATGGGCCAATACGCACTCACCTTCTGGCTGCCCACGCTGGTCAAGGCCACGGGCGTGCAGGGCAACCTGAACATCGGGCTGCTCAGCGCCATTCCGTTCCTCTGCGCCATCGTCGCGATGAATCTCTTCGGCCGCAGCGCCGACCGCCGCCAGGAGCGCCGCTGGCACCTGATCGTGCCGGCCATGATGGGCGCCGTGGGCTTCACCGTCGCAGCCTCGTACACGCAGAACACGGCCGTGTCGCTGGCCTTCCTCTCGCTCGCAGCCGCCGGCGTGCTGACCTGCGCGCCGCTCTTCTGGTCGCTGCCCACTGCATTCCTCACGGGCACGGCCGCCGCCGCCGGCATTGCCGCCATCAACTCGGTGGGCAACCTCGCGGGCTTCGTGAGCCCGTACCTCATCGGCTATCTGAAGGACCTCACGGGCAGCACGCAGATCGGCATGTACGTGCTGGCCGGTGCGCTGGTGCTCGGCGCCATCGGCGTGTGGTTCACGCCGAAGCAACTCGTCAACCGTTGACCGATCATTCGAAAGAACTCCTGCATGACTTCCAGCAACAACACCCCCGTCGTCGGCCTCGTTGGCCTGGGCGCCATGGGCGCCGGCATGGCGCAGTCGCTGCGTCGCGCGGGCCACGCGCCGCATGTGTTCGACATGCGCCGCGAGGCCGCCGAAGCCTTCGCGCGCGAGGGCGGCACCGCCTGCGGCACGCTGGCCGAACTCGGCGCGCAGTGCGACATCGTGGTCAGCGTGGTGGTGAATGCCGCGCAGACCGAATCGGTGCTGTTCGGCGACGGCACCGTGCCCGGCTGCGCCGCGTCGATGAAGCCCGGCAGCGTCTTCGTGATGTGTTCCACCGTCGATCCGAACTGGTCGGTGGCGCTCGAAGCGCGCCTGGAGAAGCTGGGCATCCTCTACATCGACGCGCCCATCTCCGGCGGCGCAGCCAAGGCCGCGAGCGGCCAGATGACGATGATGACCGCCGGCAAGCCCACCGCCTACGAGAAGGCCGGTGCCGTCCTCGACGCCATGGCCGCCAAGGTCTACCGCCTGGGCGACAGCGCCGGCGCGGGCAGCAAGGTGAAGATCATCAACCAGCTGCTGGCCGGCGTGCACATCGCGGTGGCGGCCGAGGCGATGGCGCTGGGCCTGCGCGAAGGCGTGGACCCGGCGGCGCTGTACGAAGTCATCACGCACAGCGCGGGCAACAGCTGGATGTTCGAGAACCGCATGGCGCACGTGCTCGCGGGCGACTACACGCCGCTGTCGGCCGTGGACATCTTCGTGAAGGACCTGGGCCTGGTGCTCGACGTGGCGCGCGCGAGCAAGTTTCCGCTGCCGCTGTCGTCCACCGCGCACCAGATGTTCATGCAGGCCTCGACCGCGGGCTATGCGCGCGAGGACGACAGCGCCGTCATCAAGATCTTCCCGGGCATCGAGGTGCCGGCGCCGAAGGGGAAAGCCCCGTGAGCGAGCCGCAGGCCAGGTTCGTCGACACGCCGCTGCTGCGCATCGGCTACGAGGAGTGGAACCCCGCGGGCAAGGCCACCGCGGTGCTGGTGCACGGCTGGCCCGACAGCCCGCGCTGCTGGCACGGCGTGGCCGCGCGGCTCGTCGAAGCCGGCTGGCGCGTGCTGCTGCCCGCCCTGCGCGGCTTCGCGCCCACGACCTTCCTGCATGCCGATACGCCGCGCAGCGGACAGCTCTCGGCGCTGGGCCGCGACCTGCTCGACTTCATCGACGCGCTCGGCCTGCAGCAGCCTGCGCTGGTCGGCCACGACTGGGGCGCGCGTGCGGTGGGCAATGCCTGCGGGCTTCGGCCCGGCGTCGCGAGTTCGCTCACGCTGATGTCGGTCGGCTACGGCACCAACGCGCCCGACCAGCCGATGCCGCTCGAGCAGGCGCGCAACTACTGGTACCACTGGTACATGGCCACTCCGCGCGGCGAACGCACCGTGCACGACGACCGCATCGCCTTCACGCGAATGATGTGGGACACCTGGGCACCGGCCGGCTGGTACGAGCCCTCCGAGTTCGAGGCCACCGCTGCCGCCTTCGAAGGCGACGACTGGGCGCGCGTGGTGGTGCATTCGTACCGCCATCGCTGGGGCCACGCGCCGGGCGACCCGCACTATGCGGCCGACGATGCCGTGCTGAACCCCGCGCCAGTGCTGTCGGTGCCCACGCTGGTGCTGCACGGCGCGGCCGATTCCTCCAATCATCCGGACACCTCGGCAGGCAAGGAGCGCTTCTTCAGCGGCCCCTACCGCCGCGAGCTGCTCGACGGCGTGGGCCACTTCCCGCAGCGCGAGGCGCCGCAGGCGGTGGCGGATGCGCTGCTGCGCTTCCTGCCCGCGCTCTAGAACAAGTACGAAAGACAAGACGACCATGAACATCCTCATCACCGGCGGCTGCGGCTTTCTCGGCGCCCGCCTCGCACGCACGCTGCTCGCCGGCGGCAATCTCGCACTGGCCGGCGGCGCCGCGCAGCCCGTCTCGCGCATCACCCTGGCTGACCGCGTGCCGCCGCCCGCCGACCTGGCGGCCGACGCGCGCGTGCAGTTCGTGCAGGGCGACCTGCTGGAGCAGCTCGCCAACGGCGCACTGCCCATCGCCGACACGCAGCTCGTCTTCCACCTCGCCGCCGCAGTCAGCGGCGAATGCGAGGCCGACTTCGATCTCGGCATGCGCAGCAACCTCGACGCCACGCGCGGCCTGCTCGAAGCGGCGCGCCGTGCGGGCCACTCGCCGGTGTTCGTGTTCTCAAGCTCGGTGGCGGTGTTCGGCGATTCGCCCGAGCAGCGCCTGCCGGCCGTCATCGAAGACACCACGCTGCCGACGCCGCAGAACAGCTACGGCATCCAGAAGTTCATCGGCGAGCAGTTGGTGGCCGACTTCACGCGCAAGGGCTTCGTGCAGGGCCGCAACGTGCGGCTCATGACGGTGTCGGTGCGCCCCGGCCGGCCCAACGGCGCGGCCTCGAGCTTCCTCAGCGGCATGCTGCGCGAACCGCTGGCCGGCGAGCGCGCGCGCTGCCCCGTGTCGCCCGACACGCCCGTCGCGCTGGCCTCGCCCGGCAATACCGTCGCCGGCATCGTGCGCGCGGCCACCGCTGGCGCCGCCGAGTGGGGCGCGCGCACGGCGGTCAACCTGCCCGCGCTGACCACCACCGTGCGCGAGATGGCGCAGGCGCTGGAGCGCATCGCCGGCAAGGACGCCACCGGCCTGATCGACTGGGAGCCCGATGCCGCCATCGCGAAGATCGTCACCAGTTGGCCCAGCCGCATCCACGCCGCGCGCGCCGAGGCTCTGGGCCTGAAGGCCGACGCGAGCTTCGACGCGATCCTGCGCGACTACGTGCGCGAGAACGCCCAGGCCGTGAAGCTGCCCGTCGCCAAGGACTGAAGAAGGACCGAACACCATGGCAAAGCTCGTGCTCGGCTGCATCGCCGACGATTTCACCGGCGCCACCGACCTCGCCAACAACCTCGTGCGCGCCGGCATGCGCGTGGTGCAGGCCATCGGCGTGCCCGAGGGCCCGCTCGATGCCGACGTGGATGCGGTGGTGGTCGCGCTCAAGTCGCGCACCATCGCGCCGGCCGAAGCCATCGCGCAGTCGCTCGATGCATTGCGCTGGCTGCAGTCGCAGGGCGCGAAGCAGATCTACTTCAAGTACTGCTCCACCTTCGACAGCACGCCGCAGGGCAACATCGGCCCGGTGACCGAGGCGCTGATGGACGCGCTGCAGTGCGACTTCACCATCGCCACGCCCGCCTTCCCCGACAACAAGCGCACCGTGTTCAAGGGCTACCTGTTCGCGGGCGACGTGCTGCTCAACGAGAGCGGCATGCAGAACCACCCGCTCACGCCGATGACCGACCCGAACCTCGTGCGCGTGCTGCAGGCGCAGTGCAAGCGCAAGGTGGGGCTCGTCGACTACGCGGTGGTGGCGCGCGGCGCAGCCGCCGTCGAGGAGCGCATCGCGCAGCTCAAGGCCGAGGGCGTTTCCATCGCCATCGTCGATGCGGTGTCGAACGACGACCTGCTGCGCATGGGGCCGGCGCTCGCGAAGATGCCGCTGCTCACGGCGGGCTCGGGCGTGGCCATCGGCCTGCCGGCCAACTTCGGCCTCGCTCCGTCGTCGCAAGCCAGCGCACTGCCCAAGGCTGGCGGCAGGACGGCGGTGGTCTCGGGCAGCTGCTCGCTGGCCACCAACCGCCAGGTGCTCGACTTCATCCAGCGCGGCGGCGCGGCGATGGCCATCGATCCGCTGCGCATCGCGGCGGGCGTGGATGTCGCCACCGAGGCTCTGGCGTGGGCCGCTCCGTTGATCGACAAGGGCCCCGTACTCGTCTACTCGACCGCCGAGGCCGGTGCCGTGAAGTCGGTGCAGGGCCGCCTGGGCGTGGAAGAAGCCGGCGCGATGGTCGAGCGCACCATCGCCGCCATCGCGCGCGGCCTGGTCGAGCGCGGCGTGCGCCAGCTGGTGGTGGCCGGCGGCGAGACCTCCGGCGCCTGCGTACAGGCGCTGGGCATCGCGCAGATGCAGATCGGCCCGCAGATCGACCCCGGCGTGCCGTGGTGCCATGCGCGCTCCGAAGCCGCACCCGAGGCCGGCCTGCACATCGCGCTGAAGTCCGGCAACTTCGGCAGCGACGATTTCTTCACCAAGGCATTTACAGTGCTCGCATGACCGAGAACGAAGCCCGCGAGGAAATCTGCCGCGTCGGCCGCAGCCTGTTCGAGCGCGGCTACGTGCACGCCACGGCCGGCAACATCAGCGTGCGGCTGGACGACGGCTTTCTCATCACGCCGACCGATGCCTGCCTCGGTTTTCTCGATCCGGCACGGCTCGCGCGGCTAGACGCGCAGGGCAAGCAGACCGGCGGCGACCGCGCCAGCAAGACCATCGCGCTGCACACGCGCATCTACGCCGCCGCGCGCAAGTTCGATGCAGGCACCGCCTGCGTGATCCACACGCACAGCACGCACTGCGTCGCGCTCACGCTGCAGGCTCCGGGCGACGAACTGCTGCTCGCGCTCACGCCCTACTTCGTGATGAAGGTCGGCCACGTGCCGGTCATTCCGTACCACCGCCCGGGCGCGCCCGAAGCGGCCGAGCAGGTGGCGCAGGCCATCGGGCGCTTCGGCGCCGCCGGCACGCCGATTCGCGCCGTGATGCTCACGCGCCTCGGCCCCAACGTCTGGCACGACACACCGGCCGCCGCCATGGCCGTGCTCGAAGAGCTCGAAGAAACCGCACGGCTCCAGCAGCTCACGCAGGCCGCAAGGCCCGAGCCGCTCGATGCCGATCAGATCGATGAACTGCGCCGCACTTTCGGTGCGCGCTGGTAGTAAAAACACCCCATGCCCCAATTCGCAGCCAATCTCTCGATGCTCTATCCGGAGCTCGCCTTTCTCGACCGCTTCGACGCCGCAGCGAAGGACGGCTTCAAGGCCGTGGAATACCTCTTCCCCTACGACTTCACGAAGGAAGAAATCGTCGCGCGGCTGAAGCACAACGGCCTGCAGCAGGTGCTGTTCAACGGCCCGCCGGGTGACTGGAACGGCGGCGAGCGCGGCCTGGCCTGCCTGCCGGGGCGCGAAGCCGAGTTCCGCGAAGGCATCGCGAAGGCGATCGACTACGCCGTGGCGCTCGACTGCCCGCGCATCCACGTCATGGCCGGCCTCGTCCCCGCCGTCCCCGCGGGACAGCAGCGCGACGCGCTGCAGCCGGTGTACGTCGACAACCTGCGCTGGGCCGCGGCCGAGGCCGCCAAGGCGGGCCGCGACGTGCTGATCGAGCCGATCAACACGCGCGACATCCCGGGCTTTTTCCTCAACCGGCAGGACCATGCGCACGAGATCGTCGAGACCGTCGGCGCGCCCAACCTCAAGGTGCAGATGGACCTCTACCACTGCCAGATCGTCGAGGGCGACGTGGCGATGAAGATCCGCAAGTACCTGCCCACCGGCCGCGTCGGCCACATCCAGATCGCGGGCGTGCCCGATCGCAACGAGCCCGATATCGGCGAGCAGAACTACCCGTACCTGTTCGACGTGCTCGACGAGGTGTCGGCGCAGTGCGGCTGGCAGGGTTGGGTCGGCTGCGAATACAGGCCGAAGCGCGGCGCGGAGCCTGGCGGCACCTCGGCCGGACTCGGCTGGCTGCGTACCTGGAAGCAGCAGCACGCATGAGGCTCGAAGCGCTGCGCATTCCGGCGCCGCTGCGTGCATTCGCGGCGGGCGATGCGCAGCTGTTCGACGTCGTGCTGGCTGGCGACAAGGTCGCCTCCATCGTGCCCAGCGCCCGGCAGCAGCACGCGAAGGGCACGCTGCTGAGCGCACTCGTCGAGGCGCATGCGCACATCGACAAGAACTACACCGTGCAGGACGTGGGCGCGGCCGAGGGCAACCTCTTCGTGGCCATCGAGCGCATGAACCGGCACCGCGAGAGCTGGACCGGCGAATCGCTGCGCCTGCGCATGGAGCGCGCGCTGCAAGACGCCTGGCGATCGGGCACGCGCGCGCTGCGCACGCACCTCGACTGGGTTCAGCCCGAGCCGCCGGCCGCGCTGGAAGTGTTCGAGGCGCTGCGCGAGGAATGGCGCGGCCGCGTCGAGCTGCAGTTCGTTTCGCTCACGCCGCTCGACCTGTTCGCCGACATCGCCGCGGGCGAGCGCATCGCGCGCGAGGTGAAGCGCGCGGGCGGCGTGCTCGGTGCATTCGTCTATCGCAACGAGGGCATCGTCCACAAGCTGGGTCGAGTGTTCGACCTCGCGCAGCAGCACGGACTGGCGCTCGACTTCCATGTCGACGAGGGCCTGGACATCGAGGCCACCGGCCTGCTCAGCATCGCGCAGCTGGTGCGTGCGCGCGACTTCAGGCTGGGCGTGGTCTGCGGCCATGCGTGTTCGCTCTCGGTGCAGGAAGACGCCGTTGCCGCCGAAACGCTCGCGCTGTGCGCCGGCGCGGGCATCCATCTCGTCGCGCTGCCCACCACCAATCTCTACCTGCAGGGCGCATGGGACCGCACGCCGGTGCAGCGCGGCATCACGCGCATCCGCGAGGCGGCGGCACGGGGCTTGCGTGCGAGCCTGGCAACCGACAACGTGCAGGACGCCTTCTATCCCTACGGCAGCTACGACCTGCTGGAGACCTTCGGCCTCGGCGTGCAGGCAGCGCACCTCGCGCCCGCATCCGACTGGCTCGACACCGTCACCGTGAATCCCGCGAAGGCGCTGGGGCTCGCATGGGACGGGCGCATCGCGCCGGGCTGCCCGGCCGACCTGCTGGTACTGTCGGCCACCGGGGAACACGAACTGATCGGCCCGCGCGGACGGCAACGCACCGTCATCCGCGCCGGCCAACCACTGGAGAGCAACGAGCAATGAGCATGGGCAAGCCGATGGCCAACTACGCCGCCGCCAAGCGCGTGGGCGATTTCGTCTTCATGAGCGGCGTGGTCGCCGTCGATCCGGCCACGCGCCGCGCGGTGGCCGGCTACGACGCCATTCCGGAAGAAGCGCGCACCGCGCTGCAGAGCCTGGGCTATGCCACCGGCCAGATGTCGGTGGACGTGTTCGAGGCGCCCATCGTCGCGCAGAGCTGGTTCGTGCTGGAGCGCATCCGCCAGATTGCCGCCGAGCACGGCGGCACGATGGAAGACGTGGTGAAGCTGGTGCAGTACTTCCGCCACCTGCCGCACTACGCCTTCTACAACCGCGTGCGTGGCCTGTTCTATCCGGGCGAGCCGCCGGTCAGCACGGTGGTGGAGGTGTCGCGCTTCCTGCCGGGCGACGAGGTGCTGGTGGAGGTGGAAGCCACCATGTACCTGCCCCGCACCACCTTTTCTTTTTCGCCGTCTTCTACCTGACGCCCGCGCCCTTGAGCAGGAACTCCGTGACCTGCTCGATCAGGTAGCGCCGGTCCTTGTCGTCGCCTTGCTGCGCGGTGTCGCGGAAGTAGGCGGCCTGCGTGGCGTGGTCGGCATAGAACTGCGTCACGGCCCAGATGTGGAACAGCACCAGCATCGGGTCGGCCTCGTCCATCAGGCCCTGGTTCATCCAGTTGCGGATCACGGCGGCGGCCTGGTCGGTGCGCTGCTTGCTCGTGTCCATCATGCTGTTGAGCACCGGCGCGCCGCGCATCATCTCGGCAGTGAAGATGCGCGATCGCAGCGGGTGCTCGAACGAGAACATCATCTTGCGCCGGATCAGGTCGCCCAGCACCTTGCGCGGGCCGAAGGCCTCGTCGCTGAAGCCGAACACCACGATCCAGTCGTTGAGGATGTCCTGCAGCACCTGCCGGTACAGCGCCTCCTTGCTGTCGATGTAGTAGTGCAGCTGCGCCTTCGACAGGCCCGCCT
Organism: Variovorax sp. YR750; assembly: GCF_900109805.1. NCBI lineage: Bacteria > Pseudomonadati > Pseudomonadota > Betaproteobacteria > Burkholderiales > Comamonadaceae > Variovorax > Variovorax sp. YR750. The sequence continues at coordinate 435,860 of NZ_FOBJ01000002.1, forward strand.
TGTCGGCGATGGCCTGCGTCGAGGCGCCGGCCAGCCCAACGCTTGCGAACACCTCGATGGCGGCCTGGTTGATGAGGCCGAGCACCTGCGTGTACTTGCGCGAGCGCCCCCGCGTGGCGGGCGCCTCCGCGTCGCTCTCTTCGTTGATGGAAGCAGGCCGCGCACTCACAGCTGCAGTTCCAGTTCCAGTCCCTTGGCGCGCGAGCAGCACAAGGCCACCTTGTGGCGGCGCTCGCTGCCCGTGAGGCAGAAGTCGCGGTGCTCGGCGCCCTCGCCGTCGCCCTCGACCACGCAGGTGCCGCACAGGCCCTGCTGGCACGACACCGGAATGTCGATGCCGACCTCGTGCAGCGCGTCGACGGCGGTCTGGTCGGCGGCCACCGGCACGGTGATGCCGCGTCGCGCGAGCTTCAGCGTGAAGGGCAGGCCGGCGGCGGCACCGGCGTCGGTGGGCGCCGCGAAGTATTCGGCGTGCAGCGCGTCCTCGGGCCAATGCGCGGCGGCGTCGCGCACCGCCTGCATGAAGCCGCCGGGGCCGCACACGTAGAGATGCGTGCCGCTCGCGCGCTCGGCCAGCAGCGAGCGCAGGTCGATGCGCTGCGAGGCATCGCCCTGGTCCAGGTGCAGGCGCAGGTACGGCGCCAGCGACGGCGCGTGCAGCGCATCGGCGAAAGCCAGGTGCTCCTCGCTGCGCGCGAACACGCACAGCGTGAATGCAGCGCCGCGCGCCGCGAGCGCCTGCGCCATCGCCAGCAGAGGCGTCATGCCGATGCCGCCGGCCAGCAGCAGGTGGTGCGTGGCTTCATCGCGCAGCGGGAAGGTGTTGCGCGGCGCGCTGATCGGCAGCAGGTCGCCCTCGCGCACGCGCTCGTGCATCGAGGCCGAGCCGCCGCGGCTGGAAAGCTCGCGCTTCACGCCGATCACGTAGCGGCCCGTGTTAGCGGCCGAGGGCGCCCGCGCCAGCGAGTACTGGCGCGAGAAGCCGCCGGGCATGTGCACGTCGATGTGCGCGCCGGCCTCGTAGGAAGGCAGCGGCCGGCCCCACGGGTGGGCCAGCTCGAAGGCCAGGATTTCCGGCGTCTGGCGCGAGATGCGTTCGACGCGGACGGTGAGCGTGCGTTCGAGGCTCATGGTGTCGTGTCTCCCTCTGGAGTCTGTGGCTCTACTGCTGGATGCTGCTCAGCTTGCGCGAGACGCGTTCGATGAAGTGGGTGCGGTCGTTCGCGGTGACGGCGTTCATGTCGTGCAGCTGCAGCCATGTCACCTTGCAGCGCCACGCGAAGAGCGCGCGCAGCGCTCGCGTGAAGAGCCGCCTGCCCGGGTCGCCGATGACCATCACGAACCAGCGCGGCGAGCCGCCGGTGGTGACCACCGTGAGCCGCCTGATGTGCCGCATGCCCGACTTCGCGAGCTGCCCCTTGCGTTCCGCCGGCAGGAAGGCCACGCCGGGCAGCCACACCCGTTCGAGCCAGCCCTTGAGCATCGACGGCGGCCCGTGGAACCAGGTGGGAAACACGAACACCAGGTGCTCGGCCCACAGCAGCGCTTCGACGTGGGGTTTCACACGTTCGCGTATCAGGTCGGGGTTGTCGAGGTAGGCGATGCGCTCTTCGCATGTCAGCGTGGGGTCGAAGCCCTCGGCGTACAGGTCGATGGCCTTGACGGGATGTCGCGGCTGGAGCGCCTCGAGGGCGGTGCGGTAGAGCGCGTGGTTGAAGCTGTCAGGATTCGGATGGCAGTGGACGACTAGCGTTTTCATGGTTGAGGGCCGGTTCGCCCAGGACTTGCGTCGCTGGCGAGACGGGGTCAGAGCCCAAGGAATAAAAGGCCGCGCAGTGCCTTATGGCAACCCAGGCGCCGGCATCTGACCCCGGCGCAAGCCCCGCGCGACCCACGGGAGAAACTTTCGAAGCGACTTACTTGCCGGTGAGCTTCTTGCGGACGTCGATGCCGACGCCCTTGTTCACGAACTGCGTGGTGACGACCTTCGACAGGTCGACCTCGCCGGGCTTGTACAGGCCCGCCTTGACCATCTTGTCGTAGAAGTCCTTCACGCGGGCCTCGTCCATCGCGCCGATGCCCTTGGTGAGCGATTCGCCGCTGTCGACGATGCCCATCTTCTTCATCAGCTCGATGGAGCCCTGCGAGGAGGCCACGGGCGAGTCGGGGTTGATCTTGGCGATCATCTCGTTGGCGGCCTTGTTGTCGCCATAGAGGTAGTTGTTCCAGCCGATGATCGACGCCTCGATGAACTTGCGCACCGTCTCGGGCTTGGTCTTCACCAGGTCGGCGCGCGTCTCGATGGTGGTCGAGTAGGTCGAGAAGCCGTTGTCGGCCAGGAGCTGCACCACCGGGTCGAAGCCGGCCTGCGCCTTGATCGACAGCGGCTCGGAGATGGCGTAGCCCTGCTGGATCGATTTCTTGTCGGCCAGGAACGGGCCCACGTTGAAGGTGTAGGGCTTGAGCTGCGAGTCCTTGAAGCCGTGCTCCGACTTCATCCACTGCCAGAAGCTGAACTGGCCGTCCTTGCCGATGAAGGCCACCGGCGCCTTGGTCATGTCCTTGAAGGTGTCGAAGCCCTGGCCCGGGTGGGCGAACATGGCCTGCGGGTCCTTCTGGAAGAAGGCCGCCACCACCACGGTGGGCACGCCGTTCTTCACGTTGTCGAAGGACTGAAGCAGGTTGCCGGTCATCAGGAAGTCGACCTTGCCGGCCGGCAGCATCGGCCGGTTGTTGACCATCGGGCCGCCCTGCTGGATGTCGACGTCGAGGCCGTACTTCTTGTAGGTGCCGTCCACCAGCGCCTGGTAGAAGCCGCCGTGGCCGGCCTGCGCCTTCCAGTTGGTGGCGAACACCACCTTTTCCTGCGCCTGCACGGCGAAGGCGGCGCCCGCGAGGGCCAGGCCGAAGACAAGCGGGCGGAGATCGAAAGCGGGGATGCGCATGGGAACGTGCTCCTGTGGAGGTTTCGTTGAAAAGTACGGGATGCGGAGACTAAGGCTTTTCAGCGCCCGACGGCCATGTCGGGGCGCCAGCCGCGCGTTTTTCCGGGGTTCATCAGGCCCATCGGGTCGCTGCGCTTCTTGAACTCGATCTGCTGCGTGTCGATGGTCTTCATGCCGCCGTCCTCGATGGTCACGACGTGCGGGTTGAAGATCACGCAGCCGCCCTGCGATTCGATCTCGCGGATCACCTCGTACTGGTGCGCCTCACCCTTCCAGCGCACCAGCAGGATGCCGAAGGTGCCGCATTCGCCGTTGGCGCGCGCGAAGTCCTGGTGCTGCAGCACGTCGTCGCCGAAGATCTGCAGGTGCCGCTCGACCACGGCCGGGTCGAAGGGCTGGGCGTAGGCCACCTGCAGGTAGGTCCAGCTGCGGTCGGCCTTCAGCGCCTGCAGCGTGGTGTGGTTGAAGGCGCACTCGTAGGCCGGCGGCAGGCCGTCGGCGAGCAGCTCTGTCTCGGTGCCGGCCACCGAGATGGTGCCGCCCTGCGCCGCGGCGAGCGCGCGGAAGTCCGCCATCGATTCGGGCGAGACCATCGCGAACACCGCATGCCGGTCGGCCGGGAAGCGGTCGCGCATGGCCGTGTAGTAGGGCGAGAAGCGGGCCTCCACCGTCGACAGCAGGAAGATGTCGAGCGAAGGCGCCTGCGCGGCGATGCCGAAGTCGAGCGCGCCGCGATACGTGTCGAACAGCACCGTGCAGTGCACCCAGTCGACGGCGGGGCTCAGCGCCACTTCCACGTCGAGGATCACGCCGTTGGTGCCGTAGGCGTGGTGCACCTGCTGGATCTCGTCGCCGTGCAGTTCGATGACGCGCGGCTCGCGCTCCACCGTCATCACGCGCGCGCGCAGCAGGTTGCCGGGGTCGCGCAGGATGCCGTGGCGGAACGAGCCGATGCCGCCGAAGCCGCCCGCGATGAAGCCGCCGATGGACGCCACATGCCAGGTCGAGGGCCACATGCGCAGCGCCTGCCCGGTCTCGCGCGCGGCGAGGTCGATGTCGTGCATGCGCGCGCCGGCCTCGACGCGGATGCTGCCCGGCTGGATGTCGAGCACGCGGCACATCTGCGTCACGTCGAGCACGATGCCGCCTTCGAGCGGCACGCACTGGCCGTAGTTGCCGGTGCCGCCCGCGCGCACGGTGAGCGGCAGCTTCCATTTCGCGGCCACGGCCGCGGCCTGGCGCACGTCGTCCTCGGTGCCGACCTTCACCACGAGGTCGGCCACGCAGCCCGCGAGCTGCGCGGTGAGGATGGGGCTGTACCAGTAGAAGTCCTTCGACAGCTGCTTGCGCTGGCCGGGCGCGGTGATCACGTTGAGGCCGCGCAGGTCCTCGCGCACGGCGTCCCAGTCGACGGCCGGTGCAGGGGTTGGAGTCCTAGCGTTCACGACGCATCTCGCTTTCGTGCCAGTGGCCGAGCACCAGCCGAGACAGGGCCGCGAACACGATGAAGATCACGATGCCCAGCAAGGACACCAGCAGCAGCGCCGCGAACATCATCGGGATCTCGGTGCGGAAGCTCGATTCGAGGATGCGCGAGGCCAGCCCCGTCTCCTTGCCCGCCGTGCCGGCCGTGAACTCGGCCACCACCGCGCCGATCAGGCTCAGGCCGCCCGCGATCTTCAGGCCGGCCATGAAGTACGGCAGCGCGCTGGGCGCGAGCAGGTAGCGGAAGGTCTGCCAGGGCGAGGCCTTGTAGAGCTGGAACAGGTCGCGCAGGTTGCTGTCGGCGCTCTTCAGACCGATGACGGTGTTCGACAGGATCGGGAAGAAGGCCACGATCCACGCGCACAGCAAGAGCGCCGCCGTGGTGCTCGACACGTAGATCAGGATCAGCGGCGCGATCGCGATGATCGGCGTGACCTGCAGGATCACCGCGATCGGGAACAGGCCGATCTCCACCCACTTGAAGAGCGCGAAGGCAATGGCCAGCAGCACGCCGCCCACGATGGCCGCGACCAGCGCCAGCAGCGTGAGCTTCACCGTGAACCACAGCGCACTCGACAGCGATTCCCAGTTGTCGAACAGCGTGCGGATGATGAGCGAGGGCGCGGGCAGGATGTAGTGCGGAATGTTGTTGGCGCGCACGGTCCATTCCCACGCCAGCAGCAGCAGCGCGACGATGGCCGCGGGCACCACGATGCGCAGCATCGACTCGCGCCGGCGCAGCCGGTCCTCGTGCGCGCGCAGCGAGGCCTCGGAGGGTGCCGCGTCCGCATCTGCCGTGACGGCGACGGCGGGTTCAGTGATCGATGTCGACGCCATGCAGGGCTCCGTGCAGGGATTGCGACACCGCGGTGCAGTGCGCGTTGTAGCGGGTCGAGGTGCGGAAGTCTTCTCCGCGCGGGTAGGGCTCGTCGATGCGGATCTCGTCGATCACGCGGCCGGGCCGCGCCGCCATCACCACGATGCGGTTCGACAGATACACCGACTCGTACACGCTGTGCGTGACGAACACCACCGAGAAGCGGTGCTCGCGCCAGATGGCCAGCAGGTCGTTGTTGAGCTTGATGCGCGTCATCTCGTCGAGCGCGGCGAAGGGCTCGTCCATCAGCAGCAGGCGCGGGTGCGTGACCAGCGCGCGGGCGATCGACACGCGCATCTTCATGCCGCCGGAAAGCTCGCGCGGGTACACGTCGGCGAAGCGCGAGAGGCCGACCATCTCCAGCGCCTGCTTCACCACCGGCGCGGCGGCGTCGCGGCTGGTGCCTGCCAGCTTCAGCGGCAGCCAGACGTTGTCGAACACCTTGGCCCAGGGCATGAGCGTGGGTTCCTGGAACACGAAGCCCAGGTCGCGGTCTGTCTTGCCGTTCTTGTTGCCTGCGGCTGCGGCACCGGACCAGTGCATGTCGCCCGAACTCAGGCGCGTGAGCCCCGCGATGAGGCGCAGCGCCGTGCTCTTGCCGCAGCCCGAGGGGCCGAGGAAGCTGATGAAGTCGTGCTCGCCGATGTCCAGCGACATGCCCTGCAGCGCGAGCGTGCCGTTGGCGAAGCGCTTGCTGACGTTGCGCAGGCTGACCAGCGGCGCGCTGGCGGCGGTGGTGGCGTCGGCGCTCATTTCCAGGCGGGCTGGTTGGCCAGGCGCGAGAGCGGGAAGCGGTCGATTTCCTGCAGCAGCTCGACGAAGCGTCGGCCCACGTGGTCGAGCACGGCGGCGCCCTTCTCTGCGGTGGCACGCGTGGCGTCGCCGGCGGCGCCCGCGGGGTTGATGTCGTGCATCTGCCAGCCGAGCTTGCCGCTGGGAGTGATCGAGAGGAACTTGTTCTCCGCGGCGAGCTGCTCGGTCATCGAGCTGAAGTTCTGGAACTGGTCGCGGCGCACGTAGTCGGGCGTGAGGTGCAGCATCACCGAGCTTTCGAGGTCGCCGGCGTGGATGCCGTGCTTGCCCTCGTGCGCGGTGAACAGGCCCTCGGGCAGGCCCAGCGTGTACCAGTTGGCTGCCACGACCATCATGTCGTGCTCCTCGCGCAGGTCGCGCGCGACGATGTCCATCACGCTCATCTGGCCGCCGTGGCTGTTGTAGAGCACCAGCTTGCGCACGCCGGCCTTGGCGACGCAGGAGCCGATGTCCTTCCACATCGAGATCAGCGTGTTCGCCGACACGGTGAGCGTGCCGGGGTAGCGCGAGTGCTCGTTGCTCTTGCCGTAGGGCACGGTGGGCAGGAACAGCACCGGCAGGTCGTCGGGCAGGTGCGGCAGCGTGGCGCGCACCATGCCGTCGATGGTGGCGGTGTCGGTCGACATCGGCAGATGCGGACCGTGCTGCTCGGTGGCTCCCACCGGCAGCACGGCGATTAGCCGTTCGCGGTCGAGGCGGGAGAACTCTTCGCTGGTCAGGTCGGACCAGAAGCGGCTGCGCAGGGGAGGCGGATTCATCGCGGTGGTACCTCGTGGCGCCTGTTGTGGCGGTGGCTTAAATTATCCATACGGTCAAAAAAGACAGGCTATCCGTGGATACCCGGCGATTTTCACTCATGCAAGCCGCGTGCCATCAAATTCACCCAGTTGGTCAAAAATTGACCATTCACGGGCAAACCGCCGCTGCCTTCACCAGCGCAGGCGCATCCCGACCTGCCCCTGCCAGCCGGTCTGCTGGGTGTTGCCCACGGCGCTGGTGTAGGCCAGGCCGCCGTAGACCGCCAGCTTCCTGTTCAGCTGCCCCACGATGCCGCCGCCCGCCTCGAGCGCGCCCGAGTTGCGGCGATTGACGACCTGGTCGGTGGGCCCGAGGTAGATCGCGTTGCTGCCGCTGAAGGTGTGCCACAGGTTGAGCTTGAGGTACGGCTTCCACACGCCGCCGCCGGCCTCGAAGCGGCCTTCGAGCCGCGCGCCCAGCCGGCCGGTGACGGCGTTGTCGCGCTGGAAGCGCACGGAGGAGATGCCGTCGTCGAAGCTGTCGAGCGAGCTGCGCTGCCAGATCAGTTGCACCTGCGGCTGCAGCGTGACGCTGTCGCTCAGCGCCAGCGGGTAGCCGGCCTCGATCGACGCGGTCACGCTGGTGCCGTGCGGACGGCCGCCGCGCCCCAGCGTGGAGCGCGCATCGGCCTTGTAGCGGGTGGCCAGCAGCACGGCGTCGCTGTACCAGCCGCTGCTCGCGATGCGGGTCCAGTAGGCGCCCAGGCTGTAGCCCTCCACGGTGATGCGGCCGACCGCCTCGTTGGTGGCGCCGTCGGCGATGCCGCTCGCGTTGCCGCTGGCGCGCGTGTAGCCGCCCAGCACGCCGACGCGATGGCGTCCGCCCGATGCGTCGGTGGCGGCCAGGAAGTCGTGGCCCAGCTGCAGGCCGCTGACGCTGCCGTCGAACTGCGGATTCGCGTCGCCGCGCAGGCGCTGGCGCGTGCTCTCGCCGAACACGCGGCCCCACGAGGCCTGCCGGCCTTCGCTGCCGGTGTCTTCCGCGTCGTTCGCGAGCAGTTGCTGGTCGCCCTGCCGGTCGTGGAAGGTGCCCAGTTGCGCCAGCCCGAGGCGGCGCACCGCGATCGGCAGCGCGCTGTAGAGCGGAATCTCGGGGCGGTAGAGCTTGACCTGCTCCACCGGCATCGGCCTGCCCGAGGCTTCCGCCTCCTCGATCGCCTCTTCCAGCGAGCCCACCACATGGCCGTCGACCAGGTAGCCGTTGTTGCGCAGGTACCAGTTGTCGGGGTTGCCGCCGGTCGCGCCGCCGCGGAAGAGGCGGTAGCTGTAGGCACCGGCTTCCACCGCCTGGGTCAGCGAGAAGGCGCTGTCGGCCGTGGTGGCGCCGTTCACGGCCTGCACCACCAGGATGCCGTCGGCCAGCCTGGGCGCGCCCATGCCGCCGCGGTTGACCACGCGCAGGCTGGTGGCGCCCGAGGCGGTGCCGCCGTCGATCACCAGCCTGTCGGACGGCGAGTTGTCGCCCGCCAGCACGGTGTTGACCTGCATCAGCGCGCCGCTGCCGCCGAAGTAGTTGCCGCGCACGGTGAAGGCGCCGAAGTTCGTGCCGTCGTTCGGGCCTGGCAGCAGCGTGCCCTGGTTGGTCACGTTGCCGGCGAAAGTGCCGGTGCCGGCCACCGTGGCGCCGGGAAGCACGGTGATGACGGGGCTCGTGAGCGTGGCCGGAAGGGTGAAGCGCCCGGACTCCACGCGCACAGAGTCGGAGAAGTTCGCGTCGGTCAGCCACGACCACGCGGTGCCGCGCATCGTGAGGTTCTGGAAGTTGCGGAAGGCGTTGTCGACGGTGCCGCTGCCTTCGAGGAAGGTGCTGGCGGTCTTGCCGACGCCGCCGTCGGCCCCGCCGCGGATGACCGATCCGGTCTGCAGGATCAGCGTGCCGAGGCCGAGCGCGCCCATGTAGATCGCGTCGGTGTTGCCCGCGCCGCCGTGTCCCTCGATGGTGCCGGCGTTGACCAGTGTGTCGTTGCCGTTCTGGCCGCGGTAGCCGTAGCCGTTGGCGCTCGACAGCGTGGCGCCGGCGCGGTTCTCCACGCGCGAGAAGAAGCTCGTGCCCAGCGTGTTCGCATGCACCGCATCGGCGCCGCCCGAGGGCGAGTTGGCGCCGGTGGTGGCGATGCTGCCGGTGTTCACCAGCAGGTTGGCCACGAGGTTGCCGCCCTGCAGGTAGACGCCCTTGGCCGAGTTGCCGCTGGTCGCGATGCTGCCGTTGTTGACGACGGTGTTGCCCGGCCCCAGTGTCGAGATGCCGTGCGAGCTGCCGCCCGCGGTGGAGATGCTGCCGTTGTTGGTGATGAGCGTGCGCGTGCTGCTGTTCGACGTGACCAGGATGCCCGAGGTGCCGCTGCTCGTCGTGCGGATCGTGCCGTTGTTGGTCATTGTGTTGTCGTTGCCCGTGGCCACCATGGCCGCGCGCGCCGAGCCCGAACCGCCCGAGACGGTGATGGTGCCGTTGTTCGTGATGGTGCTGGCGTCGCGCACCAGCAGCGCCTGCGTGGCGTTGGTGGTGAGCGTGGCGCCGTTGTCCACCGTGATGCTCACGCCGGTGCTGCCCGGCGTTGCGATCACGCTGTCCGAGCCGGCGGTCGTTCCGCTGCAGATCACGCTGTCGCCGGTGCCCGGCGTGGCGGTGGGGTCGCATGCCGCGTTCGCGGCGCCGCCAGCCAGCCCCGCGAGGGCGGCCACGAACAAGGGGATGGGGTGCGCCGGAGTGCGGCGTGACGATCGGGTCGGGCGCTCGAGGTGCATGTCTCTCCTCTTGTTCTTGTTCGCGGCCGTGGGGTCGGGAGCGACCCATTATTCAGGGGAATCGGCAATTCAGAAACCGATGAACTTCCGTATTCGTCGGAGCCCCCGAGCGGAAGAAGACCGGGATGCCGCCCGCTGATTCCGCTTGGCCGAAATAGGCTCTGTGCACGCCGCTTGATACCGGCTTCCCTTGGGCATATAAGTCACCCATGGATCCTTGTCTCGTCGCAAGACGGAAAGGGGATGCTATGAAAAGACGCATTTACTGGCTGATGCCGGACCTGGCCAGCGCCAGGAGCGTGATGCACGATCTGGTGCGGGCGCGCGTCGACATCGCGCGCATTCATTTCACCGGGCCGGAAGGCATGGACATGACCGGGCTCCATGCGGCCAACGTGTGGCAAACCTCGGACCTCGTCCACGCAGCCAAGACCGGGCTGGTGGTCGGCAGCGCCTGCGGCGCAGTCTTCGGCCTCGTGGCCGCGCTGCTCTTCCCGATCGTCGGCGACGACCCCGAATGGGAGGTGGCAGTGCTGCTGGCCATCCTGGGTGGCGTGGTCGGCGCCTGGTCGGCCAGCATGATCGGCATTTCCATCCCGAGTCCACGCCTGCGGCGCTTCGAGAGTGCCATTGCGCAGGGCCGGATCCTGCTGATGGTGGACTTGCCGCGTTCGCGCGTGCGGGACATCGAGGCGCTGCTGCAGTCCGCGCATCCCGAAGCCCGGTTCGAGGGCGAGGAGCCGCAAGTCCCGGCGCTGCGCTCGAGCGCATGAGCCCCCGCACCCCTGAACCGATGACGAACCGAGGGGCTGCACATGATCATGGCCGTCGCCCTGTTGCTCATCGTGGCAGCCTCGGTGCTGTTTCACGTCGTCAATCCGTGGTGGACGACACCCCTTGCCTCGAACTGGCGGCAGATGGACGACACCCTGACCATCACGCTGGTGATCACGGGCCTCTTCTTCGTCGTCATCAACGTGTTCATCGCCTACACGCTGGTGCGCTTCCGTCATCGCGAGGGGCACCGCGCGGCGCATGAACCCGAGAGCAGGAAGCTCGAGCGCTGGCTGATCGGCGGCACCACCGTCGGCATCATGGCGCTGCTGGCGCCCGGCCTCGTGGTGTACGCGAACTATGTGAAGGAGCCTCGCGACGCTCTCGTGCTGGAAGTGCTGGCCCAGCAGTGGCAATGGCGCTTCCGCTTCCCGGGTGCGGACGGCAAGCTGGGCGCGACCGATGCGCGCTTCGTCAGCGCCGCCAATCCGTTCGGGATCGATCCCGGCGACCCGGCCGGGCAGGACGATCTCCTGGTCGCCGGCAACGAGGTGCATCTGCCCCTCGGCACGCCGGTGCTGGTGCTGATGCGCTCGAACGACGTGCTGCACGACTTCTTCGTCCCGCCCTTCCGCGCGCGGATGAACATCGTGCCGGGGCAGGTCAGCCGCTTCTGGTTCACGCCGACCGTCGCGGGCAACTACGAAGCGCTCTGCGCGCAGCTGTGCGGCGTGGGTCATCCCAACATGCGCGGCTTCGTGGTGGTTGAGGACCCGGCGAGCTACAGGGCCTGGCAGGCCGCGCTGCCGACCTTCGCCAGTTCGCAGGCCAAGGCTCCCGAGCTCCCGGCGGACGCCGCGGCGGCCGGCGGCGGCGCGCGTGTCCAGCAGGGCCGCGCGCTGGCGGATGCCAAGGGCTGCGTGGCCTGCCATACGGTCGATGGCAGCGCGCGAGTGGGACCGACCTGGAAGGGCCTGTACGGCAAGACCGAAACCATGTCGGACGGCTCCACCGCGCTGGTCGACGACGCCTATCTGCGCAGCTTCATCCGGGATCCGCAGGCCCGCCAGGTGAAGGGCTTCCCGCCGGTCATGCCCAGGATCGAGCTGAGCGACGAGGAACTGGCCGCGCTGGTGGCCTATATCCAGAGTCTCGGCAGCCCGCCGGCGCAGGCCGCCCCCGAACAGAAGGCCGCGCGATGAACCATCCCTCGCCCACGGGGCACGCCGTGTCCCACGCCGACAACGCGGGGCACCCCGCGCCGCGCAGTTTCCTGACCCGCTACGTCTGGAGCCAGGACCACAAGGTGATCGCGGTCCAGTACGCCTGCACGGCCATCGCGGTGGGCGTGGTGGGCCTGGTGCTGTCCAACCTGATGCGGCTGCAGCTCGGCTTTCCCGGCCAGTTCGAGTTCATCAACGCCGAGCGCTACTACCAGTTCGTGACCATGCACGGGATGATCATGGTGATCTACCTGCTCACGGCGCTGTTCCTCGGCGGCTTCGGCAACTACCTGATTCCGCTGATGGTGGGGGCGCGGGACATGGTCTTCCCCTACCTCAACATGCTGAGCTTCTGGGTCTACCTGCTCTCGGTCGTGGTCCTGATGGCGAGCTTCTTCGTCGAGGGCGGCCCCACCGGCGCGGGCTGGACGCTGTATCCGCCGCAATCGATCCTGCCCGGCACGCCGGGCCATGCGGGCGGCATCGTGCTGATGCTGGTCTCGCTGCTCATCTTCATCGTGGCGACCACGATGGGCGGCCTCAACTACGTGACCACCGTGCTGCAGGCGCGCTGCGAAGGCATGACGCTGCTGCGCATGCCGCTGTCGGTGTGGGGCATCTTCGTTGCCACCATCCTCGCGCTGCTCGGCTTTCCGGCGCTGTTCGTCAGCGGCGTGATGCTGCTGCTCGACCGGACGCTGGGCACCAGCTTCTTCATGCCGGCGCTGGTGTCGATGGGGCAGGTGACGAACTACAAGGGCGGCAGCCCGCTGCTGTTCCAGCACCTGTTCTGGTTCTTCGGCCATCCCGAGGTCTACATCGTGGCGCTGCCGGCCTTCGGCCTCGTGTCCGACCTGATCAGCGTGCACGCGCGCAAGAGCATCTTCGGCTACCGCACGATGGTGTGGGCCATCGTGGCCATCGGCGGACTCAGCGTGGTGGTCTGGGCGCACCACATGTTCGTGAGCGGCATGAACCCGTACTTCGGCTTCTTCTTCGCGACCACTACGCTGGTCATCGCGGTGCCCACCGCGATCAAGGTCTACAACTGGCTCCTGACGCTGTGGCGGGGCGACATCCACCTGTCGGTGCCGATGCTGTTCGCGCTGGCCTTCGTGTGCACCTTCGTCATCGGCGGGCTGACCGGGCTCTTCCTCGGCAACGTGAGCGTGGACATTCCGCTTTCCGGCACCTATTTCGTGGTGGCGCACTTCCACATGGTGATGGGCGTGGCGCCGCTGCTGGTGGTGTTCGGCGGCATCTACCACTGGTTTCCCAAGATCACCGGCCGAATGCTCGACGACCGGCTCGGCCGGCTGCACTTCTGGATCACGTTCCTCGGCACCTACGCGATCTATTTCCCGATGCACTACCTCGGCGTGCTGGGCATGCCGCGGCGCTACTACAACTTCGACGGCTACAAGTTCATTCCGCAGTCGGCATTCAGCCTGAACACGTTCATCACCGTGGTTGCGCTGATCGTCGGCGTGAGCCAGCTGATCTTCATCGCCAATCTCGCCTGGAGCGCCTGGAGCGCCTGGCGCGGCCGGCGCGCCGACGCCAATCCGTGGCGTGCCGCGTCGCTCGAATGGCAGACACCCGAAACGCCGCCGGCTCACGGCAACTGGGGCCCCCGGCTGCCGGTGGTCTACAGGTGGGCCTACGCCTACGGGGTGCCGGGTGCGGCGGAGGATTTCGTCGCGCAGAACGCACCGCCGCAAGCCGGGGGCGAGGAGCCCGGAGCGCAGCAGGGCCAGGGCGGGGTTCGAGGGGCACCGGCATGAACCCGGGCATCGCCTCCCTGGGCGTGCGCGGCGCCGGCCGCGGCGGTGGTCCTCGCGACGCGAACGCGAGCGCGGCCAGCATCGGCCTGTGGGTTTTCATGGGCGTGGCCACCGCGTTGTTTTCCCTCTTCATCGTGGCCTACGTGATGCGCATGAGCGGCGACGACTCGATGACGATCGCGCTGCCGTGGCAGCTCTGGCTCAGCTCGGCGCTGCTCGTCGGGGGCAGCGTGGCGCTGCAATGGGCAGCTGCCGCGTCGCGCGACGCCGGGTCGACGCGCAGCCGTCGCCTGCTGCTGGCCGGTGGCCTCTGCGCCGCGGCCTTCCTGGGCGTGCAGCTGTGGGCCTGGCAGGTGCTTTGGAGCGCGCAGGTGATGCCGGCCGGCAATCCGGCGGGCAGCTTCTTCTATCTGCTGACCGCCATGCACGGGCTCCACCTGGCGGGTGGGCTGGTCGGGTGGGCATGGACGGCGCGCGTCGCATGGGTCGATCCTGCCCAAGCCGCGTGGCGCGTCGCGCTGTGCGCGCGCTACTGGCACTTCATGCTGGCGGTGTGGCTGGTGCTGTTCGGGCTGCTGGGCTGGGTGACGCCGGAGGTGGCGCGCTTCGTCTGCGGCACATCCTGAGGAGGCGTCCCATGAACACGTCGACGATCGCGGCAACGCCATCGAACCCGGCCGTCGCCGCCGCCGCGAGCGGCTGGCGCGGGCTGGTCGCCGACTGGTCTTCCGATCGCCAGGCGTTCCACGTCTCGTGGGGCAAGGCGATGATGTGGATCTTCCTGCTCAGCGACACCTTCATCTTCAGCTGCTTCCTGACCGGCTACATGACGGTGCGCGTCTCGACCACCGTGCCGTGGCCCAACCCGAGCGAGGTGTTCGCGCTCCATGTCGGAGGTGCCGACGTACCGCTGCTGCTGATCGCGATCATGACCTTCGTGCTCATCAGCAGCAGCGGCACGATGGCGATGGCCGTCAATTTCGCCTACCGTCGCGACCGCGTGAACGCCGCCACCCTGATGCTCGTGACCGGCACCCTGGGCGAACTTTTCGTCGGCATGCAGGCCTTCGAGTGGTCCAAGCTGATCCTCGAGGAGGGCGTGCGGCCCTGGGGCAACCCGATGGGCGCGGCGCAGTTCGGCTCGACCTTCTTCATGATCACGGGCTTTCACGGGCTGCATGTGTCGGCCGGCGTGGTCTTCCTGTTCACCGTGGCCTTCAAGCTGATGCGCGGCGACTACGACAGGGCCGGCAACTACCAGATCGTCGAGATCGCCGGCCTGTACTGGCATTTCGTCGACCTGGTGTGGGTGTTCATCTTCGCGCTGTTCTATCTCTGGTGAGGACGACCATGAACCCCGCTACCGGCCAGCAACATCCGATCGGCCTCTATCTCAGGATCTGGGGTCTGCTGTTCGTGCTCAGCACGATGTCGTACCTGGTGGACTACTTCCATTTCCAGGGGTACCTGCGCTGGGCCCTGATCATCACCTTCATGCTGTTGAAGGCGGGGCTGATCGTCGCGGTCTTCATGCACATGGCCTGGGAGCGGCTGGCGCTGGTCTATGCCATCCTGCTGCCGCCCCTGTGCCTGCTGGTCCTGGTCGGGCTGATGGCGGCGGAGGCCGGCCATACCTTCCTGACGCGGCTGCTGTTCTTCCACTGAGGACGGTGGCGGCTGGCCCTTCAGCGCCGCACGATGTAGCGCGTGATCACCGGCCCCGTCTCGCCGATGTGGAAGGCGAGCCGACGTTCGCGCAGCGCCATGTCGCTCGCGGTGGCGCGGTTGAAGCGGCGCAGGTGATCGGTCCACGACTCGTCGACGATCTGCTCGACGTAGCGCTCGGGCTGCGCGATGTCGTGCAGCAGCTCCCAGCCGATGGCGCCCTGGCTCAGGCGCGCGCGACGCGTCTGCTGCATCACGAGGTGGAAAGCCGCGGCGCGCGCGGGTTCGATGATGTATTCGACGGTGATCACCACGCGGCCGTTTTCCTCCGGCGCCTCCGCGGGCGGACCGACGGCCCAGCCGGCCTGCGCGGGGCTGGTGTCGTCCTCGCCGCTCACGTCGGTCACCCAGCGCAGCGCAACGAGCATCAGCAGCGTGCCGCTGACGGCGGCCACGCCGAGGCTGGCGACCAGCGAGGTGACCGTGGCCACCTGCCCCCAGATGGCCGCGCCGATCGCGCTCGCGCCCATGATCGCCATCTGGTACATCGACATGCCGCGTGCGCGCACCCAGTCGGGCAGCGCGAGCTGTGCCGACACCGAGAGCGAGTTGGCCACCGTGATCCACGCCATGCCGCCGAAGAACATCGCGGGCACGGCGATCCACGCATTCGGCGCGAAGGCCATGACGGCGGTGGCGCCCGACTGCAGCAGCGTGCCGCGCAGCACCAGCTGGTCGCGCCCCAGCGCCTGGCGCAGCCGCGGCAGGAACAGCACCGCCACGATCGCGCCCGCGCCCATGGCGGCCAGCAGCAGCGTGAAGGTGCCCGCGCCGCCGCCCTGGAGGTTGCGCGCCAGCAGCGGCAGCAGCGCCAGCAGCGCGGTCGAGTGGAAGAAGAAGATCGTGATGCGCGTGAGCACCGCGCGCATGCGCTGCGACTGCCGCACGAACTGCACGCCCACGCGCATCGCGCTGATGAGCTTCTCGCGGCCCAGCGGGTTGGGCGTGTGCTCGCGTCGCCAGCGCAGCACCACGAAGCCCGAGGCCACCGACAGCACCGCGTTCAGCGCGAACACCCAGATGCTGCCCGCGCTCGCGATCAGCATGCCGGCGGTGAGCGGGCCGACGATGCGCGATGCGTTCATGGCAATGCCGTTCAGCCCCAGCGCCGCCGGCAGCTGCGGCCGCGGCACCAGCTCGGGCACGATGGCCGCGAACACCGGCCAGCGCAGCGCCAGCCCGATGCCGTTGGCGAAGGTGAGCGCCAGCAGCAGCGGCGCGGTCATGAGGTCGAGCGCCAGCGCGCCGCACAGCACGATGGCGGTGCCGGCCAGCCAGAACTGCGTGGCCACCAGCCAGCGCCTGCGATCGAGGATGTCGGCCAGCGCGCCGCTGGGCAGGCCCAGCAGGAACACCGGCAGCGTGGAGGCCGACTGCACCAGCGCCACCCAGATCGGCGAGGAGGTCAGCGTGGTCATCATCCACGCGGCGGCCACGTCGTTCATCCACATGCAGATGTTGGCGACGAGCCAGGTGCTCCACAGCATGCGGAACACGGGGAGCTTCAGGGGCACGAGCGCCGCGAACTTCGTCGGCTGCGGCCTCGCGGCGGGGATGGGCGTCTCTTCGGGGGATATGGGCGGCATGTGGCGCTATTTTGGCCCCGGCGCCTGCGGGCCTGGCGATCTGGTCCTTCCGCGAACACCGAGGAACCGGCTTTGCCGGGCCTCAGGTGTTGCCCCCTGCAAGGGGGGTGGCGAAGCGACACGAAGTGCGCGAAGCCTGGGGGTGTGCCTAGGCTCTGTCGCTACGCGCGAGGCGGTGCTCCAGGCGGCGCAGCATCGTCGTGAGGATCAGCGTCATCACCCAGTAGATCACCGAGATCGCGAGGTACGGCTCCCAGTAGCGCGCATAGGCGCCGGCCACGGTGCGCGCGGCGTAGGCCAGCTCGGCCAGGCCGATGGCGGAGACCAGCGACGTGTCTTTCAGCAGCGCGATGGCGTTGTTGCCCAGCGGCGGCAGCATGCGGCGGAAGGCCTGCGGCAGTACCACGTAGCGCATCACCTGCGCGGGCGAGAAGCCCAGCGAGCGGCCCGCGTCGAACTGCCCGCGCGAGATCGACTGGATGCCGGCGCGGAACACTTCGGAGATGTAGGCAGCCGAGTTCAGCGTGAGCGCCACCACGCCCGAGATGAGAGCGCCGTGCTCCTGCTTGAGCGTGCGCGCGAGCTCGCCGTCGATCAGGATGCCCGAGGTCGGGTGGATGAACACCGGCATCACCGCGAAGTGGATCAGGAGGATCTGCACGAACAGCGGCGTGCCCCGGAAGAAGCTCACGTACACCGTGGCCGGCCAGCGCAGGAAGAAGCGCGCGACCCAGGTCCATGGCGCATGGCGCGGATGCGCCAGCCGCGCGAGCGCGAGGCACAGCCCCCAGCTCGCGCCCAGCAGCACGCAGACCACCGTCATGCGCAGCGTCATCCATGCGCCCTGCCAGAACAGGTCCTTGTATTCCACGAGGATGTCCCAGCGGAACCATCCGAAAAGCAGCACTGGTTGTTCCATGCTTGCGTCCTCAAACTCTCATCGATCAACGGAAAACGAAACGGCCGCGTTGGGGCGGCCGTGTTCGGTGAAATGCCGTGCGGCTCAGCGCACGTTCGGGTCCTTGTTGAACCACTTCTTGTAGATCGTCACGTAGCTGCCGTCGGCGCGGATGGCCGCGAGGCCGGCGGTGAGCTTGTCGAGCAGGGGCTTGTCGCCCTTCTTCACGACGATGCCGAAGCCTTCTTCGGGGAAGGACTTGTCGTCCAGCGTCTTCAGCTCGGGGTTCTGCGCCACGCGGTAGGCGATCACGCCGTTGTCGCCCATGGCGGCATCGACGCCGCCGCCGGCCAGCTCGGAAATGATGAGCGGCGTGCTCTCGAAGCGGCGGATGTCGGGGCTGGTCTTGCCGAACTCGCGCGATGCGATGTCGTCGGCGGTGGAGGCGCTGACCACGGCGATCTTCTTGCCGGCCAGGTCCTTCAGCGAGGCCACCTTGCTGTTCTTCGGCAGCGCGATCAGCTGGCGGGCCGCGAAGTAGGGCGGCGTGAAGTCGTAGCTCTGCTTGCGCTTCTCGTTGATGGTGACGCCCGAGATCACGAGGTCGACGTCGCCGTTGTTCAGCGCACCGAAGATGCCGGTGAAGGGCGTGTTGACGATCTTGATCTTCAGGCCTTGCTGCTTGGCGATGGCATTGATGATGTCGATGTCGAAGCCGACGATCTGCTTGTCCTTGTTCTCGAAGGCGAAGGGGGCGTAGGTGGCGCTGGAGGCCACGATCAGCTCGCGGTTCTGGGCCTGGGCGCCGAGCGTGAAGGCCGCGCTGGCGGAAAGAAGAACGAGCGACAGGGCGCGCCGGATGCGGTTCATGGGGTGTATCTCCCGGGAAGTGATGGCTAAGGCCGCCCGAAAAGGGCAAAGGAGCGGGATTTTAGGCTCCCGGCCGCGGGCCCCCGGTTGCATCACGGCCTGCGCGGATGTGGCGCCGACGCCCTCCCTGTTAACAAACGCTGTGGATTTCTTCTCGTTGCCAGCCCCAATTTCAAGCGTTGCCCCGATTTGCAATACACCAATAGTTAACAGGAATAACAATGGCAAACCTTTGAAAACAAGTAATCAGGGAAGAAGAAGGTATGTCTCTCGTTCTGGGCGTCATGGGGCTCCCTCAGGTTGAGGTCGAGCTCCTGAGAATCATCGTGCGCCTCAGCTCCAATCTCCGCTCGCGCTGGACCGTCAGCGAATCGCGATCCTGCGATCTGCTGCTGATGGACGGCGATTTCCCAGCCTCTGAATGGCAGTCGCTCAGGGCACGCTTCGTGGTGCCCATGGTGAGCCGCGGCGATGCCGCCGCCGCGAGCGGCAGCCGCGCGCTGGCGCGGCCCATCTATGCGGAGGAACTGGTCGAACTGCTCAACCAGGTCGGGCCGGGTACCTCGTTGGGCGATGCCGCTCGTGCCGCGCAGCGCCCGGCCGGCATGCGTGCCTCGCTCGTGCGCTGGCCCTCGCAGGCGACCCTGCGGCGCCATCCGGCCTTCGCCCGGCTGGCGGCCGCGCTTGCCAGGAGCACGCAGTCGGCGGAAAGCCTCAGCGTGCTCGGCCGCGTCGACGTCGAGGTGTGCAGCACCTTCCTCGGCCTGCTCGACGGCGAAGGCGCCCTGGCCTGGGCCGGGGAGGCCCCCGTGCCTTCCCGCGCGCGGGCCGGCGGCGATGCCGCGCGGCGCAAGCAGGGCCTGCTCTCGCGCATCCGCCAGCGCCTCGGGCTGGCCTGATCGGAGGCCGCCATGAGGGACTACAAGCTCGTCTTCACGGGCCCGATGGGCGTGGGCAAGACCACCGCCATCGCCGCCATCAGCGAAACCCCGCCGATCAGCACCGAGGTCGCGAATGCGGACGCCTCGGTCGCCAAGGCCACCACCACCGTCGGGCTCGACTTCGGCCAGGTGACGCTGGACAACGGCGACCGGCTGCGCCTGTACGGCACGCCGGGGCAGGCCCGCTTCGACTTCATGTGGAAGATCCTGGTGCGCGACGCGCTGGGCTTCGCCATCCTCATCGACAACAGCCGGCCCGATCCGCTCGCCGACCTGGCGGCCTACCTCGACGGCTTCGCGGGCGCGCTCGAGAAGATGCCCTGCGCGCTCGGCATCAACCGCCTGCCCACGCACCCCCTTCCCACGCTCGACGACTATGCGCGCGCGCTGGCCGCTCGCGGGCTGGTGCTGCCCGTGCTGGAGATCGATCCGCGCCGCAGGGACGACGTCGTCTCGCTGATAGAGATGCTGCTGATGCAGATCGAGGCGCTCGACGAAGAGGTCGCGCCATGAGGATTCCCCATGCCATCAGGCTGCGCGCCGCGGACGAGGTGCAGCGCGTGCTCGAGGACGTGAACGGCATCGTTTCCGTGGTGATCGCCACGCCCGACGGCTTCGAGATCGCCAGCGCGAGCCAGCGCGACATCGAGCCCGCGCGCATCGCCGCGATGGCCAGCTCGATCTGCGCCATCGGCGCCGTCGCGGCGCAGGAGGCGCGGCTGGGCCGCTGCACCTGCATCACGGTCGCCACCGACAACGGCTTCGCGCTCGTCAGCCCGGTACGCAACGGGGAGACCGAACTGGTGGTGAACGTCATCGCCGGCGCCGGCGCGGTGCTGGCCCAGGCGATGTACCGCACCGCGGCCTGCGTGCGGGCGCTCGAGGCGCCATGAGCGGCCGCCGGCCGGATCGAACCACAGGCGCGGACGGGTTGCATGCGACGCCCTCGCCTCACTCCTTCATTCGCATGAGCAACCGAACCTTGGGAAAACATTGAAATGGCCTCGATCCAGAACAGCCTCGAAAACCTCCTGACCGCCGACGGCGCGCTGTGCGCCGCCGTGGTCGACTCCTCCAGCGGCATGATGCTGGGCTCCGTCGGCACCGGCGTCGACCTGGAAGTGGCCGCCGCCGGCAACACCGAGGTGATGCGCGCCAAGCTCAAGACCATGCGCGCCCTCGGCCTGAACGACAGCATCGAGGACATCCTGATCACCCTCGGCAAGCAATACCACCTGCTGCGCCCGATGGCGCGGCACGAAGGCGTGTTCATCTACTTCGTGCTGGACAAGGCGAAGTCGAACCTGGCGCTGGCCCGCCGCAAGCTGCAGGAAGTCGAAAAGGAAATGGCCTTCTGACGGCCTTCCGACCTGAGCCCGCGCTGCCGGCCGTACGCGGCCTGGATTGCCGGGCCGGCTCCCTCGCGGGGGCCGGCCCTTTTTCTTTTGCGTCCCTTTGGGTTCCTTCGCGCGGGCGGGCTAACTAAGGTTCTCCGGGCGGGATGAAGGGCATCGCGATACGGCCGGTGCCCGCTGGCTAGCATCCGGGACTTTGCTGTCGAGGAGCCTTGCATGAAGACGTTCCGGCCCGCCTTTCTTCTCTGTGGCATCGGTCTCGCATGGAGCGCCGCGAGCGCGCTGGCGGCCGATCCCGCGGTGCCGGTCTTCGATCCGCAGCGCCTCTCGCAGATCGTGAAGACGGTCTCCGGAGACGACTTCGAGGGCCGCGCGCCCGCCACGCCGGCGGAAGCGAAGACGGTCGACTACCTCGTCGCCCAGTTCAAGGCCGCCGGCCTCGCCCCCGGCGGCGATCTCGAAGGCGGACGGCGCGCGTGGACGCAATCGGTGCCGCTGGTGAAGACCGAGTTCCGCGGCACGCCGCAGATCACGCTGCAGGTGGGCGCCCAGCGCGACGCGCTGGCGCAGGGCGAGCAGATCGCGGTGCGCGCGGCGCTCGACGGCTCGACCGCGGTTTCGATCCAGCAGGCGCCGCTGGTCTTCGTGGGCTACGGCGTCAGCGCGCCCGAGCGGCGCTGGGACGACTACAAGGGCGTCGACCTGAAGGGCAAGATCGCCGTGGTGCTGGTGAACGACCCCGATTTCGAAACCGGAAGCGGCGACTTCGGCGGCAAGGCCATGACCTACTACGGCCGCTGGACGTACAAGTTCGAGGAGGCCGCGCGCCGCGGCGCGCTCGGCGTGCTGATCGTGCACGAGACCGCCCCCGCCGCCTACGGCTGGGCCACGGTCAAGAATTCCAACACCGCGACCATGCTCGACATCGAGCGCGACAAGCCGGCGGCCGTGCATCCGAAGCTGGAGGCCTGGATCCAGCGCGACGTGGCCGTCGAGCTGCTGCGCCGCGCGGGACTGGACTTCGAGGCGCAGAAGAAGCTCGCGCAGACGCGCGAGTTCCAGCCGCAGGTGCTGAAGGACGCGAGCCTGTCGGCCGAGTACGCGATCGACCGGCAGGTGATCGTCTCGAAGAACGTGGTGGGCCGCATCGAGGGCCGCAGGCACCCGGGCGAGACGGTGATCTACAGCGCCCACTGGGACCATCTCGGCGTCGGCGCGCCCGATGCGAAGGGCGACCGCATCTACAACGGCGCCGTCGACAACGGCACCGGCCTGGCCGCGCTGATCGAGATGGGTCGCGCCTTCGCAGGCGCGCGTCCCAGGCCCGACCGCTCGGTGGTCTTCCTGGCGGTGACGGCCGAGGAGCGCGGGCTGCTGGGCTCCGAGTTCTACGGAGCCAGGCCGCTGTACCCGCTCGCGAAGACGGTGGCCGTCATCAACATGGACGCGCTCAGCCCCGAGGGCACGGCGCGCAACTTCAGCACCTCGGGCAGCGCGGTCTCGCAGCTGCAGGACCTGCTGGTCGAGCAGGCCAGGGGTTTCGGCCTGGCCTATGCGCCCGATCCGCACCCCGAGGCCGGCTACTTCTTCCGCTCCGACCATTTCTCCTTCGCCAAGCGCGGCGTGCCCGCGCTGTCCTTCGCCTCGGGCAACGACCTGGTGGAAGGCGGGCTCGCGGCCGGCGAGGCGGCCGGCAAGGCCTACACCGCCGAGCGCTACCACCAGCCGGCCGACGAATGGCGCGCCGACTGGTCCTTCGCCGGCATGGCGCACGACCTGCCGCTGCTCTACCGCGTGGGCGAGACGCTGGCCAACAGCCGGCGCTGGCCGGAGTGGGGGCAGGGTTCGGAATTCCGCGCGATCCGCGAGGCCAGCCGGGCCGAGCGGCGCTGACCCAGGGACCTAGGCCGCGCGCGGCCGGGCGCCACCGCCCAGGTGCGCCAGCGGCAGCGCGCTGCTGGCCTTCACCTCGCCCAGCGAGAAGCTGGTGTGCAGGTCCTTCACGTTCGGCAGGTTCATGAGGTGCTGGCGCGCGAAGGCGGAGAAGCTGTCGAGGTCCTGCGCCACCACCTGCAGCTCGAAGGTGCCGGTGCCGCTGATGTAGTGGCAGGCGATCACGTCGGGCAGCTTGCGGATCGCGTCCTCCAGCTTGCGCGTGGCCTCGTGGGTGACGCGCTCGGTGTCCACCCGCACGAACGCGAGCACGCCCAGGCCGATCTTGTGGCGGTCGATCTCGGCGTGGTAGCCCTTGATGAAGCCGGCCTCCTCCAGCGCGCGCACCCGGCGCCAGCACGGCGCGGCCGACAGGCCCACGCGCTGCGCAAGCTCGGCGTTGGTGAGGCGGCCGTCCGCCTGCAGTTCTTGCAGGATCGCGAGGTCGAACTTGTCAATGCTTTCCATGGATGCCGATGTTAAGCAAGATTCTTTCTGGATACGCGTTTTTCCCGGCAAAGAACGCAAACACCTGTCGCGGACCCCGGCATACACTTTGCGGGATCATGGGCTCGTGCCCTACCCGGGCACAGACCCAGAAACAGCCAGGCCCACGAGGCCCTGCCAAACGGAGACAGACGACATGAATGCACCGCTACCCGCGCACATTCGCAAGGCCCTAGAAACCGTCACGCTCGACGACAAGTACTCCCTCGACTACGGCCGCGCCTTCATGAGCGGCGTCCAGGCCCTCGTGAAGCTGCCCATGCTGCAGCGACTGCGCGACAAGCAGGCCGGCAAGAACACCGCCGGCTTCATCAGCGGATACCGCGGCTCCCCGCTCGGCGGCTACGACCAGGCGCTGTGGAAGGCCAGCAAGTTCCTCAAGGAACAGAACATCGTCTTCCAGCCCGGCGTGAACGAAGAGCTGGCCGCCACCGCGCTGTGGGGCACCCAGCAGCTGGGCTTCTCCCCGCAGGGCACCAACAAGTTCGACGGCGTCTTCGGCATCTGGTACGGCAAGGGCCCGGGCGTGGACCGCTGCTCCGACGTGTTCAAGCACGCCAACATGGCCGGCACCACCCAGTACGGCGGCGTGATCGCGGTGGCGGGCGACGACCACATCTCCAAGAGCTCCACCGCCGCGCACCAGAGCGACCACATCTTCAAGGCCTGCGGCACGCCGGTGTTCTTCCCGGCGAACGTGCAGGAAATCCTCGACCTGGGCATCCACGCCTTCGCCATGAGCCGCTTCGCGGGCGTGTGGTCGGGCATGAAGACGATCCAGGAGATCGTCGAGTCGAGCGCCACGGCCATGATCGACCCCGAGCGCGTCGAGATCGTCATTCCCACCGACTTCGAGATGCCGCCCGGCGGCCTGCACATCCGCTGGCCCGACCATGCGCTGGAGCAGGAAGCCCGGCTCATGCACTACAAGTGGTACGCCGCGCTGGCCTACATCCGCGCAAACCGGCTCAACCACAACGTGATCGAGGGCCCGAACGACCGCTTCGGCATCATGGCCAGCGGCAAGGCCTACAACGACACCCGCCAGGCGCTCATCGACCTGGGCCTGGACGACGCGGCCTGCCGCCAGCTCGGCATCCGCCTGCACAAGGTGGGCGTGGTGTGGCCGCTGGAGGCGCAGCTCACGCGCCAGTTCGCCACCGGCCTGCAAGAAATTCTGGTGGTGGAGGAGAAGCGCCAGGTCATCGAATACCAGCTCAAGGAAGAGCTCTACAACTGGCGCTCCGACGTGCGGCCCAACGTGGTCGGCAAGTTCGACGAGGGCGAGGTTCACGCGGCCGAGGGCTACTCGGGCGGCGAATGGTCGATGCCCAATCCGACCTCGCACACGCTGCTGCGCGCCAACGCCGACCTGAACCCGGCGCTCATCGCCAAGGCCATCGCCACGCGCCTGAAGAAGACCGGCCTGCTGGCCGCCGCCGGCGCCGACATGACCGCGCGCATCGACGCCCAGCTCGCCATCCTCGAGGCCAAGGAGCGCTCGATGGTGCTGCAGCAGGCCTCCACCGGCGTGGCCGACGCCACGCGCCAGCCCTGGTTCTGCTCGGGCTGCCCGCACAACACCAGCACCGTGGTGCCCGAGGGCTCGCGTGCGATGGGCGGCATCGGCTGCCACTTCATGGCGACCTGGATGGACCGCTCCACCATCGGCTTCACGCAGATGGGCGGCGAGGGCGTGCCGTGGGTTGGCCAGCAGCCCTTCACGACCGACCAGCACATCTTCGCGAACCTGGGCGACGGCACCTACTTCCACAGCGGCCTGCTCGCCATCCGCCAGAGCATCGCGGCGGGCGTGAACATCACCTACAAGATCCTCTACAACGACGCGGTGGCCATGACCGGCGGCCAGACGGTGGGCGAGCGCCCCGAGGGCCACTCGGTGCTGCAGATCGCCGAGAGCCTGCATGCCGAGGGCGCGGCCAAGGTCGTCATCGTCACCGACGAGCCCGAGAAGTACGAGGGCGTGACCATTCCCGGCGAGCACGTTCAGGTGAAGCACCGCGACCTGCTCGACGACGTGCAGCGCGAGTTCCGCAAGATTCCCGGCACCACGGCCATCATCTACGACCAGACCTGCGCCACCGAGAAGCGCCGCCGCCGCAAGCGCGGCACGGCCGTCGACCCGGCCAAGCGCGTGGTCATCAACGAGCTGGTCTGCGAAGGCTGCGGCGATTGCAGCGTGCAGAGCAACTGCCTGAGCGTGGAGCCGCTGGAGACCGAGTTCGGCCGCAAGCGCACCATCAACCAGAGCAGCTGCAACAAGGACATGAGCTGCCTGAAGGGCTTCTGCCCGAGCTTCGTGACGGTCGAGGGCGGCCAGCTGAAGAAGAAGGGCAAGAACAAGGCGGCCACGCCGGCCGAGTTCGGCCTGCTGCCCGAGCCGTCGATCCCGTCGCTGGAAGGCGGCAGGGTCTGGGGCGTGGTGGTGGCGGGCGTCGGCGGCACCGGTGTGATCACCATCGGCCAGCTGCTGGGCATGGCGGCGCACATCGAGGCCAAGGGCATCGTCACGCAGGATGCAGCCGGCCTCGCGCAGAAGGGCGGTGCCACCTGGAGTCACGTGCTCATCGGCGACACGCAGGACGACATCCGCACCACCCGCGTGGGCACGGCGGCGGCCGACCTGATCCTGGCCTGCGACCCGCTGGTCACGGTGAACGCCGAGACCATGGCGCGCATGCGCGAAGGGCGCACGCACGTGGCGCTCAACAGCCACAGCGCGCCGACGGCCGCCTTCGTGCGCAACGCCAACTGGAAGAACCCGGAAGAAGCCTGCGCGGCCGAGATCGTGCGCGCCGTGGGCACCGACGGCGTGGGCAGTTTCGATGCCGACGCCACCGCGACCGCGCTGATGGGCGACACCATCTACGTCAACCCGATGATCCTGGGCTACGCCTGGCAGAAGGGCTGGATCCCGCTGGCGCACGAGTCGCTGATGCGCGCCATCGAGCTGAATGCGGTGGCCGTCGATAACAACAAGGCGGCCTTCGAATGGGGCCGCCAGGCGGCGGTGCGGCCGGAAGAGCTGCAAAAGCGCGTGCGTCCGGGCCAGGTCATCGAATTCAAGAAGCGCGAGTCGGTCGAGAACATCGTCGCGCGCCGCGCGGAGTTCCTGACCGGCTACCAGAACGCCGCCTACGCCGACGAATACAAGCAGTTCGTGGGCAAGGTGCAGCGGGCCGAGGCGGCGGTGGGCAAGAGCACGGCGCTCACCGAGGCGGTGGCGCGCTACCTGTTCAAGCTGATGGCGTACAAGGACGAGTACGAGGTCGCCCGCCTGCACAGCGACCCTGCCTTCCTCGGCCGCATCGAGGGCATGTTCGAGGGCCAGATGGGCAAGGACTTCAAGCTCAACTACCACCTGGCGCCGCCGATCATCGCGAAGAAGAACTCCAAGGGCCAGCTGCAGAAGCAGAAGTTCGGCCCCTGGATGCTCACGGGCTTCAGGTTCCTCGCCAAGCTGAAGGGCCTGCGCGGCACGGGGCTCGACATCTTCGGCCGCACCGAGGAGCGCAGGACCGAGCGCGCGCTGATCGGCGAGTACCGCGCCAGCATCGAGGAAGTGATCGGCGGCCTGCGCGCCGACAACCACGCGCTGGCGCTGGAGATCGCCGGGCTGCCCGAGCAGATCCGCGGCTACGGCCACGTGAAGGATCGCAACCTGGCGGCCGCCCGCACCCGCTGGAGCGAGCTGATGACCCGCTGGCGCAACCCGCAGCAGGCGCCACGCGCGGCGGCCTGACCCCGGGGGCGCCGGAGCCCCAAGGGCCGGCGGACCATGCAAAGGGCGCCCTCGGGCGCCCTTTGCTATTGAAACCGTAGCAAAAAGCCGGCTCCCGGGACAGCTCGAAAGCCCTCCCCACTGCGCCGGATAAGCGCTCGGAGCCGGCATCCGCGCCGAATACAATGCCCGGTGCTGTGCGCGGCCAGGCCCCGCCGCGCTTTGAGTTGCAGCCCGCATCCCGCGTGGCGGCGAAGCCCAAGGAACCGCGGGCGTGACCCGCGCTCCCACACGTTTTCTTTTCTCTTCTTCCCTCTGCTGGAGACTCTCTTGTTCATTTCCTCTGCTTTCGCCCAGACCGCGCCCGCTGCAGGCGGCGGCGACATGATGTCCTCGCTCGGCAGCATGCTGCCCCTGGTGCTGATGTTCGTGGTGCTGTACTTCGTCATGATCCGGCCCCAGATGAAGCGCCAGAAGGAAGCCCGCGCCATGATCGAGGCCCTGGCCAAGGGCGACGAAGTCGCCACCGCCGGCGGCCTGCTCGGCAAGATCACCTCGCTGAACGACCAGTACCTGGGCCTCGAGATCGCCAACGGCGTCGAGATCAAGATCCAGCGCAGCGCCGTGGTGCAGGTCCTGCCCAAGGGCACCGTCAAATAAAAGCGTGAGCTGAACCTTGCGCCTTGCGGCGCGGGCCCCAGATCACGCCGTGTCTCGTTTCAGAAAAAGCGCTTTCTCATGAACCGTTACCCGGTCTGGAAGTACGCGATCATCGTGATCGTGCTGCTCGTGGGGCTCATCTACGCCCTGCCCAATTTCTTCGGTGAAGCGCCTGCGGTGCAGGTGTCGGCGGCGAAGTCCACCGTCAAGATCGACGCGTCGACCCAGGCCAGGGTGCAGGAGCTGCTCAAGACGGCAGGCCTCGCGCCCGACCTGCTGACCCTCGAGCCCACCGCCGTGCGGGCCCGCTTTGCGACCACCGACGACCAGATCAAGGCGCGCGACACGCTCCAGCAGGCGCTGGTGCCCGACGCCGACGACGCCTCGTACACGGTGGCGCTCAACCTCGTGTCGCGCTCGCCCTCGTGGCTGACGGCGCTGCACGCCTTCCCGATGTACCTGGGCCTCGACCTGCGCGGCGGCGTCGACTTCCTGCTGCAGGTCGACATGCGCGGCGTGCTCGACAAGAAGGCCGAATCCTTCGCCGGCGACATCCGCACTGGCCTGCGCGAGAAGAAGGTGCGCGGCAGCGCCGTGAACCGCAACGGCCAGGCCGTCGAGATCACGCTGCGCGACGCCGACAGCGTCGAAGTCGCCCGGCGCCTGATCCAGGACCAGATGCCCGACCTCAGCACCGTCGAGACCCAGCAGGGCAACGAATGGCGCATCGTGGCGAGCATCAAGCCCGAAGCCGCCCGCCGCTTCCAGGACGCGGCGCTCAAGCAGAACGTGACCACGCTGCACAACCGGATCAACGAACTCGGCGTGGCCGAGCCGGTGATCCAGCAGCAGGGCATCGACCGCATCGTCGTGCAGCTGCCCGGCATGCAGGACCCGGCCCAGGCCAAGCGGATCATCGGCCGCACCGCCACGCTCGAGATGCGCATGGTGGACGAAAGCGCCGAGGGCCGCGCCGCCGAACTGAGCGGCGGCCCGGTGCCCTTCGGTTCCGAGAAATTCCTCGACCGCCAGGGCCGTCCGGTGATCGTGAAGAAGCAGGTGCTCGTCACCGGCGAGAACCTCACCGACGCGCAGCCCGGCTTCGACCAGCAGAGCAACCAGCCCAAGGTCGACCTGACCATGGACTCGAAGGGCGGCACCATCATGCGTGACGTCAGCCGCGAGAACTACAAGAAGCGCATGGCCATGCTGATCTTCGAGAAGGGCAAGGGCGAAGTGCTCACGGCTCCCTCGATCAACGGCGAGCTGGGCAACCGCTTCCAGGTCTCGGGCTCGATGAGCGTGGCCGAAGCCAACGACCTCGCGCTGCTGCTGCGCGCCGGCTCGCTGGCGGCGCCCATGGAAATCATCCAGGAACGCACCATCGGCCCGACGCAGGGCGCCGAGAACATCAAGAAGGGTTTCGACAGCGTGATGTACGGCTTCGCCGCGATCATGGTGTTCATGTGCATCTACTACGCGCTGTTCGGCCTGTTCTCGTCGATCGCGCTGGCCGTCAACCTGATGCTGCTGGTGGCCATCCTCTCCATTCTTCAGGCCACGCTCACGCTGCCGGGCATCGCGGCCATGGCGCTGGCCATCGGCGTCGCCATCGACTCCAACGTGCTGATCAACGAACGGGTGCGCGAGGAGCTGCGCAACGGGGCGACGCCGCAGGCGGCGATCCATGCGGGCTACGAGCGCGCCTGGGGCACCATCCTGGACTCCAACGTGACCACGCTGATCGCGGGCATCGCGCTGCTGGCCTTCGGTTCGGGACCGGTGCGCGGTTTCGCGGTGGTGCATTGCATCGGCATCGTCACCTCGATGTTCTCGGCCGTGTTCTTCTCGCGTGGCCTCGTGAACTTCTGGTACGGCCAGAAGAAGAAGCTCAAGACGGTGTCCATCGGCACGGTCTGGCGCCCTGCGGCCGACAGCACGGCCGCGGCCGAAACGAAGTAAGAAGCAGAAGAGACGCACAGCCATGGAATTCTTCCGCATCCACAAGACCATCCCGTTCATGCGCCACGCGGTGGTGCTGAACATCGTTTCCGTCGTCACCTTCGCGCTGGCGGTGTTCTTCCTGTTCCACCGCGGGCTGCACCTGTCGGTGGAGTTCACCGGCGGCACGGTGATGGAAGTCGCCTACACGCAGTCGGCCGACGTCGGCAAGGTCCGCGAAATCGTCGGCACGCTGGGCTACACCGAAGTGCAGGTCCAGAGCTTCGGCAAGTCGGTGCAGATCCGCTTGCCGGTGAAGAAGGGCGCGACCTCCGCGCAGCAGAGCGCCGAGGTGATGAACGCGCTGAAGGCGGCAGAGCCCACGGTGGAGTTGCGCAGCAACGAGTTCGTCGGCCCGCAGGTCGGCGACGAGCTCACCACCAACGGCCTGAAGGCCCTCGCCATGGTGGTCGTCGGCATCATGATCTACCTGGCGTTCCGCTTCGAATGGAAGTTTGCGCTGGCTACCGTGCTGGCGAACCTGCACGACGTGGTGATCATCCTGGGCTTTTTCGCCTTCTTCCAGTGGGAGTTCTCGCTGGCGGTGCTGGCGGCGGTGCTGGCGGTGCTGGGCTACTCGGTGAACGAATCGGTCGTGATCTTCGACCGGATCCGCGAGAACTTCCGCCGCTACCGCAAGATGTCGACCACCGAGATCATCGACAACGCGATCACCTCGACGATCAGCCGGACCATCATCACCCACGGTTCCACCCAGCTGGTGGTGCTGTCGATGTTCTTCTTCGGCGGCCCGACCCTGCACTACTTCGCGCTGGCGCTGACCATCGGCATCTGCTTCGGCATCTACTCGTCGGCCTTCGTGGCGGCGGCGATCGCCATGTGGCTGGGCGTGAAGCGCGAGGACCTGGTCAAGGGCGGCCCGACCAAGCGCGACGGCGGCTCCGAGGACGACCCGAACGCCGGCGCCGTCGTCTGACGGATACTCCAGGGTTAGGCAACAAGGCGCTGGCGGCGGCAACACCGCCGCCGCGGTTCGCATGCAACGCCGGGCACTTCCACACTTGTGCGGCAGCCCGTCCCGATGCAAGCTCGCGGTTGTTGCCGACGAACAGAACACCCTGGCCCTTCCGACTTTTCAATGAGCACCGCTCGGTCCGCCTCTTCCCTGCAGCTCGCACGCGAGACGCGTGAGCGCTTCGTATCGGCCACTGAAGGTGCCATCGTGCCGCTGGCCCGCGCTATACGGGACCGGCTGACGACCATGGCCTCCGAGGCCGGCACCGCCCGCTCCATGCAGGAGAACCGCGACGACTTCGTCGCGTTCCAGGGCCAGGCAACGCAGTGGGTCACGCTTTCCCAGACCGGCTGGCGCAAGGCGCTGGCCGCCTCCGGCGGCGCGTCGAGCATGCCTTCGGCGCTGCGGCTCGAGCTGATCGGCGACGAGGTGGTGGAGAGCAACATCCTCTCCTCGCGGCTCGCCCAGCTGATCCACGACAAGGCCAGCTTCGAGCTCAGCGACCTGCGCCTGCGCATCCAGCACCTGGAGGGCACCACCGAACTCGACGCCAAGGACGTGCTCAAGCCCGAGACGCTGGCCAAGCTGCTGGTCGAGCAATGGCTCGCGGTGGGCCTGAGCCGCGGGCTCTGGACCCGGGTGCAGGACACCGTGCAGCAGGGCCTCGTCGACGTGATCGTCAAGGCCTACGAGAGCGCCAACGCCTACCTGATCGCCAACGGCGTGATGCAGGAGATCGACCTCAAGAGCTTCGTGCGGCGCACGGGCAACGCTGGAGGCGGCGCCGGTGGCAGCGGTGCCAGCGGTGCTGGTGGCGGCTCGGGTGCCGCGCCGGTCGACAGCGGAGTCTCCGGCGGCCCCCAGAACAACATGCAGCGCGCCGGCTTCGGGTACGACGGCCAGCAGCAGCAGTCGACGCCGACCGCTCCGGCGACCACGTCGACCATGAGCAGCTCGCCGCTGATGATCGCGCGGCAGCGCGCCCAGACCGCGCTGCTGAGCCTCAAGCGCTTCGTGACGGCGCGCATCGGCGGCGAAGCGGGGGGCGGCGCCGGGGCGTTCCAGACCGCGAGCACGGATGGCCGGGCCACGAGCCCCGGCAGCCAGTCGGGCCAGGGCGGCGGTGGCGGGGCGCCACGCGCGTTCTCCAGGACATTCGCCGGCGCCATCGCCGAGGCCGAGGCCGCCTACCGGATGGCCGCCACGCAATACATGGAGGGCGCGGGCGAGCAGGCCACGCTGATGCAGCAGACGGCCGTCGACCTGCGCCGACGCTCCGCCGAGCTCAAGAAGCGCGCGCCCACCACGGCCGACAAGGCCACGGTCGAGATCGTGGCGCTGATGTTCCAGGCCATCCTCGCCGAGGAACGCATTCCGTTCTCGGCCCGCGTGTGGTTCGCCCGCCTGCAGATGCCGGTGCTGCGCGTGGCCATCGCCGAGCCCGAATTCTTCGGCACCCTGCAGCACCCCGCGCGCATGCTGATCGACCGCATGGGCTCCTGCGTGATGGGCTTCGACGCGGCCGCCATCACCGGCAGCGCGCTCGAAGGCGAGATCCGTCGCGTGGTGCAGGTGATCGA
This sequence comes from Variovorax sp. YR750, assembly GCF_900109805.1. Classification (NCBI taxonomy): domain Bacteria; kingdom Pseudomonadati; phylum Pseudomonadota; class Betaproteobacteria; order Burkholderiales; family Comamonadaceae; genus Variovorax; species Variovorax sp. YR750. Next base: position 468,076 of record NZ_FOBJ01000002.1, read on the forward strand.
GCAGTATCCCGAGACCGGCCAGCGCGTGTTCAAGCTGGTGTTCGACGAATTCGTCGCCTTCCTCAACCGCTACCTGACGCAGAGCGACACCACGCAGCGCGTGATGAGCGTGGCGCAGCAGGTCGAGCAGAAGGAGACGATGGCGATCCAGTACACCATCGAGCTGCGCAAGATGCTGAACGACATGCCGGTGCGCGACGAGATCAGGGAGTTCCTCTTCAAGATCTGGGCCGAGGTGCTGGCCATTGCCGCGCTGCGCTACGGCGCGCAGGGCGAGCAGACCGTGATGCTCAAGCGCGTGGCTTCCGAACTGGTGTGGGCCGCGAGCGCCAAGCCCAATCGCACCGACCGCGCCCGCGTGATCCAGGACCTGCCGCAGCTGCTGCAGCGCCTGCGCCAGGGCATGGCGCTGCTGGGCATCGTCGACGAGCCGCAGGAAGCGCAGATCAAGATCATCGGCGCCACGCTGTCCGACGCCTTCCTGTCGAAGACCGAGGCGATCCCGCAGGCCAAGATCGAAGCCATGGCCGAGCGGCTGGCGCACCTGGAAGATTTCGTGAGCGACGTGGGCGGCACCGCCGACCTGCCGCTCGACGCGCAGAGCATCGAACTGCTGCTTGGCGTGGACGCGGCGTCGATCGAGGTCATTCCCGACACCGCCGGCACCAAGGTGCCCGAGGACATGATCGCCTGGGCCAACGAGCTGCAGGTGGGCAACTGGTTCATGCTCGACCACAACGATCGCGTGAGCCAGGTCCAGTTCGTCTGGCGCAGCGACCGCAAGCAGCTGCACCTGTTCGCCTCGGGGGATGGGCGCAGCTTCCTGATCCAGGCCGGACGCCTGGCGACCTATCTGCAGGCCGGCCTGCTGGTGCCTGCCGAAGAGGAAACGCTCACGGTGCGCGCCACGCGCGAGGCACTGGCGAAGCTCGACGCGAATCCCGAACGTCTGCTGAATTAGCTGCGCGGCTTTTTTCGTGGAACACCGAGGAACCGGCTCTGCCGGGCTTCTGGTGTTGCCCCCGGTAGGGGGTGGCGAAGCGGCACGAAGTGCGCGCAGCCTGGGGGCGAGCCTGGCTAGTGTGCCGTGCGGCCTTCGCGGCTCTCGCAGAGCTCGTCGAGCACCAAGGCATCGGGCTCGATGCCGGTGCTCCAGTGCACCATCAGCACGATGATCTTCAGCTCGTCGAGCGCGACCGGTGCGCCCGGCGCGGCCATCGCGCGCTCGATGACGATCTCGCGCAGCCCGCAGGGCAGCACGTTCGACGATTCGAGAAAGCGGATGAAGCCGAGGCACTCGGCGCCAAGGTGGTCCTGCTCGGCCAGCGAGTAGACGCGCATCGCGTCGGCGGATTGCGGCATGGCCGCGGGAGGCGCTCCGGACAGCACGACCGTGGCGGTGGCGTCGTCATCGGAGCTTCGCTCGATCTGCATGCCCTGCGTTGCAAGGCTCAGGCCGTCGAGCCAGTGAAGGGCTTCGCGGATCTCTTCTGCCTCGAAGCCGTGTGCACTGAGCTTGCGGCCCAGTTGTTCGGCCTCGGGGCAGGCATCGCCGCGCCAATAGTTTTCGTAGACAAAAACAAGCACTTCGAACATGGGCCCAATATAGCCGACGTTCGTGCAATGCCGACCAGGGCCTGTTCACACTATTTCCGGGGTTGCGTTGGTGCCCTTCGCACCTCCGGAAATAGTGTGAACAGGCGCTAGGTGGATGCCACTCGTTGGAAGAGGCCGCCGGGCAACCGGGAGACGTGCCCGTCCAGTTCCAGCTCGAGCATCCTGGCTTGCAGCGCGGCGGCGCCCCAGCCGGTGCGCGCGCCGAGTGCGTCGAGGCTCGCCGGCTCGAAGCCGAGGGCCTCCAGCAGCGGATCTCTCGGCGACGAAGCCATGCTCGCGCTGTCGGAGACGAATGAAGCCGGGGCAGCGCGCGGCGCATGCAGGGGCGGCAGCTCCTCGAGGATGTCGCTCACCGACTCCACGAGCTTCGCGCCCTGGCGGATCAGCGCGTGGCAGCCGCGCGACTGCGGCGAATGGATCGAGCCGGGGATCGCGAACACCTCCTTGCCCTGCTCCGAGGTGAGCCGCGCAGTGATCAGCGAGCCCGACTGCAGCGCCGCCTCGACCACCAGCGTGCCGCGCGCAAGGCCTGCGATGAGCCGGTTGCGCTTCGGAAAGTTCTGGGTGAGGGGCGGCGTGCCCAGCGGCAGTTCGCTCACGATCAGCCCCTGCAGCGTGATGCGGTGCGCAAGGTCGCGGTGCCGCGCGGGATAGACCCGGTCGAGCCCGGTGCCGACCACCGCCACCGTCGCGAGCCGGTGCGCATCGCCCGCCGCGTCGAGCGCGCCGGTGTGCGCCGCGCCGTCCACGCCCAGCGCCAGCCCCGACACCACGGGCAGCCCGGCCTCGCCGAGCGCCCGGCCGAAGCTGCGCGCGTTGGTTGCGCCCTGCGGCGTCGGGTTGCGGCTGCCCACGACGGCGATGCTGTGGCCGAGCTGCGTGAGGTCGAAGCCGGTGGCGCCGAGCACGTAGAGCATCAGCGGCGGATCGGCCATTTCGAGCAGGGAGGCCGGATAGCCGGCGTCGCCGAGCGTGACCACGCGGCGCGATACCTTGTCGTCGCCCGCCTGCAGCCATTGCCAGGTCAGGTCGATCTGCGCCTGCAGGCCGGCGGGCGGCTGCGCCAGCGCTTCTGCCTGCGCATGCGAGACGACCTCGCGCAGCGCGGCGTCGGGTTGCACGAAGATGCGCTCGGGCAGCCCGAAGGCCGCGAGCAGGCGGCGCGCGGCACCATCGCCGATGCCGGGCGTCAGCGAAAGCCGCAGCCAGCCTGCGAGTTCTGCGCGTTCCAAACGAGTGTGCGAGAAGAAAGGCCGGAGTCGCGGGTCAGGGATTGACGAGGAAGTCGCCGGCGCGCGGAGTGTCGTTGATTTCGAGCACCAGCGCGTACGAAACCTTCTCGAAAGTGCGGAACACCATCAGCAGGCCGATGCGTTCGTTCGGCAGCTTGATGGTTTCCTTGCGGGCGCCGGTGCGGTCGAGGATGGTCTCGCCGTTCTTCAGGATGGCCAGCACGTGACCGTTGTCGATGCCGTCGCGCGTGCCCTTGTTGATGGCCACCACCTGGTTCTGCGCCGCGAACTGCACCGCGTTGCCGTAGACCGAGATGATGCGGCCGTCGACCTGCGTCGACGGGGCGCGCGGCACGTAGCTCAGCAGCTGGCGCGGCGGCTCGGGCAGCAGGCGGTCGCCGGCGCGCATTTCCTCGCGCGAGGCAATGATGTCGATGCTGGCGGGCACCACCGTGATGAGGTCCTTGTCCTCGACCGTCTCGACGGTGGTCGATTCGCCGCGCTGCAGGCGGGCCTTGCCCAGGTACTGCGCCTCGTAGCCGAGGATTTCGCCCGTGCCCGGGTCCTTCAGCGGCGTGGCGTTGCGGAAGATGCGGAAGTTCTGCACCGGGCCCGGCACCTCGACCAGCGGCGCCTCGGCGGTGCCGCGGGCATAGGCCCGGTCGCCGCGCGACAGCAGCACGCGGCTGTCGTTGCCGGCGACGATGCGCGGCGCGGCCTCGAGCGTGCCGGCATCGACCACGATGGGTTCGCTCAGGAAGGGCTCGATGATGCTCGGGTTGAGCGTGGGCAGCGCCATGCCGGCCAGCGAGTCGAAGCGGGTGCGCGGCGAGAGCTTGATGGTTCCGCCGTCGCCGCTGACGCCGCCGCGGCGGGTGGTCAGGCGGGCGCGGCCGCCGGTCTTGTCCAGGTAGAGCACCTGGCCGGGGTAGATCCGGTGCGGGTTGGCGATTTCATTGATGTTCATGCCCCAGAGTTCCGGCCAGCGCCAGGGGCGCAGCAGGTAGAGGCGGGAAATGGCCCAGAGCGTGTCGCCCGGCTTGACGGTGTATTCGTCGGGCGCGTTGGGCGCCAGCTCGCTCAGCGGCACGCCGGCCTGGGCGGTCTGCTGGGCCGTGGCGCGCTGCTGCTGGGTGATGGGGTAGTTCTGTGCCCAGGACGTCGCGGCGCCGCAACTGCCGATCACCGCCAGGGCTGTCAGCGTGGCAAGAAAGGAGGGGCGCCGGCGTTCGGTGAGTCTGAGCTTTTTCATGTCTGGATGGTGAGCGCGCGACGTATCGCTGCGCATACGAATCTCACAATTTGCTACGAATTCTGCGCTGAAGCCCTTGGGAGGGCAACGTTTTCGGGCTCCTACGGCGCGTGTCGTCGCGGAATTGGCGAAAATAGCCACAACTTTCCCCCGATTTCATGGCCAAACGAAACATTCTGAGTTACCCGGACAAGCGCCTGCACACCGTCGCCAAGCCGGTGCAGGGCGTCGACGCGCGCATCAAGGCCCTGGTCACCGACATGCTGGAAACCATGTACGACGCCAACGGCATCGGCCTGGCGGCCACGCAGATCGACGTGCACGAGCGCCTCGTCGTGATCGACGTGTCCGAGGAGCGTAACCAGCCGATCGTGCTGATCAACCCCGAGATCACCTGGGCCAGCGAGGAAAAGGTCGTGAACGAAGAGGGCTGCCTGTCGGTGCCCGGCATCTACGACGGCGTGCTGCGCTCCACCTCCGTGAAGGTGCAGGCGCTCGACGAGAACGGCGAGATGCGCACCATCGAGGCCGAGGGCCTGCTGGCCGTGTGTATCCAGCACGAGCTCGACCACCTGCTGGGCAAGGTGTTCGTCGAATACCTCTCCCCCCTGAAGCGCAACCGCATCAAGAGCAAGCTGCTGAAGCAGCAGCGCGAAGAATTGCGGGAGCGGGCTTGAACCTCCCCGCCATGACCGACGCACGCCGTCGCTCCCTTGCAGCGATGGCGTTCCTCGCGGTCGCCGGCCTCGGCCTTCTTGCCGGCTGCGCCAGCGAACCCACCCGCATCCAGCCCGGCGCCACCGCCGCCGAGACCCTGCAGCGCCTGGGCACGCCCACCGGCCGCTACCCGCTCACGGGCGGCGGCGAGCGGCTGCAGTACTCGCGCATGCCGGCCGGCTTCGAGGTCGTCGACATCGACGTCGATGCCTCCGGCAAGGTCGTCTCGGTGACGCAGGTGCTCAGCGAGGCGCGTTTCGGCCAGGACATCAAGGTCAACCAGTGGCGCCAGAACGACGTGATGGCCTTCTACGGCCGGCCCTATGAGATCACCCGCGTGAGCTCCTTCGACGGCGCGGTCTGGACCTGGCGCTACAAGGCCGTGAACGAGCGCCGCATGCTGTACATCTACATCGATCCGACCGGCGTGGTCCGGCGCTATCACACGGGGGACGATCTCGATTTCGATCGGATCCGGGATTGAGCCGCCTCAGAGTCGTTTTCGCGGGCACGCCCGAGTTCGCGCGCGTCGCGCTCGAAGCCATCGCCGCCGCCGGCCATGAGGTCGTGCTGGTGATGAGCCAGCCCGACCGCCCCGCCGGCCGCGGCATGAAGCTGCAGGCCTCCCCCGTCAAGCAATGCGCCGTCGCCAGCGGCTGGCCCGTGGCCCAGCCGCGCAGCCTGCGCCTGGACGGCAAGTACCCCGACGAGGCCTCGGCCGCGCGCGACACCCTGCTGGCCGCGAAGCCCGACGTGATGGTGGTCGCCGCCTACGGCCTCATCCTGCCGCAATGGGTGCTCGACCTGCCGGTGCACGGCTGCCTGAACATCCACGCGAGCCTGCTGCCGCGCTGGCGCGGCGCCGCGCCGATCCACCGCGCCATCGAGGCGGGCGACGCGCAGACCGGCATCACTATCATGCAGATGGACGCCGGCCTCGACACCGGCGACATGCTGCTGCGCGAGGCCGTCGACATCGGTCGCGACGACAACACCGCCCGCCTGCACGACCGCCTGGCCGAACTCGGCGGAAAGATGATCGTCGAGGCGCTGGCGCGCATCGGCACGCTCGTCCGCACGCCGCAGCCCGCCGAGGGCGTTACCTACGCCAACAAGGTCGAGAAGCACGAGGCGCTGGTCGACTGGACCCAGCCCGCCGACGCCATCGTGCGGCGCGTGCTGGCCTTCGACCCGTTCCCGGGCGCCAACAGCCCGCTGGACGGCGAAACCGTCAAGCTCTGGGCGGGCCATGCGGCGACATCGGTTGAACAGGCCGCGCCGGGCACCATCCTCGCCGTGAGCGAGACCGGCGTGACCGTGGCCGCCGGGGCCGGCTCGGCCCTCGTCGTCACCGAACTGCAGCGGCCGGGCGGCAAGCGCCTGGCCGTGGCCGATTTCCTGCGCGGCTTCGACCTGAAGCCCGGGCAGGCCTTCGGCTGATGTTCCTCTCGCAAAGCATCCGCAGCCGCCCCGAATTCCGTACCGGCGTGCGCGACATGTCTCCCGTGGCGCTGGGCATCGGTGCCTGGGGGCTCATGACCGGCGTGGCCATGGTCAAGTCGAACATGAGCCTGGTCGAGGCGGTGGCGATGACGCTGCTGGTCTACGCGGGCAGTTCGCAGCTCGCGGCCATTCCGCTGCTCTTCGCCGGCGCGCCGGCCTGGGTGATCCTGGCCACGGGTTTCTGCGTCAACCTGCGCTTCGTGGTGTTCAGCCTGCACCTGCGGCCCTACCTCATGCACATGCCACGCTGGCGCCGCATGCTGCACGGCTACCTCACGGCCGACATGAGCTACGCGCTCTTCACGAAGAAGTACCCCAAGCCGCCGCTGACCGTTGCCGAGCAGCAGGCGCAGGAGGCCTACCTCACGGGCAACTACTTCGTCACCTGGTGCGCCTGGATGGGCATGAGCCTGCTGGGCATCGCGCTGGCCAACTTCATCCCGCAGAGCTGGGGCCTGAGCTTCGCCGGCGTGCTGAGCCTGGTGGCCATCGTCTGCTCGATGGCGACGACGCGCCTGCGCGTGCTGGCCGCGCTGATCGCCGGCGCGACGGCCGTGGCGGCCTATGCGCTGCCGCTGAAGCTCAACATCGTGGTGGCCATCGGCGTGGCCGTGCTGCTGTGCTTCTGGCTCGAGAAGCAGCTCGGACTCGACCCTGACGCGGAGGACGACAAGTGAGCGCCGCCCGGCCGCCCGAAGGCGCTCGCCCCCTCCGTCCGGAGGGGGGAGGAGAAGCGACACGAAGTGCGCGGAGCCTGGGGGAGGACAACAAATGAGCGCCGCGAATGCGACCACCGACTGGTGGACCATGGGCGTGATCGTCGGCCTGGCCCTGGTCACCGTGCTCACGCGCTGCTTCTTCTTCATCCTCGACCGGCCCTGGGGCCTGCCCGAATGGGCGCACCGCGCGCTGCACTATGCGCCGGCCGCCGCGCTCGCGGGCGTGATCGCGCCCGAGATCGTCATGACGCAGGGGCACCTCATCACCACGCTGCACGACGCGCGCCTCTACGCGGCGGTGGTCGGCGCCGCGTACTTCTACTGGCGGCGCGGCGTGCTGGGCACGATGCTCGCGGGCATGGTGGTGTACCTGCCGCTGCACCTCGGTCTGGGCTGGTAGGCGGCCGCCGCCGGACCGCCCCAAGGCGGGCCGCGCCTCCCCCTCGGGGGTGGAGTTACACGCAGCGAAGCGAAGTGAAAAGCCGGGCGCTCCGGTTTCTAGTCGAGCTTCACGCCGGCGGCGACGATGATCTTGCCCCAGCGCTCGCTCTCCGCGCGCGAGAGCTTGTAGAAGTCCTGCGGCGTCCCCGGCAGCGCCTCGAAGCCGAAGTCGGCGAACAGCTTCACCACCTTCGGCGCCTTCATCGCCTTGTGCAGTTCGGCGTTGAGCCGCGCCACCGCCTCGGGCGGCATGCCGGCCGGACCGATCAGGCCGTGGAAGGCGTAGGCGTTGACGTCGCTGAAGCCGGCCTCGACGAAGGTCGGAACATCCGGCAGGGCGCTCGCGCGCTGCGGCAGTGCAATGGCCAGCACGCGCACCTTGCCCGACTTGATGATCGGCAGGCCCGAGGCCAGGTCCAGCATCATCGTCGGCACCTGGCCGCCCATCACATCGGTCATGGCGGGCGCCGCGCCCTTGTAGGGCACGTGCGTGATCGTCAGTCCGGCCTTCTGCTTGAAGAGCTCCATCGCCATGTGATGCGGCGAGCCGTTGCCGGGCGAGGCGTAGCTCACCTTGTCGGGGTTGGCCTTCACGTAGCGCACGAACTCCGCCACGTTCTTCGCGGGAAAGTCGGGGTGCACCACCAGCGCCACCGGAAAGCGGCCGATGGTGCCGATGTAGGTGAAGTCGCTCGCGGGCTTGTACGGCAGCTTGGCGAACATGTGCTCGTTGAAGAGCAGCGCGGCATTCTCGGCCTGCATGATCGTGTAGCCGTCGGGCTTGGCCTGCATCATCACGCCCACGCCGATGTTGGTGGAGGCGCCCGGCCGGTTGTCGATGATGAGCGGCTGCCCCAGCGACGGCTGCATCGCCTCGGCCAGCGTGCGCGCGAGGTTGTCGGTGCCGCCGCCGGCCACGTAGGGCACGATCCATTTGATCGGCTGGGTGGGGTAGGCCGCCGGCTGGGCCGATGCGAAGGGGGAAGTGGCCAGCGCGAGGGTTGCGGCCAGCATGGGAAGGAATCGCTTCATCGTCTCTTGTCTCCGTTGCTCGTTTTGAAATCAGTCTGGCCGGCTTGCTAGCCGCGCAATGTCTGCCACAGCTCGCGGTCGCGCTCGGCGGTCCACACCACCGGGTGCTCGATGCCGCGCAGCTCGTCGTACGCGCGCGAGACGTCGAAGGGCAGCACGTGCTGGAACACGGGCCAATCGCCGAAGCGCGGCGTCATCGCCGCCTCGGCGCGCGCGAAGCAGCCCTTGAGCGTGTCGCCGGCCGCGATGCCGGCTTTCACGCTCTCGAGCAGCGTCGAGAGGAATGCCTTGGTGAGCCCGATGGCTTCGGCGCAGGCGGCCTCGTCCTGCAGCACCGCGCCGCGGCCGGGTACCAGCACGCGCGGCTTCAGGGCTGCCACGGCGTCGAGCGTGCCGGCCCAGTCGCCGATGTAGGCGTCGCCTGCATACACGCCGCAGTGGTTCTCGACCACGTCGCCCGAGAACAGCACGCCGCTGTCGGGCAGCCATGCGACGGTGTCGCCGCTCGAATGGCCCCGGCCCAGCGCCATCAGCCGCAGCTCGCGGCCGCCGCCTAGCGGCAACGTCATCTCGCGCTCGAAGACCGTCGTCGGGATGGTCAGGCCCGGAATCTCCTCCACGCCCGCGAAGAGCCGCGGAAAGCGACCGACTTCCGAGTCGAAGTCGGCCTGCCCGCGCGTGCGGATCCAGTAGAGCGTGCCGGCGCTCGCGACGATGTCGCGCGCCTCGTCGAATGCGCTCGCGCCCATCACGCGCACCGCGTGGTAGTGCGTGAGAACGATGGTGCGGATGGGCTTGTCGGTCACCGTGCGGATGGCGGCCAGGAAGTCGCGCGCCATGCGCGGCGTGGGACGCGTGTCGATCAGCACGACATGCTCGTCGCCGACGACGAAGCCGCAGTTGGGATCGAAGTCGCTGATGTAGCCGTACGCGCCGGGCGCGAGTTCCTGCAGCCGGGGCTTCTGCTCGCGGGTGTCGGAGGCGGATGCGAAGGAAACGGTCGTGGTCATGGGGCCTTGTCGTTCGTCGTCGTGAGGTCTTCTTCTTCGGCCGCCGCGCGGATGCAGGCGAGCAGCACGTCCTGGTCGGCGCACTGGTTGGCCAGCAGCAATACGAGGCGCGCGTTGAGGTCGGCGCTCTGCGCTTCGGTGCGGCCCTCGTGCGCGGCGAGCAGCGCCGCGTAGAAGCCGTCGGGGTCGGGGATGCGGGGCTCGGTGATCATGGGTTGCGTTCGTTGGCGGCCAGTGCGGCGCGCACTGCAGATGCGACGGCTTCGGGCGTGGCGCTCGCCAGCGTGGCGGCGCGATAGGCGTCGGGGCGCACGAGGACGAAGCTGCCTGCATCGCCTGCGCCGAGATGGCTTGCGAGCTTCTCGTTGGCCTGCAGCGTGGGCAGGCCGCTGTCGCCGCCCACGGCCAGCAGGCGCAACGGCAGTGAAGCCATCGCATCGAGCGCCGCCCGCGCCTGCTCGCGTGTCGGCGCGAACCACAGGCCGATGCACTCGGTGCCTTCGGACAGCAGCTGCATCAGCGTCGTCTCGCGCCCATCGGCCCAGCGCAGCGGCAGGTTCTGCACCGAGCGCGCGCCTTCGGGCAGCAGCGGCGCGGGCGGATAGTCGTTGGCCACCGACATGCGGCCAGTGTTCACCAGCGCCCGTGCGAAGGGATGGCGCGCCGCCAGAGCCACCACGGCGCGGCGCAGGGTGTGCTCGGCCGGCGAACGTGGTGCGAGGAAGCGCGCCGAGCGGCTCGTCACCTGCAGGTTCTGCTTCGCGGCGGGTTGCCGCTCCGCGTCGTAGCTGTCGAGCAGCGCGTCGTCCGCCTTGCCCTGCGCGACCAGCGCGAGCTTCCAGCCGAGGTTGGCCGCGTCCTGGATGCCGCTGTTGCCGCCGCGCGCACCGAAGGGGCTCACCACGTGCGCCGCGTCGCCGATGAAGAACACGCGGCCGTGGCGGAAGTTGTCGAGCAGGTGGTCGCGGTAGCCGTAGGGGCCGATCCAGACGAACTCGAACTCCACGTCGGGCCCGAGCTGTTCGCGCAGCCGCGCGCCCGCCACTTCGGGCTTGCTGATGTAGGCCGTGTCGCAGTCCTCGGGCATCTGGTAGTCGATGCGCCACACGCCGTCGGCCATCAGGTGCTGCCATACGCCGCGGCCTTCGTTGAAAGGCGCGTCGACCCAGGTCCAGCGCTCGGTGGGCAGCGGCTTCCTGAAGCGCACGTCGCTGATGCACCAGCGGTCGGTGCTGCGCGAGGAGTGCGCGTCGATGCCGAGCTGCGTGCGGATCGCGCTGTTGGCGCCGGTGGCGTCGATCAGCCGGTCGGCCTCGATGGTGTAGCTGCCCGCGGGCGTCTCCACCTCGAGGCGCACGCCGTCGGCCAGCTGCTCCACGCGCGTGACGCGGCTCTTCCAGCGCACGTCGGTCAGCCCCAGTTCGAGGATGCGGTCGACCAGGAACCACTCGACGTAGAACTGCTGCAGGTTGATGAAGGGCGGCTGCCTGGAGACGCTGTTCGCCTGCAGATTGAAGTTGTAGACCTCCTGCTCGCCCGAGAAGGTGCGCCCGAACGACCAGGTGATGCCCTTGGCCGCGATGCGCTCGTAGATGCCCAGGCGCTCGAAGATCTCCAGGCTCTTCTGCGCGTAGCAGATGCCGCGCGACGATGCGCCGCGCACGCCGACGGTGTCGTCCTCGTCCAGCAGCACGGCGCGCACGCCACGTTGCGCGAGGTCGCAGGCCAGCGTGAGGCCCGAGGGGCCGGCGCCGACGATCACGATGGGGTGGCGTGCGATGGTCTTGCTGCCCAGTTCGGGCGGCGGCGTGAAGGGCCAGGCCGGCAGCTCGTAGGCCGGCGCGAATGCGAAGTTTTCCATGTCTCTGCTAAAGCGCGTGCGCGAACTCGGCGATGGCATCCGCCGCCTTCGGGATCAGCTCCGGCTGCCCCGCGAGATAGTGGTTGCCGCCGACGATGTCGACGTTGCGGATGCGCGATCCGCCCGCCGCCATCCACGCGTCGCGCGTGCTCGGGAAGGTCGACTGGTCGCCCGTGTAGGTCAGCAGCAGCTTGGGCACCGTGGTGCGTGCGAGGTTGGTCGGCCCGTCGGCCTGCGAGCGCGATGACCACTGCGACAGGAACGCCGTGAGCGAGGTGGTGCGCCCCATCGCGTTGGCCGAGTAGTTCACCTGCCGGGCGTCGCCCCACACGCTGCCGGGCAGGCGGTCGTTGGGGTCGAGCGAGAGATCCACGCAGCGCGGATCGGCATGCGTGCGGTAGACGATGAAGGTCTGGTCGCGCGGGGCGCCCGGCGTGTCGCGCAGCAGCGCGAGGCGGTCGATGCACCACTGCTCGATGCGATCGAGACGTGCCTTCTGCGCGGCGCTGAAGCGCGCGAGGAAGTCGCTGTCGTAGGGCACGCGATGGCGCGCGTCGTACATGTCGAGCTCGGGGTCGACCGAGAGCGGGTCGTGCTCGTCGGTGACGGAAGGGTCGATCCAGTCGCGCATCAGCCGCGTGCGGCCCAGGTGCGCGGCGCACAGCGCGATGCCGTCCACGGGCGGAAGGTCGCCCGGGTGCAGGTGCGTGGGGTCGCCGTCGGGCAGGTGCGTGGCGGTGAGCTTCTCGGCCTGCGCCTGGTAGAAGGCCGAGAGCGCTGCGCCGCCGGAGTTGCCGACGAGGAACACCTTCTCGTAGCCGGCCGAGCGCAGGTACTGCACGCCGGCGCCGAGGTCTTGAATGGCGCGCTCCATCAGCAGCACCGTGTCGTTGCCCACGAAGCGGGAGTTCAGGCCCATGCAGCAGATGCCGCGCTCGGCCAGCGGGCCGATCAGGTAATGGCCCATGAAGTTGCTCGTGGGGTGCATCACGATGGCGGCGATCTTCTTCGGGCCCCGCGGCGCGCGGAAGGCGCCGTAGATGCGCGGGCGCAGCAACTGGAGGCCCGACTGGCTCTCCATGGCCGCACCGGGCTTCACGTCGATGACGGCGAGTTGCAGCTCAGGCATTCGACACGCCCCTTGCCGCGCGAAGTTCGGCCTTGCGCGCGGTCCATGCGTCGAGGTCTGCCCGGGCGCGCAGTGCATGCGCGTCCATCTCGGCCTGCGGCACGGTCGGTGTGGTCAGCTCCACGCGGATGCCGTTGGGGTCGAAGAAGTAGATCGATTCGATGATGTGGTGGTCGGTCACGCCCAGCACCTCGATGCCGGCGCCTTCGAGCCGCGCCTTGGCGGCCAGTAGGTCGGCCACGGAATCGACGCGCAGCGCGATGTGGTTCACCCACGAGGGCGTGTTGGGCGAGGGCAGCGCGGCGATGTCGTCGCCGAGGTCGAAGAAGGCGATGTACGAGCCGTCGCGCATCTGGAAAAAGATGTGCACGTAGGGGCAGTACTCGCCGGTGCTCGGCACGTGGTCGCTCTTGATGACGTGGGCCAGCGGCAGGCCGAGCAGGTCTTCGTAGAAGCGGCGGGTTTCCTCGCTGTCGCGGCAGCGCCAGGCGAAGTGGTGCAGCCCGCGCACGGGCGGTGGTGGGGTCGGCATGGCTCGTGTGTCTCCGGTGAGCCGGTATTGGGCGATGCCGGGTCTTATGATGCAATCGAAATTAATTCATCGATTGATGAAATAACCGTATATATGAACCTCACCCTGCGCCAGCTGCGCGCCTTCGCCGCCGTGGCCGGGACCGGCAGCTTCACCGCCGCGGCGCAGCAGCTGCACCTCACGCAGTCGGCGCTCAGCGTGCTGGTGCGCGAGCTGGAACGCGAGATGGGCGTGCAGCTGCTCGACCGCAACACGCGCCGCGTGCAGCTGTCGGAGGCGGGGCGCGAGTTCCTGCCCTCGGTGCACCGGCTGCTGGGCGACCTGGCCGGCGCGGTGGCCGGCGTCACGGATTTGCGTGACAAGAAGAAAGGCTTGCTACGGCTTGCCGCGCCGCAGCTCATGGCCTGCACGCTGATGCCGCGCGTGATCGCGCTCTACCGCGAGCGGTACCCCGACGTGGACGTGCGCCTGGCCGACACCCTGCCCGAGCACCTGCTCGCGGGCGTGACGGCGGGCGACGTGGAACTGGCCGTGGGGCAGGACGTGGCCGTCGACGACGCCATCGAGCGCCGCGCGCTGCTGCGCGACCGACACTGGCTGATCTGCCCGCCGGGCCATGCCTTCGCCAATCGCCGCAAGGTGCGCTGGCACGAGCTCGGCCCCTACACCTTCATCGCGCCCACGCGCGACTTCCGCCAGCGCGTGCTGCCCGAGTTGGCACCCGCGGAACGCGAATACATGCTGCGGCCCGGCACGCAGGAGGTGTCGTACATGACCACCGCGCTGGGCATGGTGGCCTCCGGGCTGGGGCTGACCGTGTGCCCGACCTACTCGGCGCCGCTGGTGCGCGCCCACGGCCTGCAGATGGTGCGGCTCGAATCGCCCGACTTCCATCGCGAGGTGTGCGTCTACAGCGCGGCGCGGCGCTCGCTGTCGCCGGCGGCCGCGAGCTTCGTCGAAGTGCTCGAGGGCTTCGCGCGCGAACAGCAGCAAAAAGACTGAAGAACGGGTTGAAGAAAAGCATCGACGCGCGGCAAGAGGCGCACAGGTCGGCGATGGGGCAAAAACTACAATGCAGGCCGATCTCCGTCTTGTCTTCCATCTTCTCCGGACTCCCCCCATGAACGTCATTCGCTTCACCGACCTCTGCGCGCAGGGCAAGGCCGCCGGCCAGCGCGTCTTCATCCGTGCCGACCTCAACGTGCCGCAGGACGACGCCGGCAACATCACCGAAGACACGCGCATCCGCGCTTCGGTGCCCTGCATCAAGCTGGCGCTGGACGCCGGCGCTGCCGTGATGGTCACCTCGCACCTGGGCCGCCCGACCGAGGGCGAGTTCAAGCCCGAAGACTCGCTGGCTCCTGTTGCCAAGCGCCTGGGCGAGCTGCTCGGCCGTGAAGTGCCGCTGGTCTCCAACTGGGTCGACGGCGTCGACGTGAAGCCCGGCCAGGTCGTGCTGCTCGAGAACTGCCGCGTCAACAAGGGCGAGAAGAAGAACGACGAAGGCCTGGCCCGCAAGCTGGCCGCGCTCACCGACATCTACGTGAACGACGCCTTCGGCACCGCGCACCGCGCCGAGGCCACCACCTACGGCATCGCGCAGTTCGCCAAGGTGGCTGCCGCCGGCCCGCTGCTGGCGGCCGAGATCGACGCCATCACCAAGGCGCTGGCGCAGCCCAAGCGGCCGCTGGTGGCCATCGTGGCGGGCTCGAAGGTCAGCACCAAGCTCACCATCCTGAAGAGCCTGTCGGCCAACGTCGACCAGCTCATCGTGGGCGGCGGCATCGCCAACACCTTCATGCTGGCCGCCGGCCTGAAGATCGGCAAGTCGCTGGCCGAGCCCGACCTGGTCGACCAGGCCAAGGCGGTGATCGACGCCATGCGCGCGCGCGGCGCCGACGTGCCGATCCCGGTGGACGTGGTCACGGCCAAGACCTTCGCGGCCGACGCGGCCGCCACCGTCAAGGACGCGAGCGACGTGGCCGACGACGACCTGATCCTGGACATCGGCCCCAAGACTGCCGCCCAGCTCGCCGCGCAGCTGCGCGAAGCCGGCACCATCGTCTGGAACGGCCCTGTGGGCGTGTTCGAGTTCGACGCCTTCGCGGGCGGCACCAAGGCCATCGCGCAGGCGATTGCCGAGAGCAGCGCGTTCTCGATCGCCGGCGGCGGCGACACGCTGGCGGCCATCGCCAAGTACGGCATCGAGAAGCAGGTCGGCTACATCTCGACCGGCGGCGGCGCTTTCCTGGAAGTGCTGGAAGGCAAGACCCTGCCGGCCTTCGAGATCCTGTCGAAGCGCGCCGCGGGCTGAGCGAGGCCCGAAGCGGGAAAACCCATGGGTGACTTCCGTTCGACACACAAACTGTATACAGTAGCGAATACAAAACGGAGACTACCCTCATGAGCACGGACCGCATTCCCCGCCACGCCACCAAGATCGTTGCCACCCTCGGTCCGGCGTCCAGCACGCCCGAACTGCTGGAAAAGATGATCCAGGCCAAGGTCAGCGTGGTGCGGCTGAACTTCAGCCACGGTACGGCGCAGGACCACATCGATCGCGCCGCCATGGTGCGCGAAGCCGCCCGCCGCGCGGGCCGCGAGGTGGCCATCATGGCCGACCTGCAGGGCCCGAAGATCCGCGTCGGCAAGTTCGCGCAGGGCAAGGTCTGGCTGGAGGCCGGCGCCAAGTTCGTGCTCGACGCCTCGCGCACCGAGCTCGGCGACGCCGATGCCGTGGGCCTCGACTACAAGGACCTGCCGCGCGACGTGAAGCCCGGCGACAGGCTCCTGCTGAACGACGGCCTGATCGTGCTGACCGTCGATGCCGTCAGGGGCGAGGCGGTGCACACCACCGTCAAGCTCGGCGGCGAGCTGTCGAACAACAAGGGCATCAACAAGCAGGGCGGCGGCCTCACCGCGCCCGCGCTGACGGCCAAGGACATGGAAGACATCAAGACCGCGATGAGCTTCCAGGCCGACTACGTGGCCGTGAGCTTCCCCAAGAACGCCACCGACATGGAAATGGCGCGCCAGCTGTGCAACGTGGCCGCGGCCGAGTACGGCCACAAGCCCGGCATGATCGCCAAGATCGAGCGGGCCGAGGCCATCCCGAAGCTGGAAGAGATCCTGCGCGCCAGCGACGGCATCATGGTCGCGCGCGGCGACCTCGCGGTCGAGGTGGGCAACGCGGCCGTGCCCGCGCTGCAGAAGAAGATGATCCGCATGGCCCGCGAGATGGACAAGGTGGTGATCACCGCGACCCAGATGATGGAGTCGATGATCACCAACCCCGTGCCCACCCGCGCCGAGGTGAGCGACGTGGCCAACGCCGTGCTCGACGGCACCGACGCCGTGATGCTCTCCGCCGAAACAGCCTCGGGCCGCTACCCGCTCGAGACCGTGCAGGAGATGAGCCGCATCTGCGAAGCCGCCGAGGCGGCCGAAGACAAGCAGCTCGACGCCGACTTCAGCGGCCAGAACTACAGCCGCATCGACCAGTCGATCGCCATGGGCGCGCTGTTCACCGCCCATCACCTGGGCGCCAAGGCCATCGTCGCGCTCACCGAGTCGGGCTCCACCCCGCTGTGGATGAGCCGCCACCGCGCGCACATTCCCATGTACGCACTGACCTCGCGCCTGGCCACGCAGCGCAAGATGGCGCTCTACCGCAACGTACGCCCGCTGCTGATGGATTCGGAAAGCGACCGCGACACCGCGCTGCTGCAGGCCGAGAACCACCTGAAGAAGCGCGGCATCGTGCAGAGCGGCGACGTCTACGCGATCACCTGCGGCGAGCCGATGGGTGCCCCCGGCGGCACCAACATGCTGAAGATCTGCCGAGCGAGTTAAGCACTCCCCAGGCTTCGCGCACTTCGTGTCGCGCGCGCCTTCCCCCTCGCCGGGGGCAACACCAGCGGCCCGGCAAAGCCGGTTCCGCTGTGTTCCTGGAATCAGCCGTTGCGGAACAGGAAGCTGTAGGCATTGAGGGCGGGCACGCCGCCCAGGTGCGCGTACAGCACCTTCGATCCGGCAGGGAATTCACCCAGCCGCACCTTCTCGATCATCCCGTGCATCGACTTGCCCTCGTACACGGGGTCGGTCAGCATGGCCTCGAAGCGCGCGCTCAGGCGGATGGCTTCCAGCGTGCCTTCGTTGGGCAGGCCGTACTCGGGGCCGCCGAAGCGGCGATCGAGCACGATGTCTTTTTCGGTGATGTCGCGGCCCAGCTCCACCAGCTCGGCCGTGTTCTTGGCGATGCGCAGGATCTGGTCGAAGGTCTGCTGCGGCTTGGCCGAAGCGTCGATGCCGATCACGCGGTCGGCCCGGCCGTCGGCCGCGAAGCCCACCACCATGCCGGCCTGCGTGCTGCCGGTCACCGAGCAGACCACGATGTAGTCGAACTTGAAGCCCAGCTCGGCCTCCTGCTGGCGCACTTCCTCGGCGAAGCCGACGAAGCCCAGGCCGCCGCGCGGATGCTCCGAGCAGCCCGCCGGGATCGGGAACGGCTTGCCGCCTGCCTTGCGGACGCTCTCCATGGCGTCTTCCCAGCTCTTGCGGATGCCGATGTCGAAGCCGGCTGCGTCCAGGCGCACGTCGGCGCCCATGATGCGTGACATTTCGATGTTGCCGACCCGGTCGTACACCGCGTCGGAATAGTTGACCCAGTTCTCCTGCACCAGCACGCACTTCATGCCGAGGTGCGCCGCCACGGCCGCAACCTGGCGCGTCTGGTTCGACTGGATGCCGCCGATGGACACCAGCGTGTCGTAGCCGCCTTCGATCGCCTCGGGGATCAGGTACTCGAGCTTGCGCGTCTTGTTGCCGCCGAAGGCCAGGCCGCTGTTGCAGTCCTCGCGCTTGGCGTAGAGGTCGACCTTGCCGCCCAGGTGCGCGCTCAGGCGCTTGAGAGGCTGGATCGGCGTGGGGCCGAAGGTCAGCGGGTAGCGGGGAAACTTCTCGAGGTTCATGGTGCGGCTCCGTCCAGGAAATTGAAGCTTGAATCGTAGGAAGAAGCCTGCGCAACGTGCTTGCGAAGTTTGCTGGCTTTGGTCGAGAAAAAAATGCAAGATCGAAAAATCGATAGTTTTTGATTTGAAGATCTGGCAATGAGCACAACAAAATTGCGTGACGCGCCGGAGCTCGACCGGACCGACCGCGCCATCCTGCGCACCATGCAGCGCGACGCCTCGCTGTCGAACGTGGCGCTGGCCGCCAAGGTCAATCTCAGCCCCGCCGCCTGCCTGCGGCGCGTGGAGCGGCTCAAGGCGGCCGGGCTCATCAAGGGCGTCGTCGCACTGCTCGAACCCGACGCGCTCGAGCTCGGCATGCTGGTGATGATCGGCGTGGTGCTCGACCGCTCCACGCCCGATTCCTTCGCCGACTTCGAGAAGGCCGCCCAGAAGGTCTCGGGTTGCCTCGAATGCCACGTGGTGTCCGGCGAGTTCGACTACTTCATGCTCGTGCGCACCCGCGACAACGACAGCTTCAACCGCCTGCACGCCGAGCAGCTGCTGTACCTGCCGGGGGTGCGGCAGATCCGCACCTTCGTCGTGCTCAAGCAGGTGCTGTCGACCACGCAGCTGCCGATCTGACGAAACCGGCACCCGGCAGCGTGCGTACTGTTGCGATGAGCCTTCCCACCTTCGCCTCACTCCGCCGGCGCCGCGGCGCTTTTCTCATCGCCTTCTCCGTCATCGCCGCGGCAGTGCTCTCGGCCTGTTCGCCGGTCAAGGTGCTCAACGGCCTGGTGCCCACCGACACCTACCGGTTCCAGGGCGGCATCGCCTACGGCCAGGCGCCGCACCAGTTGCTCGACGTGTACCAGCCGCTGCCGGCCACGCAGCCAGCGCCGGGCGGGCGGCCGCTGGTCGTGTTCTTCTACGGCGGCACCTGGACGACCGGCGATCGCGCCAGCTACAGGTTCATGGGCGAGGCGCTGGCCGCGCGGGGCGCCGTGGTGGTGGTGCCCGACTACGGACTCTCGCCGGCCTTCACCTACCCGGCCTTCGTGCGCGACAGCGCGCTGGCCGTCAAATGGGCGCTCGACAACGCGGCCCGGCTGGGCGCCGACCCGAAGCAGGTGTTCGTCATGGGCCACAGTTCGGGCGGCTACAACGCCGCGATGGTGGCGCTCGACGGGCGCTGGCTCGGGGAGGTGGGGGCCAGCCCGAAGCAGCTCGCGGGATGGATCGGCCTGGCCGGCCCCTACGACTTCCTGCCCATCATCGACCCGCAGGCGCGGGTCGCCTTCAACTGGCCGGACACGCCGCGCGACTCGCAACCGCTGGCGCATGTCACGTCCGGATCGCCGCGCGCCCTGCTCATGGCGGCTTCGAAGGACGACCTGGTCCAGCCCGGCCGCAACACGGGGCAGATGGCCGCAGCGCTGCGCGCGGCGGGCGTTCCGGTGCAGGTCCGGCTGTTCGACGACCTGAGCCACGTGACGCTGATCGGCGCCTTCGCCAGGCCCATCCAGTGGCTGGGCGGGCCGGTGCTGCCGCCTGTCATGGATTTCCTCGGGCTGGCGTCGGTCCTGTCCCACAAGGGTGCTCGGTAGAATTACGGCAGTTTTTCCCGCCTTTCCGTCTTCTTCTTCTTTCAATTTCCCGCGAGGTATTTCCCATGGCACTCGTCTCGATGCGCGAACTGCTCGACCATGCCGCAGCCAATGGCTACGGCATTCCGGCCTTCAACGTCAACAACCTCGAACAGGTCCAGGCCGTCATGGAGGCCGCCAAGGAAACCGGCGCGCCCGTCATCCTGCAGGCCAGCGCCGGTGCCCGCAAATACGCCGGCGAGGCCTTCATCAAGCACCTGATCCAGGCCGCCATCGAGCAGTACCCGAACATCCCGCTGGTCATGCACCAGGACCACGGCCAGAGCCCGGCCATCTGCCAGGGCGCCATCGACCTCGGCTTCTCCTCCGTCATGATGGACGGCTCCCTGCACGAAGACGGCAAGACGCCCGCCTCCTTCGACTACAACGTCGACGTGACCCGCAAGGTCGTGCAGCTGGCGCACAAGGTCGGCGTGACCGTCGAAGGCGAGCTGGGCTGCCTGGGCTCGCTCGAGACCGGCATGGCCGGCGAGGAAGACGGCATCGGCGCTGAAGGCGTGCTCGACCACTCCGCGCTGCTGACCGACCCCGAGGAAGCCGCCCAGTTCGTCAAGGCCACGCAGCTCGACGCGCTGGCCATCGCCATCGGCACCAGCCACGGCGCCTACAAGTTCACCCGCAAGCCCACCGGCGACATCCTGTCGATCCAGCGCGTGAAGGAAATCCACGCCCGCCTGCCCAACACCCACCTGGTGATGCACGGCTCGTCGTCGGTGCCGCAGGACCTGCTCGAAATCATCCGCAAGTTCGGCGGCAACATGAAGGAAACCTACGGCGTGCCCGTCGAGGAAATCCAGGAAGCCATCAAGTACGGCGTGCGCAAGATCAACATCGACACCGACATCCGCCTGGCGATGACCGGCGCGGTGCGCAAGTTCATGGCCGAGAACCCCGAGAAGTTCGACGCCCGCGAATGGCTCAAGCCCGCGCGCGAGGCCGCCAAGCAGATCTGCAAGCAGCGCTACATCGAATTCGGCTGCGAAGGCCAGGGCGCCAAGATCAAGGGCGACACGCTCCAGGTCGTCGCCACCAAGTACGCCAAGGGCGAACTGGCGCAGGAAGTCATCTAACCAGGCTCGCCCCCAGGCTGCGCGCACTTCGTGTCGCTTCGCCAACCCCCTACCGGGGGCGGGCCGGCCGCTTCGGGCGGCCGTGCGCGGCGGCCCCTCGGATGATCAGGGCCTTTTCACGATCTGCGGGCCACCTTCGATGGTGGCTTTTTTCTGCGCGCACAATCCGAACTCCGCTATCCCGTTTCACCGCACCAGCCCCATGACCACCGTCCACACCTCCTCCATCCAGAGCCTGCCCCTGCTTGCGCGCGGCAAGGTGCGCGACAACTACGCCGTCGGCGAAGACCGCATCCTGATGGTCGCGAGCGACCGCCTGAGCGCCTTCGACGTGATCATGGGCGAGCCCATCCCCGGCAAGGGCGAGATCCTCACGAAGATGGCGCTGTGGTGGTTCGACCGGCTCGGCCAGATCTGCCCCAACCACCTGACCGGCGACGCGCCCGAGAGCGCCGTCACGGCCGCAGAGGTGCCGCAGGTCACCGGCCGCTCGATGCTGGTCAAGCGCCTGAAGCCGATCCCGGTCGAGGCCGTGGTGCGCGGCTACCTGGCCGGCAGCGGCTGGAAGGAATACCAGGAAAGCCGCTCGGTCTGCGGCGTGCCGCTGCCCGAGGGCCTGACCAACGCGAGCAAGCTGCCGCGCCCCATCTTCACCCCCGCCGCCAAGGCCGCGGCCGGCGAGCACGATGAGAACATCAGCTACGAGCGCGTGGTGGAAATCGTCGGCCCCAAGCTCGCGCAGCAGATCCGCGAGACCAGCATCGCCATCTACGAGACCGCCGCGCAGATCGCCCTGACCAAGGGAATGATCATTGCCGACACCAAGTTCGAGTTCGGCCTCGACGAGAACGGCACGCTGGTGCTGATGGACGAAGTGCTCACGCCCGACAGCTCGCGCTACTGGCCGGTCGAGGGCTACCAGGCCGCACTGGCCGCCGGCGCCAATCCGCCGAGCTACGACAAGCAGTTCGTGCGCGACTGGCTCGAGGGCACCAAGATCAACGGCAAGCCCTGGGACAAGACGCCCCCGGCGCCGCGCCTGCCGGCCGAGGTCATCGAGAAGACGGCCGCCAAGTACCGCGAGGCGCTGGAACGGCTCACCGGCTGACAGGCCGACAGGCTGAAGCAGGGGCTGCCCGCGTAGCCGGGTAGTCCATCCCGGGCGCCTTGTCGCCACGGGAACAGGGGATGCCCGAACGTCCCCGCCTCGCCATCATGTGCGCCAAGAACATGAGGGGCGGGAATATGGAAACCGGAGCAGGAAGAGTCCAGCGCTGGCATCGCTGCATGGCCGCGGGCCTTGCCGTTGCGATCGCGGGGTGCAGCAGCACGAATCCCTACCAGCGCAGTGCGCGCGTCGACAAGCCGATCAGCCAGCTCGGCCGGGAGGAAGTGCACTACGCCCATGCCGAAAGGCTGGCCGGCAACCTGCACGGCGCGCTCGCCGTGCTCAAGGACCAGCGCCGCGAGTGGTACGACTCGCTTTCCACGCAGGCGCGCGTACGCGCCGTCACGCAGCTCGGACTGCTGGGCGTCACCGCCGCGGCGCTCTACAGCGGCCTGAAGTCGGGCGTGACGAGCGACCACGACAAGAAGCGCCTGGCGCTGGCCGGCGCGGCCGGCTTCGCGGCTTACTCAGGCAGCACCTGGTTCGTCAATCCCGCCCAGGAGCAGGCGTATGTCGAAGGCATGCGCGAGCTGACTTGCGCGATGATGAACATCGAGCCGCTGCGCATGAGCGCGGTCCAGTTCTCGCAGATGAGGCAGGAGCGGGAAGATCTTGCGAAGGCCATCAACAAGCTCGACAAGAGCCTGCTCGAGGCCGAGGCCACCGAGCGCTATGGCCGCGACAGCAAGCTTGCCTGGGCGCAGGTCCGGGTGGAGGCGAGAAGTGCGCTGGTGCGCGCCCGCAAGACCCTGGCCTCCAGCGAGCAACTGGCCGACCAGCTGAACAACAGCGGCGTCACCCTGATGCGCGAGGGCGACCTCGTCTTCGCCCGGGTGGCCGCGCGGATCAACGCAGCCAGCAAGCCCATCACTTCGCCGGAGGTCATGGCCAGCCAGGCAGCGGGAATCATCGGCAGCTTCAGATCGGTGAAGATCGATGTCCCGAGCGAAAGCAATGGGGGCGCAGGCGGCGGCGCTGGCACTCCGCCAACCACGTCGGGCGCTGGCGACGGCGGCGGTGCCGCTGGCAAGCAGACGAAGACGACGACCACCGCTGCCGCGTCGAAGTCGCTCGGAAGCGCCAGCATGCAGGAGCTGCTCGCACAGGTCGCCGCCCTGCAGAAGCAGCAGACCGCCGCCGCCGTGAAAGAGGCGCAGAGGACGCGCGAAGACAGGCTCGAAGCGCAAGCGAAGGGCCAGAAGCCCAAGGCGGACGAAGCAACGACAGCGCGCAGGCTGGCAGCCGAAACCGCCGACCTCTACGCCGCCCGTCGCCCCCTGAGTAATCGCCTGCTCAGCTTCGCCGAGCAGCGCAAGTCCGTCGAACGCAACGGCAGCTGCGTGGGCGGCGTGAGCGCCATGAGCATTTCCCCGGCAGACGACACGAAGGTCGCCCCGGGCGAGGCCCACGAAATCACCGTGAGCGGCGTGACCGCGACGCCGCAGGTATCGGTCAAGGGCTCGGCGAGCTTCGAGATCCTGGTCGGCCCGGGCGTGAACCAGTACATGGTGCGCATCAAGGTCGCGGCCGATGCCAAGGGCACGGTGGACGTCACCATCTCCGACCGGGGCCTGGCCACCGAGGAAGTCCAGCTGACCGTCGCGACGGCAGCCGACAAGTAAGACGTCGGGGGCAGCTCGGGAGCGCCCCTCAGCGCCCCCCGCCGCTGTTCAGCAGCGCCACCGTCCGCCCGCTGGCATCCAGCAGCGCCAGCCGGGTCGGCCCGGCCAGCCGGTAGCTCGTGGCGCTCTGCAGCGCGGAAATGAACTGAGCCTCGTTGGCGCCGCGCGTCGGGTCGGTGCAGGCCATGCGGGTCGAGGCCATCTGGCCGATCTTCAGCGCGACGCCGGTGCGCGTGAAAGTGCCCGAGATGCGGTTGCAGCCGCCCGAGCCGCTCACCCGTCCGCTGCTGCGGTCGAACTGCACCTGCGCGCCGCTGCCCGGCGCCACCGGCTCGTCGCCCAGCTGCACCAGTTGCCAGGCCGGGCCTTCGATCGGCTCGTCGAGGCTGATGCCGCTCCCGCAGCCGGTCAGGGCGGTCGTCAGTGCCGCCGCCGCGAGGGCGGAAGGCGCAAGGCGGCGGGCGAGGCGGGCGAATGAGCGCATGGCCGGTCTTTCCTTTTCAGATCAGATCTGCAACAAGTTGAATCGGGCGTGATCGTATGCGACGGCGCGGGGCTCGCCAATGGCGCGCCCGCTTGCCGCAAAGGCCATGAAAAAAGCGACCCGGAGGTCGCTTTGGGAAGATCTTCTGGAAGGGGATCAGCTCAGCACGATGCTGCTGAGCCGGCGCCGGTAGCTCGCCACCACCGGATCGTCCGGCGGGATCTGCCCGTCGGCCACCTTCACCTTCGGCGGCTCGATGATGTCGAGGATGGCGATGTAGGTCTTGCGGGCGAGGTCCTCGCTCCAGGTCTTGTCGCGCATCAGGATGTCGAGCAGCTCGTCCATGGCGTCGGTCCAGCGCTGCGCGGCCATCAGCAGGCGGGCGCGGCCGAAGCGGGCGTCGAAGTCGCGCTTGTTGGCGGCGATCTTCGCGTCGAAGTCGGCGACAGCAGGCGCTGCGCCTGCCACTGGTGCTGCGAAATCGATAGCGTCCATCCAGCGTTGCAGCGCGTCGAAGCGGCGCACCACCGAGGTCTTGGCGATCACCGGGGCGAAGGCCACCTTGGCGTCGTCGATGCGGCCTTCCTGCAGCAGCAGCTTCACGTAGTCGAAGCGGGCGTCGTCGTTGGCCGGGTCGGTGGCCACCGCGTGCTGCAGCTTCTCGAGCGCGCCTTCGGTGTCGCCACCGGCCAGCGCCTCCTGGGCGGCGGCTTCCTGCGAGGCTGCCTCGGCCTCGTCGGCGCCGGGCACGTGCTTGTCGAGGAATTCGCGGATCTTGTCGGCCGGGATGGCGCCGACGAAGCCGTCCACCGGCTGGCCGTCCTTGAACATCACGCAGAACGGGATGCTGCGCACGCCGAACATCTCCGACAGCTGCGAGGAAATCTGCGGCACCTTGTCGGCGTCGAGCTTGGCCAGCGTGAAGCGCCCGCCGTACTCGACCTCGAGCTTTTCGAGCACCGGGCCCAGCTGCTTGCAGGGGCCGCACCATTCGGCCCAGATGTCCAGCAGCACCGGCGTGGCGACCGAGCCTTCGATCAGTTCGGCCTGGAAATTTTCGAGAGTGATGTCGATCATCGGAACCAGCTGGGGGTGAAACGTAAAATTGAAACCATGAACGAAACCATTCAGGTCGGTGTAGTGATGGGCTCGAACTCCGATTGGGAGACGATGCGCAACGCGGTCGAGATTCTCCAGCAATTCGGAATCGGGCACGAAGCCAGGGTGGTCTCGGCCCACCGGATGCCCGACACGCTCTTCGAATACGCCGAAAGCGCCGCCGGGCGCGGGCTGGCCGCGATCATCGCCGGCGCGGGCGGCGCGGCCCACCTGCCGGGCATGCTGGCCTCCAAGACCACGGTGCCGGTGCTTGGCGTGCCGGTGGCCAGCCGCCACCTGCAGGGCGTCGATTCGCTCTACAGCATCGTGCAGATGCCCAAGGGCGTGCCGGTCGCCACCTTCGCCATCGGCAACGCCGGCGCGGCCAACGCGGCGCTGTTCGCGGTGTCGATGCTGGCGGTGAACAACCCGGCGCTGCGCGCGAAGCTCGACGCCTTCCGCGCCGCGCAGACGGCGGCCGCCGAGGCCATGACCCTGCCCCCGGCCCCCGCTGGCGAGGCTCCCCCCGTGTCTCCTTTCTCGCCGCAAGGCGGAGGTGCCCTGTGAGCAGCAAGAACGGTGACCTGCCCATCCTCCCGGGCGCCACGCTCGGCGTGCTCGGCGGTGGACAGCTGGGGCGCATGTTCGCCCACGCCGCCCAGCGCATGGGCTACTTCACGGCGGTGCTCGATCCCGACACCGACAGCCCCGCCGGCCGCGTGAGCCACCACCACATCCACACCGACTACGACGACGTCGACGGCCTCGCCCGCCTGGCCGGCCTGGCCGACGCGGTGACCACCGAGTTCGAGAACGTGCCCGCGCCTTCGCTGGAGCATCTCGCGGTGGCGCGCCCGGTGTCGCCCGCCGCGCCGGCCATCGCCATCGCGCAGGACCGCATCGCCGAGAAGGCGCACTTCACCCGCTGCGGCGTGCCCTGCGCGCCTTACGCCGTCATCGAGACCGCCGCCCAGCTCGCCGCCGTCGACGACAACCTGCTGCCCGGCATCCTGAAGACCGCGCGCCTGGGCTACGACGGCAAGGGCCAGCAGCGCGTGAAGACGCGCGCCGAGCTGGTCGACGCCTGGCAGGCCACGGGCTGCGTGCCCTGCGTGCTCGAGAAGATGCTGCCGCTCGAATTCGAGTGCTCGGTCATCCTCGCGCGCGGCCGCGACGGCCAGATCGTGCACTTCCCGCCGCAGCGCAACCTGCACCGCGACGGCATCCTGGCCGTGACCGAGGTGCATGCGCAGAACATGCCCAAGACGGTGGCGCAGGGCGCCGTCAACTCCGCCAAGAGCATCGCCAACGGCCTGGGCTACGTGGGCGTGCTGTGCGTCGAGTTCTTCGCGCTGGCCGACGGCTCGCTGGTCGTCAACGAGATGGCGCCGCGCCCGCACAACAGCGGCCACTACACGATGGAAGCCTGCGACGTGTCGCAGTTCGAACTGCAGGTGCGCACCCTCGCCGGCCTGCCGCTGGCCGCGCCGCGCCAGCACAGCCCCGCGATCATGCTCAACCTGCTGGGCGACCTGTGGTTTCCCGCCGGCGCCGACGGCAAGGCCGACAAGCCGGTGTCGCCGCACTGGAGCGAGGTGCTCGCGCTGCCCGGCGCGCACCTGCACCTCTACGGAAAGATCGAGCCGCGCCGCGGCCGCAAGATGGGCCACCTCACCCTCACCGGCGCCACGCTCGAGGCGGTGCGCGCCACGGCCTCGCAGGCCGCGCTGCTGCTGGGCCTGCCGGCGGTGAGCACCACCGACCTCGCATGATCCTCGACGGCCGCACCCCCGAAGCCATCGCCGAGGCGGCGCGCGTGCTGCGCGCGGGCGGGCTGGTGGCCTTCCCGACCGAGACCGTGTACGGCCTCGGCGCCGACGCGAGCAGCGACACGGCCGTGGCCGGCATCTTCGAGGCCAAGGGGCGGCCCTCCGACCATCCGCTGATCGTCCACGTGGCGGCCGGCACCAAGGGCATCGAATCGCTCTCGCGCTTCGCCCAGCCGCTACCGGCCTTCGCGCAGAAGCTGGTGCAGGCCTTCTGGCCCGGTCCGCTCACGCTGATCGTCACGCGCCAGCCCGGCGTGGGCGCGGCGGCCGCCGGCGGGCAGGACACCATCGGCCTGCGCTGCCCCTCGCATCCGGTGGCGCAGGCGCTTCTCGAAGCCTGCGCCGAGCAGGGCGTGCCCGGCGTCGCGGGGCCAAGCGCCAACCGCTTCGGCCGCGTCAGCCCGACCACCGCGCAGCACGTGCACGACGAGTTCGGCGACGACCTGCTGGTGATCGACGGCGGGGCCTGCGACGTGGGTATCGAGTCGACCATCGTCGACTGCAGCCGCGGCGCGCCCGTGCTGCTTCGCCCGGGCCTCATCACGCGTGCCGAGATCGAGGCCGCCTGCGGCGAGAAGCTCGCCGACCGCGAAGTGCTGGAAACGCCCGACCCGCGCGCCTCGGGCACGCTCGAAGCGCACTACGCGCCGAACGCCAAGGTGCGGCTGATGGACGCCAAGTCGATCCAGACCGGCCTCGACGTGCTGGGCGCGAATGCCGCCCACATCGCCGTGTGGTCGCGCACGGCGGTGCGAAGCCGCTCGCAGCGCGTGCTGCTGCGACGCATGCCCGACGACGCGGCGGCGAGCGCGCAGCTGCTGTTCGCGGTGCTGCGCGAGTTCGACGCGCAGGGCGTCAAGCTGATCTGGGTCGAGACGCCGCCCGACACGCACGACTGGGAAGGCGTGAAAGACCGCCTTCAAAGGGCGTCGGCCGCTTGAACCTGGCTAACGGCTAGCCCCCAGGCTTGCCCACTTCGTGTGGCCGCCCACCCCCTTGCAGGGGGCAACACCAGCGGCCCGGCAAAGCCGGTTCCGCGGTGTTCCTGGAATGGGCTCTTCGTTCAGCCTCCGGCTGCGAGGACACCCTGGAAGAAGCCTCGCGCGGAGGCCAGGCAGAACGGCGGCGCCAGCGTGCCGTGGTACGCCAGAGTGACCGCCTGTGCCTTGTCCGATGCGCTGCCCGACGTGTTCTGCGCCAGCAGGGCCTTGGCCTGCGCGAAGCCGGCGCGGGCGGTCGAGTAGGCGTCGATCGCTGCCGAATCCTCCAGGTCCACCACGGACAGCAAGCTCGACGGCATGCCCTTGGCGCGGAAGTAGCCCGAGGTGGCGCGTGTGCTCACGAAGTTCACCGTGGGGTCGTTGGCGCCGCCGCACATCAGCACCGGCCGGGTCGGCACCCAGTTGCGCAGGTCGTTGGCGATGGCGGCCTTGCGAAAGCCCGTGGACGGCTTGCAGTCCAGCGGCGAGGTCGTGCTCAGCGAGGCCGCCGTGGCTGGCAGCGCGTTGCCGGCGCAGGGGTTGCCCTGGATGTCGCCGGCCGCCTGCGTCAGGAAGCTCTGCTTGATGAGGTTGTTGGCGCCGTAGAAGATCGACAGCTCGGGGCTCACCGGACCCGGCGTGGCGTTGGCCGGGAACAGCGCGAGCTGCGGCAGCTTGCCGCTGGAGAACAGCGTGCCGGGCGAAGTGCTCGGCAGCAGGGTGTCGATGCCGCTGGCGTACTGCGCCTCGTACACGTCGCTGGTGGAGCCGTAGACGTTGCCGAACTGCTGCTGCCAGCTGGTCGACAGCAGCGGCACGAACAGCGTGGCGCCCAGTGCCGGCCAGCCCAGGTAGGTGTAGTCGGTCAGCAGGCTGATGGCCGAGGGCGCCGACAGCGGCGCCGATGCCGTCACGGCCTTGCCGTTGGCCTGCATCTCGCGGTGCGCCGCCATCGCCACGTAGCCGCCCTGCGAGTAGCCGGTGATGAAGAGCGAGCCGGCGTCGTTCGCGCCGATGCCCGAGAAGGTCTTGCGCGCCGCGGTGAGCGCGTCGACCATGTCCTTGCCCTGCTGGTCGCCGTTGAGGTACGGGTGGTAGGGCAGCGTCGACTTGTCGTAGCCCGCGTAGTTGGGCGCCACCACGATGTAGCCCTGCGCCGCGAACATGGCGGCGACCATCAGGCCCTCGCCGGCGGCGGCCTGCGTGCTGTCGGTCCACTTCGCCAGGTTGTAGGCCTTGGCGGCGGTGGTGCCGTGGGCATAGAGCACCACCGGGCGCTGGCCGCCGCAGGCCACGTCGGAGCCGGTGGGCACCATGATGGCGGCGGTGGCGTTGGTGGCCTCGTTCTTCGCGCCGACGGTGCGGTACTCGAGGTAGCGCAGGTCCACGCCGCACTTGGGCGTGCCCGCCACCTGCAGCAGGGCCTTGCCCTGGTCGCTGGCCTGCAGGCTGGCGGTGAACTGGGTGGCCGTCAGCGCGGCCGTCTTCTCGGGCGGGTCGGTGACCACCGAGCCCCGGCCGTTGTCGACCGCGGGCGGCGGAACGCCCACCCCGATGCCGATGCCTCCTCCGCCCCCGCCACCACCGCCGCAGGCGGCGAGCAGCAGCAGCGTCGCGGCGCTTGCGACGGCCGTGAAGGCGCCGGTCTTGCGCAGGGATCTCGAGGACTGGGGATGAGGCTGGTTCACGTGATGTCTCCTGCGCTGGTGCGCTTGGCTTGTCTGTATGGAATCGAACGACCGTCCGATTCTGTGCAGCGGCATGGTCGTGCGCAAGCGGGCGTTTGCCCTCAGAAAACTTCAGTACACAGCGCTGCAAGCCAGCCAGCCGCCGGCCATGCAGGCGGCCTTCAGGCCTTCAGTTGTCCTGCGAGGCCCAGTCGACCAGCGCGTCGAAGGCCGCTCGCGCGGCCCCGGCGTTCTCGCCGTTGGCGATGGCCACGAGCACGTAGCGGCGTCCGCTCGCGCCGTCCACGTAGCCGGCCACGCCCGAGGCGTCGCGCAGCGTGCCGGTCTTCAGGTGCGCCGAGCCGCCCGAACGCAGCGTGCGCTTCTTCAGCGTGCCGTCCACGCCCATGGCCGGCAGCGAGGACATCAGCTCCGGCATCACCGGCGAGCGCCACGCCACCTGCAGCATGCGGCCGAGCGCGGCGGCGCTGATGCGCTCGTCGCGCGACAGGCCCGAGCCGTTCTCGAACACCGGCTGCGCCTCGCCCGTGCCGATGCGCTCGCGCCACCACTGGCCCAGCGCCGTGCGCGAGGCCTCGAAGGTGCCGCGGTTCTTCTGCGCCAGCCCGATGGTGAGGAACAGCTGCTGCGCCATCACGTTGTTGCTGTACTTGTTGATGTCGCGGATCACCTCCGCCAGCGGCGGCGACTCGAACTCGAAGGCCGGCTTCAGCCCCGCCGGCACGCGCCCCTCGCGCATCTGGCCGCCGACGCGCCCGCCCATCTCGGCCCACATGCCGCCGATGGCGCGCATGGCGTAGGTGCGCGGGTCGCCGTAGGCCACGGCCCAGCTCTTCTCGCCGCAGCCGCTGGGGAAGCCGCCGTTGAAGCGGATGCGGTTCACGTCGCTGAAGTCGGCGCGCAGCGTGCCGCGCCAGTCGCCGCATTCGCCGGGCACCAGCGCCACGGTCTGCGGCATCGCCACGCTGGCCAGCGGGGGCTCGTAGCTCACCCGCGCGATCTGGCCGGCACGGTCGGGCGCGAAGGTCATGTTGACCGACTTGAAGTTCACCAGCAGCGCGTCGGGCGAGGCGTTGTAGGGGCGCAGCGGCTCGCCGTCGAAGGCGGCGGGGTCGCTTTCCACCGTGGTCTCGAAGGCGCTGCGGTCGAGGACGATGTCGCCGCTCACGGTGCTGATGCCCAGCCCCTGCACGTGGCGCAGCAGCAGCCACACGCGCTCCAGCACCAGCTTCGGATCGCCCTGGCCCTTGATGTAGAGGTTGCCGTTGAGCACGCCGTTGTTCACCGTGCCGTCGACGTAGACCGGCGTGGTCCAGCTGTAGGCCGCGCCGAGCAGGTCGAGCGCGGCGTAGGTGGTGACCAGCTTCATGATCGACGCCGGGTTCACCTGCGCCTGCGTGCGCCAGGCCAGGCGCGGCTGGCGCGTGCCGTCGGCCTCGGCGACCAGCATGGTCACCGACTCGCGCGGCACCTTGGCGCGGGCGAGGGCGGCTTCGACCTGGGTCGGAAGGGCTTGCGGTGCCTGTTGTTGGGCGAGTGCGCCGGCCGGAGCCAGCGTTGCGAGAGTCAGCGCGCAGGCGAGTGCACGGGGGACACGACGAAAGGCGAAAGGCATCCGCCCATTATCCCGGCGGGAAAACGTGCAGCTTCGCGTGATACAGCAGCATCACCGTCTTGGCGTCCGCGATGCGCCCGTCGGCCACCATGGCCAGCGCCTCGTCGATGCCCACCTCCAGCACCTCGATGTCCTCGCCTTCCTCGGCCAGCCCGCCGCCTTCGCCGACGCGCATCGAGGGCTCGTAGGGCGCGACGAAGAAATGCAGCTTCTCGGTGACCGAGCCCGGGCTCATGAAGCACTCGAAGACCTTGCGCACCTCGCCCAGCCGGTAGCCGAGCTCTTCCTCCACCTCTGCGCGGATGCGCTCCTCGGGCGCCGCGTTGTCCAGCAGGCCGGCAGCGGCCTCGATCAGCAGGTCGTCGTGTCCGTTCACGAAGGCCGGGTAGCGGAACTGCCGCGTCAGCAGCACGGTGCGCCGCTCGAGGTTGTAGGGCAGCAGCGTGGCACCGTTGCCGCGGTCGTAGGTCTCGCGGTGCATGCGCTGCCACTGGCCGTCATTGCGGCGCCAGTCGAAGGCGGTGGTGCGCAGCGTGTACCAGTTGTCGGAGAGCAGGGTGACTTCGTGCACCCGGACGCGGTCGTGGATGGTCATGGCGGCGAGCATATGCGCACATTCGTGCAAAAACAAGAAAAAACGTGCAAATTCCGGCGCGAGCCGATACCATCGGCCGATGCTCACCAGCCAGCGCAAGCAACACATCCTCTCGGTCCTGCAACGCGACGGCAACGTCGTCGCCAAGTCGCTCAGCGAAGAACTCGGCCTGTCGGAGGACACCATCCGCCGCGATCTGCGCGAGCTGGCAGCCGAGGGCCTGCTGCTGCGCGTGCACGGCGGCGCGCTGCCGCTGGCGGCGGCCGAGGCCGACCTCGCCGGCCGCCAGCAGCTCGCGCCCGACGAGAAGATCGCCATCGGCCGCGCCGCCGCGCGCCTGGTGAAGCCGGGGCAGGTGGTGTTCATCGACGGCGGCACCACCGCCGTGCAGCTCGCGCGACACCTGCCGGCGAACCTGCGGGCCACGGTGGTCACGCACAGCCCGTCCGTGGCGGTGGAACTGGCTTCGCATGCCGGCGCCGAGGTGGTGCTGATCGGCGGGCGCCTCTTCCGGCATTCGATGGTGGCGGTGGGTTCGGCGGCGATGGCGGCCATCTCGCGCATCCATGCCGACACCTACTTCATGGGCGTCACCGGCGTGCATGCCGAGGCCGGGCTGACCACGGGCGACCTGGAGGAGGCAGAGATCAAGCGCGCGCTGATGGCCTCGGCGGCCGAGACGGTGGTGATGGCCTCGTCGGAGAAGATCGGCGCGGCGTCGGCGTGGGTGGTCAACCCGGTGGCGTCGGCCGGCACGTTGCTGGTTTCGCCGCAGGCTCCGGCGGGGGCGCTGGCGCCGTTGCGCCGGGCGGGGTTGACGGTCCTGCGCAGTGACGGTGCGGATGACGCGAACGCAGCCGATATCGCAGGCCGTGCTTCGGGATTGCCCGGCCCTCGATAATCGCGGGGATGCCTTCCGTCCCGCCCAAGCTGCTCGCCTTCGATACCAGCACTGAACACCTGTCCGTGGCCGTGATGCACGGCGACAGGCTGCTGGCGCACGAGGGTGCCGGCGGCGCGCAGGCCTCCAGCACCCTTCTCCCGCTGATCCGGCAGCTGCTGGGCGAAGCCGGCCTCGCGCTGGCCGAGCTCGACGCCATCGCCTTCGGCCGCGGCCCGGGCTCCTTCACCGGCCTGCGCACCGCCTGCTCGGTGGCGCAGGGCCTGGCCTTCGGCGCCAAGGTGCCGCTGCTGCCGGTCGACACCCTGCTCGCGGTGGCCGAGGAAGCGCGCCATGCCTTCGGCGCGCAACAGGTGGTGGCGGTGCTGGATGCCCGCATGGACCAGGTCTACGCCGCGCGCTACGACTTCGCGGCCCATGGCCCGCTCGGCCAGCCCGAAGGAGGCGAAGAGCCCCTGCTGCTGTCGCCCGAGGAGCTCGACGTGCCCGCCGGCTGGGCCCTCGCCGGCAATGCCTTCGCCGCCTACGGCGCGCGCCTGGCCCCGGCCTCCGCCCGCCATGAGGCGCTGCCGACGGCCGTCGCCATGCTCCGGCTGGCGCCCGCGCTGCTCGCCGCCGGGCGCACCGTGCCGGCCGCGCAGGCCTGGCCGCTCTACGTTCGCGATAAAGTGGCGCAAACCACCGAAGAGCGCGCCGCCATCAAGGCGGCCGCTGCACGCTAGACACCCTCGCATGAGCGCCGTCCTCCAACCCGTCGAAGCCCGCCTCGAACCGCTCACCGTCGAGCGGATCGATGCCGTCTGCGCGGTCGAGCAGACGGCCTACAGCCACCCCTGGACGCGCGCCAACTTCACCGATTCCATGGCCGTGGGCTACCACTGCCAGTGCCTGCTGGCCCCCGGCGCGGCGCCGGGCGTGAATTCGCCGGTCACCCAGCTGGGCGAGACGCTGATCGGCTACTTCGTCGCCATGAAGGGCGTCGACGAGGTGCACCTGCTGAACATCACCGTGGCGCCGGCCTTCCAGCGGCAGGGCTGGGCGCCGCTCATGCTCGAGGCGCTGGGCGGCTGGTCGCGCGCCGAGGGCGCGCAGTGGCTCTGGCTCGAAGTGCGCCAGAGCAACCAGCGCGCGCTCGACATCTACCTGCGCCAGGGCTTCCGCAGCGTCGGCGTGCGCAAGGGCTACTACCCGGCGTACGACGGCAAGCGCGAGGACGCGGTCGTCATGAGCCTGCGCCTGAACGAAAGCACCACCGCCTGGGGAGGCCTGCGATGAGCGGCGCTGTGCAGACACTGAGGCTCGACGCCCGCCAGCGCGCGATGCTCGACGAGATGGGCGTGAAGGTCTGGTGGCCTGTGCCCGAGGCGGTCGAGGTGGCGGCAGCGCCCGAAGCTCCGGCGCCCGTCGAGGACGAAGTGGTCATCGTCGACGAGCGGCAGGAAGTCGAAATGCCGGTGGCCGCGCCGCCGCCTGTCGCCCGGCCTGCCGTCGCACCGGTGCAGGCCCCCGCGCCGGCTCCGCGCGCCGCCGCGCCAGTCACCCAGGGCGCAGCCGTTCTGGTCGAGGCACCCTGCCGCCTCTATGCAGATGCCGATGCCGGCGCGGAGCCCGCACAGGGCGGCTGGCTGGTCGTGGCCGACATGCCCCCCGAAGCCGACGGCCGCCACGGCGATCCCTTCGCCGGCGACGCCGGCCGCCTGCTCGACAACATGCTGCGCGCCCTGAAGCTGCACGATGGCGGCACGCCGGTGCACCTCATGCGCACCCACCGCGGCGTGGCCGCCGGCCAGCCCGGCAGCCCGCGCGCCATGGACGAGGCCTTCGGCGAGCATGCGGCTGCCATCGCTCCGCGCGTCGTGCTGGCCATGGGCCCGCTGGCCGCGCAGAGCCTGATGCGCAGCGGCGACCCGCTCGGCAAGCTGCGCGGCCGCGTCGTTCCGCTGGATTCCGCCGGCGGCGCGGCGATGGTGGTGGCCACCTACCACCCCGCGTACCTGCTGCGCAATCCGGCCGACAAGGCCCGTGCCTGGGCCGATCTCTGCCTGGCCGCCGAGCAGCACACGCCGGCGTCGAACTGACGGGCTGGCGTGGTTCCGGGGCGGCCCGCCTAAAATCGGGCCTCATGACTTTTCTCGACAAGCTGGCCGCCGCACAGCAAAAAAACGGTTCTTTGCTTTGCGTGGGGCTCGATCCGGAGCCAGCCAGGTTCCCGGGTCAGTTCAAGGGTGACGCCACCCGCATCTACGATTTCTGCGCTCGCATCGTCGACGCCACGGCCGATCTGGTCATTTCCTTCAAGCCGCAGATCGCCTACTTCGCCGCCCATCGCGCCGAAGCCCAGCTCGAGAAGCTCATGGAGCACATGCGCCGCAACGCGCCCCACGTGCCCGTGATCCTCGACGCCAAGCGCGGCGACATCGGCTCCACCGCCGAGCAGTACGCCCTGGAAGCCTTCGAGCGCTACGGCGCCGACGCGGTGACGCTGTCGCCCTTCATGGGCTTCGACTCGGTGGCGCCGTACCTCAAGCACGAGGGCAAGGGCGCCTTCCTGCTGTGCCGCACCAGCAACCCGGGCGGTTCCGACCTGCAGGGCCAGCGGCTGGCGGACGTCGAGGGCCAGCCCTTCCTGTACGAGCACGTCGCCAAGCTGGCGCAGGGGCCGTGGAACCTGAACGGCCAGCTCGGGCTGGTGGTGGGCGCGACCTACCCCGCCGAGATCGAGCGCGTGCGCGAGCTCGCGCCCACGGTGCCGCTGCTGATTCCCGGCGTCGGTGCACAGGGCGGCGATGCGGTCGCCACGGTGCGCGCCGGCTGGCGCGCCGATGCGCCGATCGTCGTGAACTCGTCGCGGGCGATCATCTACGCCTCGTCGGGCGACGATTTCGCCGAAGCGGCCAAGAATGCGGCGCGCACGATGCGCGACACCCTCGAAGCGGCCAAGCCCTGAGCCTCAGGCTCTACGGAGCCTTGTAAAAGCCTCGAACTCCCAGTTCCGCATCCCCAGCAGCAGCGTGTAGCCCTCGCGGTCCTTGGCGGCCAGTTTCTGGTCGGTCTGGTGCTGCTGGGCGAAGTCCTGCGCCACGCGCTGCAGGCGCTCCAGGAAGGCGGGCGCCAGCGAGCGGCTGATCTGGCCGTGCACCAGCAGCAGGCCCTCGGCCGGGCCGTCGAAGCCGCCCTTGTAGTAGTCGAGTACCACGTTCTCGCGGAAGAACTCCATCACCGGGCCGTGCGGCCGCCAGCGGAAGGTCTTGGCGAGCTTCAGGCGATACCGGTTGAGCGGGCGCAGCTCGATGATGCCGATGCGGTCCAGCTGCGCCAGGAAGCCGATGCACTCGGCCTCGCTCACGCGGTAGGCGGCCACGATCTGCTCAAGCGTCCACTGGCTCAGCACGCTGATGGCCACCAGCAGCAGCTTCTTGTCCTTGACCACCGCCTTTTCCTGCTCGTGCGTCAGCTCCTTCAGCAGCGGCTGGGCGTCGGCCACGCGGCGCGCCAGTTCGGCGAAATCGATCTTCAGCGCCCGGCAGATGGCGTCCACGCGCGACAGCGGCATGTCGCTCTTGGCCAGCATCCGCTTGACGCTGGATTCGGCCATGTCCAGCGACCGCGCCAGGTCGGCGTAGGTCATGCGGGCGTTCTTGAGTTCGTTCTTGAGGGCTTGGACGAGATCGACGGTGGTACTCATGGGCCGGAAGCGTACACGGGCGTCGGCAAGTATCAATTGGAGATACCACCGGGTGTGAATTAGTACCTCGTATCGATTCTCGATGCCTCTGGAGGGGTCCGGACCCTAAATTCCGCCCCACGTTCAGACCACCACCGAGGACCGCCATGCTTCTGCCCTCTCTCAGCCGCCGCGAACGCGGGTTGCTTTTCACCTTCGCGCTGCTCACGTTGATCGCCTTCTTCGGCCCCGAGCTGCCGGCCGCCGACGTGGCCATCGCCTCGGTGTTCGCCGACAACCGCGCCTGGCACGGGCTGCCCAACGCCATGGACGTGCTGAGCAACGTCCCCTTCGTGGTGATCGGCCTGTGGGGCCTGTACCGGCTCAACCGCATCGACCGCTCGCACCAGGAGGCGCTGTCGCAGTTCCCGCTGGCTCCGCCCGCCAGCGACCCGCCGGACAACACGCTCGACTGCGCCTGGCTGTTCTTCGCCGGCCTGATCGCCACCGCCGCCGGATCGGCCTTCTACCACCTCATGCCCGACGGCCCCCGGCTCGCGGCGGACCGCGCCGGCATGGCGGTGGCATTCGCCGGGCTGATCGGGGTGGCGGTCTGCGAACGGGTGAGCCAGCGCGCCGGCTGGCCCGCCGCCTGGTTCGTGCTGACTGCCGGCCTGCTCTCGGCCGAGGTGTTCCAGGAGACGGGCAACGTCATGCCCTGGGCGCTGGTGCAGTTCGGCGGCATGGCGCTGGTGCTGACGCTGGCGCTCTCCACGCCGATGCGCAAGTCGGTGGGGCTGAAGCTGGGCTGGGTCATCTTCTTCTATGTGCTGGCCAAGGGCTTCGAGATGGCCGACCACCAGATCTACGAGTTCACGCGGCATACGGTGTCGGGCCACACGCTCAAGCACCTGACGGCCTCGCTCGCCGGGCTGCCCGTGGTGTTCGCCCTGCGCAAGCTGGAGATGCGCTGGGAAGCCGCGCTGCGGCACAATCCGGGCGCCGCCGCCGTGGCCGCATGAGGAGCACTCTTCGAATGACAAATCCCTCCGCCGCAGCAGCCACGCCAGTGGTTCACGAGGAGAACGCCCACGCCAACCAGTTCGCGCTCCTCGGGCAGCGGCGCTTCGCGCCTTTCTTCTGGACGCAGTTCGCGGGCGCGGCGAACGACAACCTCTTCAAGTTCGCCTTCACCGTGATGGTGACCTACCAGCTCCAGCTGAGCTGGATGCCGCCTTCCATGGCGGGCCTGGTGATCGGCGCGCTCTTCATCCTGCCGTTCCTGCTGTTCTCGGCCACCTCCGGCCAGCTCACCGACAAGTTCGACAAGACGAAGATGATCCGCTTCGTCAAGGATCTCGAGATCGTGATCATGCTGATCGCCGCCTGGGGCTTCGTCACGGCCAACGCGGTGGTGCTGCTGGGCTGCGTGTTCCTCATGGGGCTGCACTCCACGCTGTTCGGCCCGGTCAAGTTCGCCTACCTGCCGCAGGTGCTCGACGCGCGCGAGCTCACCGGCGGCAACGGCATGGTCGAGATGGGCACCTTCGTCGCCATCCTGCTCGGGCAGGTGGCCGGCGGGCTGCTGGTGGCCCTGCCGCAGGTCGGCCACACGAGCGTGGCCGTGGGCTGCGTGCTGCTGGCGCTGGTCGGCCGGGGCGTGGCGCAGGCCATTCCGCGCGCGCCGGCCACCGACCCGGGGCTGGTCATCAACTGGAACCCCATCAGCGAGACCTGGCGAAACCTGAAGCTCGCGAACGAGAACGTGGTGGTGTTCCGCTCGCTGCTGGGCATTTCGTGGATGTGGTTCTTCGGCGCGGTGTTCCTGAGCCAGTTCCCGAGCTTCGCCAAGGAAGTGCTGCACGGCGACGAGCAGGTGGCCTCGCTGCTGCTGGTGGTGTTCTCGGTGGGCATCGGCGTCGGCTCGCTCCTGTGCGAGACGCTCAGCCGCCGGCAGGTGGAGATCGGCCTGGTGCCGCTGGGCGCCATCGGCATGAGCGTGTTCGCGATCGACCTGTACTTCGCCTCGCGCGGCCTCGCGCCCGCCACGCACGACATGGGCATCGGCGCCTTCGTGCACCAGGCCGCGCACTGGCGCGTGATGGCCGACCTGGCGTTGCTGTCGCTCTTCGCGGGGCTCTACAGCGTGCCGATGTACGCGCTGATCCAGTTGCGCAGCCAGCCCACGCACCGCGCGCGGATCATCGCGGCGAACAACATCCTCAACGCGCTCTTCATGATCGGCAGCTCGGTCATCGCAGGCGCACTGCTGGGCGCGGGCTTCACCATTCCGCAGATCTTTTTGTTCACGGGCATCGCCAACGCGGTGGTGGCGTTCTACATCTTCATGCTGGTGCCCGAGTACCTGCTGCGCTTCGTGGCCTGGGTGCTGTCGCGCTTCGTCTATCGCTTCGACATCAAGGGCGAGACGCACATTCCCACCGAGGGCGCGGCCGTGCTGGTTTGCAACCACGTGAGCTTCATCGACGCCGTGCTGCTGATGGCGGCGAGCCCGCGGCCGATCCGCTTCATCATGGACCACCGCATCTTCAGGGTGCCGGTGCTGGGGTGGCTCTTCAAGCTGGCCAAGGCGATCCCCATCGCGTCGCAGAAGGAAGACCCGGCGGCCTACGAGGCGGCGTTCGCCAAGGCGCAGGAAGTGCTGCGCGAGGGCGACCTGCTCGCCATCTTCCCCGAAGGCGCGATCACGCGCGACGGCGAGCTGCAGCCCTTCAAGGGCGGCGTGATGAAGATCCTCGAGGGCGCGCGCGCCCAGGGCATCGAGCCGCCGGTGATCCCGATGGCGCTGACCAACCTCTGGGGCTCGTACTTCAGCCGCATCGAGCTGCGTGGCGGCGAGCGCGTGGCCATGGCCAAGCCCTTCCGCCGCGGCTTCTTCAGCCGCGTGGGCCTGAACGTCGGCGCCCCGGTGCCGCCGGCCGAGGTGCATCCCGACGCGCTGCGCCAGCGCGTGAGCGCCCTGCTGGCCTCCTGAAATACCCGAAAAGTATCTCTTGCGGATACCGGCGGAGCCGAAAACCGCAACTGGTGCAAGCATTCGAGCCTCGCGGTGCGGGAGCGAACCATCATTCGCTCACCTTCACTACGCCGCGAGGCACACATGCAACCCCTCTCATCCACCACGACCGTCTTCATCCAGCGCGACACGCGGGCCTGGCAGTTCCAGGCCTGGGCTTCGTTCGCGATCGCCGTCTTCCTGTGCGCCACCGGCCTGAGCTGGCTGCCGGGCGAGGCGCTGGACCGGGCGTTCATGGTGATGGGCTACGTGTTCTGCCTGAGCACCGCCTTCATGCTGTCGAAGTTCGTGCGCGACAACCAGCAGGCGGCCGAGCGCGGCTCCGAAGCGTCGCGTGACGTTCCGATGTGGAAGCTGGTCGTCTGGGGCAGCTTCTTCATTGCGATGGGCCTGACCGGCTGGGGCCTCGTGCGCATGGAGATCAACGAGGCCTACAAGGCCTTCCTGGGCGTGAGCTGGCTGTTCCTCATCAGCTCCGCCTTCACGCTGGCCAAGACGCTGCGCGACCGCCACGAAGCCGACCTGGCCGAAGCCCGCATGCAGGGCCGCCGCATGGCGCGCGCCGAAGCCGCCGCCGCTGCTGCTGCAACTGCCGCCGAATGACCCACGCACCTCAAGAACGGAGACTCATCATGATCAGGAAGTCGATTGCCGCTGTCCTCGTTGCCGCCAGCACCGCCTTCGCCGGTGTCGCGGTTCCCATGCAAGCCCAGGCGCAGAGCGACGCCTCGCTCGCCCTCTCGCTGATGCCGGTGGCGTCGGTGGTGATCGCGGGCTCCGCCGTCGGGGCCTCGGCCACCACGGCGGTCGCGCTGCCCGCCGCGTTGTCGGTGGGCGGCTCGACGCTCGCCGTGGTCGCGGTCGAGGCCTCGGTCGACGGCACGGTGTACGTGCTCGAACGCGCCTCCGACGGCGCGCGCGCCAGCATCAAGGTTTCGGGCCGGGTGGCCGAAGGCGCGGCGAAGGCCGTGGGCACCAGCGTCCTCGTCACCGTGATCGGCTCGGGCGTCGTGCTGTCGGCCGCCGGCGAGGTGCTGGCCTTCGTGCCCAACGCCATCGGCCGCGCGCTGCTCCACAACGAGAGGTTGTCGTGAACCGCGCGCTGGCGCCGCTGCTCGCGCTGGCGGTCGCGGCGGCCTTGCTGCCCATGCAGGCGCAGGCCGGCCGCTCCTGCGAGCAGGTCAAGCCCACGCCCGACGTGATCGTCAAGGGCATGCGGATGGCCGAGCGCACCTCGCAGGCGCTCGACGCCAGCGGCGCGCGCGTGGTGATCCTGGCGCGCGCCGGGCAGGACCTGAGCAAGTACGGCCTGCGCTATTCGCATCTCGGCTTCGCCTACAAGACCGAGGCCGGCCCGTGGCGCGTGGTGCACAAGCTCAACCAGTGCGGCACCGCCATCGCCGAGGTCTATCGGCAGGGGCTCGGCGAGTTCTTCCTCGACGACCCGTGGCGCTACGAGGCCGCGTGGGTGGTGCCCACGCCCGAGGTGCAGGCGCAACTGCTTGCCGCGCTCAACGAATCGCCCGCGCGCATCGTGCGGCTGCACATCGAGCCCTACAGCATCGTGAGCTACGTGTGGGGTCGCAAGTACCAGCAGTCGAACCAGTGGGCCATGGAGACGCTCGCCGCCGCCATGGAACCCGCCACCATCGCCAACCGCGCGCAGGCGCAGGCATGGATGCAGTTCAAGGGCTACGAGCCGACCACGCTGAAGCTCGGCCCGCTCACGCGGCTGGGCGGTCGCGTGGGTTCGGCCAACGTGGCTTTCGACGATCATCCGAACGACAAGCGCTTCTCGGACCGCATCGAGACTGTGACGGTCGATTCGGTGTTCGCGTGGATGCCGCGCGCCGGGCTGGGCGCTGCGCCTGTGACACTGAAGCTCCAGTGAGAAGGAACAAGGAGAAAACAACATGAGCAAGTCCCTGAGACTTTCCGAGAAATGGTTCCGCCGCGGCCTCTGGCTGGTGGCGCTAGTGTTCGCGAGCTTCCTCATCGGGCTCGGCAGCACCGTGGTGAGCGACCTGCCGCAGGTCGAGCGGGTGCGCCAGCTCGACGACTTCATCGACAAGCCCAGGGCCGAGCCGCTGCGCGCCACCATCAAGGCCTCGGAAGCCGCCGAGCTGCAGGCCGCGCGCGACCTCGACCAGATCCGCCTGCAGCTCAACGCCGCGCAGCAGGCCAGCGCCAACGCGCGCGAGACCTTCGGCAACTGGCTCTCCACGCGGCGCGCCACCGCGCAGCCCGACCAGGACACCGAGCTCATCGCGCGCACCAAGGCGCTCGACGCCTTCAAGCAGAAGGAAGAGGAGCTGCAGCGCAAGGTCAACGCGCAGCAGCAGATCGCGCTCGACGCGCGCCAGGCCGAGCAGGGCGCGCGCACGGCGCTGTCGGTGCTGGAGCACGAGGCGCAGCGCAAGCTCGACGCCGAATACCGCCGCATCGAGCTGCGCGTGTTCGCCTACCGGCTGGCGCTCACGCTGCCGCTGCTGGTGGTGGCCGGCTGGCTCTTCGCGAAGAAGCGCAAGAGCACCTACTGGCCGTTCGTGTGGGGCTTCATCTTCTTCGCGCTGTTCGCCTTCTTCGTCGAGCTGGTGCCCTACCTGCCGAGCTACGGCGGCTATGTGCGCTACGTGGTGGGCATCGTGCTCACGGTGCTGGTGGGGCGCTATGCCATCCTCGCGCTCAACAGGTACCTCGCGCGGCAGAAGCTGGCCGAGCAGCAGCCCGACCAGGTGCGGCGGGAAGAACTCAGCTACGACACGGCGCTCGCGCGCCTGGCCAAGAGCGTGTGCCCGGGCTGCGAGCGGCCGGTGGACCTGAAGAACAACGAGATCGACTTCTGCCCGCACTGCGGCATCGGCCTGTTCGACCACTGCGGCAAGTGCAGCACGCGCAAGAGCGCGTTCTCGAAGTTCTGCCATTCGTGCGGAACCTCGGCCGCGCCGCGTGTGCTGCCGTCTATGGGGACGGGGAGGGGCACGGCCGAGGCGTAGTCTGCGAATTCGGTCACGGCCGGCGGAACGATCGACACACCGTGTAGCGGGCGCGCCGCACGGTCGTGCTACAACCGCCCGCTGCGACACAAATGTTGCCGCAGCCTTCCCAGCCACCTCTTCAACGGAGCACTCGCATGAGCATTTTTGGCAGCATCCTTTCCAAGATCTTCCCGGGCGCCAAAGCCGCTGAGGCCCCCGCGCCCGCCGCCGCGGCACCAGCCGATGCACCCGCCCCCGCCGTGGCAGCGCCGCCGCCCGCCATTCCGCTGGGTGACGTGGCCGCCGTGCTCGACGCCATGCCCGGTGCGAGCAGCCTGAACTGGCGCACCTCCATCGTCGACCTGATGAAGCTGCTGGGCCTGGACAGCAGCCTCGACGCGCGCAAGCAGCTGGCCGCCGAGCTGAGCTACGGCGCCGACACCAGCGACAGCGCCAAGATGAACATCTGGCTGCACCGTCAGGTCATGACCAAGCTGGCCGCCAACGGCGGCACGGTTCCGGCCGAATTGCGGGACTGAGCAGACCCCCAGGCTTCGCGCACTTCGTGTCGCTGCGCCAACCCCCTTGCAGGGGGCAACACCTGCGGCCCGGCAAAGCCGGTTCCGCGGTGTTCCCCGAAGAAAAAGCCTCGCGCGATGCGCGAGGCTTTTTTTCAGGTCCAGCCGGCGTCGACGACGTAGTCCTGCGCGGTACACATGCGCGAATCGTCCGCAGCCAGGAACAGTGCCATCGCCGCAATGTCCTCGGCCATCACGCGTCCCGGCAGGCATTGCGCCGCATCGATCTCCGCGCCCGACTCGGGCTTGACCCACAGCTTGATCTGCCGCTCGGTCATCACCCAGCCCGGCACGATCGAATTCACGCGGATGTTCTGCTTGCCCAGGTCGCGCGCCAGCGAGCGCGTGAGGCCGCGCGCCGCCGCCTTGCAGGCCTGGTACACCGGGTAGCCCTTGCCCTTGATCATCCAGCTGATGGAGCCGAAGTTGACGATCGAGCCGCCGCCCAGCGCGCGCATGTCGTCGGCCACCGCCTGCGCGGCGAAGAACTGGTGCTTGAAGTTGACGGCCACGAGACGGTCGAAGTCTTCGTCGGTCACATCGGCCATCTCGTGTCGGCGGTCGTTGGCCGCGTTGTTCAGCAGCACCGAGACCGGCCCGAAGCGCTGGCGCACCGCGTCGATGGTGGCCGCGAGGGCGGCCGTGTCGGTCACGTCGCAGGGGAGGAAGAGGGCGGGATGCTCGCCCTGCAACTGCGCGGCGAGCGCATTGCCGGCGGCCGTGTCGAGGTCGCAGAAGCCGACCTTCGCGCCCTGCGCATGGAAGGCCCGCACCAGCGCCTCGCCGATGCCGCTGGCCCCGCCGGAGATGAACACGGTGCGCCCGGCCAGCGAGGGATAGCGGGCGGTGTAGGGCGAAAGTTGTGATGCGTCGGTCATGTGGATGCGGCAACGGAGTCGGAGACGGACGGCAAGCGTAGCGGATAGCGGCCGGCCGGTGTATGGCTTCCGGCGAATGGGCGACGCGCGCGTGCGTGG
Source organism: Variovorax sp. YR750 (assembly GCF_900109805.1). Lineage (NCBI taxonomy): Bacteria > Pseudomonadati > Pseudomonadota > Betaproteobacteria > Burkholderiales > Comamonadaceae > Variovorax > Variovorax sp. YR750. Next base: position 512,024 of record NZ_FOBJ01000002.1, read on the forward strand.
CTACGCTTGCTCCCATGAAGACGAAGACACTTCCCCGCCGCCGCACCCTCGTTGCGTTCGCGATGCTCGTTCCCGCCGCGCTGGCGGTGCGCTCCGTGCGCGCCCAGGCTGCCGCGGGCGGCGTTCAGCTCTTCAAGGTGGTCTCGTCGCGCGACGAGGTGATCGTGGGCGCCGATGCCGCGCTGCTCGGGGCAGGATCGGGCCCTGCGGTGGAGCGCCTGGCGACCCAGCTCGCCGCCAAGGGCCAGCTCACGCTGTGGCAGTACGCCTCGAGCAAGGACGCGGGCGGCGCGCTGGTGCAGGTGCCGCTCAGGCAGATCGTGGTGTTCAAGAACGATGCGCTGCGCATCGAGCCCTATGCCACGCCGCTGCCGATCAAGCCGCTGAAGTAAGACGAAGCCTCAGACGCCTCGCGCCCGCTCCGACTTGAAGCGTGCCCGGAACTCCGTGAACGTGCCCGCGTCGAGCGCCTCGCGGATCTCGCGCATCAGGTTCAGGTAGTAGTGCAGGTTGTGGATGGTCGTGAGCATCGGCCCGAGCATCTCGCCACAGCGGTCCAGGTGATGCAGGTAGGCGCGGCTGAAGCCCTCGCGGCCGCCGTCGTTCCAGCTCACGCCCGAGGTGCCCGCGCAGGCATGGCAGGTGCAGCTCGGGTCGATCGGCTGCGGGTCGCTCTTGTGGCGCGCGTTGCGCATCTTCAGGTCGCCGAAGCGGGTGAAGAGCGTGCCGTTGCGCGCATTGCGCGTGGGCATCACGCAGTCGAACATGTCCACGCCGTCGGCCACGCCCTGCACTAGGTCTTCCGGCGTGCCCACGCCCATCAGGTAGCGCGGCTTGTTCGCGGGCAGCCGGTGCGGCGTGTGGCCCATGATGTGCAGCATCTCTTCCTTGGGCTCGCCCACGCTCACGCCGCCGATGGCGTAGCCGGGAAAGTCCATGTCGACCAGCGCGGCGAGCGACTCCTCGCGCAGGTTCTCGTACATGCCGCCTTGCACGATGCCGAAGAGCGCGTTCGGGTTCTGCAGGCGCGAGAACTCCGCCTGGCAGCGCTTGGCCCAGCGCAGGCTCAGCTCCATCGAGATGCGCGCCTCGGCCTCGGTCGTGATGTGGCCCTTGGTGTCGTAGGGCGTGCACTCGTCGAACTGCATCACGATGTCGCTGTTGAGGATGGTCTGGATCTGCATCGAGACCTCCGGCGTGAGGAACAGCTTGTCGCCGTTGACCGGCGATGCGAACTTCACGCCCTCCTCGCTGATCTTGCGCATCGCGCCCAGCGACCACACCTGGAAGCCGCCCGAGTCGGTGAGGATGGGCTTGTTCCACTTCTCGAACTGGTGCAGCCCGCCGAAGCTCTCCATCACGTCGAGGCCGGGGCGCATCCACAGGTGGAAGGTGTTGCCCAGGATGATCTGCGCGCCCATCTCTTCCAGGCTGCGTGGCATCACGCCCTTGACCGTGCCGTAGGTGCCCACGGGCATGAAGATCGGCGTCTGCACCTTGCCGTGGTTGAGCGTGAGCGTGGCGCGGCGCGCGTGGCTGTCGGGGTCGGTCTTGAGGAGTTCGAAGTTCAGCATGTCGTTCAGTCCTGGGTGCGTGCGAGCAGCATGGAATCGCCGTAGCTGAAGAAGCGGTAGCGCCCGGCGATGGCATGGGCATAGAGCGCCATCACCCGCTCGTAGCCCGCGAAGGCCGAGACCAGCATCATCAGCGTGCTCTTCGGCAGATGGAAGTTGGTTACCAGCAGATCGACGTGCTCGAAGACGAAGCCCGGCGTGATGAAGATGCGCGTGTCGCCCGCGGCTTCGCCGCTCTTTGCCCACGACTCGAGCGTGCGCACGGTGGTCGTGCCCACCGCCACGATGCGCCCGCCGCGCGCCTTGCACTCGGCAATGGCGCGCTGCGTGGCCTCGGGCACCTCGTAGCGCTCGGCGTGCATCGTGTGCTCTGAAATGTTTTCGGTCTTCACCGGCTGGAAAGTGCCCGCGCCCACGTGCAGCGTGACGTTGGCGCGCTGCACGCCGTTCGCCTCCAATTCGGCCAGCAGGCCTTCGTCGAAGTGCAGCGCGGCGGTGGGCGCGGCCACCGCGCCGGGCACGCGCGCGAACACGGTCTGGTAGCGGCTCTCGTCTTCGGCAGAGTCGGTGTGCGTGATGTAGGGCGGCAGCGGCACGTGCCCGCAGCGGGCCATCAGCGCATACGGGTCCTCGCCGGCGTCGCTCTCGAAGCCGAAGCGGAACAGCGCACCGTCCTCGTCGGGCCAGCGGCCGAGCAGCGTGGCACGGAAGCCGCCGACCATCTCCAGCGTGGTGCCCACGGGCGGCTTCTTGCTGACCTTCATGTGCGCGACCACCTCATGGCCCTGCAGCACGCGCTCGACCAGCAGCTCGAGCTTGCCGCCGGTCGGCTTCTCGCCGAAGAGGCGTGCCTTGACCACGCGCGTGTCGTTGAAGACCAGCAGGTCACCCGCGCGCAGCAGCGAGGGCAGACTCTTGAAGATGCGGTCGACCGGCTCGGGCCCTGTGCCATCGAGCAGACGGGAGGATGTGCGTTCGGTGGCCGGGTGTTGCGCCACCAGTTCGGGTGGCAATGCGAAATCGAAATCGGAGAGCGTGAAAGCGCGCATGTGCTTGAGGGCCGGACGGGCCCGTTCCAAGAAAGACGGGGAGACGGGGGATGCGACCCGGATTGTCCCATGCCGCGAAAGCCGCCCATTTTCGAGGGGCTGTCGAGGCAGAATCGGCGGATGGTCGATTCACAAGCTGCGCGTGTTCCGTCGGGCTCGTCGCCCGGCCCTTCCGAAGGCGAACTCTTCAAGAAGATCCTCGGCAGCGCCTGGCAGGGCCTGCACCCCGACATCCGCCGCCGCTTCGACAAGAACCCGTCGCCGGGCAAGGCGCTGCACTACCTGGGCTCGCTCAGCGAACTGCGCTGCTCGCGCTTCGGCAAGCTGCTGGGCCACGTCACGCAGCCGCTGATCCAGGGCGCGCTCATTCCCTACAGCGACGCCAACTTCCCGGTGGAGATCCAGGTCTATGCGAAGCCGCAGGACCCGGCCATCTACAAGCAGCGCATCTACCGCCTGCGCGGGCGCAAGCCGATCCAGTTCACCAGCTTCATGCGAGAGAGCGAGCGCGGCGAGGTGCTGGAGTACGTGGGCCTGGGCCTGGGCATGAAGCTGGTGCTGAGCGTGGAGAACGGCAGCCTGCACTTCCAGAGCGACGGCTATTTCTGGGACCTGTTCGGCTGGCGCATTCCGCTGCCCGGACTGCTCACGCCGGGCAAGACATTCCTCTGGCATCACAACGAGACGCCCGAGCGCTTCAACATCCGCATCGAGATCCGCCACTGGCTGATGGGAACGACCTTCACGCAGGTCGGGGTGTTCGAGGAAATCGCGGAACCAAAGGCGACGCCCGCATGATCGACACGCATCTGCTGGCCTTGCAGCTCATGGCGGCGCAGGGCGCGCTGGGCGCCTTCGACACGCTCTATCACCACGAAGGCACCGAGGCGCTGCCGCGGCGCGGCACCGCGGGCCGCGAGCTGGCGATACACGCGACGCGCTCGTCGATCTATTGCGCGCTGTTCATCGGGCTGTCGTCATGGGCCTGGCATGGCGCGTGGGCGTGGGTACTGCTGGCGGTGTTCGGCGTCGAGATCGTGCTCACGCTGTGGGACTTCGTGGTGGAAGACGGCAGTCGCCTGCTGCCGCCCACCGAGCGCGTGACGCACACGGTGCTGGCCATCAACGCGGGCGCCTTCATCGCACTGCTGGCGATGAGCGCGACGGGCTGGGCCGCGCAGCCGACCGCGATGGTGTGGCAGCCGCAGGGCTGGCTCGGCGCATTCCTGGCGCTGTGCGGCGTGGGCGTCGGCCTGTCGGGCCTGCGCGATGCCTTCGCGGCGCGTGCCCTGTTCAGGCGCGGCGCACAGGAGCAGGCGCGCGCGGCCGAGGCGCCGGTGCGCTTCGGCTCGAAGCCGCAGCGCGTGCTGGTGACGGGCGGCACGGGTTTCATCGGCCAGTTGCTCGTGCGCCACCTGGTGGCCGACGGGCATGCCGTGACGGTCTGGACGCGCGACGCGCGATCGGCCGCCTGGGGCTTCGGCGGCGCGGTGCGCTGCGTGCAGACGCTCGACCAGATACCGGCGGCCGACGATGTCGACGTGGTCGTCAATCTCGCGGGGGCGCGCATCCTTGGCATGCGCTGGAGCGAGCGGCGCCGGGCGCAGCTGCTGCAAAGCCGCGAAGGGCTGACGCAGCAGCTTGTCGCATGGATCGCGGCGCGCCCGCGGAAACCGTGGCTGCTGCTTTCCGGCTCCGCCATCGGCTACTACGGCGTGCAGCCGCAAGGCGACACGGCCGAACTCGACGAGAACGCCCCGCCGCAGGCGATCTTCATGTCGCAGCTGTGCCAGCGCTGGGAACAGGCGGCGCAAGCAGCCGTGGCCCACGGCGTGCACGTGGCCTGCATGCGCTTCGGCTTCGTGCTGGGCCACCAGGGCTCGCTGCCGCAGCTGCTGTTGCCGATCTCGCTGGGCATGGGCGGGCGCCTGGGCAGCGGGCGGCAGTGGCTGTCGTGGGTGCACGTGCACGACCTGATCCGCGCCATGGCGCATGTCTGGACCGAGGCGCAAAGGGCCGACGCGCCGCCGGCCGCGCAGGCATTCAACTTCACCGCGCCCGGTGCCCTGAGCCAGGAAGAGTTCACCCGCGTCGCCGCCGGCGTGCTGCACCGGCCCTGCTGGATGCCGACGCCCGCCGCGCCCGTCAGGCTGCTGCTCGGCGAACAGGCCGACCTGCTGCTCGAAGGCCAGCGCGTGGTGCCGGCGCGCCTGCTGCGATCCGGCTTCCGGTTCATGTTCCCCGATGCCCGCAGCGCCTTGACGGACCTTTGCCGCCCGCGCTAGAAGCCTTGTCCGTGCCCGCCAAGAAAGCCCCGACTCCTCCACCCGAAGCGAACGCCGCCGCAGCAGCGCCTTCGCAGCCGGGCGCCGGCCTGAGCCAGGTCCAGCGCGCGCTGCGCAAGCTCGGCCTCGTGCGCGACATCGACTTCGCCCTCTACCTGCCGATGCGCTACGAGGACGAGACGCGCATCGTGCGCATCGCCGACACGCGCGACGGCGACATGGCGCAGGTGGAAGGCGTCGTCACCGAATGCGAGGTGGTCTACCGCCCGCGGCGCCAGCTGCTGGCGACCATCGACGACGGCAGCGACACCTGCCAGCTGCGCTTCTTCAACTTCTATCCCTCGCAGCAGAAGCAGCTTGCCGTCGGCGCTCGGGTGCGTGTGCGGGGCGAGGTGCGCGGGGGCTTCGTGGGGCGGCAGATCATGCACCCGACCGTGAAGGCGGCCGGCACCGCCTTGCCGAACGCGCTCACGCCGGTGTATTCGACGGTGGCCGGGCTCGCGCAGCCGGTGCTGCGGCGCGAGGTGCGCTCGGGCCTTGCGCGCGCTGTGCTCGACGAGACGATCCCCGTGCAGATCGGCTTTCGCGGCGCGTGGGACCTGCGCGCCTCGCTGAGCTTCCTGCACTACCCGACGCCCGACGTGGCGATCGCCACGCTGGAGGACCACAGCCATCCGGCATGGCAGCGCATCAAGGCCGAGGAGCTGCTCGCGCAGCAGCTCTCGCAGCTGCAGGCGCGGCTGGAGCGCGCGGCGCAGCGTGCGCCCGTGCTGCCGCCCGCACCGCCCGAGCCGGATGCGGCCTCGCTGCACTCGCAGCTGCTCGCCGTGCTGCCCTTCGGCCTCACGGGCGCGCAGCAACGCGTCGGCGAGGAGATCACGCGCGACCTCGGCCGTGAGATCCCGATGCACCGCCTGCTGCAGGGCGACGTGGGCTCGGGCAAGACGGTGGTGGCGGCGCTCGCGGCGGCGCGCTGCATCGACGCGGGCTTCCAGTGCGCGCTGATGGCACCCACCGAGATCCTCGCGGCGCAGCACTTCGGCAAGCTCGTCGGCTGGCTCGATCCGCTGCTGGCCGCGCGCGGGCTGCGCGTGGCGTGGCTCACGGGCAGCCAGAAGAAGAAGGAGCGCGACGAGATGTCGGCCGCGGTGGAAAGCGGCCAGGCCGCGCTGGTCATCGGCACGCACGCGGTCATCTCCGAGAAGGTGCGCTTTCGCAACCTGGCGCTGGCGATCATCGACGAGCAGCACCGCTTCGGCGTCGCGCAGCGCCTTGCATTGCGCGGCAAGGCCGAAGGACACCTCGAGCCGCATCTGCTGATGATGAGCGCCACGCCCATCCCGCGCACGCTCGCGATGAGCTACTACGCCGACCTCGACGTCTCCACGCTCGACGAGCTGCCGCCGGGCCGCACGCCCATCATCACGAAGCTGGTGGCCGATCACCGGCGCGACGAGGTCATCGACCGCATCCATTCGCAGATCGCGCAGGGCCGGCAGGTGTACTGGGTGTGCCCGCTGATCGAGGAAAGCGAAGCCGTCGACCTGCGCAACGCCACCGAGACGCGCGACGAACTGGCCGAGACGCTGGGCGAGCCCATCCAGGTCGGCCTGCTGCATTCGCGCATGCCTACGGCCGAAAAGCAGGCGGTGATGGCCGCGTTCACCGCCAACGAGATCCAGGTGCTGGTGAGCACGACCGTGATCGAAGTGGGCGTCGATGTGCCGAATGCCTCGCTCATGGTCATCGAGCACGCCGAGCGCTTCGGCCTCTCGCAGCTGCACCAGCTGCGCGGTCGCGTGGGGCGCGGCGCGGCGGCCTCGGCCTGCGTGCTGCTCTATGCGCCGGGCGACAGCGGCCGCGTCGGCGAGGCGGCGCGTGCGCGGCTCAAGGCGATGGCCGAGACCGGCGACGGCTTCGAGATCGCGCGGCGCGACCTGGAGATTCGTGGCCCCGGCGAATTCCTCGGTGCGCGCCAGTCGGGCGCGCCGCTGCTGCGTTTCGCCGACCTCACGACCGACACGCTGCTGCTCGACTGGGCCCGCGAACTCGCGCCGGTCATGCTGCGCAAGCACCCCGACCTCGCGCAGCGGCACATCGACCGTTGGCTGGGCACCAAGGCCGAGTACCTCAAAGCCTGAGAAAGATCAGGCGGCGGGCCGGCGGGTGAGGGCCAGCAGCAGCCCGAAGCCGACCATCATGCTGCCGCTGATGCGGTTGAACCACCGCATCGCACGGCTGCCGTTGGCCAGCCGGCGCATGCGCGCGCCGAGCAGCGCATAGAGCGCGATCGCCACCAGCTCGAACACCAGGAAGGTCAGGCCCAGCAGCAGGTAGCTGGAAGCATAGGCGCCTGGCACCACGAACTGCGGGAAGAAGGCGGTGAACACCAGGATCGCCTTCGGGTTGCCCGCCGCCACGGTGAACTCCTGCCGCACCAGCGCGCGCATGGAAGGCGGCGCGGACGCGTCGCGCGCCTGCACCTCGGCCGTGGGCGCCGGCGCGCGCAGCAGGCGGATGCCGATCCACACGAGGTACGCCGCGCCGATGTACTTGATGACGTCGAAGGCCATCTCCGAGGCCACCAGCACCGCGCCCATGCCCAGCCCCGCGATGGCGATCATGATCGCGAAGGCCACGAGCCGGCCGCTGGCCGCGACGACCGCGGGCGAGACGCCGTGCTTCGCGCCGTTGGTCACCGACAGCAGGTTGTTGGGGCCGAAGGCCATGTTGATGGCGAAGCAGGCCGGCAGGAACAGCAGGTAGGTGGACAGGTTCATGGTGACATCCTGCAACGCAGATGACGCAGGCCGAAGAAGGTTCGCCATTATCCGCAGCGCGCGCCGCGTGTACGACGAAAGCTAATTACTGCAACATTGATGCAATAGCGCAAGAGGATTTACGCCGACGAAAGTTGCGCCCAGGGCGTCTTGTTCATCAGGGAAAAGGCGGTGCGCCTCGAGGGAACTTCGTTCCTAGACTGCCCCGCTTGGCAACGGCACCCTCACTTCCGCATCGACTTGCGCATCGCCCGGCGACACCGTCTTCGACGGCCGCGCGCCGCCGCGGTTCCATCCCCGGCCCTTCCTGCCACGGCACGCGTCCCGCGCATGCCCACGGGGTCTTCCGGTGCCCGCCATCCATTCCAACAACGCACTTCACGGAGGAAAGTCGCAATGACTTCGAAGAGGATGAAAAAGCTCGCGTTCGCCATGGCCGCCGCGGGGCTGGCGACGCATCAGGCATGGGCCATCCAGAGCTACCCCGGCGACCCGGGAATGATCGGCTCGCCGGCCAGCTGGCGCACCGCAGAGTTTCTGCGCGACTGGGGCCTGCGCGCGATGGGCGCCGAGTACGCGTACGCGGCGGGCGTCAGCGGCATGGGCATCAAGGTCGGCGAGGTCGACTCGGGCTATGACGCCTCGCACCCCGAGTTCGCGGCCTCCCGCTACCAGGGCGTGCTCGTGGGCACCATTCCCGGCGCCTACAACGGGGCCTACAACGACCGCCACGGCACGCACGTGGCGGGCACCATCGCGGCCAATCGCGACGGCGGCGGTGCCGTGGAGAACATGCACGGCGTGGCCTTCAATGCGAACCTCTTCGTCGCCAACACGGCGAAGACCGACAGCGCCAACTTCGGCCGGCCGGTGCCGGGGCAGTCCGCGACCATCACGGTCGACGACCAGCACATCGCCGACGCCTACCGGCAGGCGAACGCGCAGGGCGTGCGCATCATCAGCACCAGCTGGGGCAGTCCGCCGACCGGCGAGCAGTACAACACGCTCGCGCAGCTTCACACGGCCAACGGTTACTACGTTGCCAACAACACCTGGATCCAGGGCGCGTTCGACGCGGCGAAGACCGGCACGCTGATGGTGTTCAGCGCGGGCAACGGCGGCTGGCTCAACCCGAGCCCGCGCGCGGCGGCGCCATATTTCGATCCGAAGCTCGAATCCAACTGGCTCGCCGTGTCCGCCCTGCGCACCACGGGGCAGACCTTCAACGACGACGGCTCGGTCAACGTTCCCGGCACCCAGAACTACAACAAGTGCGGCGTGGCGAAGTGGTCGTGCGTCACCGCGCCCGGCGTCGCCATCAACGGCACCGTGCTGGGCGGCGCATATGCCTCGCTGAACGGAACGTCGATGGCCGCGCCTCATGCCTCCGGCGCGCTCGCGCTGATCATGGAGCGCTTCGGCTACATGACGAACGAGCAGGTGCTCACGGTGCTGAAGACCACCGCGACGCAGAACGCCACCATTGCCGATGCGGCCGGCACAGGCACCGTCGCCAACCCCGAGGCGGGCCAGCAGGTCAAGGTGCCCGACGTGGTCAACGGCTGGGGCACGCCGAGCCTGCGGCGCGCGATGAACGGGCCCGGCCAGTTCATCGGGCCGTTTGCGGTGAACACGCAGGGGCAGAGCGACACATGGTCGAACGACATCTCCGACATCGCGATCCGCGCCCGCCGCGCGGAAGACGTGGCCGAGGCCGCCGCCTGGGAGACGACCAGGCAGTCGCACGGCTGGACCACGGGCCTGCCGCCCGGCGCCAGCGACGCGGACCGCAGCGAATACGCCACCGGCGTGGCCCGCGAGGCCGCGCGCGCCACGCGGGTCTATGCCGGCAGCCTCGAGAAGCTCGGCGCCGGCACGCTCACACTGAGCGGCCAGAACAGCTACACGGGCAGCACGGCAGTCAACGGCGGCACGCTCAAGGCCGGTGCGACGAATGCCTTCAGTGGCGCGTCGGCCCACACGGTCGGCGCGGGCGGCACGCTCGACCTCGCGGGCTTCAGCCAGAAGCTGCCTTCGCTGGCCAACGGCGGCGTCGTCTCGCTGGTGGGCGCCGCGCCGGGAACCACGCTGACCATCACCGGCGCCTACGTGGGCAACAACGGCACGCTGCGGCTGGGCACCGCGCTCGGCGACAGCGGCAGCGCGAGCGACAGGCTGGTGCTCGATGGCGCCGGAGCCAGCGCCAGCGGCCGCACCACGCTGCAGGTCACGAACCTGGGCGGGCTCGGCGCGCTGACCAGCGGCAGCGGCATCGAACTCGTCAGCGCGCTCAACGGCGCCACGACGACGGCGCAGAGCAGCAAGGACGCGTTCACGCTCGCGAACGGTCACGTCGACGCGGGCGCATACGAGTACCGGCTGCATGCGGCCGACGCCAACGGCGCCGGCGAGAACTGGTATCTGCGCTCCGCCGTGCAGGTGGGGCCCGGTCCGGTGCTGCAGATCCCGACCTATCGCGTCGAAGTCCCGATGCTCGCGGCGCTGCCCGAGCAGCTGCGCCAGGGCAACCTCGCCATGCTGGGCAGTTCGCGCGTGCGCATGGGCGACGACGACGCCGGCATCGGCCGCAACGACGCGGGCGATGCGCTCGACGGCCCGCGTCGCAGCGCCTGGGGCCGCGTCGTCGGCACGAGCCTGAAGACGCGCCAGCAGGGCACCGTGAGCCCGGCCACCGAAGGTCGCCTGACGGGCCTGCAGGCCGGCACCGACCTGTGGGCCGACCGCAGCTGGCGTGCCGGCGTGTATGTCGGCCGGCTCGAGGGCGATGCCAGGGTCGGCGGCTTCGCGCGCGGCGTGCCCGGCCTCGCCGTCGGCAGCACCGACCTGCGCAGCGAGTACCTCGGCGCCTACGGCACTTTCACGAACGACACCGGCTTCTACGCAGACGCAGTGCTGCAGGGCGGCCGCCATCGCTACACGGCGGGCCCCTTCGACGGCTCGCCGTCCGCCTCGGGCAAGGGCAACAGCACGATGCTTTCGCTGGAGGTGGGCCAGAGCTTCGCGATGGGCGGCGACTGGAAGATCGAGCCGCAGCTGCAGCTGGTGCATCAGCGCCTGAAGCTGGGCGACGTGAATCTCTTCGGCGCCCGCGTCGCGCAGGACGCCGACAGTGGCTGGACGGTCCGCGCGGGCCTGCGGCTCAAGGGCCGCATCGCGACGGATGCCGGCGTGCTGCAGCCGTATGCGCGGCTCAATGTCTATCGCAGCAGCAGCGGCACCGACGCGGCGCGCTTCATCGGCCCGGCAGGCTCGACCGACATCGTCACGCGCACCGGCGGCACCAGTACCGAGGTGGCGGCCGGTGCCACGCTGTCCGTCGGCGAGCGGACCAGCCTGTACGCCGAAGTGGGCAAGCTGTTCGCCTCGGGCGGCGATTCGCGCGTCAGGAGCGGCATCAACGCCAGCCTTGGCGTGCGCGTGAAATGGTGATGCAGGCCGCGGGCTGAAGGGGGCGGCGGGCCCCCCGCCTGTTCAGCTGTCGATGCCGCCTTCGGGCATGCTGCGCGCATAGACCGCCAGCACGATGCGCTCGGAGTGCACCAGGTAGTCGTTGAGCGCGGCCGAGCCCTCGGCGAACTTGCCGGCCTCGATGAGCTCGAGCAGCTTCATGTTCATGTCCACGTAGGGCGCGTGCAGGAACTCCGGGTCCTTGAGCAGGCCGAAGGCCAGCCGCAGCTCGACCAGGATGTGGGCGAACAGGTTGTTCAGCCGCTCGCTGTCGGCGAGTTCCACGATGGCCATGTGGAACTCCATGTTGGCCGTGCCCACGCCCAGCCAGTCGCCGGCCTCGCGGCACCTGAGCGCCATCTCCACCGCCTCGCGCATGTGCTTCTTGGCCGGGTGGCGCGGGTAGGCCTGCGCCAGCGCCTGGCATTCGATGAGCCGGCGCACGCGGTAGATGTCGATGATCGACGCGATGCTCGGCACCGCCACGAACACGCCGCGGTTCGGCGCGTGCTTGAGCAGCCCTTCCTTGGTCAGCGTGCGGAACACCTCGCGCAGGGTGTTGCGCGAAATCTCGAAGCTGTCGGCCAGCGCGGCCTCCGACAGCCGCTGCCCCGGCAGGAACTCGCCCTTCACGATCTTCTGGCGGATGAGCTCCGCCACCCGGTCGTTGAGCGTCTGCGCGCCGGCGGCCGGCGCGGCGGGAGCGGGAGGGGGCGTGGAAGCCGGTGGAGTCATGCCGGAAGAAGACAGCAAGAGGGTGGAAAGGGGCGGAAAGCGCATTGAAAGGCGCGCCGCGACCGGGCGTTTTTAGCAGGTTTTCCCCGCCGGACCGCCGCCGTCCGGGCGCCGCCCGATGCACCAAGTGTTGGCGCGCTCAGGGTTTTCATGGGGTCAGCTTGGCACCGTTGTTGGGCACACTCGCATAAATTGTTCAACAATTTCCATTAAATGAGTGATTCACAAGAAACGAATTGCTCATTCATTGGCACGCAGTTTGCAAGAAGCGGCTGCCGGCGCCCCCGCGCAAGGTGTCTCCGAATCACCCGAACGAAAGACCAACATGACTCCTGACATCCCTCACCTGTGGCCGCTGATCGGCGTCGCCGTGATCATTGCGGGCTTCGTCCTGCGCTTCAATCCGATGCTGGTGGTGATCGTCACCGCCATCGCCACGGCGATCGCCGCGGGCTTCGGCCCCATGGCGATCCTCACGGCCATCGGCACCGGGTTCATCAAGACCCGCAACCTGCCGCTGATCATTCTTCTGCCGCTGGCGGTGATCGGCCTGCTCGAGCGCCACGGCCTGCGCCAGCATGCGCAGAACTGGATCAGCCGCATCAAGTCGGCCACCGCCGGCCGCCTTCTGATCGTGTACCTGGCAGCGCGCGAACTGACGGCGGCCATGGGTCTCACCAGCCTGGGCGGCCATCCGCAGATGGTGCGTCCGCTGCTCGCGCCGATGGCCGAGGGCGCCACCGAGACGCGCTACGGCAAGCTGCCCGACCGCATCCGCCACAAGCTGCGCGCCTACGCGGCGGCCACCGACAACGTGGGCCTCTTCTTCGGCGAGGACATCTTCGTGGCCTTCGGCGCCATCGTGCTGATGACCACCTTCCTGCACGAGGCCGGCATCGACGTGGAGCCGCTGCACGTCGCGATGTGGGGCATTCCGACGGCGATCGCCGCCTTCGTCATCCACGCCTGGCGCCTGCGCCGGCTCGACCAGGCGCTGGCCCGTGAACTCGACGGCGCCCCGGCGTCCGACGTGCCCGCCGTTCCCGCCACGCAGGAAGGACGCTGAGCATCATGATCCTCTCGATCCAGCACCTCTACATCCTGGTCGGCCTGATCCTCGCGATCACGGCGGTCATGACGCTGGCCGACCGCCAGCATCCCAAGCGCTACACCAGCGCGCTCTTCTGGGGCCTCTATTCGCTGGTCTTCCTGGTCGGCGACAAGCTGCCGCCGGCCGTGGTCGGCGTGGGCGCCATCGCCATGGCCGTCATCGCCGGCATGCGCGGCGTGGGCGCGGGCAAGCACAACGAGCCGACGCCCGCCCAGTACGAAGCCAGCGCCAAGCGCCTGGGCAACAAGCTCTTCATGCCGGCGCTGGCGATCCCGCTGGTCACCGTGATCGGCACCGTGCTGATGAGCAAGGTGAAGATCGGCGACGCCTTCCTGCTCGACCCCAAGAACACCACGCTGGTGAGCCTGGGCGTGGGCTGCGTCGCGGCGCTGGCGCTGGCCTGCTGGCTGACGCGCGAGACGCCGGTGCAGGGCATGCGCGAGTCGCGCCGCCTGACCGACGCGCTGGGCTGGGCCGTGGTGCTGCCGCAGATGCTGGGCATGCTGGGCCTGGTGTTCTCCGACGCCGGCGTGGGCAAGGCCGTGGCGTACATCACCACCAGCTACATCAACATGGACATCCGCTTCGTCGCGGTCGCGGTCTACGTGCTGGGCATGGCGCTCTTCACCATCATCATGGGCAACGGCTTCGCGGCCTTCCCGGTGATGACGGGCGGCGTGGGCGTGCCTGTGCTGGTGGGCGTGTACCACGGCGACCCGGCGGTGATGGCGGCCATCGGCATGTTCTCGGGTTACTGCGGGACGCTGATGACGCCGATGGCGGCCAACTTCAACATCGTGCCGGCGGCGCTGCTGGAGCTGCCCGACAAGAACGCCGTGATCCGCGTGCAGATACCGACCGCGGCCGCGCTGCTGGTGGTCAACATCTTCCTGATGTACTTCCTGATGTTCCGCTGAGGCCCCTGCATGACCACCGATGACAAGGCACCCCGGGTGCTGGTCGCGGGCTTCGAGCCGTTCGAGAACGATCCCGTCAACCCCGCGTGGGAGATCGCCCGTGCGCTCGACGGCTGGCGCTGCGAAGGCACCGTGGCGCAGGCGCTGCAGCTGCCCTGCGTGTTCGGCCGCGCGATCCACGTGCTCGACGCCGCCATGGCGGGCATCGTGGAGAGCGGGAAGCCGCTGCCTCTGGTGCTGTGCATCGGCGCCGCGGGCGGGCGCACCGAGATCTCGCTGGAGCGCGCAGCGCTGAACGTCGACGACGCGCGCATTCCCGACAACGCCGGCTACCAGCCCATCGACATCGAGGTGGTGCCCGGCGCACCGGCCGCCTACTTCTCGACGCTGCCCATCAAGGCCATGGTGCGCGACATGCGCGCGGCGGGGCTGCCCGCGGCGGTGTCCAACAGCGCCGGCACCTTCGTGTGCAACCACATCTTCTATGCGCTGATGCACCGCATCGCGACCTGGCCCGCGCTCGCGCACACGCGCGGCGGCTTCGTGCACGTGCCCTACCTGCCGGAACAGGCCGCGTCCAAGCCGGGCGTGGCGAGCATGGCGCTGCAGACGCAGGTGGAAGCCTTCCGCGTGGCGATCCGCACCGCGCTGCTCGTGCGCGACGACGTGCGCGAGACCGCCGGCCGCCTGCACTGACCGACTGAAGACCGAACGATGAACATCGACCTGAACAGCGACCTCGGCGAGAGCCTCGGCGCATGGCGCATGGGCGACGACGCCTCCATGCTTTCCCTCGTGAGCAGCGCCAACGTGGCCTGCGGCTTCCATGCCGGCGACCCCGCCGGCATCCTGCGCACGCTGCGGCAGGCGAAGGAGCGCGGCGTAGTCATCGGCGCGCACGTGGCCTATCGCGACCTCGTGGGCTTCGGCCGCCGCAACATGGACGTGGAAAGCGCCGACCTGCGCGCCGACGTCATCTACCAGATCGGCGCGCTGAAAGGCCTCGCCGTCGCAGCCGGCACCACCGTGCGCTACGTGAAGCCGCACGGCGCGCTCTACAACACCATCGCCCACGACGAGCGCCAGGCGCGCGACGTGATCGCCGCCATCCGCGAGATCGACGCGAGCCTCGTCCTGGTGGCATTGGCCGGTTCGCCGCTGCTGGGCTGGGCGCGCGACGCGGGCCTGCGCGTGGTGGCCGAGGCCTTCGCCGACCGCGCCTACACGCCGAAGGGCACGCTGGTGTCGCGCCGCGAACCCGGCGCGGTGCTGCACGACGCGGAAGAAGTGGCCGCGCGCATGCTGCGGCTGGCCTCCGAGGGCGTGGTCACGGCCATCGACGGCAGCACGGTGCGCATCGAGGCCGAGTCGGTCTGCGTGCACGGCGACAGCCCCGGCGCGGTGGAGATGGCACGCCGGGTGCGCGCGCTGCTGGAGCAGTCGGGCGTGGCGATCCGCTCCTTCGTGGATGCCGCCGCATGACGATGCGCTTCCTGCCGGTCAACCTGAATGCGGTGCTGGTCGAACTCGACGACCTGCCGCAGACCCTCGCGCTGCTGGCCTCGCTGCGCGCGGAACCCATCGCGGGCATCGAGGAGCTGGTGCCCGCCGCGCGCACGCTGCTGATCACCTTCAGGCCGGCCGCGATCACGGCCGATGAGCTCGCGCGACAGGTCGGCGCGCGCAGCCTCGACGCGCGCGAGACCCGCATCGAGCGGCGAATCGAGATTCCGGTGCGCTACGACGGCGAGGACCTGGCCGAGGTGGCCGGCCTGCTCGGCATCACGCCCGAGGAAGTGGTGCGCCGCCACACCGGCAGCGACTACACGGTGGCCTTCACCGGCTTCGCGCCGGGCTTCGCGTATCTCTCGGGCGGACACCCGAGCCTGAACGTGCCGCGCCGCAAGGTGCCGCGCACGCGCATTCCTGCCGGGGCGGTGGGCCTCGCGGGCAGCTTCAGCGGCGTCTATCCGCAGGCCAGTCCGGGCGGCTGGCAGATCCTCGGCATCACCGATGCGCCGATGTGGGACCTCTCGCGCGAGACGCCCGCGCTGCTGCAGCCGGGCGACACGGTGCGATTCGTGGACGTGACCGGGCAGCCGCGCGCGGAAGCGCAGGCCACCGCGCCTGCGCCGTCGCAACCGGCGGCAATGAACAACGGCGGCAGTGCCTTCGAGATCCGTGCGGCGGGCCTTCAGGCGCTGCTGCAGGACGGCGGCCGCCATGGCCAGGCGAAGCAGGGCGTGTCGGCCTCCGGCGCGATGGACCGGCGCTCGCTGCAGGCGGCCAACAGGCTCGTCGGCAATGCCTCCGACGCGGCCTGCATCGAAGTCGCGTACGGCGGCTTGCAGCTTGCCTGCCGCGGCGATGCGGTGGTGGCTGTCACCGGCGCAGAAGGGCCTGTCACGCTGACTCGCGCCGATGGTGCGCAGTGGCCGCTGCCGCGCTACCAGCCCGTCGCGCTGGCCGACGGCGACGTGCTCGCGCTGGGCGAACCCGAGGCCGGCATCCGCAGCTACATCGCGGTGCGCGGCGGCTTCGACATCACGCCCGTGCTCGGCAGCCTCTCGACAGACACGCTCGCGCGCGTCGGCCCGAACGCCATTGCCACGGGCGACGTGCTGCCCTTGCGCGCGGTGTCCGCGGGCGCCCTCGTCGGCGAGCCCGAAGCTCCGCCCACGGACCTGCCCACAGTGCGGGAAGAAATCGTGCTCGACATCGTGCTCGGCCCGCGCACCGACTGGTTCACGCCCGACGCGGTCGAGCTGCTGTGCGCGCAGGCGTGGACCGTCACGCCGCAATCGAACCGCGTCGGCATCCGCCTGGCCGGCGAGGAAGCGCTGGCGCGCGCCAACCATGCCGAGCTGCCCAGCGAGGGCACCGCGCGCGGCTCGATCCAGGTGCCCGCGAGCGGCCAGCCCGTGCTGTTCCTCGCCGACCATCCGCTGACCGGCGGCTATCCCGTGATCGCCTCCGTCGCCACCCATCACCTGGACCGCGCGGGGCAGATCCCCGTGAACGCGCGCGTCCGCTTCAGGCCCATGGCCCAGTGAAAGCCTCCTCATGAAGAAAGTACTGATCGCCAACCGCGGCGAGATCGCCGTGCGCATCGCGCGCGCCTGCGCCGACCACGGCGTGCAGTCCGTCGCCGTCTATGCGGACGCCGACCTGAATGCACTGCATGCGCGCATGGCCGACGAGGCCTACGGGCTCGATGGCAACAAGCCCGCCGACACCTACCTGAATATCGCCAAGCTGCTCGACGTGGCCGCGCGCAGCGGCGCCGACGCGGTGCATCCGGGCTACGGCTTCCTGTCGGAAAGCGCGGCCTTCGCGCAGGCCGTCATCGATGCGGGCCTTACCTGGGTCGGCCCGTCGCCGGCCGCCATCGCGATGCTGGGCGACAAGGTGCAGGCCCGCAAGCTCGCGATGAAGGTCGGCGCGCCGCTGGTCGCGGGCACGGCCGATCCGGTGAAGAACGCAGGCGAGGTGCTCGCCTTCGCGGAAAAGCACGGGCTGCCGGTCGCGATCAAGGCCGCGTTCGGTGGCGGCGGGCGCGGCATCAAGGTGGCGTGGCGGCTCGATGAAGTCGAGGGCCTCTACGAATCGGCGGTGCGCGAAGCCGTGACGGCCTTCGGGCGCGGCGAGTGCTATGTCGAGCAGTTCCTCGACCGCCCGCGCCACGTCGAGGCGCAAGTGCTGGCCGACACGCACGGCAACGTGGTGGTGCTCGGCACGCGCGACTGCTCGCTGCAGCGGCGCAACCAGAAGCTGGTGGAAGAGGCGCCCGCGCCCTTCCTGAGCGACGCGCAGCGCGAGCGCATCCACCAGGCCGCGCGCGACATCTGCGCGGAAGCCGGCTACACCGGCGCGGGCACGGTCGAGTTCATGCTGAGCGCGAGCGGCGCGATCTCCTTCCTCGAAGTGAACACTCGGCTGCAGGTGGAGCATCCGGTGACGGAGGAAACCACGGGCATCGACCTCGTGATCGAGCAGCTGCGCATCGCCGACGGCCTGCCGCTGCAGGTCAGGCAGACGCCGGCTCCGCGCGGCCACGCCTTCGAGTTCCGCATCAACGCCGAGGACGTGGGGCGCGGCTTCCTGCCCTCGCCGGGGCCGGTGAAAGTGTTCGAGGCGCCTTCGGGCCCTGGCGTGCGCGTCGATGCGGGCGTGGACTCGGGCTCGCAGGTGCCGGGCACCTTCGACTCGCTGATGGCCAAGCTCATCGTCACCGGCGCCACGCGCGAGCAGGCCATCGCGCGTGCGCGGCGCGCGCTGAAGGAGTTCCGCATCGAGGGCCTGCCCACGGTGCTGCCCTTCCATCGTGCGGTGATGACGCATCCCGACTTCGTTTCGGGCGACGCCTTCAAGGTGCACACGCGCTGGATCGAGACCGACTTCGCCAACGGCGAGGCGCCGGCCCTGCGCCCCGATCCGCTGCCCGATGCCGCGCTGCTGCGCACGGCGATCGAGGTCGACGGGCGGCGCATGGCGCTGGGGCTGCCTGCCGTGCTGCTCAGCGGGCTTTCATCGGCTGCGGGCGGCGCTGTCGCAGCGCCCGCGACGCAGGCATCTGCAGTCGATGCCGCCGCCGTGGCCGCGCCCGTCTCGGGCACGGTGCAGGCGTGGAAGGTGGCCGACGGCGACGAAGTTGCCGAGGGTGCCGTCATCGCCGTGATGGAAGCGATGAAGATGGAGATGCAGGTGCTCGCGCATCGCGCGGGGCGCGTCGCCATCTCGGTTGCCGCGGGTGGGTACGTGGCGGTCGGCGCCGCCATCGCCACCATCGGCTGAGAGGCCTCGACATGAACGGCGGCAGCATCACGCGGCGCGGCTTCGCATGGCTGGCGTGCGGGGCAGGCGTCCTGCCGCCGGCCGCATGGTCGGCGCAGGCCACGGTGTGGCGGCTGGCCACCGGCTATCCGGCGGAGAACTTCCACACCGCCAACCTGCTGGCGATGGCGAAGGACGTGGAGGCCGCGACCGGCGGGCAGCTTCGCATCGAGGTCCATCCGGGCAACACGCTGTTCGCGCTGAACGCCATTCGCGCGGCGGTGCAGGAGGGCAAGGTCGAGGCCGGCGAAGCCATCATGAGCAGCATCGCTGCAGACGTGCCGCTGGCGGGCGCCGATTCCGTTCCCTTCATCACGCGCAGCTATGCCGATGCGCAGCTGCTGTGGCGCATCCAGCGCCCGCTGATCGAGCAGGCCTTCGCGCAGCGCGGGATGCGCGTGCTCTATGCGGTGGCATGGCCGCCGCAGGGCCTGTACTCGAACCGGCCGCTCGGCGGCGCGGGCGACCTGCGCGGCATGCGCATGCGTGCCTACAACGACACCACCGCGCGCATCGCGACGCTGATGGGCGCGGTGCCCGTCGACGTTCCGGCCACAGGTCTCGACAAGGCGCTGGCCGAAGGCCGCATCGACTGCATGATGACTTCCGCCGTGACCGGCGTGGAGAGCCGCGTGTGGCAGTCGATGCGCTACTTCTACGAGATCAACGCGTGGTTCCCGAAAAACCTCGTGTTCGTCAACGGCAAGGCGTGGGACGAGCTGGCTCCGTCCTCGCGCAATTCGCTGGCGGCTGCATGCGCGGTCGCCGAGACGCGCGGATGGGCTCGCAGCGCGGAGGCCGCTGCCCGCTCCATGGACGAACTGAGGCGCAACGGCATGAAGGTCGAGCCGGTTTCCTTCCTGCTCGGGCGCGACCTGCAACGCCTCGGCGAGAACTTTTCGCTGAACTGGGTCAAGCAGGTCGGTACTGCCGCCAACGGCATCTTCATTCCGTATTTCGAGAAGCGCTGAGCCCGTGCGCCGAGCCCGCGCGCGGAGGGAAAACCCTACATCCAGGAGATGAAGTTGCTGCGTTGCAACATTCCATTTCCCGCGCTTCCC
The DNA here is from genome assembly GCF_900109805.1 of Variovorax sp. YR750. NCBI lineage: Bacteria > Pseudomonadati > Pseudomonadota > Betaproteobacteria > Burkholderiales > Comamonadaceae > Variovorax > Variovorax sp. YR750. The sequence goes on from NZ_FOBJ01000002.1 coordinate 531,837, forward strand.
ATTGCGGTTACGACGAAAGCCATCGGATTTTTCGGCCGCTCATCGGGTGACCACTTCCCGATGAAATCTTTCTCGCTCAACGCTCCACGTGAAATGTTTTCACCCGGAAAGCTGTCTCTGAAATTGTTGAAACAGCTTGTACATTGAATCGGGACTGGCGATTGCTTCCTTGCCGGAGCGATCGCCGCCGATCAATTCAAGACGTGGAGAAGTTCATGAGCACGGTCGACCCTCAGGGTGGCGCATCTGTCCTCACTTCGGGCCAGATGGCGATGTGGCTCGGCGCCAGGTTCGCCTCGCCCGACACCAACTTCAATCTCGCCGAAGCCATCGACATCGAGGGCCCCATCGATCCCGACGTCTTCATCGCCGCGATGCGGCAGGTGACCGAGGAGGCCGAGGCCACGCGCCTGAGCTTCGTCGACACCGCGCAGGGGCCGCGCCAGGTGGTCGCACCTGTCTTCACGCGCGAGATGCCCTGGCTCGACTTCAGCGGCGAAGAAGATCCGCTCGCCACGGCGCAGGCGTGGATGCAGGCCGACTTCAACCGCAAGGACGACCTCGCGCGCGACCAGCTGTGGATGTCCGCGCTGATCCGCATCGCGCCCGAGCGCCACGTCTGGTATCACCGCAGCCACCACATCGTGCTCGACGGCTTCGGCGGCGGGCTGATCGCACGTCGCTTCGCCGATGTCTACACCGCGCGCATCGAAGGCACCGAAGTGCCCGAGGCCTCGCGCCTCGCGCCCATCTCGCAGCTGGCCGAGGAGGAGAAGGCGTACCGCGAGTCGGGCCGCTTCCCGCGCGACCGCCAGTACTGGAGCGAACGCTTCGCCGACGCGCCCGATCCGCTGAGCCTGGCCTCGCACCGCTCGGTCAACGTCGGCGGCCTGCTTCGGCAGACGGCGCACCTGCCGGCCGCCAGCGTGCGGGCCCTGGCGGACATCGCGCAGCAGCAGGGCACCACGCTGCCGCAGATCCTGATCGCCACCACCGCCGCCTACCTGTACCGCGCCACCGGCATCGAGGACATGGTGATCGGCATTCCCGTCACCGCGCGCCATAACGACCGCATGCGCCGCGTGCCCGCGATGGTGGCGAACGCCCTGCCGCTGCGCCTCGCGATGCGCGCCGACCTGCGCATGCCCGAGCTCATCAACGAAGTGGGCCGGCAGATGCGGCAGGTGCTGCGGCACCAGTCCTATCGCTACGAGCACCTGCGCAGCGACCTCAACATGCTGGTGAACAACCGGCAGCTCTTCACCACCGTGGTCAACGTCGAGCCTTTCGACTACGACTTCCGCTTCGCCGGCAGCAAGGCGAAGCCGCGCAACCTGTCGAACGGCACGGCCGAAGACCTGGGCATCTTCCTGTACGAGCGCGGCAACGGGCAGGACCTGCAGATCGACTTCGACGCCAACCCGGCGATCTACACCGCGCAGGAACTCGCCGCCCACCAGCGCCGGCTGCTGGCCTTCATGACCGCCGTGATCGCCGAGCCCGACCAGGCCATCGGCCACGTCGACCTGCTGCAGGCCGGCGAGCGCGAGCAGTTGCTGGTGACGTGGAACGACACCGCCCGCGCGGTGCCCGAGACAGACCTCGTCGCGCTGATCGAGGCGCAGCTCGCGGCCGATCCGCAAGGCGTCGCGCTTCGCTTCGAGGGCGAGGCGATGAGCAACGACGAGCTGAATCGTCGCGCCAACCGCCTCGCGCACCTGCTGCGCGCGCGCGGCGCGGGGCCGGAGCGCACCGTGGCGCTGGCCATTCCGCGTTCGTTCGAGCTCATGGTGGCCTTGCTCGCTACGCTGAAGACCGGCGCGGCCTACCTGCCGGTGGACCCCGACTTCCCGCAGGACCGCATCGCCTTCATGCTCGACGACGCGCAGCCGGCGTGCCTCGTCACCACCGCCGCGCTCGCGGAGTCGCTGCAGGTGAGCGCCCCGACCCTTCTGCTCGATGTAGGGCAAACGTTTGCGGACCTGGCGAATTGCGACGATGCCGATCACGCCGTCGCCATCGACCCTTCGCATCCGGCCTACGTGATCTACACCTCCGGCTCCACCGGCAGGCCGAAGGGCGCGGTGGTGTCGCACCGGGCCATCGTCAATCGCCTGCAGTGGATGCAGGACCGCTACGGCCTCGGGGCCGGCGACCGCGTGCTGCAGAAGACGCCCTCGAGCTTCGACGTGTCGGTGTGGGAATTCTTCTGGCCGCTGATCGACGGCGCCACGCTGGTGCTGGCGAAGCCGGGCGGCCACAAGGACGCGGCCTACCTCGCGAAGCTGATCGTGGATGAAGGCATCACCACGATCCACTTCGTGCCGTCGATGCTGGAGGTGTTCCTGCTCGAACCCACGGCCTCTGCCTGCACCTCGCTGCGGCGTGTGATCTGCAGCGGCGAGGCGCTGTCGCCCGCGCTGCAGTCGCAGTTCCAGCAACTGCTGCCGTGCGAGCTGCACAACCTCTACGGGCCGACCGAGGCCGCCGTCGACGTCACCTCGTGGGAGTGCCCGCGCACGGCGGAGGGAGAGACCGCGCTGAAGAGCGTGCCGATCGGCAAACCGATCTGGAACACACAGATGCACGTGCTCGACAGCGGCCTGCAGCCCGTGCCGCCCGGCACCACCGGCGAGCTGTACATCGCGGGCACCGGCCTGGCGCGCGGCTATCTCAGCCGCCCGCTGCTGAGCGCCGAGCGCTTCATCGCCAATCCTCACGGCGGACCCGGCAGCCGCATGTACCGCACCGGCGACCTGGCACGCTGGCGCGACGACGGCAGCCTCGACTTCCTGGGCCGCGCCGACCAGCAGGTGAAGATCCGCGGCCTGCGCATCGAGCCCGGCGAGATCGAATCGGTGCTGCTGCGGCATCCGCAGGTCGCCCAGGCGGCGGTGGTCGCGCGTGAAGACGTGCCGGGCGAGAAGCGCCTCGTGGCTTACGTCGTTGCTGCCGACGCGGCCGATCCGCAGGCCGCCGAGCTGCGCACCCATCTCGCGCAGTCGCTGCCCGAGTACATGGTGCCTTCGGCCTTCGTCAGCGTGCCGGCCCTGCCGCTCGGCCCCAGCGGCAAGCTCGACCGCAAGGCGCTGCCGGCGCCCGAGCTGCAGGCGGCCACGCCCTACGTGGCGCCGCGCACGCACACCGAGAAGATCCTCGCGGGCCTCTGGGCCGAGACGCTGCACCTGCCGCGCGTGGGCATCGACGACAACTTCTTCGAGCTCGGCGGGCACTCGCTGATGATCGTGCAGCTGATCTCGATGATCCGGCAGCAGTTCATGATCGACCTGCCGCTGGACACGCTGTTCCAGGTCTCCACCATCGCCGGCCTCGCAGAGCTGCTGGACCAGGCCTCGCAGGCGGGGCCCAGCCTGGTGCCGATGCCGCGTCCGGCGCGCATTCCGCTGTCGTTCGCGCAGCGCCGCCTGTGGCTGATGAACCAGCTGGAGAACGCCAACCCCGCCTACAACATGCCGCTGGCGCTGCGCCTGTCGGGCGTGCTCGACCGCGCGGCGCTGCAGTCGGCGCTCGACGACCTGATGCAGCGCCACGAGAGCCTGCGCACCGTCTACCCGAGCGAGGACGGGCTGCCGTACCAGCGCATCCTCGAGGGCGAGCAGGCGCGTGCACTGCTGATCGAGGCCGACAGCAGCGAGGACGAGATCGCCGCGCAGCTGCATGCCGCCGCCCGCTCGGGCTTCGATCTCGGCAGCACGGTGCCGCTGCGGCCGCACCTGTTCAGGCTGGCCGCCGACGAGCACGTGCTGCTGCTGCTCACGCACCACATCGTGGGCGACGGCGCGTCGCTGCTGCCGCTGGCGCGCGACCTGAGCGTTGCCTACGCCGCGCGCAGCGAAGGCCAGGCGCCCGGCTGGACGCCGCTGCCGCTGCAGTACGCCGACTACGCGCTGTGGCAGCACGACCTGCTCGGCAGCGAGGACGACCCCGAGAGCATGGCCGGCCGCCAGCGCGAGTTCTGGCGCGAGACCCTGCGCGATCTTCCCGAGCGGCTGAGCCTGCCGGTCGACCGGCCGCATCCGGCCGTGCCCAGCTACCGCGGCGACGTGGTGCCGCTGCGGATTCCGGCGCAGGTGCACGAGCGCATGCTGCAGCTGGCGCGCGACGGCCAGGCCAGCGTCTTCATGGTGCTGCAGGCCGCGCTCGCGGGGCTGCTGAACCGGCTGGGCGCGGGCGAGGACGTCGTCATCGGAACGCCCGTTGCAGGCCGAAGCGACCACGCGCTGGACGAACTCATCGGCTGCTTCGTCAACGCGCTGGTGCTGCGCACCGACGTCGCAGGGCAGCCCAGCCTGCGCGAGCTGGTCGCGCGGGTGCGCGCCACCAATCTCGCCGCATACGCGAACCAGGAGTTCCCGTACGACCGCATCGTGGAACTGCTGCGGCCCCAGCGCGGCGGCGCCAACCTGCCGCTGTTCCAGGTGATGCTGGGCTTCCAGAGCAGCAACAACCGCCTGTCCTTCAGCCTGCCGGGCCTGTCGATCACGCCGCAGCCGGTGGAAGTCGACACGGCGAAGTTCGACCTGTCCTTCATCCTCGACGAGCAGCGCGGCGCCGACGGCCTGCCGGGCGGCATCGCGGGCGGCATCCAGTACAGCACCGACATCTTCGACCGCGGCACCGTCGAGGCCATCGGCGAGCGGCTGGTGCGCCTGCTGGAGCAGGCGTGCGAGACGCCCGACACGGCGCTGGCCGGCCTCGACATCCTGGGCGACGAAGAGCGCCGGCGTCTGCTGTCCGACTGGAGCGGCAGCAAGCGCGAGATCGCACCGCTCTCTCTGGCCGCCATGGTGGAGGCGCATGCCGCCGCGCGCCCGCATGCGCCGGCCGTGGTGCTCGACGACGCGACCGTCGGCTACGCAGCGCTCGACGTGCGCGCCAACCGGCTCGCGCACCTGCTGCGCGGCCGCGGCATCGGTGCCGGCGACATCGTCGCGGCGGTGCTGCCGCGTTCGCTCGACCTCGTGGTGGCGCACCTGGCCATCGTCAAGGCCGGCGCGGCGTACCTGCCGATCGATCCGAACCACATGGCGGGCCGAAGCGCCTTCGTGTTCGCGGAAGCGGCGCCCGCCGCCGTGCTGACGCATGCCTCGCTGCTGCCCGAGCTGGCGGGCATTCCGCACTGCCTGGCGCTGGACAGCGACGAGACCGTCGCCGCGCTGGCGATCCAGTCGGACGGCCCCGTGGCGCTGGCGCGCGCAGCAGATGCGCTCGACGCCGCCTACGTCATCTACACCTCGGGCTCCACCGGCACGCCCAAGGGCGTGGTGGTGCCGCATGCGGGCCTGAGCAGCCTCGGCGCCTCGATGGCCGAACGCTTCGCCATCGGCCACGACTCGCGCGTGCTGCAGTTCTCCTCCAGCGGCTTCGACGCCTCGGTGATGGACCTGCTGATGGCCTTCCACGCCGGTGCGGCGCTGGTGGTGCCGGCGCCGCAGCCGCTGCTGGGCACGGAACTGGCCGAGCTGCTCGGCAGGCAGGCCGTGAGCCACGCGCTGATTCCGCCGGCTGCGCTGGCGACGCTGCCGGAGGGCGACTACCCGTACCTGCAGACGGTGGTGGTGGGCGGAGACGCCTGCCCGGCCGAGCTGGCCGCGCGCTGGTCGCAGGGCCGCCGCATGATCAATGCCTACGGCCCGACCGAGATCACCATCTGCGCGAGCATGAGCGCGCCGATGAATGCGAAGGAAGCACCGTCCATCGGCACGCCGGGGTGGAACACGCGGCTGTACGTGCTCGACGACGCGCTGCAGCCGGTGCCGCCCGGCGTGGCGGGCGAGCTCTACATCGCGGGCGGCGGCGTCGCGCGCGGCTACCTGAACCGCCCGCTGCTGAGTGCCGAGCGCTTCATCGCCGATCCTTTCGGGGAGGCCGGCAGCCGCATGTACCGCAGCGGCGACCTGGTGCGCTGGCGCAATGACGGCAGCCTCGACTTCCTGGGCCGCGCCGACCAGCAGGTGAAGATCCGCGGCTACCGCATCGAGCCCGGCGAGATCGAGTCGGTGCTGCTGCGCCACCCGCAGGTGACGCAGGCGGCCGTGATCGCGCGCGAAGACGTGCCGGGCGAGAAGCGCCTCGTGGCCTACGTGGTCGCGTCCTCCGATCCGCAGCCGCTGGAGCTGCGCGCCCACATGGCGCAGTCGCTGCCCGACTACATGGTGCCCTCGGCCTTCGTGCACCTGCCGTTCCTGCCGCTCACGCAGAGCGGCAAGCTCGATCGCAGGGCGCTGCCGGCGCCGGGACAGCAGGCCGCCGCGCCGTATGCCGAACCCCGCACCGCCACCGAGAGGCAACTCGCCGCGCTGTGGGCCGAGACCCTGCACCTGGAGCGCGTGGGCATCCACGACAACTTCTTCGAGCTCGGCGGCCATTCGCTGATGGCCATCCAGCTCGGCATGCGCATCCGCCAGCAGGTGCGCGCGGACTTCCCGCACGCCGAGGTCTACAACCGCCCGACCGTCGCCGCCCTGGCCGCATGGCTGGACGACAACACGGCGGGTGCCGAGGCGCTCGACCTGTCGCGCGAACTGGAGCTGCCCGCGGGCATCCAGCCCCATGTGGCCCTGCCGCCGCTGATCGCGAAGCGCGTGTTTTTGACGGGCGCCAGCGGCTTCGTCGGCAGCCACCTTCTGGCCGCGCTGCTGCGCGACACCTCGGCATGCGTGGTCTGCCATGTGCGCGCAGCCGACGAGGAGGCCGGCAGGCGGCGCCTGCAGCTCACGCTGGCGCAGCGCCGGCTCGGCGCGATCTGGGACGACGAGCGCATCAAGGTCGTGACCGGCGACCTCGGCAAGCCGCTGCTCGGCCTCGACGACAGCGCCGTTCGGCTGGTGCGCGACGGCTGCGACGCCATCTACCACTGCGCCGCGCAGGTCGACTTCCTGCATCCCTACGCCAGCCTGAAGCCGGCCAACGTCGACAGCGTGGTCACGCTGCTCGAGTGGACCTCGCAGGGGCGGCCCAAGAGCATGCACTACGTCTCGACGCTGGCGGTGATCGACCAGAACAACGGCAAGGAGGGCACCGTCACCGAGCAGTCGGCACTGGCTTCCTGGAGCGGGCTGGTCGACGGCTACAGCCAGAGCAAGTGGGTGGGCGACGCGCTGGCCCGCGCGGCGCAGGCGCGCGGCATGCCGGTGGCGATCTACCGGCTGGGCGCGGTCACCGGCGACCACACGCACGCCATCTGCAACGCCGACGACCTGATCTGGCGCGTGGCGCATCTCTATGCCGACCTGGAAGCGATTCCCGACATGGACCTGCCGCTCAACCTCACGCCGGTGGACGACGTGGCGCGCGCCATCCTCGGCCTCGCGGCGCTGCAGTCGGCGTGGGGCCAGGTGTTCCACCTGACGAGCCAGGAGGCGCTGCGGGTGCGCGACATTCCGGCCGTGTTCGAGCGGCTCGGCATGCGGCTCGAACCCGTCGGGCTCGAGCCCTGGCTGCAGCGCGCGCATGCGCGGCTCGCCGTGGGGCAGGACCGCGACCTCGCGGCGGTGCTGGCGATCCTCGACCGCTACGACACATCGGCCACGCCGCCGAAGGTGAGCGGCGAGGCCACGCACGCGCAGCTCGAGGCCATCGGCGCGGCGATCCGTCCGGTGGACCGCGACCTGCTGCAGCGCTACTTCGTCGACCTGGGCATCGACACCAAGGCGCGCCGCACGGCCGAGGCCGGCGCGTCGCAGGAGGCCTGAAGCCATGGCGCGCTATCTCATCGCGGCGACGCCGCTGCCGGGACACGTGCTGCCGATGCTGGCCATCGCGCAGCACCTGGTGGGCCTCGGGCACGAGGTGCGGGTGCACACCGCGAGCCGCTTCCGGGCGCAGGCCGAGGCCACGGGCGCGGGCTTCGTGCCCTTCGAGGCTGCGATCGACTTCGACCACCACGAGCTCGACCAGCGCTTTCCGCAGCGCCAGCGCCTTCCGTCGGCGCATGCGCAGCTGTGCTTCGGCCTGAAGCATTTCTTCGCCGACGCCATGGCGGCGCAGCGCAGCGGCCTGCGCTCGATCCTGCGCGACTTCGCGGCCGACGCCATCGTGGTCGACACGATGTTCTGCGGCACCTTCCCGCTGCTGCTGGGGCCGCGCGAGGAGCGCCCGGCCGTCGTGGGCATCGGCATCTCGGCGCTGCCGCTTTCGAGCTGCGACACGGCCTTCTTCGGCACGGCCCTGCCGCCCTCGGCCACGCCGGAAGGACGCGTGCGCAACCGCGCGATGAACGCCAACCTCCGGCAGGCGATGTTCGGCGAGGTGCAGCGCTACTTCGACGCGCTGCTGACCTGCGCGGGCCTGCCGGCGCTGCCGGAGTTCTTCGTCGATGCCATGGTCAAGCTGCCGGACCTGTACCTGCAGCTGACCTCCGAGTCCTTCGAGTACCCGCGCAGCGACCTGCCGGCCTCGGTGCGCTTCGTCGGCCCGCTGCTCGCGCCCGCCAGCCGCGACTTCGTGGAGCCCGACTGGTGGCACGAGCTGGACGACGGCCGCCGGGTCGTGCTGGTCACGCAGGGCACGCTGGCCAACCAGAACCCGGCGCAACTCATCGGACCGACCTTGCAGGGCCTGGCCGGCGCCAGCGACATCCAGGTCATCGCCACCACCGGCGGCCCTACGCCGGCCGCGCTGAACATGGCCGTGCCCGCGAACGCCCGCGTGCTGCCCTTCCTGCCCTACGACCGGCTGCTGCCCAAGGTGCATGCGATGGTGACCAACGGCGGCTACGGCTCGGTCAACCATGCGCTGAGCCTCGGCGTGCCGCTGGTGGTATCGGGCGCCACCGAGGAGAAGCCCGAGATCGCCGCGCGCGTGGCCTGGTCGGGCGCCGGCATCAACCTCGGCAACGGCCAGCCCGGCGCGCGCCAGATCGGCGACGCGGTGCGCAGGCTGCTGAACGAACCCGCCTACCGGCAGCGCGCGGGCGTGCTGCGCGACGACTTCGCGCGCCACCGTGCGCTCGACGAAATCGCTGCCGCACTCGAGGCGCTGCGCGAGCCCGCGGCATCCATGGCATCCATGACGATGGCCTGAACGAAGAACCCCCCGCAAGGAATCCGAAGATGAGCAATCCGTTCGACGACAAGAACGCCAGCTTCCTGGTGCTGGTGAACGAGGAAGGTCAGCACTCGCTGTGGCCGGCCTTCATCGCCGTGCCGGCCGGCTGGAACGTGGCGCTGCCCGCCACCGACAGGGCGGCCTGCAGCGCCTACATCGAGGCGAACTGGACCGACATGCGGCCGCGATCGCTCGCGGCCAGGGACCTCGATGCCGCTGGCGCATGAGGGTGTTCGCGCTGTACCGGCGCGGCGCCGCATGGGCGTATGCGTCGCGCTTCCGGCCGCCGGCCGTCGGTGAACTGGACAAGGAGCGCGCGGAGCCGGCGAGAAGAGAGGCCGACATTTCCGCAAAGACGTCCGAAGCGAGAAGGCCGCTGAGCAGGCCGCGCCGCCGATGAGCGTCTTTTCCGCCTGGCCGTATTTCGTGCTCGTGCTGGTCGTGCTCGGCATGCTGGCCCTGCCGGTCTTCCGCGTGGCCGACGAGCCGCACGGGCGCGATCGGCGTACGGCGACGCTCGACGGCCTGCGCGGCTTCCTCGCGCTGAGCGTCTTCGTGCACCACCTGATGGTGACCCACGGCTACATCGAGCGCGGCGAGTGGACCTTTCCGCCGCCGGGCTTTCCCACGCTGCTGGGGCAGGTCGGCGTGGGCGTCTTCTTCATGATCACCGGCTTCCTGTTCTGGGGGAAATTGCTCGACGCGCAGGGGCGGCCGGACTGGAGGGGCCTGTACGTCGGCCGGCTGTGGCGCATCGGCCCGACCTACCTGCTGGCGGTGGGGCTGATGTTCCTCGTCGTCGCATGGCGCACCGGGTTCGAGCTCAGGGAGCCGGCGTGGTCCGTGCTTGCCGCGGTGCTGCAGTGGCTGGCCCTCGGCATCTGGCCGCTGCAGCCGGACATCAACGGCCATGCCGGAACGGGGCTGATCCTCGCGGGCGTGACGTGGACGATCTTCTTCGAGTGGCTGTTCTACGGTGCCCTGCGGCCGATGGCGCCGTTCGCGCGCGGCGGGCGGACGCCGCGCTTCGTCGCGGGCGGCCTGCTGCTGTGCATGCTGGCGCTGACCGTCGCGGCGCTTTCGCCGGGCGCCTCGCCCAATCGCCCGACGACCGCGCTGGTGATCGGTGCCGTGGCCTGGGTGCTGGCCTCGTTCCTGCTGGGCATGCTGTCGGCGTGGCTCGCTCGGCGCAATGGTGCGGACGCGGATGCGGACGTGGCTGCGCGGCGCATGCCCGAATGGATGGGCTCGCTGCTCGCGCTGGCTTGCCTCGGAGCCGTGTTCCTCGGCTTCGAGCACATGGTCGGGCCTGTCCAGGTGCTGCTGCTGTGGGGCTTCTTTCACCTGGTCTGCCGTGGCGGCACGCTGTTCGGCCTGCTGTCCCTGCGCGCGGCGCGGCGCATGAGCACGGTGAGCTACAGCATCTACCTGCTGCAGGGACTGGTCCTGAGCATCGTCCTCGCCGCGGGACCGGTGCGGGAGTTCGCGATGACCGGCGCGCTGCAGTACTGGCTGACCGGCATCTTCTGCGCGCTGGTGCTGGTGGTGGCTTCGGTCGTGAGCTATCGGCTGGTCGAGAAGCCGGGCATCGCGCAGGGCAGGCGGGCGCGATCCGGTTCGCGCCGGGTGCCTGCCGCACAGGCGGCGCGATAGCGTGGCTCGTTCAGCAGTTGGCAGGCCTTGTCGATGTCGACGCGTTGCCGATCGGGGCGTCCCCGGGGCACCCACTCAGCTCGTGCGCGGTGGCGCCACGGCGGCGCCCTCGATCGCGTGGCGCCTGAGCGCTTCCGCCACGAAGCCCGATCGCTTCATCTCCTCGATATACGCGCTCAGCCAGACCTGCGCCGCGGTGCGTCCCTTGGGTACGCCCATGGCCTGTTCGATCACCATGAAGCGCCCCGGCAGCAGGCGCACGCCGCCCACGCGCCGGGCGTCGGCCTCCAGCTGCTGCCTGACGCCGGCCGCCACGTCCAGGTCCTGCGCGAGGAACATGTCGGTGACGGCCGGCGAGGTGGACGCGCGCACCAGCGTGGCGGCCTTGAGCTCGCGCGTGAGGAACAGGTCGTAGGCACTGCCGCGTCCCACCACCACGCGGGTGCCGGTGCGGTCCACTTCCTCGTTGCGCCGCAGCGGCGAGGCGTTGCGCACGAGGTAGGCGCCTTCGATGATCACGTAGGGCGCGGTGTAGTCCATGTCGGCGCCGCGCACCGGGTCGATGGCGACGAAGGCCATGTCCACCCGGCCCGCCTTCACGGCCTCGACCACGCTGCCGGCCGAATTGAACTGCACCAGCTCGACGGGCAGGTCCAGCCGCCGCGCGGCCTCGCGCGCGAGGTCCACCGAGACGCCCTGCGGCTCGCCGCCGGAGCCCCTGGTCGCGAGGATGGGATTGCCGAAGTTGATGGCCGCGCGCAGCCTGCCGGTTGGCGAGAGCTCGGTGCGGGCCGCCCGCGCATTGGCCGAAGGCCCGATCGAAGACCCGATGGCGGCGCAGCCGCCCAGCATCAGCGCGCCGGCAGCCAGCACCGAGCGCCTGTAGACGGTGACGGTGTGTTCCATGCTCATCACTCCACCTTCACTTTCGCGTTCTTCACCAGGTCCACCCAGAACCTGCCGTCCGACACCAGGAACTGTCCGAACTCTTCCGGCGAGGTCGAGAGCGACACCTCGGTGCCCTCGCGCGCCAGGCCGGTCTTCACCGAGGGCTGCTGCATGGCGGTCCGGGCCGCCTCGAAGATCTTCTTCACCACCGCCGGCGGCGTGCCCGCGGGCACGAATATGCCGTACCAGAACTCCAGGTGGTACTCGGGCAGGCCGGCCTCGCGCATGCCGGGCAGGTCCGGCACCAGCGGCGAACGCTCGCGCGTGCTCACCGCCAGCACCTTGAGCCGCCCGCCCTTGGCCATCGGCAGCACCGAGGGCGAGGTGCCGAAGGTGACCTGCGTGTCGCCCGCCATCACCGACTGGATGGCCAGGCTGCCGCCCTTGTAGGGCACGTGAGTCATCGGCGCGCCGGTGAGCAGCGTGAACAATGCCGCGCCCAGATGCGGCGCCGAGCCGTTGCCCGAGGTGGAGTAGTTGAGCTTGTCCGGCTCCTTCTTCGCCGCCGCGATCAGCTCGGGCACCGAGCCGATGCCGGCCGCCGGGTTCACCGCCAGCACCAGCGGCGAGGTGGTGATCTTCGTGACGGGCAGGAGGTCGGAGGGCGCGTAGCCGATCTTCGGGTTGAGCGCCGGGTTCACCGAGATGCTGCTGGGGCTGGCGATGAGCAGCGTGTAGCCGTCGGCCGGCGACTTGGCGACGATGTCCGCCGCGATGCTCGAGCCGTTGCCCGGCTTGTTGTCCACCACCACGGGCTGGCCCATCGCCCTGCCGAAGGACTCGCTCATCGAGCGTGCCACGTAGTCGGCCGCGCCGCCGGCCGCGAAGCCGATCACGAGGCGGATGGGCTTGCCGGGATAGGGCGCGGGCTGCGCCCACGAGGCGTGCGAAAGCGCGCCCAACGCCAACGCCGTGGCGAAGTGCCTGGTCTTCATGCTTGTCTCCTTCCGTTGTGGCTCTGGTCGTCGTCGAAAACGAAGAGGAAGGCCTCAGGCGGCGGCAGGCATGCGCAGCACGATCTTGCCGACGTGCTGGCCGGCTTCCATGCTGGCCTTGGCCTGCGGCAGGCGATCGAAGTCGACCACGCGGTCGATCACCGGGCGGATGCGGCCCGCCGCGAAGTGCGGCAGCACCTCGGCCACGAAGCGCGGCACCGCGGCGGCGCGCTGCTCCTTGGTGCGAAGCTTGTTGGAGACGCCGAAGAGCGTCAGGCGCCGCGCGTGCAGCGCGTCCAGGTCGATGTCGGCATGCAGCACGCCGTCCACGTGGCCCACGGTGGCCAGGCGGGCCTCGAAGGCCGCGGCGCGGACGTTCTCGGCGAAGACGGTGCCGCCCACGGTGTTCACGACCAGGTTGGCGCCCAGCCCGCCGGTCGCCTCCATCACCGCCGGCGCGAAGCCGGCGCCCCGGGTGTGAAGGGCCACGTCCAGGCCCAGTTCGCCGAGCGACGCCAGCTTGCCGGCCGAGCCCGAGGTGCCGATCACCTTCGCGCCCAGCGCCTTGCCCAGCTGCAGCGAGGCCACGCCCACGCCGGACGAGACGCCGTTCACCAGCAGCCATTCGCCCGGCTGCAGGCGGCCCTGCAGCACCAGCATGTCGAAGGCCACGAGGAAGGTCAGCGGAATGCCGGCCGCCTGCTCGAAGGAAAGGGCCGCGGGCATCGGCATGGCCTCGGCCGCCTCCATCAGCGCGTATTCCGAGAAGGCGCCGGCGCAGCGGCCCATCACGCGGTCGCCCGGCCCGAAGCCGCCCGCTTCGTCGCCGGCGGCCACCACCTCGCCCGCGCCTTCGCCGCCGATGGCCTTCCAGCTGCCGGGCTTGCCGTGCAGGCCGTGGCCCAGCAGGAACTCTCCCCGGTTGAGCGCGGCCGCGTGCATGCGCACCAGCAGCTGGCGCGGCCCGGGCACCGGCGTGGGCGCCTCGCGCAGTTCGATCACGGTGTCCGTGTCGGTCATCTGCATCCAGTAGGACTGCATCGCGGTTGCTCCTTGTCGTGGTTCAGCGGCCGGTGAAGACCGGCTTGCGCTTCTGCATGAAGGCCGTTCGGCCCTCGGTGTAGTCCGCGCTCTCGAAGCAGCCGCGGATCAGTCTGGTGCACAGCGCCATGTCGAGTTCGGGCGAGGGCTTGAGGATCTCGCGCACGATCGCCTTGCCGGCCATCACGGTGAGCGGCGCGTTTTCCGAGAGGGCGCCGACGTACTCGGCCAAGAGCCCGTCCAGGGCATCGGGCGCGCAGGTGCGCGAAACCAGGCCGATCGCCTTCGCCTCGGCCGCGTCGATGCGGCGGGCGGTGAAGAACAGGTCCTTCGCGGCGCCCGGGCCGATCAGGTCCACCAGGTTCTTCATGGCCGAGTAGCGGTAGCCCAGGCCCAGGCGCGCTGCGGGCACGGAGAACACCGAGTCGGTGGCGGCGACGCGGATGTCGCAGGCGATGGCCACGTTCACCCCGCCGCCGATGCAGTACCCCTGGATGCAGGCCAGCGTGGGCTTGGCGAAGTCGTGGATGCCCATGAGCGTGGTCTCGGCCATCTGCTCGTAGTGCGCAACGGCCTCGCGTGCCGCGCGCATGTCCTCGAACTGCGAGATGTCCGCGCCGGACACGAAGGCCTTGCCTCCGGCGCCGGAGAACACCACGACGCGCACGCGATCGTCGTCCCGGGCCTGGTCGAGCAGGGGCGGCACCGCCTCCCACATGTCGACCGACAGCGCGTTGTGCCGCGCCGGGTTGTTGAAGCGGATGTGCAGCGCGCGGCCATCCAGCCAGGTTTGCACGCGATCGGTGGTGGAGATGTAGTCGGGGTGGGTGTTCGTCATCAAAAGACTCCTGCGGCCTTCATGCGGGCGAGCTCTTCGCCCGACAGGCCCAGTTCGGAAAGGATCTCCTCGCTGTGCTCGCCGCGGCGCGGGGCGGCGCGCGCGATGGTGCCGGGCGTGCGCTCCAGCTGCACCGGCTGGCCCACCAGGCGCTGCTCGCCGTGCCAGCGCGAGACCACCTTCTTGACCATGCCCAGGTGCCGGATCTGCGGCTCGTCGAAGACCTCGCTCATGTCGTTGATCAGGCCGCAGGCGACGCCGCCCTCGTTGAACTGCCTGACCCAGTGGGCGCGGTCGTGCGCCGCCAGCCGGCGGTTGATCTCGGCGTTGAGCGCGTCGCGGTTGACCGAGCGCGCGGCCTTGTCGTGGTAGCGCGCGTCGTCGATCCACTCCGGCGCGCCCAGGATGTTGCAGAAGCGCTCCCAGATCCTGGAGCCGAACACCGCGATGTTCATGTAGCCGTCTCGCGCCTTGTAGACGCCGGTCGGAATGCTGGTGGGATGGAAGTTGCCCGCCTGCGCCGCGACCTCGCCGTCGATGAGAAAGCGCGAGGTCTGGAAGTCCATCATGTAGACCATGGACTCCAGCAGCGAGGTGTGCAGCCACTGCCCCTTGCCGGAGCTCTCGCGCTCCAGCAGCGCCACCAGGATGCCCTGCGCCGCGAAGATGCCCGCGCACAGGTCGGCGATCGGGATGCCCACTCGCACGGGCCCCTGCTCCTGCAGCCCGGTCACCGACATGAGCCCGCCCATGCCCTGCGCGATCTGGTCGAAGCCCGGTCGCTGAGCGAGCGGGCCGGTCTGGCCGAAGCCCGAGATGCTGGCGTAGACCAGGCGCGGGTGGTCCGCCGCCAGCGTCTCGTAGTCGATGCCCAGGCGGAATTTCACGTCCGGGCGGAAGTTCTCCACCACCACGTCGGAGGTGGCGATCAGCCGCTTGAGCGTGGCGATGCCCTCGGCCTGTTTCAGGTCCAGCGTGATCGAGCGCTTGTTGCGGTGCGTGTACTGGTAGTCGGAGCCGTCCTGCCCGCCCAGCGTGTCGTCGCCGCGCATGTGCTCGGGCATCTGCACCTGGATGACGTCGGCGCCCCAGTCGGCGAGCTGGCGGCAGGCTGTGGGGCCGGCGCGCACCTGCGTGAGGTCGATGACGCGAAAGCGCTGCAGCGCGGCGGAGGCTGGAAGGTGAGGCATGCGTGTCAGGTCCTCAGGTTCTTCAGCACGGCCTGCGTGAACGTGGCCGTGTTGCCGCTGCCGCGGATGTCGCCTGTGCGCGCCTGCCGGTCGGCCAGCGCGGCGGTGGTTGCCTTCGCCATGGAGGCGCCCATGCGGACAGCGCCTTCGTTGCCGCGGCTGTGGCCCAGCCATTCGAACATCATCCGCGTGGACTCGATCATGGCGTAGGGGTTGGCGATGCCCTGGCCCGCGATGTCGGGCGCCGAGCCGTGCGTGGCCTGCGCCATCGCCACGTCGCCATCGCCGATGCACAGGCCCGGCGCCATGCCCAGGCCGCCCACCAGGCCGGCGGCCTCGTCGGACAGGATGTCGCCGAACATGTTGGTGGTGACCACCACGTCGAAGCTCTGCGGGTCGCGCACCAGGCGCATGGCGAAGGTGTCGACGATCACGTCGTCCACCCGAACGTCGGGGTACTCGGCGGCGAGCTTGCGGCACTCCTCCACGAACATGCCGCAGCCCAGCTTGAACACCGTGTCCTTGTGCACGTAGGTCAGGTGCCTGCGGCGCTGGCGCGCGAGCTCGAAGGCGGCCCTGGCCACGCGTCGGCTGCCCGTGCGCGTGATGACGCGCACGGAGAGCGTGACCTCGTCGTTGGGCCGGAACTCGCCCGAGCCGGCCACCATGTTGCGATCCGGCTGGAAGCCCTCGTTGTTCTCGCGCACGATCACCAGGTCGACGCCGTCGTGGAGGCAGCCGATGTCGGGGTAGGAGCGCGTGGGCCGGACGTTGGCGAACAGGTTGAACTGCTTGCGCAGGATCGGGTGCGGATTGATCGCGTTGGGCCCAGGGGGATAGGCGCGGTGTCCGATGGGGCCGAGGATCCAGCCGTCGAGCTGGTGCAGCGCGGACAGCGTCTCCGGCGGCAGCGTGTGGCCATGCGTCTGCAGCGCGCTCGCGCCGATGGGCAGCGGCCGCCAGTCGACCTGCACGCCATGGAGCTCGGCCGCGGCGCGGGCGACGGCCACCGAGGCCGGCACGATCTCGTGCCCGATGTCGTCGCCGTCCAGGATGCCGATGCGAAGTGCGCTCATGGTCATGTCAGCTCCTTCGCTTCGTCAGGCGGCGCACAGGGCCGTGAGGCCGCGCACGTCGGCCAGCGCGGCCAGCGACCGGCACTGGGCGCTGATGCGGTCGGCGCGCTCCCGGCCCAGCACCGGCACCACCAGGCCATCGAACTTGCCCTGCAGCTGCGCGTCGGTCAGCGGGTTCTGCATGGAGCCGATGGCATGGTCCACGCGCACCTCCACCCGCCGGCCGTCCTTGAGCACCGCGGCCACGCGCACCGCGGCTTCGTCGATGCCGTCGTCCACCGTGGCCTGCACCTTGTTGCGCAGCGCGACCACGCGCGGGTCGGTCACCACCGCGTCGGAGAACTCCTCCTCGCCGGCGCGGCCGTACAGCAGGCCCACGGCGCAGCCGTGGTAGACGCTGAACTTGCCCTGCAGGCCGTCCCTGGGCTCCTTCTTGCCGGTGAGCTCCAGCACCAGCGAATGCACGCGCAGCTCGATGCGTTCCACCTGATCGTCGGTGATGCCCTGGGCGCGCAGCTGCACGCAGGCGTCGATGCTTGGATGGATCACGATGCCGCAGGCAAAGGGCTTGTAGGTGTTGAAGGAGATCTCGAAGCGCTCGCCCAGTTCGTCGGTCACTTCGTTCCACGCCCGCTTGTCCGAGACCACCTGCACGAAGCCGCGCGGCGCCTCCAGCGCCCGCTCGCTGGCGGTGAAGCCCCGGCTGGCCAGCAGCGCCGACAGCAGGCCGGCGCGCGCCGCGCCGCCCGGGTGGAAGGGCTTGGTCATGGTGCCGAACTGCTCGCGCACGCCCACCGGCTGCGAGGCCGCGATGCCCAGCGCCATCGCCGTGCGTTTCTCGTCGAGCTTCAGCAGGCGCGCGCAGCCCGCCGCCGCGCCGAGCATGCCGGTGGAGCCGGTGATGTGCCAGCCGCGGTCGTAGTGGTCCGGGTACATGGCATTGCCCACGCGGCAGGCCACGTCGATGCCCAGCACCAGCGCATCGATGACGTCGCGGCCGGCCAGGCCCTGGTGCTCGGCCAGCGCGAGCACGGCCGAAGCCACCGGGCCGGCCGGATGGATGATCGTCTTGAGGTGCGTGTCGTCGAAGTCGAAGGTGTGCGAGGTGATGCCGTTGATCAGCGCGGCGCTGGCCATGTCCACCTTCTCGCTGCGGCCCAGCACCGTGGCCTGGGGCGCGGGCTGCAGCATCTGCACCGCCCCCAGCGCGGCGTCGGCCGCCTCGTGGTGCGCCGCGCCGATGGCGCAGCCCAGCCAGTTGTAGAAGGTGCGGTGCGCCTCGTGCTCCACCGCGTCGGACCAGCCGCGCGAGCGGTGGCCGGCCACGAAGCGGGCGAGGATGGACGTGATCGGGGGCGCGGAAAGATCGGCGGGGACTTGCGTGTTGCGGGCCACAGGATGAATTCAGGTTGCGGTTGAAGAAACAGGAAGAAGGTGAAGAGAAAGGGGAAGGCTCATTCGTCGAGGCGGATGTTTCGGGCCTTGGCGAGCGCGGTCCAGCGCCGGATGTCGGCAACGATGTACTGGCCGAACTGCTCGGGCGTCATGGGCCAGGGCTCCACCGCCTCGCTGGCCAGCTTCTCCGCCAGGTCGGGCGACTTGAGCACCGCCACCTGGGTCTCGTTGAGGCGCTGCACGACGTCCGCCGGCATGCCGGCCGGCCCCACGGAGCCGTACCACTGCATGGCGTCGAAGCCCTTGAAGCCGGCCTCCTCCATGGTGGGAACGTCCTTGACCTGCGCGCTGCGCTGCTTGCCCGTGACGGCCAGCGCGCGCATGCGGCCCGAGCGAAGGTGCGGCAGCGCTGCGGCCAGGCCGGGGAACATGGCCTGGGTCTGTCCGCCCAGCAGGTCGTTGATGGCCGGGGCGATGCCGCGGTAGGGGATGTGGACCATGACGGTGCCCGTCTCCTGCTTGAACAGCTCCATGGTCAGGTGCGTGAGGGAGCCCGCGCCGGCCGATCCGTAGCTCACGCTGCCGCGGTTGGCCTTGAGGTACTGGATGAACTCGCCCACCGTCTTGGCGGGCACCGAGGCGTTGACCACCAGCACGTTGGGGGTGGCGCCGATCATGCCGATGGGGGTGAAGTCCTTGATCGCGTCGTAGCTCACCTTGCGCGTGGCCGGCGTGGTGCCGTGCGTGGCCACGTAGCCCTGCATGAGCGTGTAGCCGTCGGGCGGGGCGTGCGCGGTGAGCTGGCTGGCGACCACGCCGCCGCCGCCGCTCTGGTTGTCCACGGGCATGGCCTGGCCCAGCAGGCGCCCCCAGCGCTCGGTCACCACGCGGGCGGTCATGTCGTTGCCGCCACCTGCGGCCACGGGAACGATGTAGCGGATCGGCTTGCTCGGAAAGGCCTGCGCGAAGGCCACGCCTGGAAGGGCGATCGCGGCCGAGGCGGCTTGCAGCAGTTGGCGGCGCTTCATGTTGTCTCCTTGTTATGGCGCGCATCTTCCGCATTCGGGCCCTTGCAGTAAATTGCAAGTTTCTGGTGTTTTATTGCATTCCTTGCATGAGTGAATTGCCATGACCAAACCATCGCTGGCCGACCTCCGGGCCTTCATCACCGTGGCCGAGACGCAGAGCTTCGCCGCCGCTGCGCGGGCGCTCTACCTGTCGCAGCCGGCGCTTTCGCGCCGCATCTCGCACCTGGAGAACATGCTGGACGTGCGCCTGTTCGATCGCACCACGCGCAACGTGGAGCTCACCCTGCTGGGCCGGCGTTTCCTGGGCCAGATCCGCGGCGTGGTGGAAGACCTGGACCGGTCGGTGCTGAGCCTGCGCGACGCCGCCGAGCTGGAGGCGGGCGACGTGACCATCGGCTGCGTGCTTTCCACCGTGCACCACTTCATGCCCCCGGTGATCAACGCCTTCCGCAAGGAGCATCCGCGCGTGCTGGTGCGCGTGATCGAGGAGGGCGCCGACGAGGTGCTGGCCAGCGTGAAGCAGGGCGAGGCCGACTTCGCGCTCAACTACATCGGCATGCAGGACCCGGAGGTGGAGTTCACGCCGCTGCTGAAGGAGCCCTACGTGCTGGCCTGCCGCGCGGACCATCCGCTGGCGCGGCGACGGTCGGTGGGATGGGAGGAGCTGGCGGCCTACCCGCATGCCCGGGTTTCCCACGACAGCCGCAATCGGCTGTTCATCGACCAGGCGCTGGCCGAGATGCCGCCTCTGCCGCGCCCGGTGTGCGAGGTGCGCCACGTTTCCACGCTGATCGGCATGGTGGAGAACGGCATGGGCATCGCCGTGGTGCCGCAGCTGACGCTGCCGCGCAAGCCCGCGGCGGTGGTGGGCGTACGGCTGGAGAAGCCTGCCATCAGCCGGACCATCGGCATCATCCGCCGCGCGGGGCGCAGCCTGTCGCCGGCGGCACAGGCCTTCGCCGGCCTGCTGGCGGCGTCGGCCACCCGCGCCACGCCCAGGGCCCGCTCCAGATAGATGGAGACGGCGTTGCCCTTCCGGCTGGCCTTGGGCGGTGGAATCCGACGAATTTGGCGCCCTGCAGGGAGCTTCCAAGACCCCAAGCCATCCTCGTGACACACCCTTGCGCATAATTGACGCAAGCTATGACTCTCACCGAACTCAAATACATCGTCGCAGTGGCCCGCGAACGGCACTTCGGCAAGGCGGCCGAGGCCTGCTACGTTTCGCAGCCGACCCTCTCCGTCGCAATCAAGAAGCTCGAGGACGAGCTCGAAGTCAAGCTCTTCGAGCGCAGCGCCGGCGAAGTGACCGTCACGCCGCTGGGCGAGCAGATCGTGCAGCAGGCGCAGAGCGTGCTCGACCAGGCGGCCAGCATCAAGGAGATCGCCAAGCGCGGCAAGGACCCGCTGGCCGGTCCGCTGAACCTGGGCGTGATCTACACCATCGGGCCGTACCTGCTGCCCGACCTCGTGCGCCAGGTGATCGCGCGCACGCCGCAGATGCCGCTGGTGCTGCAGGAGAACTTCACCGCCAAGCTGCTCGAGATGCTGCGCGCCGGCGAGATCGACTGCGCCATCATGGCCGAGCCCTTTCCCGACACCGGCCTCGCGATGGCGCCGCTGTACGACGAGCCCTTCATGGCGGCGCTGCCCAACAGGCACAAGTTCGCCGACCGCGAATCGATCACGTCCGAGGAACTGCAGAGCGAGACGATGCTGCTGCTGGGCACCGGCCACTGCTTCCGCGACCACGTACTGGAGGTGTGCCCGGAGTTCGCGCGCTTCTCGAGCAACGCCGAGGGCATCCGAAAGAGCTTCGAGGGCTCGTCGCTGGAGACCATCAAGCACATGGTGGCCTCGGGCATGGGCGTGACGCTGGTGCCGCGCCTGTCGGTGCCGGCCGATGCCATCAAGCCGAAGGTCAAGGGCCGCAAGGAGCCCGAGCAGATGGTGCGCTACCTGCCGGTGCGCGACGCGCACGACCGCGATCCGCCCACGCGCCGCGTGGTGCTCGCATGGCGCCGCACCTTCACGCGCTACGAGGCCATCGCCGCGCTGCGCAACGCGATCTATGCGTGCGAGCTGCCGGGCGTGAAGCGCCTTTCGTAGTTCGCAATTCGAGAACTTGACCTACGCGGCGGCCGTTTTGAATCGTTGATCGCTGAGATAGAGTGACGCTGTTGCGAAGCCGTGCGCCGGCTTCCAGAATTCAGTCCAGCACCTCCCAAAATTCGATCGAAGAAAAGGATCTCGCGCCATGGCCAAAGACTCGAAGAAAACCTCGTCCGCCTCTTCCGCAGGCAAGGTGCCCAAGAAGGGCGGCAAGCAGGTCGCGCAGGAGTCGGGCAGCCGCAACGCGCCCATCATCAATATCGGCATCGAGCGCCAGGACCGCGCCGCCATCGCCGAAGGCCTGAGCCGCGTGCTGGCCGACACCTACACGCTGTACCTCACCACGCACAACTTCCACTGGAACGTGACGGGCCCGCACTTCAACTCGCTGCACGCGATGTTCATGGGCCAGTACACCGAACTGTGGGGCGCGACCGACGTGCTCGCCGAGCGCATCCGCGCGCTGGGCCACTACGCGCCGGGCTCGTACGCCGAGTTCAGCAAGATCGCCACCGTGCCCGACGTGCCGCAGAACCCGCCCAAGGCGATGGAGATGGTGCGCATCCTGGTGAAGGGCCACGAAACCGTGTCGCGCATTGCGCGCGAATTCATTCCTGTCGCCGAGGAAGCCGGCGACGACCCGACGGCCGACATGCTGACCGCGCGCTGCACGGTGCACGATCAGACGGCCTGGATGCTGCGTTCCCTCCTTGAAGACTGATTCCGCTCCTTCCGTCACTGCGCCCGCGGCTCGCCGCGGGCGTTTTGCGTTGTATCTCGACCTGATCCGCTGGAACCGTCCGGCGGGCTGGCTGCTCCTGCTCTGGCCCACGCTGGGTGCGCTGTGGTTCGCGGCGGGCGGCTGGCCCGGTTGGCACCTGCTGGTCGTGTTCACGCTCGGCACCGTTCTCATGCGAAGCGCCGGCTGCTGCGTGAACGACGTGGCCGACCGCGACTTCGACCGCCACGTGAAGCGCACCGCGCAGCGGCCCGTGACCAGCGGCGAGTTGCCGGTCAAGGAGGCGCTGGGGCTGGGCGTGGTGCTGGCGCTGGTGTCCTTCGGGCTGGTGCTCACGACCAACCGCGCGACGGTGCTGTGGTCGTTCGCGGCGCTGGCCATCACGCTGGTCTATCCCTTCGCCAAGCGCTTCGTCTCGGTGCCGCAGGCGGTGCTGGGCGTTGCCTTCAGCTTCGGCATTCCGATGGCCTTCGCGGCGGTGCAATCCACCGTGCCGCTCTTCGCCTGGGCGCTGCTGGTGGGCAACCTGTTCTGGGTGCTGGCCTACGACACCGAGTACGCGATGGTCGACCGCGACGACGACCTCAAGATCGGCATGAAGACATCGGCCATCACCTTCGGCCGCTTCGACGTGGCGGCGGTGATGGCGAGCTACGCGATCTTCATCGCGGTCTGGACCTGGGCCGGCGCGAGCCGTTCGCTGGGCGTGCTGTTCTACGTCGGCATCGCGGTCGCCGTGGCGCAGGCGCTGTGGCACTGGCGGATGATCCGCGACCGCACGCGCGAAGGCTGCTTCAAGGCCTTCCGGCTGAACCACTGGCTGGGCTTCACCGTGTTTGCCGGCATCGTGGCCGGCTACGCGCTACGTTGAGCATCACCATGTCCGATGTGCTGGAGCGGCTGAGGCAGAAGATAGGCCAGGAGGGCCACTCCGGCTGGCACCGCATCACGCAGGAGATGGTCGACCGCTACTCGGAGCTGTCTGGCGACGGCGAGGGCGAGTGGATCCACCTCGACCCCGAACGCGCGGCGCGCGAGGCCGGCTACGGCGGCACCATCGTGCAGGGCTTCTTCCAGGTGTCGCACCTGATCCGGCTGACCGGCGAGGCCATGCGCACGCTGCTGCCCTTCGACTCGAACCACGCGCTCAACTACGGCTTCGACCGCCTGCGCTTCGTGCGGCCTATGCCGGTGGGGGCGCGCTTTCGGGCGCGCGTACGCATTGCGGACGTGACGGCCAGGCCGGGCGACAGCTATCTGCTGAAGGAAGAAGTCTGGCTGGAGCTGGAGAACGGCACCGTCACGCTGGCTGCCGAATGGTTGTTCCTGCTCGGGCCGGGGGCGTTGCCCGAGGCCTGAAATCAGCCTCGGCCGAATTCCTCGCCCAGCTCTGCGGCGCGCTTCTGTGCGGCGCGGATCGCTGTCTTGAACTGGGACTTCACATCGGCCGCCTGGAGCGAAGTGATGGCGGCGTAGGTCGTGCCGCCCTTGGAGGTCACGCGCTCGCGCAGCACCGAAGGCGGCTCGGTCGCGCTGTGCGCCAGTGCCGAGGCGCCGGTGAAGGTGCCGACGGACAGCCGCAGCGCCTGCTCGGGCGTGAGGCCCATCTCGACGCCGGCCTCGGTCATCGCCTCGATGAAATAGAACACGTAGGCCGGGCCGGAGCCCGAAATGGCGGTCACTGCGTCGAGCGCCGGTTCGGCGTCGACCCAGAGCAGCTCGCCGGTGGGCGCCAGCAGCTGCCCGACCATGGAGCGGTCGGAACTGTCGACGCCGGGCCGGGCGAACAGGCCGGTCATGCCCTTGCCCACCAGCGCGGGCGTGTTGGGCATGGCCCGCACCACGCGTTCGGTGCCGAGCCAGCGGGCGATGCTGTCGGATGGAATGCCGGCTGCCACGCTCAGGTGCAGGGCGTCTTCGACATGGGCGCGTACCGGCCGGGTGGCCTCCGCGAAGGTCTGGGGCTTGACCGCCCAGACCACCACGCCGCAGCGCGAGAGGGCCTCGCCCGCCTCGGCCTTCGCGACGATGCCGAAGGACTGGGACAGCTTCGCGCGCGCTTCCTCGAAGGGCTCGACCACCTCGAAGGCCTCGGCCGGGGTGCCTTGCTGGATCAGGCCGCCGATGATGGCGCTGGCCATGTTGCCGCCCCCGATGAAGGCGACGGGGGGCAGCGGCGCGGGGCCGGTGCGGGGCAGGAAGGTCACGGCGATGGTCATGGTCGGTCGGCGTATTCGAAGGCGGCGAACTGGGTGATTTGAAGCGGATTGAAATTGTCGTCGCTCACGACCACCAGCATGCGCTTGCCGCCGGGCAGGGGCGGGCCCCAGCACATGCCTTCGGTGTTGTCGAGCCGGGACAGGCCCAGCGCGGCGAAGTCGGCCACCAGCGTCTTGGCCGCCGGCCGGTGGTTGCCGGGCGCCAGCGCGTCGACGGCGAGCACGTCGCTGGCCGCGCGGGTATCTATTTCATACAGGCGCAGCGAATTGCCGCGGCCGGTGGCGTAGGCGCGCTCCAGCACCAGCATGCGGTCGGCGTCGATCATCAGGATCTCGCTCACGCCGTTGTCGGCGTAGCTGCCGGGAACGAGCGGGCGCAGCGGGATGGCGTCGGGAATGTAGGCGATCTGGCGGTCGGCCTGGCCGGTCTCCAGGTCGATCCGGGTGAAGCGGCAGGGGCCGCCGGGGGCGCCGACGGCGGGTTCGGGGCCGTCCTGAATCAGGGCGTTCTCCATCGCCAGCCAGGCGAAGCGGCCGTCGGGCGTGAGGCTGACACCCTCGAAAGTCAGGTTGTCGCGCGGGCCGCGGCGCTTTGCCGGATCAGGCTGGAACATCGCCGGCATCCGGAATTCGCGCAGGAAGCGGCCGTCGCGGGCCGATTCGTACAACGCGGGGCCGAAGCCGCGGGCGACGTCGCCTTCGCTGGTCCACAGCAGGGTGTTGGTGGCCGGGCGTAGCCGCAGCGCTTCGGGGTCGGGCACCGGGAGACCGTCGACCGCGTTGCGCCGGTTCGGCCAGGGGCCGCCGCCGGGGCGTTGCAGCTGCACCACGCCTGTCGGTTCGGGCGGCGCGGCCGGTGGATCGGGCCAGCGGGCGACGTAGTAGCGGACGGGAGCCAGGTCCGACCGGTCGTCGCTGATGAGCAGGTACTCACCTCGGATTGGGTCGTAGTCGATGCCCGAGAGGCCTCCGGCCGTGGTCCCTTCTATATGAAGGCGGTGCGGCCATCGCGCTTCGGCGATGCGGCGCAGCCGGCCGGAGTCCGGGTTCGGCGTCGCGCCGCCCTTGCAGCCGGCCACGCCCAGCATCGCCAGCCCGGCGCCGCCGGCCAGCAGGAGGCGACGGCGCGGCAGCGGCAATGAGGTCGAAAGAATGGGTTTTTCGGGCTTTTCGGACGGGCGCACGCCCCGGAGTCTAGTGGCAGCGTCCCGCCGCAGACAGGGTTGTTGACTTCCTGGCCTTCGCGTGCAACAATCGCGGGCTTCGCTTTCAAAAGGCGGAGCTTTCAGCCCAAAGCGGAAGTGCCCCGAGTGGTTCGGGGCATGGACGACGGGCCCAAGACTGACTGATTTGCCTCCCTCCTGGAGGCACATCGGTACAAGTTGGGAATATCAAGAAATGATCCAAACTGAATCCCGGCTCGAAGTGGCCGACAACACGGGCGCGAAATCCGTCCTGTGTATCAAGGTGCTCGGTGGCTCCAAGCGGCGTTACGCCAGCGTGGGCGACGTCATCAAGGTCAGCATCAAGGAAGCCGCTCCGCGTGGTCGCGTCAAGAAGGGCGAGATCTACAGCGCAGTGGTGGTCCGCACCGCCAAGGGCATCCGTCGCGCCGACGGTTCGCTCGTGAAGTTCGACGGCAACGCTGCAGTGTTGCTCAACGCCAAGCTGGAGCCCATCGGCACCCGCATCTTCGGACCGGTCACGCGCGAACTGCGCACCGAGAAGTTCATGAAGATCGTGTCGCTGGCACCCGAAGTTCTCTAAGGACACAACGCCATGAACAAGATTCGCAAGGGCGACCAGGTCATCGTGTTGGCCGGCCGCGACAAGGGCAAGCGGGGCACCGTCTCGCTGCGCAAGGATGACTCGCACGTGGTCATCGAAGGCATCAACCTCGTCAAGAAGCACACCAAGCCGAACCCCCTGAAGGGTACGACCGGTGGCATCGTCGAGAAGGCCATGCCGATTCATCAATCCAACGTGGCGATCTTCAACGCCGCGACCGGCAAGGCCGATCGCGTGGGCGTCAAGGTCACCCAGGATGCTGACGGCAAGCGCGTGGCTGTTCGCGTGTTCAAGTCGAGCGGCGAAGAAATCAAGTTCGCCTAAGAGGTACTCACATGGCACGTCTCCAACAACACTATCGCGAAAAGATCGCGAAAGACCTGACGGAAAAGTTCGGCTACACGTCGCCGATGCAGGTCCCGCGCCTCACCAAGATCACGCTCAACATGGGTGTGGGTGAAGCTGTCGCCGACAAGAAGGTTCTCGACAACGCCGTTGCCGACCTGACCAAGATCGCCGGCCAGAAGCCCGTGGTCACCAAGTCGAAGAAGGCTATCGCCGGCTTCAAGATCCGCGAAAACCAGCCGATCGGCTGCATGGTCACGCTGCGTGGCGTGCACATGTACGAATTCCTGGATCGCTTCGTGACCATCGCGCTGCCGCGCGTTCGCGACTTCCGTGGTATCTCCGGCCGTGCTTTCGATGGCCGTGGCAACTACAACATCGGCGTCAAGGAACAGATCATTTTCCCCGAGATCGAGTACGACAAGGTCGATGCCCTGCGCGGTCTCAATATCAGCATCACGACGACGGCCAAGACCGACGAAGAAGCCAAGGCGCTTCTCGCTGGCTTCCGTTTCCCGTTCAAGAACTGAGGTGACCTGTGGCTAAAGCATCTTTGATCCAGCGCGAACTCAAGCGCGACAAGCTGGTTGCCAAGTTCGCCGCGAAGCACGCGGAACTGAAGGCAGCTTCCAACGACCTGAAGAAGAGCGAAGAAGAGCGCGCCGCTGCACGCCTGGCGCTGCAAAAGCTGCCGCGCAACGCGAACCCCACGCGTCAGCGCAACCGTTGCGAAATCACCGGTCGCCCGCGCGGCACCTTCCGTCAATTCGGTCTGGCCCGCGCCAAGATCCGCGAACTGGCTTTCAACGGCGACATCCCCGGTGTCACCAAGGCCAGCTGGTAAGCCAGGCAGGAGCAAACAACATGAGCATGAGTGATCCCATTGCCGACCTGCTGACGCGTATCCGCAACGCGCAGATGGTGGCGAAGCCCACCGTGTCGGTCCCGTCTTCCAAGGTGAAGATCGCGATCGCACAAGTCCTGAAGGACGAGGGCTACATCGACGGTTTCCAGGTCAAGACCGAAGCCGGCAAGAGCGAACTGGAAATCTCGCTGAAGTACTACGCTGGCCGTCCGGTCATCGAGCGCATCGAACGCGTGAGCCGCCCCGGCCTGCGCGTCTACAAGGCCAGCGCTTCGATTCCGCAAGTCCAGAACGGCCTCGGCGTTGCGATCGTCACGACCCCCAAGGGCGTGATGACCGACCGCAAGGCTCGCGCCTCCGGTGTCGGCGGCGAAGTCCTGTGCTACGTCGCCTAACCGAGACATCGAGGAGTAACTGAAATGTCCCGAGTAGGAAAAATGCCGATCACCATCCCCGCAGGCGTGGATGTGTCGATCAAGGAAGACCAGATCAGCGTCAAGGGCACGGGCGGCACGCTCGCCCTCGCGCGCAATGTGCTGGTCAACGTCGTCAGCAAGGACGGCAAGCTGAGCTTCGAGCCCGCCAACGATTCGCGTGAAGCCAACGCGATGAGCGGCACGGTTCGCCAGCTCGTGAACAACATGGTGGTCGGTGTGACCAAGGGCTTCGAGAAGAAGCTCAGCCTGATCGGCGTCGGCTACAAGGCCGCAGCCCAGGGCACGAAGCTGAACCTCCAGGTCGGCTATTCGCACCCGGTCAACATCGACATG
The DNA here is from genome assembly GCF_900109805.1 of Variovorax sp. YR750. Taxonomy (NCBI): domain Bacteria; kingdom Pseudomonadati; phylum Pseudomonadota; class Betaproteobacteria; order Burkholderiales; family Comamonadaceae; genus Variovorax; species Variovorax sp. YR750. Next base: position 559,848 of record NZ_FOBJ01000002.1, read on the forward strand.
CCGCAAGGCATCACGGTGGCCACCGCGACCCCGACTGAAATCGTGATCAAGGGTGCTGACCGTCAGCGCGTTGGTCAAATCGCCGCTGAGATCCGCGCTGTTCGTCCGCCAGAGCCCTACAAGGGCAAGGGCATCCGCTATGCGGACGAGAAGATCGTGATCAAAGAGACCAAGAAGAAGTAAGGGGCAGCAAAATGATGTTGACCAAAAAAGCACAGCGTCTTCGCCGCTCGCGCCAGACCCGCATCCGCATCGCGACACAGGGTGTGGCTCGTCTGACGGTGAACCGCACCAACCTGCACATCTACGCCACCGTCATCTCCGGCGACGGCGCCAAGGTGATTGCAACCGCATCGACGGCAGAAGCCGAAGTGCGTACCTCGCTCGGCGGTTCGGGCAAGGGCGGCAATGCTGCCGCCGCCACCGCCGTCGGCAAGCGCATCGCTGAAAAGGCGAAGGCTGCCGGCGTCGAGAAGGTCGCCTTCGACCGCGCAGGTTTCGCATACCACGGCCGCGTCAAGGCGCTGGCCGAGGCTGCCCGCGAAGCCGGCCTGCAGTTCTAACCGGACACGAGATTCAAAATGGCAAAGATTCAGGCAAGAACGCAGAACGAAGGCCCCGAGGACGGTTTGCGCGAGAAGATGATCGCGATCAACCGCGTCACCAAGGTGGTGAAGGGTGGTCGTATCCTCGGTTTCGCAGCACTCACCGTGGTCGGTGACGGCGATGGCCGCGTCGGCATGGGCAAGGGCAAGTCGAAGGAAGTGCCCGCTGCAGTGCAGAAGGCAATGGAAGAAGCTCGTCGCAACCTGCTGAAGGTTTCGATCAAGAACGGCACGCTGCACCACCAGGTGCAAGGTCACCATGGCGCTTCGACGGTCGTGATGTACCCGGCCCCCAAGGGTACTGGCATCATCGCCGGCGGCCCGATGCGCGCCGTGTTCGAAGTGATGGGTATCACCGACATCGTGGCCAAGAGCCATGGTTCGTCGAACCCCTACAACATGGTTCGCGCCACGCTCGACGGGTTGAAGAACTCGACGACCGCCAGCGAAGTGGCTGCCAAGCGCGGCCTGACCGTCGAAGAAATCTTCGCCTGAGCGCAGGCCGTCGCAAGCCTCAAGGAAGCATTCAAATGACGCAACAACAAACCCTCAAGGTGCAGCTGGTCAAGAGCCCGATCGGCACCAAGGAATCGCATCGCGCGACCGTGCGCGGCCTCGGCCTGCGCAAGCTCAACAGCGTGAGCGAGCTGCAAGACACGCCCGCTGTGCGCGGCATGATCAACAAGATCAGTTATCTGGTCAAAGTCCTGTAAGAGAGACTGATATGGAACTCAATGGCATCAAGCCGGCGGATGGCGCCAAGCACGCCAAGCGCCGTGTCGGCCGCGGTATCGGTTCCGGCCTGGGCAAGACCTCGGGTCGCGGCCACAAGGGCCAGAAGTCGCGCGCAGGTGGTTTCCACAAGGTCGGCTTCGAAGGCGGTCAAATGCCGCTGCAGCGTCGGCTGCCGAAGCGTGGCTTCAAGTCGCATCTGCTGAAGTTCAACGCCGAAGTCACGCTGACCGCTCTCGAGCAGCTCGGCCTGGCCGAAGTGGACATCCTGGCGCTGAAGCAAGCCGGCCTCGTCGGCCAGCTGGCCAAGGTCGTCAAGGTCGTGAAGACCGGTGAGCTCACCAAGGCCGTCAAGCTGACGGGCGTGGGCGCAACGGCTGGCGCCAAGGCTGCGATCGAAGCGGCCGGCGGCAGCATCGCCTGATCATCATCGGACTGAAAGAAGTTCTTCGTGGCAACTAACGCGGCAACGATCGCAAAAACAGGCAAGTTCGGCGACCTCCGTCGTCGGCTCGTCTTTTTGCTGCTCGCGCTCGTGGTCTACCGGATTGGCGCGCATATTCCTGTGCCGGGCATCAACCCGGACCAGCTGGCTGCGCTGTTCCAGGGCCAGCAGGGCGGCATTCTGAGCCTGTTCAACATGTTCTCGGGCGGTGCGCTGTCGCGCTTCACCGTGTTCGCGTTGGGGATCATGCCGTACATCTCGGCGTCGATCATCATGCAGCTGATGACCTACGTGCTTCCTACCTTCGAGCAATTGAAGAAGGAAGGCGAGGCCGGCCGCCGCAAGATCACGCAGTACACGCGCTATGGCGCGCTGGGTCTGGCACTGTTCCAGTCGTTCAGCATCGCGGTGGCTCTCGAGTCGTCGGCCGGCCTGGTGATCTCGCCCGGCTTCGGCTTCCGCATCACCGCCATGGTGAGCCTGACGGCAGGTTCGATGTTCCTGATGTGGCTCGGCGAGCAGATCACCGAGCGCGGCCTGGGCAACGGCATCTCGATCCTGATCTTCGCGGGTATCGCGGCCGGTCTGCCCAACGCCATCGGCGGCCTGCTGGAGCTGGTTCGTACCGGCGCCATGAACGTGATCGTCGCGCTCTTCATCGTCGCCGTGGTGGTGCTGGTCACCTACTTCGTGGTGTTCGTGGAGCGCGGCCAGCGCAAGATCCTCGTGAACTATGCGCGGCGCCAGGTCGGCAACAAGGTGTACGGCGGCCAGTCGTCGCACCTGCCGCTGAAGCTGAACATGGCCGGCGTGATCCCGCCGATCTTCGCCTCGTCGATCATCCTGCTGCCGGCAACGGTGGTCGGCTGGTTCAGCACCGGCGAAGGCGGTTTTCGCTGGATCAAGGACGTTGCCAGCGCACTGCGCCCCGGCGAGCCGATCTACGTGCTGCTGTATGCCGCTGCGATCGTTTTCTTCTGCTTCTTCTACACGGCGCTCGTGTTCAACAGCAAGGAAACGGCCGACAACCTGAAGAAGAGTGGTGCATTCATTCCTGGCATTCGTCCGGGTGACCAGACCGCTCGCTACATCGACAAGATTCTGGTTCGCCTGACGCTGGCTGGCGCGGTGTACATCACCTTCGTCTGCCTGCTGCCAGAGTTCCTGATCCTGAAGTACAACGTGCCGTTCTACTTCGGTGGTACCTCCCTGCTGATCATCGTGGTCGTCACGATGGACTTCATGGCCCAGGTGCAAAACTACATGATGTCCCAGCAGTACGAATCGCTGCTGAAGAAGGCTAACTTCAAGACATCGTAGGGCTGTGTTTCAGTATTGAGTCCGGGCGGTAGACCGCCACGTTAAACAGTTTTAGGAGAGTGAAATGAGAGTTTCGGCTTCGGTCAAAACCATCTGCCGTAATTGCAAGGTCATCCGCCGCAAGGGTGTGGTGCGTGTGATCTGCACCGACCCGCGCCACAAGCAGCGCCAGGGTTGATTGAAGAGTATTAGAGGACGCACATGGCACGTATTGCTGGCATCAACATCCCGCCGCACAAGCACGCTGAAATCGGCCTGACCGCCATCTTCGGCATCGGTCGCACCCGCGCCCGTCAGATCTGCGAAGCGAGCGGCATCGAGTATTCGAAGAAGATCAAGGATCTGACCGACGCCGATCTCGAGAAGATCCGCGACCAGATCGCGCTGTTCACGATCGAAGGCGACCTGCGTCGCGAGACGACGATGAACATCAAGCGCCTGATGGACATCGGCTGCTACCGCGGCTTCCGTCACCGTCGCGGCCTGCCGATGCGCGGCCAGCGCACGCGCACCAACGCCCGCACCCGCAAGGGTCCGCGCAAGGCTGCGCAGTCCCTGAAGAAATAAGGATAGAACAGCATGGCTAAAGCACCTGCAAACAACGCCGCACAGCGCGTTCGCAAGAAGGTTCGCAAGAACGTCGCGGACGGTATCGCTCACGTGCACGCTTCGTTCAACAACACCATCATCACGATCACCGATCGCCAGGGCAACGCCCTGTCGTGGGCTTCGTCGGGTGGCCAGGGCTTCAAGGGCTCGCGCAAGTCGACCCCGTTCGCTGCGCAGGTCGCTTCGGAAGTTGCCGGCCGTGCTGCTGTCGAACAAGGCATCAAGAACCTCGACGTCGAGATCAAGGGCCCCGGCCCCGGTCGCGAATCGTCGGTGCGCGCACTGGCTGCGCTCGGCATCCGGATTAACTCGATCGCCGACGTGACGCCCGTTCCGCACAACGGCTGCCGTCCCCAGAAGCGTCGCCGCATCTGATCGTCAGTCCGCAAGGCGCAGCCGGCTTTGAATAGCGGCTGCGCATTTGTTTTTTAACTAAGCCCACTGCCATCAGCATCTTGCCGATGGCTCCCGCAGGCAACTGCGGCAGATGACACAAAGGAAAAATCGTGGCACGTTACCTCGGCCCCAAGGCCAAACTTTCCCGCCGTGAAGGCACCGACCTGTTCCTGAAGAGCGCCCGCCGCTCGATCCAGGACAAGGCCAAGTTCGACTCCAAGCCCGGCCAGCACGGCCGCACCTCGGGTCAGCGCACCTCCGACTACGGCCTGCAGCTGCGCGAGAAGCAGAAGGTCAAGCGCATGTACGGCGTGCTCGAGAAGCAATTCCGCCGCTACTTCGAAGAAGCCGATCGCCGCCGTGGCAACACCGGCGCCAACCTGCTGTTCATTCTCGAATCGCGCCTGGACAACGTCGTCTACCGCATGGGCTTCGGCTCGACCCGCGCCGAAGCGCGTCAGCTCGTGTCGCACAAGGCGATCACGGTGAACGGTCAGTCGGTCAACATCCCGTCGTACCTGGTGAAGACCGGCGACGTGATCGCCGTGCGCGACAAGTCGAAGAAGCAGACCCGCGTTGTCGAAGCGCTGCAACTCGCCCAGCAAGTCGGTATTCCGGCATGGGTCGACGTGAATGCCGACAAGGCCGAAGGCACGTTCAAGAAGGTGCCCGATCGCGACGAATTCGCAGCCGACATCAACGAATCGCTGATCGTCGAACTGTATTCGCGTTGATTTCTTCTACCCGCACCCGCCATTCGGCGCGTGCGGGAGATTGTTTTTGTTGTTCACGTTCCTGTTCCGCGCTTCGTCGCGGCTCAGGTGCTTCACCAGCCTTACCGGTGTAACGAGCCGGGGGTATTGAGAGGAAGTCTGCATGCAAACCACCCTGCTGAAACCCAAGACCATCCAGGTCGAGCAACTTGCCGCCAACAAGGCCAAGGTGACGCTCGAGCCTTTCGAGCGCGGCTACGGCCACACGCTCGGCAACGCGCTGCGTCGCGTTCTGCTGTCGTCCATGGTGGGCTACTCGGCCACCGAAGTCACGATCGCTGGCGTTCTGCATGAGTACTCGTCGATCGACGGCGTGCAGGAAGATGTCGTCAACATCCTGCTGAATCTCAAGGGCGTGGTGTTCAAGCTCCACAACCGCGACGAAGTCACGCTGAGCCTGCGCAAGGACGGCGAAGGCCCGGTGCTGGCCTCGGACATCCAGACCCCGCACGACGTCGAGATCATCAATCCCGACCACGTGATCGCCCACCTGTCGCAAGGCGGCAAGCTCGACATGCAGATCAAGGTCGAGAAAGGCCGCGGCTACGTGCCCGGCACGATGCGCCGCTACGCGGACGAGCCGACCAAGTCGATCGGCCGCATCGTTCTCGACGCCTCGTTCTCGCCCGTCAAGCGCGTGAGCTACACGGTCGAAAGCGCCCGCGTGGAGCAGCGCACCGACCTCGACAAGCTGCTGGTCGAAATCGAGACCAACGGTGCGATCACCGCCGAAGACGCAGTGCGCGCATCGGCTAAAATCCTGGTCGAGCAGCTCGCCGTGTTCGCGCAGCTCGAAGGCGGCGAACTCGCTGCGTTCGATGCTCCGGCTCCGCGCAGCGCACAGCAGTTCGATCCGATCCTGCTGCGCCCTGTCGACGAACTCGAACTGACGGTGCGTTCGGCCAACTGCCTGAAGGCCGAAAACATCTACTACATCGGTGACCTGATCCAGCGCACCGAGAACGAGCTGCTCAAGACCCCGAATCTGGGTCGCAAGTCGCTCAACGAAATCAAGGAAGTGCTCGCCTCCCGCGGCCTGACCTTGGGCATGAAGCTCGAAAGCTGGCCGCCGGCCGGCCTCGACAAGCGTTGATTATTTGAATTTTTGAAATAGGCCCCCTGAAAAGGGCCAGTGCACCGGGCAGTACCTGACACGGCTGCCTGTTTTATAAAGTAAAGGAAAGCACCATGCGTCACGGACACGGACTCCGCAAACTCAACCGCACCAGCTCGCACCGCCTCGCGATGCTGCAGAACATGATGAATTCGCTCATCGAGCATGAAGTCATCAAGACCACGGTCCCCAAGGCCAAGGAACTGCGCCGCGTCATCGAGCCGATGATCACGCTCGCCAAGAAGCCCACCGTCGCCAACAAGCGCCTGGCCTTCGACCGCCTGCGCAACCGCGACAGCGTCGTGAAGCTCTTTGGAGACCTCGGCCCGCGTTTCGCAGCACGTCCGGGCGGCTACACCCGCATCCTGAAGATGGGTTTCCGCGTGGGTGACAACGCCCCGATGGCGCTCGTCGAACTGGTTGATCGTCCTGAAATTAAAGAAGACGCAGCCGAGCAAAACGCTGCTGAATAAGCTATAATCTAAGTCTGCCGCGCGATGGAGCAGCCTGGTAGCTCGTTGGGCTCATAACCCAAAGGTCGCAAGTTCAAATCTTGCTCGCGCAACCAAATTGAAAAGGCCCTTTGAGAAATCAAAGGGCCTTTTTCTTTTTCGATCTTTTACCCATCAATTGCCGGTGAATGGCAAAAAAGAAATGCCCTCGCAATGAGGGCATTTTTTATTTTTGGTCAGCGTGGCAACTCAGTCAGGAATGACTGCCGTCACCTCGATCTCGACCTTCGCCCGATGCTCCACCAGCGCCGCCACCTGCACGCAGGTCATGGCCGGGAAGTTGCGCCCCATCGCGTCGCGATAGACGGGACCGAGCTCGGCGAGCCGGCGGCTGTATTCGTCGCGGTCCGTCACGTACCAGGTCATGCGCACCATGTGCTCCGGGCCCGCGCCGCCCGCACGCAGCACCTCGACAATGTTGCGCAGCGCCAGGCCGCATTGGTCGATGAAGTCGTCCGACTCGAATTGCTGCTGTGCATTCCAGCCGATCTGGCCACCGACGAACAGCATAGTTCCACGAGCGGCGACGCCGTTCGCATAGCCCTTGGGAGGCAGCCAGCCTTCGGGTTGCAGGAGTTTGTTGATCATGATGTCGTGTTGAGTTGTCTCAGTTTGAATCGTTGGAGCTTGCCGGTTTCCGTGCGCGGCAGGGCCGGCACGAACTCGATCTCCCGTGGGTATTTGAACGGCGCGATGGTCGCCTTCACGTGGTCCTGCAGTGTCTTCACGAGGGCGGCGTTGCCCTCGTTGCCCGGCTTGAGGACGCAGAACGCCTTCACGATCATGCCTCGCTCGGCATCCGGCTTGCCGATCACGCCGCACTCGGCCACGGCCGGGTGCTTGAGCAGCGCATCCTCCACCTCCGGGCCGCCGACGTTGTAGCCGGCCGTGATGATCATGTCGTCGGCGCGCGCCTGGTAGAAGAAGTAGCCGTCGTCGTCCTGCACGAACGAATCGCCGGGGTAGTTCCAGCCGTTCTTCACGTAGTCTGCCTGGCGCGGGTCGTCGAGGTATCTGCAGCCCACCGGCCCCTGCAGCGCGAGCTTGCCGACCGTGCCGCGCGGCACTTCGTTGCCCTGGTTGTCCACCACCTTCGCGGTGAAGCCCGGCACGGCCTTGCCGACCGCGCCACGGCGTACGTCGGAGCCCGCGGCCGAGATGTAGATATGGAATACCTCGGTGCCGCCGATGCCGTCGAGCATCTCGATGCCGGAAGCCTCCTTCCACAGCTGCCGCGTGGCGTCAGGCAGGGCCTCGCCCGCGCTCACGCTGATGCGCAGGCTGGGCATGCCGTGCTGCTTCACGAACGGCGCCATCTGGCGGTAGAACGTGGGCGCCGTGTAGCAGATGGTCGCGCCGACCTCGTTGATGAGCTTCACCAGCCCCTCGGGCGTGAACGGCGCATCGGGAAAGTAGACCGAAGCCCCGGCCCACATCGGAAACACCAGCAGCCCGCCGAGCCCGAAAGTGAAGGCCAGCGGGGGCGATCCCACCACGATGTCGTCGCTGCGCGCGCGCAGCACGTGGCGCGGCCATGTCTCGCACATCGCGAGCACGTCGCGGTGCGTGGTGACGGGCGCCTTCGGCTTGCCGGTGGTGCCCGAGGTGAAAGCCAGTAGCGCGATGTCGTCGGAAGCCGTGGGGCAGGCCGTGAATACGCCGCTCTTCTTCGCCGCGCGCGCGGAGAGCGAGTCTTCCGCGTCGGGCTTGTTGAATGCGATCACCGCGGCAAGCACCGGATGTTCCCGCTGCGCGATCGCCAGCTCGTCGAGCAGCCGTCCGTCGCACAGAGCGGCCACGGGCTGCGCCTTCTCGATGATGTCGCCCAGTTCCTTCGCGCGCAGCAGCGGCATCGTCGCCACTGCAATGAGCCCGGCCTTCACCACCGCGAGCCAGGCCAGCGCCATCGCCACGGAATTGCCGCCGCGCAGCAGCACGCGATTGCCCGGCACCAGACCGAGATCTTCGACCAGCACCTGGGCGATGCGATTGACCTCGACGGCCGCCTGCGCATAGGTCAGCGTGCCCTGCGGCGAACGCAGCATCGGCTTGTCGCCGAACCCCTTCGCCGCAGCCTTGTCGAGCAGTTCCTCGACCAGGTTGAGCTGGTCGGGCAGCCGTAGCTCGGGCAGGTCGTAGCGAAAGACGGGCAGCTGTGCCGCGGGCGGCAAGCGGTCGTGAACGAAGCGGTCGACTTGGGCAGACACGGTGTTTATCCCCGCAGAACGGATTTGCCGATGATCAGTTGTTGAACTTCCGTCGCGCCTTCGTAGATGCGCAGCGAGCGGATGTCGCGATAGAGGCTTTCAACCTTCGTGCCAACCTTCACGCCGAGGCCGCCGTGCATCTGCAGCGCCATGTCGATCACGCGGCTCGCGTTCTCGGTGGCGCACATCTTGGCCATGGCCGCTGCGGCCGACACGTCGCCCACCGCCGGCGCGCCGCGTCGTTCGGCGTCGTCACGCATCCATGCCGCGCGATAGGTGAGCAGGGCAGCGCTGTCGATCAGCGCTGCCATTTCGCCGAGCTTGGCCTGCGTGAGCTGGAAGTCCGCCAGCGTCTGGCCGAACATGCGGCGTTTTTTCGAATGCGAAATCGCTTCCGCCAGTGCGCGACGGCCCATGCCGAGGGCGGCTGCGGCCACCGAAGCGCGGAAGATGTCGAGCGTGCGCATCGCGAGCTTGAAGCCGCCGTTGAGCTCGCCGAGCTGCGCGGTGCGCGGCACCACGCAGTTCTCGAAGCGCAGCGTGGCCAGCGGATGCGGCGCCATCACGTCGATGTGCGCGGAGGTGTCAAGACCGGGCGTCTTCGCATCGACGATGAAGGCCGTGATGCCGCGCGTGCCGCCCGCCGGGTCGGTCTTCGCGAACACGCAGTAGAAGTCGGCGATGCCGCCGTTGCTGATCCAGGTCTTCTCGCCGTTGAGCTTCCAGCCGTCGGAGGTCTCCTCCGCGCGCATCGCCATCGCGCCCACGTCGGAGCCGGCTTCGGGCTCGCTGAGTGCGAAGGCCGCGATCTTGCTGCCCTTGGTAACGGCGGTCAGGTAGTCGGCGTGTTGCTGCGGCGTGCCAGCCAGCGTGATCGAGCCGCTGCCCAGACCCTGCATCGCGAACGCGAAGTCGGCGAGCGGCGAATGGTAGGCGAGCGTCTCGCGCAGCAGCACGAGCGCGCGCGAGTCGAGCCGCTCCAGCGCGCCGCCGGAACTGCCCGGCACGCAGTAGCGCAGCCAGCCGCCGGCGCCGAGCCGCTGGACCCAGTCACGGCAGGCGGCGCGGTCGTCGTGCTCGTCGACCTGCTGCGCGTCGGCCCAGGGCAGCAGGCCGTCGGCGAGCGCACGGTGCGCGTCGTCGAAGAAGGGCAGCGCGAGATGCGCTGTCGATGGAGGTGCGGGGGCCTTGGTCATCATCGCTTCAGTCTCCGCCGAACACCGGCTTGCGCTTGGCCGCGAAGGCCTCGTAGGCGCGCCTGAAGTCTTCGGTCTGCATGCAGATGGCCTGCGCCTGCGCTTCGGCCTCGATGGCCTGGTCGATGGTCATCGACCATTCCTGCGACAGCATCGTCTTCGTCATGCCGTGCGCGAAGGTCGGGCCTTCGGCCAGGTCGCGCGCAACCTTCGTCGCGGCCTCGAGCAATGCATCGCTTTCGTGCAGCGCGTTGAAGAAGCCCCAGGCATGGCCTTCCTGCGCCGTCATTGCGCGGCCGGTGAAGAGCAGTTCCGACGCACGGCCCTGGCCGATCACTCGCGGCAGCAGCGCGCAGGCGCCCATGTCCGCACCGGCGAGGCCCACGCGCGTGAAGAGGAAAGCGGTGCGCGTGGCCGGCGAGCCGTAGCGCAAGTCGCAGGCCAGCGCGATCATCGCGCCGGCGCCGGCGCACACGCCGTCGATCGCGCCGACGATGGGCTGCGGGCATGCGCGCATCGCCTTCACCAGGTCGCCCGTCATGCGCGTGAACTCCAGCAGCTCGGGCATGCGCATGCCGGTCAGCGGGCCGATGATCTCGTGCACGTCGCCGCCCGAGCAGAAGTTGCCGCCCGCGCCGGTCACCACGATCGTCTTCACGTCGGTGGCGTAGACCAGCGCGCGGAACAGGTCGCGCAGCTCGCCGTACGAGTCGAAGGTCAGCGGATTCTTGCGATCCGGCCGGTTCAGCGTGATGGTGCCCACGCCCGCTTCGTAGCTCCATGCGAAGTGCTCGGCCTTGTAGGGCGCCTTCGCCTCGAATTGCGCGCGCATGGGATTGCCCGCGCCGATGTAGTGCTTCATTCGGTCTCCGCCATCAGTAGTTGGTTGTGCGAGTGCTGCTTGACCTTGCCGAGCAGCTTGTGCAGTTGCGCGATCTCCTTGGCGCTGAGGCCGGAGAAGGCCTCGACGATCCAGTCTTCGTGCTGCTGCGCCATTTCGTTGAAGAGCTTGCGCCCGCGCGGCGTGAGGCGCACGCGCCATGCGCGGCGGTCGCCCTCGACGTTGATGCGCTCCACCAGCCCTTCGGACACGAGCTGGTCGGTGATGCCCGTCACGTTGCCGCCCGTCACCATCATCCGGCGCGAGAGCTCGTTCATCTTGAGCCCCTCGGGCGAACGCTCGAGCTGCGACATCAGATCGAAGCGCGGCAGCGTGGTAGCGAACTGCGAGCGCAGCTCGTTGCGCACCTGCTTCTCGATCAGCTGGGTGCAGGTGAGAAGCCGCAGCCAGAGCCGCAAGGCTTCGGGATGCTCGCTGTGCGCGCGCGCTTCGAGGTCCATGTCAGTGCGTCTCCTCGCTGTTCTGCGCGGCCATCGCGGCATTGGCGGCGGCCGCGAGCTGCTGTTGCTTGGCGATCTCGCGGTACATCTGGTCGCGCCCGCTCAGGTACTGCACGGGCCATTCGACGTCGCGGCTCTGCAGCTTGGCCGCCTCGTGCAGCGTCCATGCCGGATCGGCGAGATGGGGGCGCGCGATCGCGCACAGGTCGGCGCGGCCGGCCGCGATGATGCTGTTGGCCTGGTCGGCGTCGGTGATGGCGCCCACCGCGATGGTCGAGATGCCGACCTCGTTGCGGATGCGGTCGGAGAACGGCGTCTGGTACATGCGCCCGTACACCGGCTTTGCGGCGCGCGTGGTCTGGCCGGAGGACACGTCGATGAAGTCGGCGCCGGCTTCCTTGAAGAGGCGGGCCACCACGATGGCGTCGGCATCCGTGTTGCCGCCGGGCGCCCAGTCGTGGGCAGAGATGCGCACGCTCATCGGCTTGTCGGCGGGCCACACGGCGCGCATGGCGCGGAAAACTTCGAGCGGATAGCGGCAGCGCGCCTCGATGTCGCCGCCGTACTCGTCGGTGCGCAGGTTGGTGAGCGGGCTGATGAAAGCCGACAGCAGGTAGCCGTGCGCGCAGTGCAGTTCGAGCCAGTCGAAGCCGCATTCGGCCGCGCGGCGGGTCGAGTCGACGAACTGGTCGCGCAGCGTGTCCATCTCGGCGCGTGTGATGGCGGCGGGCAGCTGGTTCTGTTCGCCATACGGCAGTGCACTCGCGCCCAGCAGGGGCCAGTTGCCGGTCTCGAGCGGCTCGTCGGTGCCTTCCCAGCCCACGCGGGTCGATCCCTTGGGCCCGCTGTGGCCGAGCTGCATCGCGATCTTCGCGCTCGACTGCGTGTGCACGAAATCGACGATGCGCTTGAAGGCCGCCTGCTGCGCGTCGTTGTAGAGGCCCGTGCAGCCGGGGGTGATGCGGCCTTCGGGCGTCGGGCTCGTCATCTCGACGAACACCATGGCCGCGCCACCGAGTGCTCGTGCACCCAGGTGCACGAGCAGGAAGTCCTGCGGCACGCCGTCGACCGCGCTGTAGGTGGCCATCGGCGACACCAGGATGCGGTTCTTCAGCGTGAGCCCGCGCACCTTGTAGGGCATGAGCATCGGCGGCAGCGCCTTGCCGCCGGCCAGCCACTGTTCATAGCCGCTCAGCCATTGCGTGTCGCGCAGGCGCAGGTTCTCGTGGCTGATGCGCTGCGAGCGCGTGAGCAGTGAGTACGCGAACTGCTCGACCTGCATGCCCGTGTAGCGCGGCACGTTCTCGAACCATTCGGTGGAATTGCGTGCGGCGTTCTGGATCTTCAGCACTTCGACGCTGCGGCGTGCCTCGTAGCCTTCGAGCACGTGGTCGACGGTGCCGCCCTGGGCGAACTCGTTGGCCAGGTCGATCGCGTCTTCCAGCGCCAGCTTGGTGCCCGAGCCGATGGAGAAGTGCGCCGTGTGCGCCGCGTCGCCCATCAGCACCACGGGCACGGAGCGGCCTTCGACGTCGATGCGATGCGTCCAGCGCTCGCACACCACGCGCGGAAAGCGGATCCAGTTGGCCGAGCCGCGCAGGTGCGTGGCATTGCTGATGAGCGAGTGGCCGCCGAGGTACTTGGCGAAGAGCTTCTCGCAGAAGGCGATGGCCTCTGGCTGCTCCATCTGGTCGAGGCCGTGAGCGTTCCACACTGCCTCGGGCGTCTCGACGATGAAGGTCGAGGTCTTGTCGTCGAACTGGTAGGCGTGCGCCTGAAACCAGCCGTGCTCGGTCTGCTCGAAGGCGAAGGTGAAGGCGTCGAAGGTCTGGTGCGTGCCCAGCCAGACGAAGCGGCAGTTGCGCAGGTCGATGTCGGGGCGGAAAACGTCGGCGTAGCGCTGGCGGATGCGGCTGTTGAGGCCGTCGCTGGCGATCACCAGATCGGCCTTGTATTTGGCGGCAATCGCCTGGTCGTCGGCGACGTCGGTCTCGAACACCAGCTCGACGCCCAGCTCGAGGCAGCGTTCCTGCAGGATGTTCAGCAGCCGCTTGCGGCCGATGCCGCAGAAGCCGTGGCCGCCCGAGCGCACCTGGCGGCCCTTGAAGAAGACCTGGATGTCGTCCCAGTGATGGAACTCGTTGCCGATGAGCGCCGCGGTCGGCGCATCGGCCGCGCGCAGGTTGGCGAGCGTCTGGTCGCTCAGCACCACGCCCCAGCCGAAGGTGTCGAAGGGGCGGTTGCGTTCCACCACGGTGATCTGCAGCGCGGGATTGCGCGCCTTCATCAGCAGGGCGAAGTACAGGCCTGCCGGCCCGCCGCCGATGCAAAGGATGCGTTGGAGGTCCGAGGCGGGGGCGGACTTGGACGGGTCGAGGCTGTTCATGGCTAAATAGTTTAGACATAAACAATCTGTTGTCAATCGGGATTCCTGCAGGCCCGCCCCGGAGCGCATCTCGCGGCCTGCGCCGACACGGGAAGTCATGCAAAAGCTTGGAAAAATCAATACCATGCGCCCATGCAACACTTGATACCAAAAATCGAGTCGCAGCTGGCTTCGCTGCCTGTCCCCATCGCGCTGGAGCTGCCGGATGGCCGGCGCGTAGCCCAGGCGGGAGCCCGCGTCACCCTGGCCTTCAAGGAATGGGCGGTGCTCGCCAAGCTGGCGGCACGACAGGTGGGAGCCATCGGCGAGGCATACGTCGAAGGCAAGGTGCAGATCGAAGGCGCCATGCGCGACCTGATCGACGCCACGGTCGGCATGCTCCCGGGCAATCCGGCGCAGACCGACACCGGCTGGTGGAGCCGCCTGCAGCGCCGGGCCAAGTCGCACGGCTCGCATTCGCTGCGCAAGGACGCGGCCCAGATCGAGTTCCACTACGACGTTTCCGACGACTTCTACGCGCTGTGGCTCGACCCGCGCCGCGTGTATTCATGCGCCTACTTCCGCACGCCCGACCTCACGCTGGCGCAGGCGCAGGAAGCCAAGCTCGACCACATCTGCCGCAAGCTCATGCTGCAGCCCGGCGAGCGCTACCTCGACATCGGCTCCGGCTGGGGCGCGCTGCTGTTGTGGGCGGCCGAGCACTACGGCGTGGACGCCACCGGCATCACGCTGTCGAAGAACCAGCACGCGCACGTGCAGCGGCTCATCGAAGAGAAAGGCCTGCAGGGCCGCGTGCGAGTCGAGCTGCGCGACTACCGCGAAGTGCCCACCGACAAGCCCTTCGACAAGATCTCCTCCGTCGGCATGTTCGAGCACGTGGGCGCGGCCAACATGCCGACCTACTTCCGCAAGATCCATTCGCTGCTGAGGCCCGGCGGCCTGGTGCTGAACCACGGCATCACCTCGGGCGAGCTCAACTATCGCCAGCTCGGCGCCGGCATGGGCGACTTCATCGAGAAATACATCTTCCCCGGCGGCGAGCTGCTGCACGTGACGCACGTGCTGCGCGAGACCGCCGCGGCCGGCCTGGAGATGGTCGACACCGAGAGCCTGCGCCCCCACTACGCGCGCACGCTGTGGGCCTGGTCCGATGCACTCGAGGCGCAGCTCGACACCGCGCTCGAAGTCTTGCAACGAAGCGGCGGCCGCCAGGGCGACAACGCCGAGCGCATCCTGCGGGCCTATCGCCTGTACCTCGCCGGTTCCGCCATGAGCTTCGAGCAGGGCTGGATCTCGCTGCACCAGATGCTCTCCACCAAGCCCGACGGAAAGGTCGAACACGGCGTCCTGCGCGGCGCGCAATCGGTGTACCCTTTTGCACGTGACTACATCTACAAGTGAGTGAGAACACCATGCTCTATCGATTCCAGTCCCGTGCCTCTCCCGATTTCGTGATGCTCGAAGTGCATGCCCGCCAGCTGCTCGAGATCGTCGGCAAGTCGGCCGCCCCGCAGGGCATCATCACCGTCGAGCAGATCCCGGGTGCCATCGCGGCCATCGAGGCAGCGCTGGCGCGCGAGGCCTCCAACGCCCACAACAACGACGACTACGCCGTCGAAGGCCACGCCAACGAGGCCGAGAAGCAGCACGTGGGCCTGCACCAGCGCGCGATCCCCCTGCTGCACATGCTCAAGGATTCGCTGGCCGAAAAGAAAGACGTGACCTGGAAGACCTGATCGAATAGATCGACGGTTTCAGTCGCGAAACGCCGCGGAACCGGCTCCGCCGGGCCGCAGGCGTTGCCCCCTGCAAGGGGGTTGGCGAAGCGGCACGAAGTGCCGCGCAGCCTGGGGGTCAGTCCACCTTCGCGCCGGAGTCCTTGACCACCTTCGCCCATTTCACGTGCTCGCTCGCGATGAGCTTCGTGAAGTCCGCAGGCGAATTCCCGCTCGGGATTGCGCCCTGAGCCAGCATCTTCTCCTTCATGGCCGGCGTACCAAGCGCCTTGGCCACTTCCTGCTGGATGCGGTTCACGATCTCCGGCGAGGTGCCCGCCGGCGCCAGCAGCCCGAACCACGAACTTGCCTCGAAGCCCTTGAGCGAAGGGCCGCCCACTTCCTCCACCGTCGGAATGTCCGGCAGCGCGGGCGAACGCTGCGCGCTCGTCACCGCCAGCGCCGTGAGCTTGCCGGCCTTGATCTGCGCCATCGACGAGGGCAGGTTGTCGAACATCACGTCGGCGTTGCCGCCCACCATGTCCAGCAGCGCCGGGCCGGAGCCCTTGTACGGAATGTGGGCCATGAACGTGCCCGTCATGCTCTTGAACAGCTCGCCCGCCAGGTGGATCGAGGTGCCGCTGCCGCTGGAAGCCATGTTCAGCTTGCCCGGGTTGGCCTTGGCGTACTTGATGAAGTCCTGCACGTTGTGGATGTTCAGCGACTTCGCTTTCTCGGCGTTCATCTCCATCACGTTAGGCACGGCGGCCACCAGCGTGATCGGCGCGAAGTCCTTGATCGGGTCGAAGGGCAGCTTGGGGTACAGCGCGCGGTTGATGCCGTGCGTGCCCACCGTGCCCATCAGCAGCGTATAGCCGTCGTTCGGCGCGCGCGCTACGATCTCGGCGCCCACGTTGCCGCCAGCGCCGGCGCGGTTGTCCACGATGAACTGCTGGCCGAAGGCCTTCGAAAGCTCGGGCGCCACGGCGCGCGCGAGGATGTCGGTGGTGCCGCCGGCCGCGAAGGGCACGACGATGCGCACGGGCTTGGTCGGCCAGGTGCTCTGGGCCCACGAGGGGGCGGTCATCAGGGTCAGCGCGGCGGCGACCGACGCGGCCAGCGCGGTGCGGCGGTTCGGGGAGAAGAAGAAAGTCGGATTGGTCATGCGCGCGTTTGTACAGGTGCGCGCTGCGACCGTCGCGGGTGAAAACCCCGTGAGCCCCTTGAACCCGTGAGGGAGTTCTCGGTCAGGCCACCTGCATCCGCCGCGCGAATCGCTCGCTGCGCAAGCGCTCGAGCACGAAATCGACGAACACCCGCGTCTTCGGCGGCAGCAGCTTCTTGCTCGGGTAGTAGAGCCACACCGCGCCCGCGTCCTGGTACCACTCGGGCAGCAGCCTCAGCAGCGCGCCGCTGCGCAGCCCGCGTTCCACGAAGGGCATCGGCAGCATCGCCGCGCCCAGCCCCATCAGCGCGGCATGCGCGATCGCCTCGGGGTCGTTGAAGATCGCGCGCGGCCGTGGCAGCTCGACGCTGATTTCTCCCTCGCCGGCGCCCGTGCGCACGCGCCGCAGCGTCCAGCTGCGCACCCGGCCCGTGGGCGAGGAGCGGCGCAGCAGCGTGTCGAGCGCCGCCAGCTCCGACGGGTGCTTGGGCAGCTGCCGTCCCTCCATGTACGCGGGCGACGCCACCGCCACCACGTGGATGCGCGCCAGCTCCCGCGCCACCATCCCGGCCGGCAGCTCGATGCCGCCGCCGATGGCCGCGTCGAAGCCCTCGCCCACCAGGTCGACCTGCTGGTTGTCGAAATGCCAGTCCGGCAGGATGGCCGGATAGCGCGCGAGAAAGTCGCCCATCATCGGCAGCACATGCTCGCGCCCGAAGGCCTGGCCCATGCTCACCTTCAGCGTGCCGGCGGGCTGGCCGTCGTCGGTATCGACGCCGGCCACGGCCTCCTGCAGCGTGGCCAGCGCGGGGGCGACCTGCGCCAGGAAGCGTTCGCCGCCCTCGGTCAGCGTCAGGCGACGCGTGCTGCGCTGGAACAGCCGCACGCCCAGACGCGCTTCGAGCCGCGCCACGTTCTTGCTGACGGCGGCCGGCGTCAGCCCCAGGCGCCGGGCAGCCTCGGAAAAGCTGCCGCCCTCGGCGCTCTGCACGAAGGATTCGAGGTGATTGAGCGGCTCCATGGCCGCATTGTCGTGCTCATCTTCAACCATTGGTTGAATTTGATTGAGCCAATTGGTGGCTACCGAAGAAGGAATGAAAAACCCAAACTGAGGCCTTCTTCCTCCACCTCATCGGAAAAATCATGGCCTCCAACACTGCTTCTTCTTCGTCTTCTTCCCCCGTCCTGGCCGGCAAGGTCGCCTTCGTCACCGGCGGCTCGCGCGGCATCGGCGCGGCCATCGTGCGCCGGCTGGTGCGCGACGGCGCCGCCGTCGCCTTCAGCTACTCCAGCTCGGCCGCCCCGGCCAACGAGCTGGTGCGCAGCATCCAGTCCGAAGGCGGCCGCGCCCTCGCCCTGAAGATCGACAGCGCCGATGCCGCGGCCCTCACCGCCGGCATCGACGAAGCGGCCCGCACCTTCGGCAAGATCGACATCCTCGTGAACAACGCCGGCGTGTTCCTCGGCGGCACCCTCGACGACTTCTCGCTCGAGGACTTCGACAAGACGCTGAACGTCAACGTGCGCGCCGTCTTCGTCGCGGCCAAGGCAGCCTCGCGCCACATGGGCGAGGGCGGCCGGATCATCAACATCGGCAGCACCAACGCCGTGCGCATGCCCTGGCCCGGCGGCAGCGCCTACGCCATGAGCAAATCGGCGCTGGTCGGCCTGGTGCAGGGCCTGTCGCGCGACCTCGGCCCGCGCGGCATCACCGTCAACAACGTGCAGCCCGGCCCGGTCAACACCGACATGAACCCGGTCGACGGCCCCAATGCCGCCGCCATGCACGGCCTGATGGCAGTCGCCCGCCACGCCCTCCCGGAAGAAATCGCCGGCATGGTCGGCTACCTGGCCAGTCCGGAAGCCGCGTTCGTCACCGGTGCCAGCCTGAACATCGACGGCGGCTTCGCGGCCTGAGCCCGGGCGCGACGACGATGACGCACCCGACTCCCAAGCCCGCCCTGGCCGGCAAGGCTGCTCTCGTCACCGGTGGCTCGCGCGGCATCGGCGCGGCCATCGTGCGCCGGCTGGCGCGCGACGGCGCCGCAGTGGCCTTCACCTTCGTGAGCGCACAGGCCGAGGCCGACGCGCTGGCCGGCGAGATCCGCGCCGCCGGCGGCCGCGCACTCGCCCTTCGTGCCGATGCGGGCGATGCCGCTGCGCTCACCGCCGCCGTCGAGCAGGCCGCGAAGGACTTCGGGCGGCTCGACATCCTGGTGAACAACGCCGGTGTCTACCTGCGCGGCGATCTCGACAGCTTCACGCTCGAGGACTTCGACCGCACCGTGAACGTCAACGTGCGCGCCGTCTTCGTCGCGACCCAGGCGGCTGCGCGCCGCATGGGCGAGGGCGGGCGGATCGTCAACATCGGCAGCATCAACGCCGAGCGCGTGCCGGCCGTGGGCGCCAGCGTCTATGCAATGAGCAAGGCCGCGATCGTCGGTCTCACGCGGGGCCTGGCACGCGACCTCGGCCCGCGCGGCATCACGGTCAACAACGTGCAGCCGGGTCCGACCGACACCGACATGAACCCCGCCGCCGGACCGCGCGCCGGCTTCATGCACGGCCTCATGGCCCTGCAGCGCCACGGCCGCGCCAGCGAGATTGCCGGCATGGTGGCGTATCTCGTCGGGCCCGATGGCGGCTTCGTCACCGGCGCCAGCCTGAGCGTGGACGGCGGCTACACCGCCTGAGCGTCCGGCCCTGGAGCGCCATCACCGCTGTTCGACACGGCGAGGATCAGCTTGTCGAGCGTGGCTTCCATGCGCGCCAGTTCGCCGGCCTCGATGCCCGCGAAGAGCTCGGCCTCGCGCTCGCGGCCGAGCGCGCCGACCGTTTCATGCAGTGCCTTGCCGACGGCGGTGAGATAGAGCCGGCTGCTGCGCCGGTCGGTCGGATCATCGTGGCGCTGCATGCGCTTGTGCCGCCGCAGGCCGGCGAGCGCGCGGCTCACCGCCATCTTGTCGAGGCCGGTCTGGTCGGCGACCTGCGTGGCGTTGAGCCCCGGCTG
Source organism: Variovorax sp. YR750 (assembly GCF_900109805.1). Taxonomy (NCBI): domain Bacteria; kingdom Pseudomonadati; phylum Pseudomonadota; class Betaproteobacteria; order Burkholderiales; family Comamonadaceae; genus Variovorax; species Variovorax sp. YR750. The sequence continues at coordinate 579,374 of NZ_FOBJ01000002.1, forward strand.
CGCGGCGAGCACGGCCATCGTGCGCCACTCGTTCAGCGTGAGCCGGTGCTCGCGGCCCACGCGCTCGTGAAAAGGCCGAGCCGTGAGGTTCACGACCCGCACCAGCTTGAAGAAGAGCGGGTCCATTGTTCCCGGCGAGGCTGCGTTCAGCCCGCTAGCTTCTTCGCAGCAGCCACGATCGCCTCTACGCCGATGCGCGACTGCGCCTCCAGCACTGGCGAGTAGCCGACCGGAATGCGCGGCGCGCCCAGCCGCGCGATGCGGCAGCCCGTGGCCTCCGCCGCGCTCGCTGCGATCTCTGCGCCAAAGCCCGCCGCCTGCACCGCCTCGTGCACCACCAGCAGTCGGCCGGTGCGCGCGCACGACGACAGCACCGTCTCGCGGTCCCAGGGCCACAGCGTGCGCAAGTCGATCAGATCCACCGTGATGCCCTCGGCAGCCAGCGCATCGCAGGCCGCCGCGCAGGCCTGCATCTGCCGGCTCCAGCTCACCAGCGTGAGCGCATTGCCCTCGCACACGCGCGCCGCCTTGCCCAGCGGCACGGCGACGCTTTCGTCGACTTCGCCCTGCGTGCCCCACAGCGTCTTGTGCTCGATGTAGACCACCGGGTCGCCGCACTGCAGCGCGGCGCGCAGCAGGCCGTGGTTGTCCTGCGGCGTCGAGGGGCACACCACCACCACGCCCGGCAGGTGCGCGAACCACGCTTCGAGCGATTGCGAATGCTGCGCCGCCGAGGCGTCCCAGATGCCGCCCGGCATGCGCGCCACCAGCGGCACGCGGCCCTGGCCGCCGAACATGAAGCGGTTCTTGGCGGCCTGGTTCACCAGCTCGTCCATGCCGCACAGCGCGAAGTCGACCACCCGCATCTCGACCACCGGCCTCAGGCCCGCGAGCGCCATGCCCACGCCGGCGCCCATGATCGCGGCCTCGCTGATCGGCGTGTCGATCACGCGACCGTCGCCGAAGTGCTGCTGCAGCCCCTTGTACTGCCCGAAGATGCCGCCACGGCCCACGTCCTCGCCGAGCACCACCACGCGCGGGTCGGCTTCCATCTCGCGCCGCAGGGCCAGCAGGGCGGCTTCCGAATAGCTCAGTTGCTGCTTCATCGCCACTGGCCCTCCCCGACGGTCTGCACATCGGTGAAGGCGGCACCGGGCTCGGGCCAGGGCGCTGCGTCGGCCACCGCGAGCGCGGTGTCGACCTCGTCGCGCGCGGCGTTCTCGATGGCGTCGAGCGTCGCGGCGGCAACGCCGGCTGAAAGCAGATGGCCGCGCGCCCGCGCGATCGGATCGGTTTCCAGCGCCGCCGCCAGCTCGGCCGGATCGCGGTATGCCGCGACGTCCACCGACACGTGCCCCTTCACGCGGTAGGTCAGCGCATGCAGCAGGCGCGGCCCGCTGCCGGCGCGCACTTCGGCCACCAGCTTCGCGGCCGCCGCGTGCACAGCGAACACGTCGTTGCCGTCGACCTGCGTGGCTGCGATGCCGAGCGCCTCGGCGCGCACCGAGGCACCCTCGCCCGCCGTCGTCGGCCCGCTCGCGGTGGTCGCGCTCCAGCGGTTGTCCTCGCAGACGAAGAGCACCGGCAGGTCGTACACGCGCGCCCAGTTCAGCGCTTCGAGAAAGGGCCCGCGGTTGATCGCGCCGTCGCCGAAGAAGCAGACCGTGATGTCGTCGCCTTTGTTCAGCAGTTTCTGCGCATGCGCCGCGCCCACCGCGATAGGCAGCCCCGCCGCCACCACGCCGTTGGCGCCCAGCATGCCGACCGAGAAGTCAGCGATGTGCATCGAGCCGCCCTTGCCGCCGTTGAAGCCGGTGGTCTTGCCGAACAGCTCGCACATCATCCGCGTGAGGTCCGCGCCCTTGGCCAGCGTGTGGCCGTGGCCGCGATGGGTGGAGGTGAGGTAGTCGCTGGCGCGCAGATGGGCGCAGACCCCGGCCGGCACCGCCTCCTGCCCGGTCGACAGGTGCAGCGGGCCGCGCACCTTGGCCGCGTCCGCCGCCTGCTGGCCGTAGGCGCTCACGCCGCCCTGGCTGGCGGTCTCCGCCGCGTTCTCGAAGGCCCGGGTCCGCACCATGGTGCGGTACAGCGCCTCGCCGGCGCCGTGGTTGGCGTGGCTGGAAATGCTCGAGTCCATCTTGTCTCCGACGCCCTTGGGGCGGGCGTTTCGACAAAAATCGTATCAAGCGAGATGGGATCGCGGCACCGGGCTTACCCGCCGGCGTTCAAAGTTTGGCGTCGGGCTTTTGTTTCGGACTGGTTGTGGGCATGCGTTTGGAGCAGCGCCGGATTTTGTCCTGGCCATCACTGACCTTTGCTGCGCAACGCTAGGCCAACCAGCACCAACAGCATGCCGAGTCCAATCAACAATGCCTCCATGAGCCAGCTGTGCTCGGTTGGGACAACGCGGTAGTAATGATGCATACCGCCAAACAGATCGACTGGCAGAAGATCGCCAAGCGGCAACAACAGAAGGATGCCTAGAGCCATCAAGATATAGCCCATTCTCACAAGCCAAGTTAGGCGTGTCTGCTTCATGTGCATGGCCTTGGAGGGGTGTCTGCTTCTGGCCGACATTGGTCGGTCGCCTGGCGTTTATCGATGCAAGCCTCTCAGAGGCTCGGCTCTAGCGGTAATCAGAAAGACGGGTTGGATTGCCGGCCTTGATAACTCGGCCTCTGAATCTGACGTGCCAATCCGGGTCCCACTCTTTGTGTGCGTGTATATGGAGACCGTCCTCCATAGGGGTCACCTTGAGAGGCAGCAGGTTGTCAGTAAGTTGCGCAAGCAGTTCCACCTCATCGCCAGGCTCAAGGATTACCTCTTCGGGGACCATCTCAAGATACAGCGTTATCGCGAATGCGGTTTCGTTCTTGAATCGGCCAACCACTGGGTAATTTTCTGGCGTCACGGCGAAGGTCTGGTGATGGCCGTCATATTGCATCTAGAGCTGCGGTTAAGTCCCGCGTACCGTCCTCACCCCACCAAGGAGCCTCCACCCTGCCACCAAGGCACTGAAGCCCGCGTAGCAAATGGAGCAGTGATTCGATCTGAGCAGTTGCCCAGTCTGCCCCCATCCGGTAGTCAATGGTGAGCCGGTCGGCAAGAACGAAGACCCCAAGCAAAGGAATTGGGCACTTGAGCCCAACGATGTCTGCAAGGACGACGTGAAATGGCGCTGCGATGCCTGACGCTACCAAGCTTGCGTCACCTGGACCAGTAAACGGTTTCTCCAGTTGCGTCTCCGAAATCCATAGATAGCCGCCACCTTGCGTTACGTTCCTGGCGCCGCGCTCATACAGATGTCCAAAAGCCACCGGGATTGATGATGCGCTGTCAAAGATGACTTCGATCTCAGGAAGCGAGCCGTCATCCGTGTCGAAGTAGTTTGTCAGGGCCACGTTTTGAATCAAAGAGTTTTGGGAAGCAAGCGTCAAGCAGCCGAGTTGGCCAGGACAGCGGATGGCCGCTTCTGGCCGCGTCCTGCCATCAGCCGTGGTGTACCAATGCGACGCAGCGGCACTGAAAAGGTACGGCCTCGATGAAGTCACCGGACCAGAATATGTCGCAAAGCCCGTTCCATGTGAGTTCTACGTGCCCGGCGGTCGCGCAACCGAACGCCAACGTCGTGTCGTACACATCATGGTGACCGAAAACATACATCAGCCCTAGCTCTGGATGCGGGTACGCGGCGTCCGATTTATTGCTCCACGAGGTGCTCGCTCCTTCCAGATCGCCTTCTGTAGACGCCAGCAGCCGTAAGCCCTGGTGGTACAGCCTGGGCGACCATATTTCGCCGTCGAACTCCTTCGGCATCGTCTCAATCTCCACGCTCCACAGCCCGTCGAAATGTCGAACTACCGCTGACGTCACGTTGAACCTTCGGTCTCTGAGGCTGATGTAGCTGGTCATAGGGCTAGCTCCTAGGGACGAACTGGGCGTACTGGTCAGATGTCTGGTCTTGGCCGACCTCAGCCCTTGAAGGATAGCCACCGGTCAGCGTGGCTGCGAGAAACCGGGCCAAGTGCGGCGAGGAATTGTGCTAGGACGCCATGCCGGTCCGCCGACGCGACCAGTCCCTCGATGAAGCCGGTCGCAGCAGCGGTGACAAGGTCAGCATCCCCGCTCGCCATTGCGGCTTCGACGACGCGCAAAGCGCGCTCCGTTTCGGGGGCCATTGGGTTGGCGGATGCATCGACCAGACAGTTCGCGAGGGTCGCCAAGAGCGAAGTCATCGGCGGCTCGTCCGGTGCCCAGTATTCCTTCGCATCCTGAAGGGCTCCCTTCAGCGCTGGCGACCCAGCGGCCAGGTCCTCAAACAAGGTATGGCAAGTGTTGCTCATTCAATGGGTCTCGTGTGCGAATGACTGGGTTCTCGCCGACCGCAGGGTGTTCGCGAACTGGGCTGCGTGGGCGACGGTCCGGTTCTGGCCGGATTCTGCCTTTTCTGTTTTTCGCGACTACGGATACCAAACAAGCGAACACCCCTCCACCAAGGCGCCCTCATAGTGCTTCTTGAACACATGCATCCGCGGGTCGTTGAGCGATTCAACCTCTATCGGTCGCCCGGCACCAACATGAAGCTCGACAAAACCAAATCGCGCGAGCTCTGATGTGGCCCTGTCCTCTCGGGAGGTCTCGTCGTCCTGTGCCAGGAAGAGGATGACCTTGTGCCTGCCGCCGACGGTGGGAGCTTGCCATTCGAAGTCGCAACCTCCGGCATATGTCGCTTCAACGCCGTACAGGTAAATCTGGGTCATGCTGGTCCGCCATCTCCTGGGAAAGCCAGTCCGTGTTGCCGTTGATGCTCAACTTTGAAATGACCCGGTAGAGGCCAGCTTCTGGCCGGATGCCGAAGTTTGGCACGACCCTACTAGAGAACCACGCTCGCTGCGAAGCGGATGTCCCCACGGGAACCCCTACCAACGCAGAGAGCGCAACGCCGACGGCCATGCACTCGGCGCAGCCAACGGTTCGTAGTGGTCTTCTTATTGCCCAGTACCTTCACTCGCAGCTACACGCAACGACTGAATCGTCCCCTCGGTCGTTTCGATACGCCGCCGCAGTTCTTCATTGACCACTCGCACCAGCGCGCCGAGTTCGGAGCGTGTCGGATAGACCTCTTCCGTATCGTTCACTCCCTGCTGCACGATGAGTTTTTCGAGGCCCGCATATGCGCGTCGCACCTCGTGAAGATCGTCGATGTCATCGCATGCCTGCAGGGCAAGCGATTCGACGCTGGCGGTTTCAGAAGAAGATTCAGGAACGGAAGAGACGTGCGCGGACGCGCGAGCGGATGCAGCCATGAGTGGCCTCCAAGAGGTGCGGTTTGCTGAAACCGCCGCTCCCGAGACCAATCGGAGGCGGCAGCTCGACGGGTTGGTCTACCGGGCACCTCTCGCGAGAACCGGCCGGGCTTGCGCCCGCCCGTCGAGCCGCCAAAAATCGGAGGCACGAATGACAAAGCCGCAGACCCTGCGGGGAAACTGCGGCTTTCGTCGCAGAGATGCTTCAGGAGACCAATCCCGGTCACGCCTCTTTTTGACGTGACCGGCGCAGTATAGCCACGGGCAACACGGCCAACCTACGCCTCAAAGAAGCCGAGAACGGCCTTCGTCTCCAGGTACTCCTCCAGCCCATGCCGCCCGTACTCGCGTCCATTGCCTGAAAGCTTGTAGCCGCCGAAAGGAGCAAAGGGGTCCCACGCCGGATGGTTGATGAGCACCTGGCCGGCGCGGATCTGCCTGGCCACCGCGCGGGCCCGGTCCATGTCGGTGCCCTGCACGTGCGCACCCAGGCCGTACACCGTGTCGTTGGCGATGGCCACGGCCTCTTCCACCGTGTCGTAGGGAAGGATGCAGAGCACGGGGCCGAAGATCTCTTCCTGTGCGATGCGCATGCCGGTGCTCACCGACGAGAAGATGGTCGGGCGGGCGTAGAAGCCTTCGTGCAATCCCTCCGGCCGGCCGGGGCCGCCGCACAGCAGTTGCGCGCCGTCTTCTTCCATGCCGACCCGGATCATGTGCTGCACCCGCTCGAACTGGGCCCTGTTGGCAATGGGGCCCAAGGTGGTCTGCGGCGACATCGGGTAGCCCACCACCAGCGCCTCGGCCGCCTCACGTGCCAGCGCCTCCACTTGCGCAAGGGCGTTGCGCGGCACGAGCATGCGCGTGGGCGCGCTGCACGACTGGCCGACGTTGCGGAACGCGGCAGCCACGCCCAGCGGAACCGCGCGTGCGAAGTCGGTGTCGGGCAGCATCACGTTGGGCGACTTGCCTCCGAGTTCCTGCGTGACCCGCTTGACGGTGGGTGCAGCGGCCTGCGCCACCAGCACGCCGGCGCGGGTCGAGCCGGTGATGGAGATCATGTCGATGCCTGGGTGCTCGGCCATGGCCGCGCCGACCTCGGGACCGGTTCCGTTGACGAGGTTGAACACACCGGCCGGCACGCCGGCGTCGTGCATCAGGCGGGCGAACATGAGGGCGCTGAACGGCGACAGCTCGCTGGGCTTCAGCACCACGCAGCAACCTGCCGCCAGCGCGGGTGCGACCTTGGCCGTGACCTGGTACAGCGGCCAGTTCCACGGCGTGATGAGGCCGCAGACGCCGATGGCCTCGCGTGCGATGGCGGTGGTGCCCTGCTGCTGCATGAACGGGTAGTCCAGCAGGGTCTCGCGTGCCACCCGCACGTGCTCCGCCGCGAACGGAACCTGCGCGGCGCGGGCGTAGCTGATCGCCACGCCCATCTCCAGGCTGAGCATCAGCGCGAGTTCGTCGGCACGCTCCAGGATCAGGGCGTGGACTCTTTCCAGCAGCGCGGCGCGTTCCTGAACGCTCGAGCGAGAGAACGCGGGGAACGCCCTGCGTGCCGCGGCGACCGCGCGGTCCACGTCGCTTGCGTTGCCCATGGCGATGCGGCCCAGCACCTGTTCGTTGGCGGGGTTCATCACCGTGAATGCGTGCGCGCCTTCGTCGGGTTCCTGCCAGGCGCCGTCGATGTAGAAGCGATGGCAGTCGGCGCTCTCGACACCCGTGGCGATGAGCAGGCGCACGGCCTCGGGCAATGCAGTGGTCGTCATCTTCGATCGCCTATTTGTTCAGCAGAGGTGCGCGCTTGAGCATGGCAAGGCAATCGCTTCAGGCCGTGACCCACACCTTGCGAACCGTCTCGATGGTGCGCCAGGTGCCGAGGTAGCCGGGCTTCATGATGAAGCAGTCGCCGGCCTTGTAGGTCACGGGGTCGTGGCCGTCCTCGGTGATCTCCGCCACGCCGGACAGGATCAGGCAGAACTCCCAGGTCTCGCCCTTGATGGAACGGTTGACGCCCGGTGTCGACTCGAACACGCCGGCGCGCACCTTGCCGTCCTTGGCGCTGTCGACGTCCCAGCTGCGGCACACGACATCGCCTTCGAGCACGCGGTCGGCCGGCGGCCGGTATTCGCGTGGTTCGCCGAGTCGGTCGAAGTCGAAGGAGACGAGCAGATTGGACATGGAAGACGGACGTGCCGGGGCGGGTTGTTCGGTGCATCGATGCTAGGGGTGCTAGCTGCCGTGCCGATGCCGAAGCTGGTTGCCGCAACGGCTGCAAATGCGCGAATCGCCGGCCTGCGCAGCGCAATCTGCCGAGGTCCTTCCAGCCTCCCCGTGGCATGTCCGGATGCGTGGTCTCCGGCTGGACCTTTGCGATGCGTCGCAGCTTCGCCCTCGTTTTCCTCTTCTCTTATTTATTCTTCTTATTGAAGATAGTAGTAGTAGATAAGGGTAAACCCGGGCTGTGGACATCACGCCTTTTCCCTTGGCCGACAACGACTTGGCTTGCCCGTCTTGCTGTGCGCACCTGTGCTTTCGGGGCGCTCAGGAAAAAGAACAACTCGGCACCGTGCGGTCCGTCTGTGGACAACCACGGCGTTGTGCCGGAATTTTCCCCAGGGCTTTCCCGTGCCGCCCGCGCCATGGATGAAGCCCGGCCCTCATCGGCGGCCCCTGCTCCTACGTCGCCGAAAGACGCTTCCCGCATCGCTTGCAGGACAAACGCCCGACCTGCGTTGCGATGCCCCGGATCGCGGATGCGTGTGGCATGGTGACGTGTTCCTGCCGCGTGCTTGCTTGCCTGCTCGCGGCCGCCCACCAACCAGGAGGAACACAACCATGATCAAGATCGGCATCGTCGACGACCACGCAGTCGTCCGCACAGGCCTGAAGTCATTCTTCTCCACCTTCGTCGACTTCCGCGTCGCGGGCGAGGCCGGCTCCGGCCGCGAAGCCATCGACCTGGTGCGCACCACCGACATCGACGTGCTGGTGATGGACCTGTCCATGCCCGGCCAGAGCGGCATCGACGCGCTCGCCATGGTGCGCGCCAAGGCTCCGGACCTGGGCGTACTCATCCTCAGCGGCTACCCCGAGGAGCACTACGCGGTGAACCTGATCCGCCAGGGCGCATCGGGCTACCTCAACAAGGAATGCGATCCCGAGGAGATCGCCAAGGCCATCCGCACCATCGCGCTGGGCCGCCGCTATATCTCGCCCTCGGTGGCCGAGCTGCTCGCGGGCCAGCTGGAGCGCAAGGACGGCAGCGCGCCGCCGCACGAGCACCTGTCGGAGCGAGAGTTCCAGGTGTTCCTCAAGCTCGCGAAGGGCGAGACCGTGGGCGCCATCGGCGAGGCGCTTTCGCTGTCGGTGAAGACCATCAGCACCTATCGCACGCGCCTGATGGAGAAGATGAACCTCTCCACCAACAGCGACCTGACCTACTACGCCATCAAGACGCAGCTCATCGACTGAGCCGCGGGTCGAATCGCGAACGGGCGGGTCATCCTCCGCCTACGCCGTGTCGCCCGATGGGCCGACGCGGCGGTGCCGTCGATCTTTCCAACATGGGTCTTCGACCAGCCGCCAGAGCGCCAGAGCAATCCAACACAGAGGCGACACGAGGGCTGGACTTCGCAGACCCGGCCTGCCGCAAGGCAGGCAACGAAAGGACCACGACATGGCATACACCGAAGCAACCGCGGACACCCTGACCACCGGCCCCACGCTGGGCAACGACGAAGTGGTGGACGTGCTCAACGACCTGCTCGAGAACGCGCGCGACGGCGAATACGGCTTCCGCGCCTGTGCCGAGGAGGTGAAGGACCCCGCGACGAAGCAGCTGTTCGCGAGCCGCGCAGAGCAATGCAGGCAGGCCGGAGTCGAGCTGATCGCCCTCATCGCCACCTACGGCGGCACTCCTGCTTCAGGCGGTACCGCCAGCGGCGCGCTGCATCGCGGCTGGGTGCACGTGAAGGGATCGCTGGGCGCGAACAGCGAACTGTCGATCCTCGAGTCGTGCGAGCGCGGCGAAGACACGGCGGTCGCACGCTACCGCAAGGCGCTGAAGCAGAACCTGCCGCTCGAAGTGCGCAGGGTGATCTCGATGCAGGCCGACGGCACACAGCGCAACCACGACCAGATCCGCGACCTGCGCGACGCCGCGCGTACGCGCGAATGAATGACGTGACGCGCGGACCGCGCCTCAGGAAAGGGCCAGGGCTTCCTGGCCCTTTTTCTCGTGGGCGCCTTCGCCCGGATAGCGCACGCACTGCAGGGCCTCGAAGCCCTTCTGCGTGACGGCGAGCACCTGCACCACGCGCAGGCCGGGCATCTTCGCGATGTCGGCGGCCGAGGGCACCAGCGCGAGCACCAGTCCCGCGGCGCGCAGCTTCAGCACTTCATCGATGTCCTTGGGCGAGGACATCACCATCGGCAGCCGCGTGGCGGCAATCTGCCTGAGCATGTCGGTGGACATTTCGTTGTCTCCTTGTGGGTCGGAGCGCCTGGGGCGTCCGGGGCAATGCGGGCCCCGCCGGGGGCGGGGGGATGCGAAAGATACCCGGCCGCGCGGGCGCTCGGCGTAGGACCTCATCTCGCAAAAGGGGGCGCGCAATGCGCTTCGGGAATTCCCGGATGCCGGGAGTCCCATCCCGATGGGATAGTTAGTTCGCCCTTCAAACTAACTAATTTCTTACTGGCCTCATCGGCCGTGCGCCGATCGACGGGCGAACCAACAGGAGAGACACCGATGCAACTGAAACACACCCTGGCCGCCATGGCCTTCGGTCTCACGGCCGTGGGCGCGATGGCGCAGACCGTGGTCGGCGTGAGCTGGTCCAACTTCCAGGAAGAACGCTGGAAGACCGACGAGGCCGCCATCAAGGCAGAGCTCGAGAAGCTCGGCGCCAAGTACATCAGTGCCGATGCGGGCGGCTCGCCCGAGAAGCAGCTGGGCGACATCGAGGGCCTGATGTCGAAGGGCGCCAAGGCGCTCATCGTGCTGGCGATGGACAAGGACGCCATCCTGCCCGCCGTCACCAAGGCCACGCGCCAGAAGGTGCCCGTGATCGCATACGACCGGCTGATCGAGGCGCCCGGCGTCTTCTACATCACCTTCGACAACGTCGAGGTCGGCCGCATGGAGGCGCGCGAAGTCTTCAAGGTCAAGCCCAAGGGCAACTACGTGATCATCAAGGGCTCGCCCAGCGACCCGAACGCCGACTTCCTGCGCGCGGGCCAGCAGGAAGTGCTGGACGCCGCCATCAAGAAGGGCGACATCAAGATCGTCGGCGACGAATACACCGAGGGCTGGAAGCCCGAGGTCGCGCAGAAGAACATGGAGCAGATCCTCACCAAGAACGGCAACAAGGTCGACGCGGTGGTGGCCGCCAACGACGGCACGGCCGGCGGCGCGGTGGCCGCGCTCACGGCCAAGGGCATCCGCGGCATTCCGGTGTCGGGCCAGGACGCCGACTTCGCGGCGCTCAACCGCATCGCGCTGGGCACGCAGACCGCCACCATCTTCAAGGACTCGCGCGAGCTCGGCCGCGAAGCGGCCAGCGCGGCCATCGCGCTGTCGCAGGGCAAGCCGGTCGACAAGGCCGCGACCTGGAACTCGGGCCCGAAGAAGGTCTCGCTGCAGTCGCGCCTGCTGACACCGGTGGCGGTGACGCGCGACAACCTCGACCTCGTGGTCAAGGCCGGCTGGATCAAGAAGGACGAGCTCTGCAAGGGCGTGTCGGGCGCGAGCGCGCCCGCGGCCTGCAAGTAACGCGGCACGACAGACGAGCAACCCGCCGGCGCCATCCGCGGAAAGCGCGCCGGCCTTTTCTCCTTCCCATGCAACGCACCAGCTGCCGGCCCCACGGGCCCGGCCGGCGGGGGCTTGCGCATCTCTCCGTAGTCCCAAGGGGGTCTGAAACATGAGCAACCCATCGTCATCAACACCGGGCTGGTGGCGCCGCACCGGCGTCGACCTGCGGCTCATCCTGATGTGCGTGCTGCTGGTCATCATGGCCGTGGCGTTCAGCGTCATGTCCGGCGGCGTGTTCCTCTCGCCCGAGAACCTCTACAACGTCGCGCAGCAGACTGCGGTGGTGGGCATCGTCTCCACCGTGATGGTGCTCATCATCGTGGCGCGCCACATCGACCTGTCGGTGGGCTCGGTGATGGGCTTCGTCGGCGTGCTGATCGCCTACCTGCAGTACACCTCGGGCTGGTCGTGGCCCACGGCCTGCCTCGCGGGGCTCGCGGTGGCGCTGCTGGTGTCCATCTACCAGGGCTGGCTCACCGCGGTGCTGGGCGTGCCTTCCTTCGTGGTCACCCTGGGTGGCCTCATGTCCTTCCGCGGCGCGGCCTTCCTGGTGGCCGACGGCAAGACGCAGCCGGTGAACGACGAATTCTTCCAGCGCCTGGGCGGCGGCTACGACGGCGGCATCGGCGTCACCGCGAGCTGGGTGCTGGCGGCGCTGGTGGCGGTGGTGCTGTTCGCGCGCATGGTGCAGAAGCGTCGCGCGCGCCAGCGCTACGACATGCCGACCGAGGCACTGTGGCTCGACGTGCTCATTACCGCCGTGCCGGTGGCCGTGGTGTTCGGCTTCGCATGGATCATGAACAGCTACCAGATCTCGTCGAAGAGCGAGCCGCAGGGCATTCCGATCCCGGTGCTGATCTGGGCCGTGGTGGCCATCGTGCTGTCGTTCATCGTGCACCGCACGCGCTTCGGGCGCTACGTGTTCGCGATGGGCGGCAACCCCGACGCGGCGGCGCTGGTGGGCATTCCGGTCAAGCGCGTCACGCTGATGCTGTTCGCGCTGCTGGCGGTGCTGGTCACCATCGCGGCCATCGTGTCGATCGCACGCCTCAACGCGGGCACCAACTCGCTGGGCACCGGCATGGAGCTGTACGTGATCGCCGCGGCCGTCATCGGCGGCACCGCGCTCGCGGGCGGCAGTGGCTCCATCTTCGGCTCGGTGCTGGGCGCGCTCATCATGCAGTCGCTCGACAGCGGCATGCTGCTGCTCGACGTGCCCATCGGCAAGCGCATGGTCATCATCGGCCAGGTGCTGATCGTGGCGGTCGTCTTCGACGTGCTGTACCGCCGCAAGTTCGGGGAGAACTGACATGGACACGAACATCGACACCTCCAAACCCCTCGTCGAACTGCGCGAGATCCGCAAGGCCTTCGGCGGAGTGAAGGCCGTGGACGGCGTGAGCGTGAACCTCTATCCCGGCGAGGTGGTCGCGCTGCTGGGCCACAACGGCGCGGGCAAGTCCACGCTGATGAAGATGCTGGCGGGCGCCTACCCCATCGACTCGGGCGACACGCTGATCGCGGGCGAGAAGGTCCACATCCGCACGCCAGCCGAGGCGCAGGCGCAGGGCATCGAGACCATCTACCAGACCCTCGCGCTGGCCGACAACCTCGACTCGGTGGCCAACCTCTTCCTCGGCCGCGAGAAGATGACGCCCTGGAACACGCTCGACGACCACTTCATGGAAGTGCAGGCGCGCAAGGTGTTCCAGCGTCTCAACAAGAATTTCACCAACATCCGCGTGCCGGTGCGTCGACTCTCGGGCGGGCAGCGGCAGGTGGTGGCGATCTCGCGCGCGCTGTACTTCAACGCGCGCATCCTCATCATGGACGAGCCCTGCGCCGCGCTCGGCCCCGAAGAGACCGCGATGGTCGGCGGCCTGGTGAAGCAGCTCAAGGCCGACGGCGTGGGCATCTTCCTCATCACGCACGACATGCCCGACGTGTTCTCGCTGAGCGACCGCCTCGCGGTGATGAAGAACGGCAAGCTGGTCGGCACCTACCGCACGGCCGACGTGACCGAGGACGAAGTGCTCGGAATGATCATTGCCGGCAAGCGTCCCGAGGGCAAGGAGCAGGCCCACCACGCCGATACGGCCGCGGCACCTGCCTGACCAGAGACCTCAAGTGACCACCACGGCCGACCAGCAGCTCGTCAAGCGCATGAACCGCAGCGTGCTGCTGCGGCTGCTGCGCGCGCAGCCGGGCCTCTCTCGCGCGCGGCTGGCCGGCGAGAGCGGCCTCACCAAGTCGACCGTGAGCCTTCTGGTGCGCGAGCTGATCGACGAGGGCTGGCTCAGCGAGGCCGGCGCGACCGTGGCCGACGGGCTGGGCCGGCCTTCCACGCCGCTGCAGATCAACGTCGGCGTGCGCGCGCTGATGGGCGTGGAGATCGCGGTGGAAACCGTGCGCCTGGTGTGCATGTCGCTGCAGGGCGAGGTGCTGCATTCGCAGAGCCATGACCTGACCGACGGATCGCCGGCCGGCGTGTGCGCGCTGGTCGCGCGCATGGCCGCGGCCGCGCACGAGAGACTGAAGCAGCTCGGCCTGCGCCTGTCGAGCATCGGCGTGTGCGTGCCCGGCGCGGTGGACGACTGCACCGGCGTGGTCCGCTTCGCACCCAACCTCGGCTGGCGCAACGTGAGCCTGCTGCCCGCGCTCGAGAAAGCCTTTGCCGCCGTCGGCCTGCCGGGCGTCACCGTGCAGCTGCAGAACGACGCCGACGCCGCCGTGCTCGGCGAGTACGAGTTCGCGGCCAGCGTGGGCCAGGAGGGCGAAGACCCGCTGATCTTCGTGAACTGCGACGTGGGCGTGGGCGCCGGCGTGGTGCTGAACGACCGGCTCTTCACCGGCGGCCAGGGCATGGCCGGCGAGATCGGCCACACCATTCTCGAGCTCGACGGCCCCCTGTGCTCGTGCGGCCGCCGCGGCTGCGCCGAAGCCTTCTTCGGCTCGCGCGTGCTGGAGCGCGAAGGCGTCGACACCCGCCGTGCGGCCGCCTTCTTCGGCGTGCTGCTGCAGAACCTGTGGGTCACCTTCAACCCGCGCGCAATCGTGCTCGGCGGCAAGGCCTGCACCGACCATCGCGGCTTCGTTCAGACCGCCTTCGAATGCGTGAAGCGCCACGCCGACGGGGCCGGCATGCCCGCGCCCGACCTGCGCACCGCGCGCTACGAGGAGCTTGCGCCGGCAGTGGGCGCCGCGGCGCTCGCGCTGCACGAATACCTGCGGCCGCTGCAGCCCGACGCGAAGGCGCGGCGCGCGCGTGCGCTGGCCCGCGCGGCGGCCTGAGCGATCAATCCGCCGGGCCCGTTCCTTCCGCGTCGTCGCGCCAGCCGCGCAGCCGTCGATAGAGCGTGCCGCGCGATACGCGCAGCTGCCGCGCCGTCTGCGACACGTTGCCGCCGTGCGCGGCGAGCGTTTCCTCTATCAGCTTGCGGCTGTGCTCGCGCAGCGTCGTCGTTGATTCCGCATGAGGATCGCCGTGATCCGCGTGCCCGCATGCGTCGCCGGCGGGCTCCTGCGCATCGCGCTCGATGGCGAGCTGCGCCGGCTCCCCGGGCATAGCCACCGCATGGCGGAAGTCCGCGCCGTCCTTGCCTTTCAGCCGCGCCTGCACCCACACGCCCAGTCCGCTCGCCAGCCGCAGCGGCTGCGCGGCCTCGCGCCGTCCCAGCCGCAGCAGGCTCGCGAGGTCGTGCCCCAGCAGGCACTCGACATCGCGTTCGTCCTCCGCCTCGGGCAGCCGGCCGAGCAGCCGCGCGCCCGCGTTGTTGAGCCAGGTGATGGTGCCGTCGGGCGCGATGCCGGCCAGCGCTTCCAGCGGCGTGCCCAGCAGCGTCGGGCTGGCCTGGAAGCGCAGGATCAGATGGTCGCGCGACTGCGCCTGCAGCAGCCGGTTCTCGATGGTGGTGGCGTAGAGCGAGACCATCGAGGCCGCGTCGAAGCCGAAGCGGCGCGCCTCCACCGTGAGGTCGAGCACGCCCGCAAGCCGGCCCGTCACGTCGCGTATCGGCGCGGCCGCGCACTGCATGTGGCACAGCACGTCGAAGTAGTGCTCGGCGCCGTCGACAGTACAGGCCTGCCCGGTGCTCGCTACGATGCCCGGCGCCGTGGTGCCGACGATGTGCTCGGCAATGTTCACGCCCACGCGCGCGGTCTTGCGCAGCACCGGCTGGTGCGCGGCGGCCGGCTGTTGCGTGACGTGCACCACCACGCCCTCGCTGTCGGTGAGGATCACGCGGCAGTCGGTGCCCGCGAGCGCGTGTTCCATCTGCACCAGTTCCTGGCGCGCAACCTCGAGCAGCTCGCGGTTGCGCGCGAGCGTGGCGTGCAGGCGGCTGGGCGTGACCGCGTCGAAGGGCACGATGCGCTGGCGGTCGGTGTGCGTGCGGCTGCAGCGCATCCACGACTGGATAACCGCCTCGCCGACCAGGCCCGAGGGGCGCACGCCTTCCTCGAAGAACTGCCGCCGTGCAAGCGCCACGCGTTGCGCGGGCGTGCTGGCGAAGAGCTGGCGCGGGGCGTCGGGCGTGCCGATTCTTCTTGCGTCGAGGGCCATGGATTCATTGCCTCCCTGCGTGGGGTCGGGGACCGGGACCAGCATCGAATGTGTTCCGCAATGGAACAGCGCCGGACTGGGGAAATCCCGAAGATGAACGCCGGGCCCGTCCCGACGATTCTTGAGGCACAAAGGAGACCTGCGATGAAAAAAACACACTCCGGGCTGCTCGTGCTCGCCGGCGCATTGCTGTGCCTGGGCGCGACAACGGCGGCCACGGCCCAGAACGCACAGGACCGCGCGGCAGCCGCGACCAAACGCGTGGACGGCGGCTTCATCCGCGCCAACGCCGCCCAGAAGAAGACGCCCGACTGGCCCAGCGTGGGCCTGGACTATTCGGAGTCGCGCTTCAGCCAGCTCGACCAGGTGAACGCCGGCAACGTCAAGCAGCTGGGGCTGGTCTGGTCGTACAACCTCGAGTCCACGCGCGGGGTGGAGGCCACGCCGCTGGTGGTGGACGGCATCATGTACGTCACCGCCTCGTGGAGCGTGGTGCATGCCATCGACACGCGCACCGGGCAGAAGCTGTGGACCTTCGATCCGCAGGTCGATAAGTCCAAAGGCTTCAGGGGCTGTTGCGACGTGGTGAACCGGGGCGTCGCGATCTACGAGGGCAGGGTCTACGTGGCGGCCTACGACGGACGCCTCATCGCGCTCGACGCGGCCACCGGCCAGAAGGTGTGGGAGAAGAACACCATCGAGGGCCAGAAGGGCAGCTACACCATCACCGGCGCGCCGCGCGTGTTCAAGGGCAAGGTCATCATCGGCAACGGCGGCGCCGAGTACGGCGTGCGCGGCTTCGTCACTGCCTACGACGCGAAGACGGGCGACCAGAAGTGGCGCTGGTTCGTGGTGCCTGGCGACCCGAGCAAACCCTTCGAGGACGAGTCGATGGCGCGCGCTGCCAAGACCTGGGACCCCAGCGGCAAGTACTGGGAGGCGGGCGGCGGCGGCACCGCCTGGGACAGCTTCGCCTTCGACCCCGAGCTCAACCTGATGTACGTGGGCACCGGCAACGGCTCGCCCTGGTCGCACAAGGCGCGCAGCCCCAAGGGCGGCGACAACCTCTACCTGGGCTCGGTGGTGGCGCTCAACCCCGACACCGGCAAGTACGTGTGGCACTACCAGGAGACGCCCGGCGACAACTGGGACTACACCTCCACGCAGTCGATGATCCTGGCCAACGTGAAGATCGCCGGCAAGTCGCGCAAGGTGCTGCTGCATGCGCCGAAGAACGGCTTCTTCTTCGTCATCGACCGCACCAACGGCAGGTTCATCTCGGCGAAGAACTTCGTCGAGGTCAACTGGGCCACGGGCTACGACAAGAACGGCCGCCCCATCGAGATCGCCGCCGCGCGCGACGGCACCAAGCCCGGCGACAGCATCCCCGGCCCCTTCGGCGCGCACAACTGGCACCCGATGTCGTTCAACCCGCAGACCGGCTTCGCCTACCTGCCCGCGCAGCACGTGCCGATCAACCTCATGGACGACAAGGACTGGAAGTTCAACGAGGACGTGCCCGGCCGCCCGCACGCGGGCCTGGGCTGGAACCTCGCCAAGTTCGCCAACGCCGAGCCGCCCAAGAGCAAACCCTTCGGCCGGCTCGTGGCCTGGGACCCGGTGGCGCAGAAGGAAGCCTGGGGCGTGGACTACGCATCGCCCTGGAACGGCGGCACCCTCACCACCGCCGGCAACCTCGTGTTCCAGGGCACGGCCGACGGACGCCTGCTGGCCTACAACGCGAAGACCGGCGAGAAGCTGTGGGAAACGCCCACCGGCACCGGCGTTGTCGCGGCTCCGTCGACCTACATGGTCGACGGCAAGCAATACGTGTCGGTCGCGGTGGGCTGGGGCGGCGTGTACGGCCTCGCGCAGCGCGCCACCGAGCGGCAGGGCCCGGGCACGGTCTACACCTTCGCCGTGGGCGGCACCGCCAAGATGCCCGACTTCGTGCAGTACCGCATGGACAAGCTCGTGCAGGGCGTGAAGTACGACCCCGCCAAGGTCCAGGCCGGCACCATGCTCTACGTGAGCAACTGCGTCTTCTGCCACGGCGTGCCGGGCGTGGACCGCGGCGGCAACATCCCCAACCTCGGCTACATGGACCCGGCCTACATCGAGAACCTCGACAAGTTCGTGCTCAAGGGCCCGGCCATGTCGCGCGGCATGCCCGACTTCACGGGCAAGCTCTCCAACGACGAGATAGAGAGCATCAAGGCCTTCATCCAGGGAACGGCCGACGCGATACGTCCGAAGTAACTTGCAAAGCGGCGGCGGCCTGCCTCAGCGTCCGCCGTACCAGTACGGGGTGGAGGCGGTCCACGGCGACTTCGGATAGTTCGTGCGCAGGGCCTGCAGCCCCTTGCGTGACCAGTCGCCCGCCGCCTTGTCCTGGCAGGTGTAGCGCGCCATCTTCACCGCGACCGACAGCGCCTGCGGCACCAGCGGATCGGCGCGGTCGCGCTGCATCAGCGCCAGGCTTTCCTGCGTGAAGTAGATCGAGTCCTGCGGAATGGCGCGCAGCTTCTCGACCAGCGCGGCCTGCCGGTTGCGTTCTTCCTGCGGCAGGAAGGCGGGCATCTCGAAGTCGGCCGCCGTGGCCGCCTGCGGCCCGGAGATCGCAACGCCCAGCGGGCGGCACCACTTGCCGTAGCTGCCGACCGCCATGCCGCGGTCGTAGTACTCGGAGCCTGCGCCGAGCTTGAGCGGCGTGGGCCGGATGCCCTCGGAGCCGGGCCAGTGCGGCGGCAGCAGCACTTCGGTGGTGCTCGCCATGCGCTCCAGCAGCAGGTGCCGCCAGGCGGCGCCGTCGGTGTCGGGCAGCCCCACCGAGCGGCGGATGCCGGCGATCGCGTCCGCGCCCTTGGCGGTGCCTGCCTGAGGCGGCGAGGCGATGCGCATCTGCGCCGCGCGTCGGGCCGTGGCGTAGTCCTCGGCGAGCACGGCGCGGGTCCATGCGGTCTCGAGCAGGCTGTCGCGCAGCGCGGGCGACAGGGCCGGATCGGCGGCGAGACGCAGCCACATCGGCAGCGGCGCGCGCGTGTTGAGGAAGCGCACCACGTCCTCGTCGAAGGCACTGGCCAGCGGTACCGCGGTCGGCTTCGCTTCCATCGCCTCGGGATCGCGGCGCGCGACCACGGGGCGGATCGCGAGGCGGCGCCATTCGTCTTCCGATGCGGCGGTCGGCAGCAGCAATGCCTTCACGAGGTTCTGGCCCGAGAGGCTGCGTGCGATCAACGGCGAATCGGCCGTGGCGGCCATGAGCTCGCGCACCTCCTGGTAGCGCCCCTGCGCGAACATGCGCTGCGCGCGCAGCTGCGTGGCGGCGAATCGCGCCGGATGGTCTTCGGGCACCGCCGCCAATGCGGCCTGCAGTTCGGCCTCTCGCTTGTCGTCGTTCGTGGCGGCCACCGGTACCAGGCTCGCGGCGGCCATCAGCCAGGCGAGGTCGTGCGTGCGCTGGTAGCGGCTCCAGCTCAGCGTTTCGCGCCACTTGCCGTTGGGCTCACCGCTGCCGCCGGGGCCGTCGAAGCCGCGCACGGTGCTGATCCACTGCACGAGGTCGGAGGTCTGTGCCGGGCCGATGTAGTTGCAGCCTCCGAAGAAACCGCAGGCACGGAACTCGTGGTTCAGCAGCAGCAGCTTCGCGGCGGCCGCGTCGGGCTGGCCCATGGTCTTCAGGCCGTCCGTCAGCCGCTGCATGCGCGTGGCGGGCAGCAGGTAGCGGATGCGCAGCGCCTCGGCCAGCCGGTGCACCGAGGGATGCAGCGCCTTCAGGCGCGGGTTCTTCAGCAGCGGCAGCGCGATGGCGTCGACCTGCTTCGTGAGCTCGGCCTGCTGCTTGAGGGCCTCGGCGCTTTCCTTCTTGTTCTCCGGGCCGTCCGAAGGCGCATCGCCCGGGTTCTGCCGCGCCAGCACGCGCAGCCGCATGTAGGCCGCGAGATCGCGCCAGGAGCTGGACTTGTCGGCCGCGATGGCGGTGAACGCGGTGTCGGCCTCGTCGAAGTCGCCGGCATAGAAGCGCTGCGCGGCCAGCTGGTAGGCGTGGTCGGCCTGCAGCCAGGCGGGCGCGCCCGGCGGCAGTTCGGGAACGGTGCCGGGCTCCTTGTTGCAGGTGTCGAACACCGCGTCCTGCGCCTTCAGCCAGTGCAGCACGAAGGGGCCGGCCGACTTGTCTCCGGCCGCACGCGTCATGCGCTGCGCCAGCGTCTTCGTGGCGTTGCGGAAGGCGTCGCCGTAGAAGCAGTTCGGGTCCGCCTGCAGGGTGCCGGTGTTCCAGTTCGGCGGCTGCTGCGACGGGGGCGGCATGTTGGGCCTGTCGCGGGGCGATTTCGGATCGAGCTTCGCCATGGCGTCGTCGCGCGCCTTGCGCCATTCGATCCAGGCGTCGTCGGTTTCGGCCATGCCGTTGTCCTCGCGCGGCAGCTTCTCCAGCAGGTCGGTGAAGGCGCGCACCGCGTCGGGAGAAAAGGCCTGGCCGTGCAGGCGCCAGTACCAGAGCACCTGGTAGGGCACGAGGTAGCCGGTGTAGTAGCCCGCGGGCCGCTCGACGAATTCGCGCACCGGCTGGTCGGGCCGGGTGCTGGCGAAGAACAGGTCCTCGGGCTCGCCGCCGCCGCTGGCGTGCGTCGCCGTCGCGCCGAGCAGGGTGGCGCCGGCCAATGCGGCGATGGCGAGCAGCCTCGCGCCTCCCATTTTCGAAAGAGTCATTTGTGCGTTTCCCTGTTTCCGGTCTGCAGTTTTTCGAAGTCTTCTTTCTTCCACGAGCCCGCATGGAACACGTAGCGCCGCTTCACGTCGCGCAGCGCGGGCCAGTCTTCTCCGAGCATCAGGCCGGCTGCGTCGCGGCAGGCCGACACCGTGGCCGCACCCGTCGCGCCGAGCCGCTGGCGGATGCGCGCGGATTCCGCTCCCATGCGGAAGTACATCGGCACGATCTCGTCGAGCAGGCCGGCCGGCAGCCACGGATCGCCCATGCACCACGACGCGAGCGCCGTGGCTGAGATCCGCGTGCCGCCTTCACGCAGCGGCTGCAGCCGGCGCAGCAGCGTGACGTAGGCATCGCGCTGGCTGCGCCGCGCCTCGAAGTCGAGCTGCACCCAGCCCGAGCGGTTGCCTTGCTTCGCGGCATGCTCGACGGCGGCGGCGATCGCCTGCTGCTGCGCATCGTCGAGCGGTGAGGGCGAGAGATTGTCGAGCGCGACGTGGACCACCGGCACCACCGTGGCGCCCGGCGCGATGCGCAGCGGCCACTGGCGCCAGCTCGTGCGGCTCTCGGTGCCGCTCAGGCGCACCGTGGCATGCAGGTAGGCCACGCCCGTGGCTTCGGGCAGAGCGGAAAAGAGTTGGGGCCGGTCCCACACCCAGAGCAGCATCCGGGCCTCCTGCATCCGTGTCTGCGCCTGGGCCATGCCCTCCCGCGCCAGCAGGGCCACGAAGACCAGAAGGGCCGCGCTGCGAAGACGCATGGAGGAGAAGAAGGAGCGGGATGTGGATGGAAGAAATCCCGCGCAGCATAACGAAAAAGCCGCCTGGCCCAGGGGGCTCAGGCGGCCTTGCGGCTGCTCGTGGTTGCAGTGAATCTATCAGTCGGCGTACACGCCAGCGGCCTTGATGATCGGGCCCCACTTCGCGATCTCGGCCGAGACGAACTTCTTGTGTTCGGCAGGCTCGGTGCGCTTGTCGGTGGTGATCACCGCGCCCAGCGCTTCCTCGCGCTGGATGAAGCCCGGGTCCTTCATCGCCGCCTTGATGGCTTCGTTGAGCTTCTTCAGCACCGGCGCGGGCGTGCCCTTGGGTGCGTACACGCCGTGCCAGATCGTCACTTCGAAGCCCTTGAGGCCCGATTCGTCCAGCGTGGGCAGGTCCTTCAGCGCGGGCGTGGTCAGGCGCTTGCTCGTGGTCACGGCATAGGCCTTGACCTTCTTGGCCTCGATCTGCGACGTGGTGTTGGTCGTCTGGTCGCACAGCAGGTCGATCTGGCCGCCCAGCAGGTCGGCGATGGCCGGGGCGGTGCCCTTGTAGGGGACCGGCGTCATCTCGACCTTCAGCGCGCTCTGGAACAGCAGGCCGCACAGGTGCGATGCCGCGCCCAGGCCGGCGTTGCCCAGGTTGATCTTGCCCTTGTTGGCGGAGATCCAGGTCGTCAGTTCCTTGTAGTTGTTGGCGGGCAGGCCGGGCTTGCCGATCAGCGTCATCGGCACTTCGTTGACCATGCCGAGGTATTCGAAGTCGGTCTCGACGTTGAAGGGCAGCTTGCGATAGAGCGCCGGCATCGTCGACATGCCAATGTGGTTCAGCAGCAGCGTGTAGCCGTCGGGGTTGGCGCGCGCCACCTTGGCTGTGCCGATGGAACTGCCCGCGCCCGCGGTGTTGTCCACCACGATCGTGGTGCCCAGCGTCTTCTGCATGGCCTCGGCCAGGTCGCGCGCGACACGGTCGGTCGGGCCGCCGGCCGCGAAAGGCACCACCAGCGTCACGGTCTTGCCCGCGGGAAAGTCCTGGGCGTGCGCGCCGACGGCAGCAGCGGCAATCGCCGCGAGGGCGAACAGTTTCTTCATGTCGTCTCCGAAAGGGGGGGATAAAAACGCCGCGATCTTAAGGGCTGACTGCTGCCTGACCTATAGCGAATAGCCCTTAGGGTTGCGTCGTCATCCGCACCTTCCCGGGGCGCGCGGCGGCGCCTTCTCAGCCAGGCTGCGCGACCCCTGGTCCGGTGTAGCGCGCACGAGGGCGTATCAGCTGCCCCGTGGCCTGCTGCTCGAGCACGTGCGCCGTCCAGCCGACGGTGCGCGCGAGCGCGAACAGCGTGAGCGGCGCGCCGGCCGGCAGCCTGTGCACGGCAGCGAGGGCTGCGAGCGCGAAGTCGATGTTCACCGCATCGCCCAGCAGCTTCTCGCCGATGTCGCGGAGTTCACCGAAGGCAGGCGGCAGCTCGATGTTCGCGAGCAGTGCGCGGCAGCGCGCATCGCCTTGCGGATAGAGCGGGTGCCCGAAGGCCGCCAGCGGCCGGTCGTGTGCGAGCCATTCGCGCACCGCCGCTTCGGCGCCAATGGCCGCAGCGCTGCGCATCAGCGCCTGCACCGCCGCGGAGGCCCCGCCATGCAGCGGCCCCGTCAATGTCGAGAGGCCGGTGAGCAGGCACGCCGACACCGAGGCGCCGGTCGATGCCGTCACGCGCGCGGCGAAGGTCGATGCGTTGAGCTCATGGTCGGCCAGGAGCACCAGCGCGCGGCGCAGATCGTCGGCGGCGCGGGGCCTGCGCCATGCGGAGGCCAGCCGCATGTGCAGCGGCACCTCGCGTGCCGGCGCGGCGCCGAGCAATGCATCGGCCAGCGCGCCGATCGCGTCCGCCGCCTCGGCCTGCAGCACGCTGCGCGAACGGCCGCGCGAGGGCAGGTCGGTGGCTGCGCGCGATGCGAGCGCGAGCAGGCCGGCCTGAAGGGGCGCTGCCTGCGTGGCGGGCAGTGTCACGGCAGACGAGGCCGCGAAGCGCGGCGACGGGCTTGCCCAAAGCAGCCCCGCGACATCCTCGAGCGTGGCGTGCCCGGCCAGCACGCAGGCGTCCTGCCCGCGGTACAGCAGCCGCCCTTCGGCCACCGTCGAGACTGCGGAAGCCAGCACCGGCTCGCCCCACTGGATCGCCTCGCTCGCCACCGTCTCGCTGCTGCGGCGGCCGCGTGCGCGTGCCGCGATGCGCTGCACGTCGTCTCGGTGGTAGAGGCTGCGGCGCGGGTCCGCGGCATCGGGCTTGGCGCGGATGCGGCCGCGGCTCACGCTCGCGTAGAGCGTCTGCGGGCGCACCTGCATCAGTTCGAGGGCTTCGGCGGCAGGGAGCCACAGCGGCGCGGTTCTCTTCGTGGTCATGTTGACAGAATAGATCAAGATTGACGTCAATATTCATCGGAACAGAATCAATGTCATCGTGACAACCCAGGAGCAAAGAGCGATGAACAACGACGATGGCAGCCTCGAAGGCGTGGTGGCCGCGCATACCGTGCTGTCCGCGGTGGACGGCGAGGCCGGCCGGCTGGTGATCCGCGGCCACGAGCTCGACGAGATCGCGCAGCGCTGGCGCTATGAAGACGTGGTGGGCCTGCTGTTCGAAGGCTTCTTCGACACGCTGCCCGCCACCGCCGCCCTGCGTGCCGCCGTCGGCCGCGCGCGCCGCGAGGCTTTCGAGCGCCTGCAACCCAACGACGGCGCGATGCTGCGCCGGCTGCCGCCCATCGAGGCGGTGCGCGCGCTGCTGGC
The DNA here is from genome assembly GCF_900109805.1 of Variovorax sp. YR750. Taxonomy (NCBI): domain Bacteria; kingdom Pseudomonadati; phylum Pseudomonadota; class Betaproteobacteria; order Burkholderiales; family Comamonadaceae; genus Variovorax; species Variovorax sp. YR750. The sequence continues at coordinate 603,312 of NZ_FOBJ01000002.1, forward strand.
GCGGTTGCCTGATGGCGACGACCTGCCGACCGCGCTGCGCCTCGTGGCCGCGCCGGCCGTCTACACCGCCGCCGTGATGCGCTGGCGCCTGGGCGTGCCGGCGCTCGCGCCCGACGAGGCGCTGCCGCACGCCGCCGACATGCTTCGCATGCTGCACGGCCGCGCGCCCACGCCGGCGCAAAGCGCCGCGCTCGACACGTACCTCGTCACCGTGTGCGACCACGGCCTGAACGCCTCGACCTTCGCGGCGCGCGTGGTCGCATCCACCGGCGCGGGCCTGGCCTCGGCCGTGCTCGCCGGCATCAGCGCGCTCAAGGGGCCGTTGCACGGCGGCGCGCCAGGGCCGGTGCTCGATGCGCTCGACGCCATCGGCAGCGCCGCCAACGCCCGTGCGTGGCTGGAGGAGGCCGTGGCCAGCGGCCAGCGCCTGATGGGCTTCGGCCATCGCATCTACCGCGTGCGCGATCCGCGCGCCGATGCGCTCAAGCGTGCGCTCGGCCGGCTCGGCGAGGAAGGCAGCGTCAACGCCGCGCGCTTCGCTCTTGCCGAGGCCGCGGAGCAGGCGGCGCTGGCCATCCTGCGCGAGAAGAAGCCGGGCCGCGCGCTCGAGACCAACGTGGAGTTCTATACCGCGCTGCTGTTGGAGGCCCTGGGCTTCGGTCGCGAGAGCTTCACCTGCGTGTTCGCGGCCGGCCGCGTGGGCGGCTGGGTGGCGCATGCGCGCGAGCAGGTGCGGAAGGGGCGGCTGATCCGTCCGCAGTCGGTGTACGTCGGGCCCGCGCCCGAAGAGGAGCAGGGCGAGGCCGCACTCGCGCACTGAGCCTACACGGCCTGCCGGCCGTCATCCGATACGCTCGCCTTCTCCGCATGCCGAGGCATGCGCCATGCAAAGCGAAGAGATCTCATGACGGCAAACCTTTCCAACGAGCGCGCGCGACGCCTGCCGCGCGATCTCGCGCTCATCACCGTGGCCATCGACATCGCGATGGTGGCCGCCAACATGGTCATGCAGCTCTGGCCCGACTCGCCCCACAGCGAGCAGCTGCGCAGCGCCTATGCGCTGCCGGGCGTGTGGATACCGATGGTGTTCAGCATTGCCATGGCGTGGGTGCTGGCGGCGGCGCTGGCATGGAGCCACGGGCGCAACGCGCTCGAGAAGCGCGGCACGCAGAGCGTGGCGGCGCTGCCCCAGCCGCGCATCCGCTACGCGCTGGCGTACTTCATGGTGCTGGTGCTGAACTTCTATGTGCTGAGCCCGCTGTTCTACGAACTGCAACTGCTCTTCATGCCGGGCGGCCGGCTGCACGAGTTCTTCGGATCGCCGTCCATGCGTGCCGTGATGCCGTTGTTCATGTTCCTGCAGTCCATCGCCCAGCTGGTCGTGTTGGTGCTGGGCGTGTGGGTCGCGGCGTGGTTCGCGCTGCGGGCGCGTGGCGCGGCGGTTCCGGAGATGGAACATGGCGAGAGCTTCGGCTCCCCGCCGCGCCGAGCGGTGGCGCTGGTGGGAGCCTCGGTGTTCGCGTCGCTGCAGATGTGGATCGGTGCGGCGCTTAGTCGCTGGACATCCGTGGCGCGCGATCTGGACGGCCCCGAGCTGCTGGTCGCCTGGGCGGTTCCGCCCCTGGTCGCCTTCGCGCTGGCGTTCTGGGGCGGCTGGCTCGGCGCCGCGCCCGTGCTGTCGCGCGTGCGCCCTTTCAGGGCGGTGGGAGCGGCCGTGCTGGCCTTCGCGCTGGTGCAGGTGGGCTGCATCGCCATCGCGCTGCTGTGGCTGATGCTGGCGGTGTGGCTGCACGGCTTCAACAGCGCGGGCAGCCTCGTCGGCTTCGCGCTGGCGCTCGTGCTGGTCTACTCGGTGCTCGTGGTGGTGCTCACGCGCGTCATCACGCGCGTGCTGTATCGCCGCTACTTGTAGCTGCGCGCGTCCTCGATCACCTTGCCGTCGTTGGGCAGTTCGCCCGTGCCCACGACGACGACCTCGCCGCGCAGCTTGGTCACTTCGCGGATCACCGCGCTCACGCGTGCCTCGATGCCTTCGGGCGCCGTGCCGGCGCATTCGAGCCGCAGCGTCATCTTGTCGTCGCCCATCTCGCCGGAGACGACCAGCCGCGCGCGCTGCACTTCGGGAAAGCGCCGCACGATCTCGGCGACCTGCGAGGGATGCACGAACATGCCGCGCACTTTTGTGGTCTGGTCGGCGCGGCCGAGCCAGCCCTTGATGCGCTTGTTGGTGCGGCCCGTGGGGCAGGTGCCCGCGAGCACGGCCGAGAGGTCGCCGGTGCCGAAGCGCACCAGCGGGTAGTCGGGGTTGAAGGTGGTGACGACGATCTCGCCGACCTCGCCGTCGGGCACCGGGTCGCCGGTGCCGGGCCGCACGATCTCGACCAGCACGCCCTCGTCGAGCACCAGGCCTTCGCGCGCGCTGGTCTCGTAGGCGATGAGGCCCAGGTCGGCGGTGGCATAGCACTGCGTGCCCTTCACGCCGCGCGCGGCGATCCAGTCGTGCAGGCTCGGCGGGAAGGCCTCGCCGGAGACGAGCGCCTTGGTGAGCCAGGGCAGCTTCTGTCCCTTTTCCTCGGCCTTCTCCAGCAGTATCTTGAGGAAGCTCGGCGTGCCCGCATAGCCTTCTGGCTTGAGGTCGACCATGGCCTCGAGCTGCTGCTCGGTCTGGCCGGTGCCGCCCGCGAACACGGTGCAGCCCATGGCGCGCGCGCCGCTTTCCATGATCGAACCCGCGGGCGTCATGTGGTAGCTGAAGCTGTTGTGGATGAGCTCGCCGCTTCGGAACCCCGCCGCGTGCAGTGCACGCGCGGTGCGCCAGTAGTCGCGCGCCTCGCCCTCGGGCTCGTAGATGGTGCCGGGGCTCGCGAACACGCGCGGCATGCGCGGGCCGCGCACGATCGAAGAGAAGCCGCCGAAGGGGTCGTCGGCGCGGCGCGCCTTCTGCAGGTCGAGCAATTCCGATTTGCGCGTGACCGGTAGTTTCGCGAGCGCCTCGCGCGTGGTGACGTCGGCGGGCTTCACGCCGTCCAGGATCTTCGCGAACGCGGGGGCCGCCGTCTGCGCCTGCGCGATCTGTTTCGGCAGCGCGGCCAGCAGGTCGCGTTCACGTTCGGCGGGGTCTCGGATCTCGAGCTTGTCGTAGTGGTCGGTCATGTCCGTACCCTTCATCTTTCAGTTCGGTTCAAGGCGCTCAACTTGCTCATTCAGGAATACCGCGGAACCGGCTTTGCCAGGCCGCTGGTATTGCCCCCGGCGAGGGGGGCGAAGCGACACGAAGTGCGCGAAGACTGGGGGAGAGTCAAGCCAGCCAGCGCTTGCGCCGCTTGTAGCTCTTCACGTCGCGGAAGCTCTTGCGGTCCGCGCCACCCACGCCCAGGTAGAACTCCTTCACGTCCTCGTTCTCGCGCAGGCTCTTCGCCTCGCCGTCCATCACGATGCGGCCGTTCTCCAGGATGTAGCCGTAGTCGGCGTAGCGCAAAGCCATGTTGGTGTTCTGTTCGGCCAGCAGGAAGGTCACGCGCTCCTTGGCGTTGAGGTCCTTCACGATCTCGAACACCTCCTCGACGATCTGCGGCGCGAGGCCCATCGAGGGTTCGTCCAGCAGCACCATGGTCGGGTTGGCCATCAGCGCGCGGCCGATGGCGCACATCTGCTGCTCGCCGCCCGATGTGTAGGCCGCCTGCGAGGTGCGCCGCGTCTTCAGGCGCGGGAAGTAGGCATAGACCTTCTCCAGCGTCTGCTGCACCGCGGCCTTGCCGTCGGTGCGCGTGTAGGCGCCGGTCATCAGGTTCTCCTCGATGGTCAGGTGGGCGAAGCAGTGTCGGCCTTCCATCACCTGGATTAGGCCGCGCTTTACCAGTTCGGCCGGCGACAGCGCCTCGATGCGCTCGCCGCGCAGCTCGATGGTGCCCTTGGTGACCGCGCCGCGCTCGCCCGCGAGCAGGTTGCTCACCGCGCGCAGCGTGGTCGTCTTGCCCGCGCCGTTGCCGCCGAGCAGCGCCACGATGCCACCGTCGGGCACGGTCAACGACACGCCCTTGAGCACCAGGATCACGTGGTTGTAGATGACCTCGATGCCGTTGACGTCGAGGAGGATTTTGGATTCGCTCATGGTGTGGTCCGAAGCATTTGAAAAAACAAGAACATCGTTCTTTCAGATGCCCGCTTGGCCCGCCTCCCTCCGGGGAACACCGCGGAACCGGCTTTGCCGGGCCGCAGGTGTTGCCCCCTGCAAGGGGGTGGGCGAAGCGACACGAAGTGCGCGCAGCCTGGGGGTTAGCTCAAGATTGGCAATCCGCTGCTTCGCGGCGTGTCAGCTTCTTTTCGCCCGCGTACTTGTCGGCGGCGGTCTTCACCATCGGCTTGATGATCTGCTCGTCGGCCTGGTACCAGTCGGACATGTCGCCCCACTTCGCGCCGTCCCAGGTATGCACACGTGCCCAGGTCGAGCCCATGTGGTCCTGGCATGAGGTGCTCACCGGACGCATCACGCCCGAGAAGCCCAGCGCGTCCAGCTTCTTCTGGTCGAGCGCGAGGTTCTCCATGCCCCAGCGCACCTGCTCGCCGGTCATGACCTTGCCCTTGCCGAAGCGCTCCTGCGCACGCTTCACGGCCTCGATGGTCAGCATCTGGATGATCACGCCGCGCGTGTAGAGCACCGAGCCCACTTCGTCCTTCGGACCCGTGCCCTGGCCCTTGTCGTGCACCTGCTTCAGGATGTCCTGGATCACCTTGGGCTGCGTGCCCGAGGTGTTCAGCGCCAGCGCGTGGTAACCCTTGGCGTTGGCGCCCACGTCCTTCACGTCGGGCTCGGCGCCGGCCCACCACACGCCGTACATCTTCTCGCGCGGGTAGCCCGTGGCCACGGCTTCCTTCAGGGCGGTGGAGTTCATCACGCCCCAGCCCCACAGGAGCACGAAGTCGGGGCGCTGCTGGCGCACCTGCAGCCAGGCCGACTTCTGCTCCACGCCGGGCGCGGTCACCGGAATCAGCGAGAGCTCGAAGCCGTTCTGCTTGGCACGTTCCTGCAGCAGCGGGATCGGCTCCTTGCCGAAGGGCGAGTCGTGGTAGACGAGGGCGATCTTCTTGCCCTTGAGCTTGTCCATGCCGCCTTCCTTCTTCCCGATGTGCTGGATCAGGATGTCGGCCGCGGTCCAGTAGGAGCCCATCAGCGGGAAGTTCCACTTGAAGACGCCGCCGTCCTGCGAGGCGGCCAGGCCGTAGCCCAGCGTGATCAGCGGGATCTTGTCGGTGGGCACCTTGTCGGTCAGCGCGAAGGTGATGCCGGTGGCCTGCGGGTCGAAGAGCGCGACGCCCGGGCGGCCCTTCAGGCGCTCGTAGCACTCCACGCCCTTGTCGGTGGCGTAGCCGGTCTCGCACTCCTCGTACGAGATCTTCACGCCGTTGATGCCGCCGGTGGCGTTGACCAGCTTGATGTAGTCCTGCTTGCCGTTGGCCCAGGGCGTGCCGTTCGGCGCATAGGGACCGGTGCGATAAACCAGCAGCGGAAAGAACTGCTCCTTGGCCTGCGCGCTGGCCATCGACGGCGCAAGCGCCGCGCCGAGGGTGCCGGCCACCAGGGCGGCGGTCAGAGCGAGCGATTTCAGTTTCATGCCTGTCTCCTTTGTGGGCACCTCGGTGCCGGGTTTTCTACGAACGGGAACTCATCAATGAGGGAAGGGCCACAGCCGCAGCTTCTCCTTGGCCGTGGACCACAGCCGCGCGAGGCCGTGCGGCTCGACGATCAGGAAGAACACGATCAGCGCGCCAAAGATCATGGTCTCCAGGTGCGAGGCCAGCGCGGTGGAAATGGAGAAACCCAGCCATGCGGGCAGCTGGTTCAGGAACAGCGGCAGCAGCACGATGAAGGCGGCGCCGAAGAAGCTGCCCATGATCGAGCCGAGCCCGCCGATGATCACCATGAACAGCAGCTGGAACGAACGGTCGATGCTGAAGGCCGCCGGCTCCCACGCGCCCAGGTGCACGAAGCCCCACAGCGCGCCGGCCACGCCGACGATGAAGCTGCTCACAGCGAAGGCCGTGAGCTTGGCGTACACCGGGCGGATGCCGATCACCGCGGCCGCCACGTCCATGTCGCGCATCGCCATCCATTCGCGGCCGATGGCGCTGCGCACCAGGTTCTTCGCCAGCAGCGCGAACACCGAAACGAAGATCAGGCAGAACAGGTACTTCTGCGCCGGCGATTCGATGGGCACGCCGAACACGTTGAGGCCCGCCACGCTCACCGAGCCGGAAGAGGAATTGTTGGTGAACCACTGGATGCGCAGGAAGGCCCAGTCGGTGAAGAACTGCGCCGCCAGCGTGGCCACCGCGAGGTACAGCCCCTTGATGCGCAGGCTCGGAATGCCGAACAGCACGCCGATCACCGTGGCGCACAGGCCGCCCAGCAGCAGCGATGCGATCAGCGGCATGCCGTCGATGCGCACCTGGAAGTTGTAGGCCGCATAGGCACCCACCGCCATGAAGGCGCCGGTGCCCAGCGAGATCTGGCCGCAGTAGCCCACGAGGATGTTCAGGCCCAGTGCCGCGAGCGACAGGATCAGAAAGGGCGTGAGGATGGCGCGCATCCAGTAGTCGGACACGCCCAGCGGCACCACCACGAAAGCCACCAGCAGGAGCACGAGGATCGCGAGGCGGTCCTGCGCGATCGGGAAGATCTGCTGGTCGGCGCGGTAGCTCGACTTGAATTGGCCGTTTTCTCTATAGAACATTTTCAGACCCGATCGATGATCTTTTGGCTCCGGCCCGCTTCGCTTAACTTGCTTCGCAAGTTAGCCTGCACCGAAAAATTGTTGATCTCGTATTTCATACGCGATCAATAATTTTTTCGCCGAAGAGGCCTTGCGGACGGACCAGCAGGAACACCAGCGCGAGAACGTAGGCGAACCAGATTTCGATGCCGCCGCCGAACATGGGCCCGAGATAGATTTCGGAGAGCTTCTCGCCCACGCCGATCAAGAGGCCGCCGATGATGGCGCCCGGAATCGAGGTGAGACCACCGAGGATCACCACCGGCAGCGCCTTCAGCGCCACCAGCGACAGCGAGAACTGCACGCCCAGCTTCGATCCCCAGATGATCCCGGCCACCAGCGCGGAGAAACCGGCCACCGACCACACGATCACCCAGATGCGCTTGAGCGGAATGCCGATGGACTGCGCGGCCTGGTGGTCGTCGGCCACAGCGCGCAGGGCGCGGCCGGTGGCCGTCTTCTGGAAGAACACGGCGAGTACCACCACCAAGCCAGCGGCCACCAGCGCGGCGATCAGGTCTTCCTGGCTCAGCAGCAGGCCGCCCTGGAAGGTGTTCTCCAGCACCATCAGCGGTTCCTTGGGCATGCCCACGTCGATCTTGTAGATGTCGTTGCCGAAGATGGTCTGACCCACGCCGTCGAGGAAGTAGGCGATGCCCAGCGTGGCCATCAGCAGCGTGATGCCCTCCTGGTTCACCAGCTTGCTGAGCGCCAGCCGCTCGATGAGCCAGGCCACGAGGACCATCACCGCCATGGCCGCAATGAAGGCCAGGATGTTCGCGAGGATCTGGCTTTCGAAGCCGAACCACTGCGGGAACCACTCGGCGAAGCGCGCCATCGCCAGCGCCGCGAACAGCACCATCGCGCCCTGCGCGAAGTTGAAGACGCCGGAGGCCTTGTAGATCAGCACGAAGCCGATGGCGATCAGCGAATACAGCATGCCGACCATGAGGCCGCCGAAGAGGGTTTCGAGGAAAAAGCCCATGATCAATGTTCCACGCCGAGGTATGCCCGGATCACGTCTTCGTTGTTGCGGACTTCGTCGGGCGTGCCGTCGCCGATCTTCTTGCCGTAGTCCAGCACCACCACGCGGTCGGAGATGTCCATCACCACGCCCATGTCGTGCTCGATCAGCACGATGGTCGCGCCGAACTCGTCGTTCACGTCGAGGATGAAGCGGCTCATGTCCTGCTTCTCTTCCACGTTCATGCCGGCCATGGGCTCGTCCAGCAGCAGCACCTGCGGTTCCATCGCGAGCGCGCGGCCGAGGTCGACGCGCTTCTGCAGGCCGTAGGGCAGGCGTCCCACGGGCGTCTTGCGGTGTGCCTGGATCTCGAGGAAGTCGATGATGTGCTCGACGAACTCGCGGTGCGCGAGCTCCTCGCGTTCGGCCGGGCCCCAGCGCAGCGCCTGCGCGAACAGGCCGCTCTTCATCTTGAGGTTGCGCCCCGTCATGATGTTGTCGAGCACGCTCATGCCCTTGAAGAGGGCCAGGTTCTGGAAGGTGCGCGCCACGCCCATCTCGGCCACCTGGCGCGAGTTCATGTGCTTGAAGGTCTGGCCGCGGAAGGTGATGGAGCCCTGCTGCGGCCAGTACACGCCGTTGATGCAGTTCAGCATCGAGCTCTTGCCCGCGCCGTTCGGCCCGATGATGGCCCGCACCTCGTGCTCGCGCACGTTGAAGCTGATGTCCGTCAGTGCCTTCACGCCGCCGAAGCTCAAACTGATGTTCTGCACATCGAGGATGACCTCGCCATCTTTGCGGCCGCCTCGGGTCGTTGTTGCAAGCATGGATGCCTCGGTGAGGTTGTGCGCGTTCATGCGGCCGCCTTGATCAACGGAAAGCGCTTCGCGTCGACGATCTTCAGCGTGGCACTCACCGAGCCCGTGCGTCCGTCCTCGAACTTGACCTGGGTCTCGATGAACTGCTCGGCCTTGCCGCCGTACAGCGCGTCGACCAGCACCGCGTACTTGTCCGCGATGAAGCCGCGGCGCACCTTGCGCGTGCGGGTGAGCTCGTCGTCGTCGGGGTCGAGTTCCTTGTGCAGCACGAGGAAGCGCGCGATCTGAGTCTCGCCCATGCCGTCCTCGGCGGCGAGGTCGGCGTTCACCTTGGCGATGCACTCGGCCACCAGCGCGAGCACGTCGGGCTTGCCGGCCAGGTCCACGTAGCCGCCGTAGGCCAGGCCGCGGCGCTCGGCCCAGTTGCCGACGGCCTCGTAGTCGATGTTGATGGCTGCGCAGACCTCGTCGCGGCCGTTGCCGAAGCACACGGCTTCCTTGATCTGCGGGAAGAACTTGAGCTTGTTCTCGATGTAGTTGGGCGCGAAGATCGCGCCGCCCACGAGCCGGCCCACGTCCTTGGCGCGGTCGATGATGCGCAGGTGGCCCTCGCTGTCGAGCACGCCGGCGTCGCCGGTGTGGAAGTAGCCGTTCGCGTCCAGCACCTCGGCGGTGGCGTCGGGGCGCTTGTAGTACTCCTTGAGCACCGAGACGCCACGCACCAGTACCTCGCCGTCGTCGGCGATCTTCAGCTCGATGCCCGGCGCGGCCGTGCCCACGGTCTGCAGCTTGACCTTGCCGTCCTGCTGCAGGCACACGTAGGCGCAGGTCTCGGTCTGGCCGTAGAACTGCTTCAGGTTGACGCCGATGGAGCGGTAGAAGCGGAACAGGTCGGGCCCGATGGCGGCGCCCGCGGTGTAGGCCACGCGGATGCGGCTCATGCCCAGCACGTTGCGCAGCGGGCCGTAGATCAGCAGATCGCCTAGGCGGTACATCAGGCGGTCGCGCGCGCCCACCGGCGCGCCGTTGAGGATGTCCGCGCCCACGCGCTGCGCCAGTGCCATGAACTTCGCATAGAGCCAGCGCTTCGGCGCGGCCGCGTCTTCCATGCGGATCGACACGGCCGTGAGGAGTCCCTCGAAGGTGCGCGGCGGGCCGAAGTAGTAGCTCGGGCCGATCTCGCGCATGTCGTTCATCACCGTCTCGCTCGACTCGGGGCAGTTGAGCGTGAAGCCGCCCACCAGCCACTGCGCCACCGAGAACAGGTGGTCGCCCACCCACGCCATCGGCAGGTAGCTCATGATGTTGTCGCCGGGGCCGAGCCTGTCGGTCTCCACGCCGCCGCGGCCCGCCGCGATGAAGCTCGCGTGCGTCTGGCACACGCCCTTGGGGCGGCCGGTGGTGCCGGAGGTGTAGAGGATCACGCCCACGTCGGCGGCCTCGCCGCTGGCCACCGCGCGGTCGTAGTGACCCACGTTGGCCTTGTCGAACTCGCGGCCCAGCGCGCGCAGCTGCTCGTAGCTCATGAGCCCCGGCTGGTCGTAGTGGCGCAGGCCCTTGGGGTCGTCGTAGATGATGTAGCGGATGCCCGGCTGCTTGCCCTGCTGTATCTCGCGACACTCGAGCAGCTTGTCGACCTGCTCCTGGTCCTCGACGATCACGAACTCGATGCCGGCGTCCTGCAGCATGAAGACCATCTCGCCGGCCACCGCGTCCTGGTACAGCGGCACCGGCACGCCGCGCAGGCTCTGCGCCGCGACCACCGACATGTACAGGTGCGGCCGGTTGGCGCCGACGATGGCCAGGTTGTCGAAGGGCCTGAAGCCGAGGCTCGCGAGGCCGCAGGCGATCTCGCGAACTTCCTGCGCCACGGCGCTCCAGCTCCAGGTTTGCCAGATGCCGAGGTCCTTCTCGCGCATGGCGGGCGCCTCGGGTCGGGCCTCGGCATGCGCGAGCAGCAGACGGGGAAAGGTGGGGGCGGTTGTTTGCACAGTGGGCGGATCGTAGGTCTCACTTTGACGCCCGGTTGTCGTTCCAACGACAATCCTAGGGACACTACTCCCCGGAGTTTCCCGATGCCTCACGGCAATCCCAACCACAACAGCGCGCTCGGCGGTTCGACCATCAGGGACCGCGTGCGCCCCGCCAATGACGCGGAGCTCGAAAGCATTCCATGGCTGTCGAAGCTCACGCCCGCCGAGCGCCGCCGCGCCGAGGCGGCGCTGGTGGTCGGCGAGGCCGAGCCCGGCGACCTGGTCTGCCGCGTCGGGCGCTCGCCCACCTACTGGTTCGGCGTGGTGGAAGGGCTGCTGAAGATGAGCAACGACAACGCCGACGGCGGCTCCGTCACCTACACCGGCGTGCCGCCCGGCGGCTGGTTCGGGGAGGGCACGGTGATGAAGCGCGAGCCCTACCGCTACAACATCCAGGCGCTGCGGCGCAGCCTGATCGCGGGCCTGCCGACCGAGAGCTTCCACTGGCTGCTCGACCACTCCATCGGCTTCAACCGCTTCGTGATGAACCAGCTCAACGAGCGGCTGGGCCAGTTCATCGCGGCGCTCGAGATCGACCGGCTCAACAACCCCGACGCGCGGGTGGCGCGCAACCTGGTGTCGCTGTTCAACCCGGTGCTGTACCCGGGCGTTGGCGAAGTCCTGCGAATCACGCAGCAGGAGCTGGCCTACCTTGTCGGCCTCTCGCGCCAGCGGGTGAACGAGGCGCTCAACGGCCTTTCGGCGCAAGGGCTGATCCGCGTGGAGTACGGCGGGCTGCGCGTGCTCGACCTGCCCGGCCTGCGTGCGACCGCGATGTCGAACAACAAGAAGAACGCTCCGGCGGAAAAGGAAAGAACATGACCCTCAAAGACCAGCTCCTGGTGGTACCCGCAAATGCGGAAGCAGCCTTCGTCCCTCCGCCGGCCGAGGCTCCTTCGAAGGCGAAGGCCGAAGACACCGGCCCGACGCTCGAAGAAGCCATCGAGCGCAACGAGGCGCTGACGGAAAAGCTCGATGCGCTCAACGAAGTGCTGGCCAAGCCGCTCAACGAGATCCTTGCCGACCGCGAGAAGGCCGAGGAGGCCGCGCTCGCGTGGGACCGCTTCGGCGCGATGTGGATGCTCTCGCAGCGCGCGATGCGGCGCGTGGCGCTCGACCTCGCGGCGCAGCTCGGCGTGAGCGAGGAAGAAGTCGTCGCGCGTGCGATGGCGAATGCCAACGCGGTGCTCAACGGGGCGGACGAGGTCGACCTGGGCGGCACCGTCGCGCCGGCGCAGATGCAGCACATTGCGCGGCATCGCAACTTCCTGCGCAAGCAGTTCCGCTAGAGGCTGGAGGTCTTGTCCGCGAACCACTGACTGGCGACAGCGGCTTTCGGTGTTCGAACGGACGAGCCCGATGCATCCGGAGATCTACCGCGCCTTGGCGTAGATCATTCCGTCGGTCCACGTGTCCCGCATCTTCTCCAGCAGATCATTCGGGATTCGCTGGTCGCGGCCCGCCTGATCCAGCGTCTTGCGCATCCCCTCGGCGATTCGCGCGAGAACGAGCGCGGGCTTTGCGACCCCGCATACCTTGCTGCCGAACAGCAGCAGTTCCTCGGTGGTCGGATAGGCTTTCGTGTGGCCCTTGCCGGCGAAGAGCTTGAGCGCCAGCGTGCGGTCTTCCAATTCGGGGCCGCCTTCATAGCGCGTGTACCTGTAGATCGCGGTGGTCACCACATCGAACATCGGTGCCAGGCGGCAGTCAGCCGCAGAGGAGTAGAGCAAGCCGTAGTTCTTGAGGTGGCCGTCGCCGTTGCGCACCATGATGCTGAATGCCACCTGCTCGAAGAAGCGCTCGAGGTTCTCGCTGGGCAGCTGAAGGTATTGCATCAGCTCGGCGATGCGCTGGTAGCTTCCGTGGTACTTCCGATCTGATTGGATGTCGCGCACCCGAAGATTCATCAACGCCGCGATGTCCTCGAAACCGATGCGAGAGCCGTCCGCCGCGATGTCGAACCGGTCGATCAGCAGCAGTTGCCCGTCGTCCGAGAGGTCGAACGTGGGCGTCTCGATGCCGGCGTGGCCGGCGGCCGTCAGGCACATGAACTCGTTGGCCGACAGGCCCGGATAGGACGGTGCGGCCGCCTTCACGATGATCGTGGGCACAGGGAGGGTGACCCGATCCGGCACCATGATCTTCGGCTGCATGCCGGCAATGCCGGCGCCCGTGCTCAGGTACGCCCGAACCAGGTCGTCGAACACCTCGGGTGTGTAGCGGGTTCCGAGCAAAGTCTTGCGGTCGATGATCCGAGGCGCCGCGAGTGGCTGCGCCCCCGGCAGCCGGAAGCCCAGCCGCCCGATACCGTTGGCCCCGACCACTGCGAGCAAATGCATCGGCGTGAGCTGCTGCTTGGGGAACATCGCCCGCAGGCGCAGGTACAGGTCGCCTTCGGGCAGGTTCTGATCCATGACTGCGAAGAGGTCGCCGTCCTGGTACGTCGGACGCGTCGGCGGCATGAGCAGTGCGACCGAGGGCTGATCCGTACGACCGTCGAGATACCGGAACTCGTAGACCGAGTGCCTGAGCAACTGGCCGGCCGACGCGCCGGCGATCTCGACATCGAGCTGCTTGATCTTTTCAGGAAGCATCGTCGTCATCCTGTCCGAAGCGCTCCGTGACTTCCTCCAGCGTCGGCATGCCCAGGCGTTCCAGGCGGATCGTGAGATCCATGGCGCGCAGGATGTCGAAAAGCGAGGCGAGGGTGATGTCTTCCCCTCGTTCCAGGCGGTAGAGGACGTTACGCGCGCGGCCTGACCGCGAGGCGATGTCGGTCGCCTTCAGGCGGCCTTCTTTTCGCGCGCGCTGGATGGCCTGTCCGAGCTCGATGGGCAGTCTGATTTTGTCCTTCATGCGCCACATTTTGGATGTGAGTGGAGAATTTGTCCATTTCCAAGGACACTCTTCTGCGTCCTTCACCTCCCGCTACCTGGCTCCGTGCGGCAGCGGCTGGTTCAACCGCGGGTTCCACCGACCCTCTGTACATCGCCTAAGCTCACGGTCTTTCTTTCTGTCCCCACCACGATCTTCATGTCCACCTCCCACCTCACCCTCATCACCGGCGCCTCGCGCGGCCTGGGCCAGGCCATGGCCGAACAGCTGCTGCAGGCCGGCCACACGGTGGTCGGCATTTCGCGCAAGCAATCGCCCGCGCTGGCCGAAGCGGCCAAGGCCGGCGGTGCCGAGCTCACGCAATGGGAGCAGGACCTGTCCGATCCCGTGGCCGCAGCCGAGCGCCTGTCTGCCTGGCTCAAGACCGTCGACGCGCAGCGCTTCGACAGCGTCACGCTCATCAACAACGCCGGCACCGTCGGCAACCCGGCGCCGCTGTCGCGCGCCGTGGAGTCCGAGCTGTCGCTGGCCCTGCGCATCGGCCTGGAAGCGCCGATGCTGCTGACGGCGGCCTTCCTCGGCGCCACGCGCGAATGGCGCGGCGCGCGCAAGGTGCTGAACATCTCCTCGGGCCTGGGCCGCAACGCCATGGGCAGCCAGGCGCCCTACTGCGCGGCCAAGGCCGGCATGGACCACTTCTCGCGCTCCGTGGCGCTGGAGGAGGCGAATGCGCCGAACGGCGCGCGCATCGTCTCGCTCGCGCCTGGCGTGATCGACACCGACATGCAGGTGCAGCTGCGCGGCGCATCGGCCGAGAAGTTCCCGGACCGCACGCGCTTCGAGAAGATGAAGAACGAAGGCATGCTCGACAGCCCCGCCTCGGCAGCCGCCAAGGTGCTGAAGTACCTGGCGCGCGCGGACTTCGGCGCGAAGCCCGTGGCCGACGTGCGCGATCCGGATTGATCGGAAAGCGAGCATTCCCATGGCAACCGCACAGGCCATCGACACCGGCGAGTACAAGCTCTTTCCCTCGCCGCGCAACGTGCACCGCATCGTGTTCGAGCACCAGGTGTTCGTGCCGCACCCTTACGCGCTGATCGTGATGGACGAGTTCGGCTTCAAGGGGCGCTACAGCCTGTTCTCTGCCTGCCGCATGAGCGACGGGAAGATGGGGCAGGTGGCGACGTTCGAGCTGGAGCCCGACGTCGCCATCTTCAACGCGAAGTTCACGCCGGACTGAGCCCGGCGCCCGCTCACTGCATCGCGAACCTGTCGCGCTGCGCCTGCGCGCACTCGCCCATCACGTTCAGCGCACGCTCCACCGTGGGCGTGCCCATCACGAAAGGGTTCGCTGCGCCTGCGGGCTGCTGGCGCAGCGCGGCCATCTTGGCCTGCGAGCTGTCGACGTTCGAGTGGTTCGACAGCATCACGTCGATGCTCTGCGCCTTCACCAGCGAGTCCATGCGCTTCGTGGATGCGATGTAGCTGTCCAGCCGCGGCACGTCCTTGCCGAAGTTGAAGCCCGTGCCGCCCCAGAGCATGGCGCGGTGCTTCCTGCCGTTCTCGCTCACGTCGAACACCGGCGAGAGCGTGCCCATGGTGTGGCCCGGCGTGAGGTAGAGCGTGACGGTGGTGTCGCCGAGCGTGACGCGGTCGCCGTCCTTCACCGAGATGTCTCGCTTCGGAGGCGCACCCCAGATGGGCGTGGCGAATTCGAGCTTGGTCTCGGTCATGGTCCAGTCGAGATCGCTCATCACCACGCGCGCGCGGTACTTCTGCGCGAGATAGGGTGCCCCGCCGTAGTGATCGCCATGGCCGTGCGTGACGATCACGTACTTGATCTGCGCCGGGTCGAGGCCCAGCTTGCGCATGCCGCCTTCGATGAGCGCGGCGGCTTCCACCTGGTTGTTGAGCGCATCGATGAGGATGATGCCGTCCGATGTCTTGATGGCCCAGGCGCTGACCCAGTCGGCACCCACGAAATAGAGGTTGTCGAAGGCCCTGGCCGGCGGCGGCGCGGGCTTGTTGATGAGCAGGGGCAGGCCCTTGTCGAGCTCTTCCTGCGGCGGGCGCGTGGCGGGGGCGGGCTTGCACAGCGAGAGCAGCGGCCCGAGGTCGGTGCCCGCGGCCTTCGTGGCTGCCGCCACGTGGGCGGCGACAGTGGCGTCTGAAGGTTTCTGCGCGGGAGTCTGGGCGCAGCCCTGGAAGAGGGCGACGACCGCCGCGAGGGCGGCCGTCTTCAGTGGAAGGGAAGGAACCATCGGTGTCTCCGTGCCGGCGTTGCGGCCTGTTCTGGAGACACCATTCTGCGGCGCGCGGCCTTATTCGATTGTCGCGCCCGAGGCTTGCACGATGCCCTTCCACTTCTCGTAGTCGGTCTTCAGCAGCGCGCCGAACTGCTCGGGCGTCATGCTCTGCGGCTCGGCACCCTGGGCGATGATGGCCGCCTTCATCTCGGGCGTGGCCAGCAGCTTGTTGACTTCGGTATTCAGTGCCGTCACCACGTCCTTCGGCGTGCCGGCCGGCACGAAGAGGCCGTACCAGGTGCTCACGTCGAAGTCCTTGTAGCCCAGCTCGGCCACGGTGGGCGTGTCGGGCAGCGAGGTGCTGCGCTTGGCCGAGGTGACGGCCAGCGGACGCAGCTTGCCGGCCTTGATCTGCGCCATGGCCGAGGGCACGGAGGACACCATCAGGTCGACGTTGCCCGCGAGCACGTCCATCATGGCTGCGTTGGAGCCCTTGTAGGGCACGTGGCGCATCTTGATCTTGGCGGCGCCGTTGAAGATCTCGCCGGCCAGGTGGATGGTGGTGCCGTTGCCGGGCGAGCCGTAGGTGACGGTGTCGGGCGCGGCGCGCGCGGCCTTCACCACGTCGTCGAGCGTCTTGAACTTGGAGTTGACCTGCGTGACGATCACCACCGGCGTGTAGGCCACGTGGGCCACGGCCGTGAGGTCCTTCACCGGGTTGTAGCTCAGGTTCTTGTAGAGCCAGGGCGCGACGACCATGTTGTCCTTCTGGCCCATCACGATGTCGTAGCCCGTGGGGGCGGCCCGCGCGGCTTCGGCGATGCCGATGGTGCCGCCGGCGCCCGCGCGGTTGTCGGGCACCACGGTCCAGTGCTTCGCCTCGGCGAGCTTCTGGGCCACCAGGCGCGCCAGGATGTCGGTGCCGCCGCCGGGCGGGAAGGGCACGACCATGCGGATGGGCTTGGCGGGGTAGGACGCGGTCTGCGCGTGAGCGGTGGCGGTGAGGGCCAGCGGGAGTGCCAGCGAAAAGGCCAGCGAGGTGGCCAGCTTGCCGAGGTGTCTGCGGATCATGGGTTTGTCTCTTTGTCGGAGTCGATTCGGGGTTGCAGTCGTTGCCGTCGTCACTGCACCGGGGGTGCAGTGTGCCGGAAGCCGCGTAAGAAGGATTTCTTCATTCGCGATGGGGCACGTCTCGACTTGCGGGGTGTCATTTTCCGATGCCTTGACAGCGTCCTGTCCGACGCAAATACTGCACCGCATGGTTGAGTATTTTTGGCAAGCCCGGCGTGCTTCCCCTTCGGTGGCGCAGCGGGCCTGGAAGGAGACTCGCATGCTCGGAAACATCAACGCGGTGGCCAATCTCGCGGTGAAGGATCTCGCCGTGGCCCGCCGCTTCTACGAGGACACGCTGGGCCTCGCGCAGGTCGACGCGGAAGGCGAGGAGGTCATCGTCTATCGCAGCGGCAACACGCGCATCAACGTGTACCGCTCGCAGTTCGCGGGCACCAACCAGGCGACGGCCGTGACATGGTCGGTCGACGGCGACATCGAGCGCATCGTGGAGGCCCTGAAGACCAGGGGCGTGCGCTTCGAGCACTACGACATGCCCGACACCAAGCTGGTCGGCGACCTCCACGTCATGGGCGACATGAAGGTCGCGTGGTTCAAGGACCCGGACGGGAACATCCTGAACCTGATCAACAACTGAGCGGCGTCAGCCGATCAGCCGAAGTTCTTGGCAACGAAGTCCCAGTTGACCAGCTTGGCCAGGAAGGTCTCGACGAACTTCGGGCGCAGGTTGCGGTAGTCGATGTA